>NZ_CBVJ010000082.1 GCF_000513275.1 Paenibacillus gorillae | reverse complement strand
CGAGCGGGATATCGAGATGGTTCAGAACGCCATTAATGAGCTTCTTGACTTGCGTAACCAGGCTAGTGATCCGGTGCAGATCGCCGCGATCGACGAGCGGCTGCAGGAGCAGACGCGCAAGCTGTTTGTGCTGGAAGCCTAATAGGAATGAAGAGAAGGGCCGCATAGGATGCGGCTCTTTTTTTATGGCCGCGGCGCAGTCTCCCTGATTCATTTTCCACGATGTGGACAATATTATATTAAGGGGCACTGCAACCTTTTGCGCGAAAAAGCAGTCCATTCTCATGACAGTGTCAAGCTGCCGGTGAAGCAAAGACAACTTAGAACTAAAGGAGATGCAGCAAATGGACAAACAGGTTCGGAACTATACAAGAAAATTAGCGGTTATTGGAGGTACCGCCGTATTGGCGTTAGCCTTGTCGGCTTGCAGCGGTAATAACGGTACGGGCAGCGGGGGAAATCAGCCAACGAACGCACCGGGCGACTCCGCAACTCAGCCGCCAGTCACACAGGTGACTTCACCTCCTGCTAACAACAGCAGCAATACGAATAACGGCGGGAACGGTGTTCACACGGGAAGCAAGCCAACTAGCAAACCGCAAAGCGGTCAGGCCAATGGCGGAAAAGACGAGTCCAAGCTCGCGGTCGGCAAGATTTTCGAATTAGCGAAGGAAGGGAAAGTGCCGGGCTGCAGCTACGCGGCTCATACCTCGCTTTATGACGATATTGAGAAAGAATGGGGCAAGGCTGACCACAATGACTTCGTGGGTAAAGGCATGTATGCCGAGTATAAGAAACGGGGCATCACATTCGGATATAACAAAGGCATGGTCGTGTTCGACGTCAGATCCTATTCCAAGGACTTGCACAGCCTCACGCTGAAAAATATCGAATCCGCCCTTGGTAAAGCGGATGAGACGACAGTTAACGGTGATGATCACATTTACACCTATAACGTAAACAAGCAATATCAGCTGAAATTTGTTATCCCGGCATCGACGAAGAAAGTCGATCATATCTCGGTATACAGCCCGGATGATACTAAAAATTTAATGGCTGGCTAATAACGGATACGGGTACAGATCAGAGCCGGTTTTCATACGTTATAAACGGGCATCGGGGCGGCATTATCCAAATCAATCCTTATCCAAAAAAGGAGTTGCATTTCCGCCTGATAGATGTTATTTTTAATCTCGTTGAAAACACTGTTCTAGTCAAAATAGGAACCAGGATTCACTCAGATGATGCGAGAGCTTATACCCTCGGGAAGTGAATGACGTAGGTCCTAGCGGATGAAATTTTTTAAACATTTTATTCCTAGGAAGGGGGAACCGGAAGATGGAATATTCAACTTTCGGAAGACACGTTGCTGTTGATGCTTGGGGTGTAGATTTTGATCTGCTGAACAACGCTGAATTTTTGCAAGCACAAATGGTGGAGGCTGCTGATGCATGCGGCGCTACCGTAATGTCTGTGCAATCGAAGCAATTTGAACCTCAAGGCGCAACGGTACTCGTACTGCTGTCGGAGAGTCATCTCTCCATTCACACGTATCCTGAGAGAGGATTTGCCGCTCTTGATTGTTACACCTGTGGTGAAACCGTGGATCCGCAGCTGGCGATTGATTATATGATTGCAGTGCTGAAACCAACAAAGACGCATGCCAAGAAGCTTGTTCGCGGCATGGGTGAATTGCAAGTCGAAGAACCGGCAATGAAACAAACCGAGCTTGTCTAATAGCTCGCAATGATTGATATCAAATAACCATAGACGATTCTGCGCCTTACGGGGCGGAGAATCGTCCATGGTTATTTCTTTGTGTGAAATGGGAATAATGAGAATCAGTTTTTCAAACATTATTCATAAATGAACCCAATATGGTTGTCGAACTATGCTATAATTACGATTGACAAACGATGTGTTAATGAAAATTGCTTATTATTCGTATGATATATAAAAGAAAGGCAGGTGATCGCGCATGCACATTATCGTAGTCGGATTGAACTATCGGACGGCTCCCGTGGAAGTAAGGGAGAGATTCGCAATCGCGGAAAAAGAAATGCAGCAAGCATTGAAGCAGCTTAACCAGACTAGCAGCATTATGGAATGTGTCATTGTGGCGACCTGCAACCGTACCGAGCTGTATGCAGTAGTCGATCGCCATCATTTATGCGGCCATTATATCCGCAGCTTTATGGAGCAATGGTTCAAGCTGCCGAGACAGCAGTTCACGAACCATCTCTATATGTATGAAGATGATAAGGCGATTGAGCACTTATTCCGAGTGACGAGCGGGCTGGACTCCATGGTGATCGGCGAGACACAAATTCTTGGTCAGGTAAAGGACGCATTTGCGCTTGCTCAGCAAGAGAAAACGACAGGTACGCTCTTTAATATGCTGTTCAAGCAATCGATTACGATGGCAAAGAAAGCCCACTCGGTTACCACAATTGGTGAATCGGCTGTGTCCGTAAGCTACGCTGCTGTGGAACTGGGCAAACGAATTTTCGGACAGTTTAATAAGAAGACGGTTATGATTATCGGAGCTGGCGAGACGGGCGAGCTGACGGCGAAGCATCTATACGCCAACGGCGCTAATCAAGTTATCGTTGTCAACCGTACCTATGAGCGGGCGGCCCAATTGGCGGACAAGTTCAATGGCGTTCCCTATTCCATGGAGGAGGCCGCTGCGAAGCTGCATGAGGCGGATATCGTAATCAGCTCTACTGGAGCTGAAGGCTATGTGCTGGATAGAGCTACAGTAGCTGCTGCTATGAAACGGCGCAAGTCGAAGCCGCTGTTCATGATCGATATTGCGGTGCCTCGGGATTTAGATCCGGCGATCGCTGCAGTCGAAAATGTATTTCTATACGATATCGACGACTTGGAGGGCATCGTGGAGAGTAACTTGGAGCATCGCCGTGCGGAAGCAGCTAAGATCGAAACGATGATTGAAGCGGAACTTGAAATTTTTGCCCAATGGTACCGTACGCTTGGCGTCGTTCCGCTCATCCGCGCCCTTCAGACGAAAGCCGCCGATATTCATGAAGATACGATGGCAAGCATGCGCAATAAACTGCCTGACCTTGATGAGCATGAGCTGAAGGTCATCGGCAAGCTGACTAAAAGCATTGTCAATCAAATGATGCAGGATCCGATCTTACGGATTAAAGAGATGGCCGGAGAGAAACATGCGGACGAAGCGATGGACATGTTCGTGAAAATATTTGCGCTGGAGGAGCAGCTTGCACAGAAGCAAGCGGAGCTTCAAGCGGCGAACGATACGATAGCCGCGGCCGAAGCGCTGAAGAACAAAGCGCCTGTACGCGGGGCTGCGCCATCGCTGGCGTCCGTCACTAGGTAGAGCGCTCCGCACTTTAGGGAGCGCAGCGTGGAGGCGCTTATGGGAACGCAAAATTGGCTGTATGACACGATACTTTATATGTACGCCCTGAGCCTTTTGTTTTACTTCTCCGATTTCATGGACGCGAACCGGAGAGCGAAACGGATCGGAACAGGGCTCCTTATTTTTGTATGGATATTGCAAACTGTCTTTCTTGTTATTCGAATTTTTGACCCATCTTGAGATGACGTCCATCTCTACCTTTGAATACTGGTTAGGATTTTCATGGCTGCTTGTCACGATATCGCTCGTTATTAGCCGGTTTTTCAAAATCGAGTTTATCGTCTTTTTAGTCAATATCGTTGGTTTTGCCGTATTGGCTCTCAATATGTACAGCCGCCCTGGAGAAGAGTCACGCATGGCCTTGTCCTCGACGATGCGCGAGCTGCTGTTCGTTCATATCAGCCTGATCCTATGCGCATATGCGGCGCTTACAGTGGGAGCGATTTTTGCTGGCATGTACCTGTTCCTTCATCAGCAGTTGAAGGACAAGCGATGGTCGAAATATGTGCGGCGGTTTCCAAGCCTGGATACGATTGAGCGTTATTCCGACCGTGCGATAATTATCGGAGTGCCGCTGCTTGCGATGTCATTGTCTGTAGCGGTGACGCTGCTGTTGATCGAAGGCCAGACTTCTCTGCTGCTGGACTGGAAGGTTGTCTCATCATTCGCTGCACTCGTCATGTATATCTTTTACGTCGTTCAGCGCGCGATGCTGGATCGGCCGGGCACTCAGCTTGCCCGGCTGCATGTGTTAGCTTTTTTCGTCCTTATTCTTAATTTATTGTCCAACTTTATATCCGCTTTTCATTAAAGCACAAAGTAAATGCTTGTCGACATAGATAGAGGGAGCTTGCCATGTACTCAGTGATGCTTCAGCTTCGCGGAGAGAAAGTTGTAATCGTAGGCGGCGGACGTATTGCAGAACGGAAGACGTCAGCGCTGCTGGATGCGGGTGCCGATGGCGTCGTGCTAGTTAGCCCGGTCTTGACGCCGCGTCTGCAAGCCTTTGCCAATGAAGGCGTTATTCAAGTGCTTGCAAGGTCTTATCAAGCTGAGGACGCCAGAGGTGCGCGTCTGCTATTTGCCGCAACGGATGATGTCCTGTTGAATCAAGCCGCCGCTGAGGATGGCAGACGTGCCGGGGCATGGGTGAACATTGCCGATGATGCGGCCGGCTCTGACTTTGCCAGTCCGGCTGTCGTCCGACGAGGCGATTTATTGCTTGCGGTATCGGCAAGCGGCGCAAGTCCTGCGCTTGCTGCAAGAATAAAAGGCGAGCTGGAGCAGGCCTATGGAGATGAATATGAAGCCGCCGTTCAAAGGCTTCGCAGGTTGAGAGAATGGGTCAAGAAGGCTGTGGAAGATCAGCATGAAAGACATGAGCTGCTGCGGCTCGCAGCGGCAGAAGCGCCTCGCGTGTATGAAGGCGATGAAGATATGGATGCTTGGCTGGAACGGCTTCAGAAGTTGATAACGGAGGGATTACATAATGGAAACGGCAAATAACGGACAGCGCACGATCGTAGTAGGGACAAGGCAAAGCGCGCTTGCGCTGACGCAGAGTGGTCAAGTGATCGATGCACTCAAGCGTATTAGTGATAAACACGGTCTTGGTTATTCCTTCGAAATTCGAAAAATCGTTACGAAAGGCGACCGCATTCTCGATGTGACGCTCTCCAAGGTCGGCGGAAAAGGACTCTTCGTCAAAGAAATCGAGCAAGCTCTCCTGGATGGCGACATTGATCTTGCTGTTCATAGCATGAAGGATATGCCTTACGAGCTGCAGGAAGGACTAATGAATGGAGCGGTTCCGAAGCGGGTCGATCCGCGAGATTGTCTCATTATGAAGGACGGCTCGTCTCTCGATGATTTACCGAAGGGAGCAAGAGTCGGCACGAGCAGTCTTCGCCGCTCCTGCCAGTTGAAGAATGCTAGACCCGATCTTCAAATCGAATCTGTGCGCGGCAACATAGACTCTCGTATCCGCAAGCTGGAGACGGAAGGGTTCGATGCGATCGTCTTGGCAACCGCAGGCATGACACGAATGGGCTGGGAAGACCGGATATCGGCAACAATTCCAGTGGATGTATCCGTTCCAGCTGTCGGACAAGGTGCTCTTGGTATTGAATGCCGTGTAGACGATTCTGCTGTTCGTGAGCTGTTGTCGATCTACAATGACGAGGAGACTTCGCTGGCAGTTAGGGCGGAGCGGAGCTTTCTTGGCGCTTTGAACGGCGGCTGCCAGATTCCGATCGGCGCTTATGCGACAGTACGGCAGATGAGCGGGGATTCGGCAGCCTTGGAGCTGGAGCTTACGGGAATAGTGGGCACGCCGGACGGCTCCGTGCTATTGAAAGAAATGCTGCGGGGCAGCGATCCCGAGCAATTAGGCCGGGATGTTGCGGCAGCGCTCTCGGCAAGAGGCGCAGACCGGATTTTGGCGGAAATCGAGGGATAGCAGATGGGGTATGGGGAAGTAAAGGCTTTAGCGGATGAACGAGATAAAGGGATCGTCTACCTGGTCGGGGCAGGACCGGGTGATCCCAAGCTGATTACGGTGCGCGGATTGGAATGCTTGAAGCGCAGCGATGTCGTCGTCTATGACCGGCTGGCTAGTCCGCGCTTGCTGCGGCACTTAAAGCCCGGTGCGGAAAAAATTTATGTTGGCAAACTCCCCGACCGTCACACGATGAAGCAGGAGGAAATAAATCAGCTGCTCGTTGATTTGGCGCTGCAAGGCAAAAATGTAACGAGGCTGAAAGGCGGCGACCCGACGATTTTTGGCCGGGTTGGAGAAGAAGCGGAGCTGCTAAGAGCTAACGGCATTGTGTTTGAAATTGTGCCGGGCATTACCTCTGCGATAGCAGTACCTGCCTATGCGGGTATTCCGGTTACGCATCGCGACCTTGCTTCCTCCCTGTCTATCGTTACGGGGCATGAAAGCCCAGATAAGCTGGATAAGTCGATTCACTGGGATAAAGTGACGAATGCAACAGGCACGCTTATTTTTCTAATGGGCGTTGCCAAGATCGGCTACATCGCCGAACAGTTAATCCGGCATGGCAAAAAAGCCGATACGCCAGTCGCCTTGATCCGGTGGGGTACGCGTGTGGAGCAGCGGACGATCGTCGGTACGCTGGAATCGATCGAACGTATTGTGAAGGAAGCGAACTTTCAGCCGCCAGCCGTCATTGTCGTCGGTGATGTCGTGCTGCAGCGTGAGAAGCTGCAATGGTATGAACGAAAGCCGCTGTTTGGCGTACGCGTTCTGGTCACCCGGGCGAGATCGCAAGCAAGTGAGCTGGCAGATTGGATTGAGGAGCTGGGCGGCGAGCCTTGTGAATATCCGGTCATTGAAATTCGCGAGCCTTCAGAGCCGTCGACGGTACAAGCCCTTCGGGATGCATTGGAGCAAGCAGAACGTTACGACTGGATCTGCTTCACAAGTGTTAACGGCGTTGATTACTTTTTCCGCTGGCTGCGCCGATTTGGCATCGACATTCGCCGGTTCAACAAAGCCCGAATTACTGCTGTTGGCCCAAAAACAGCAGAGGCGCTTGCCGATCGGGGACTCGCGGTAGAGGAGCTGCCGGCCAAGTTTCAGGCAGAAGGCTTGCTGGAGCAATTGGAGGACAAGCTTGCGCCAGGCCAGATTGCGTTGCTGCCGCGTGGTGATCTGGCTCGTGAAGTATTGCCCCGAGAGCTGGAAGCCCGCGGAGTACAGGCTGTTCAAGCTGATGTATATGAGACGGCTTTGGCCGATACACAGGACGATCAAGCACTGGAGTGGATTCGTGAGCGGCAAATTCATGTTGTCGCATTCACAAGCTCTTCTACGGTCACAAATCTGCTGGAAATATTACGGCGTAACGGCATTGATGATCCGGTTGCTGCCCTCTCTGGCGTTGAGATTGCCTCTATCGGTCCGTTGACGTCCCAGACGGCTGCGGCTGCGGGTCTGCAAGTAACGATTGAGCCGGAAGAGGCGACGATCGCTTCATTGGTTGAGGCGATGACTCAGCATCAGGCAAGCAAGCTCGTGTAACGATATCATTATCATCTATTCTAAGGGTGCAGTAAACGACGCATCCTATACGATATAAGGCAAGGAATCAGGAGGAGGAATAATTATGGCATTTCCTATCGTTCGACATCGCAGACTGCGCCAATCGGGGGCCATGCGCAACCTCGTGCGGGAAACGGTATTGACTGCAAATGATTTTATTTATCCGATTTTCGTAACCTATGGCACCAATATCCGCGAAGAGATCACATCAATGCCAGGCGTTTATCATCTGTCGATGGATCTCTTGGAGGCGGAGATTCGCGATATCGTCTCGCTGGGCATTCAAGCGATCATGCTGTTTGGCGTTCCGGACCATAAGGATGCAGAGGGCTCTTCTGCTTACGATCCGAACGGCATCGTTCAGGAAGCGACGCGTGCTATTAAGGGTTGGGCGCCTGAACTGATCATTATGGCGGACACTTGCTTGTGCCAATTTACTGATCATGGCCACTGCGGCGTTGTGCATGTGCACGAAGCGACCGGAACGGCTGTCGTAGACAACGATGCATCGCTTGCACTGCTCGTACGGACAGCAGTATCTCAAGCGGAAGCAGGGGCTGACGTCATCGCGCCTTCCAACATGATGGACGGCTTTGTAGCTGCGATCCGCGACGGCTTGGATGAAGCTGGCTTTACGCATATTCCGATCCTATCCTACTCCGTTAAATATGCGTCGTCCTTTTACGGCCCGTTCCGCGAGGCTGCTCATTCCACACCGCAATTCGGCGACCGTAAGACGTATCAGATGGACCCTGCCAATTCACGCGAGGCGCTTCGCGAAGCGGAATCCGACGTCGTAGAAGGCGCTGACATGCTGATGGTTAAGCCTGCTCTTGCCTATCTCGACATCGTTAGACAGCTTAAGGATAGCTTTGATCTGCCCGTTGTGGCCTACAACGTAAGCGGAGAGTATTCCATGGTTAAAGCAGCGTCGGCTAACGGATGGATCGATGAGAAAAGCGTCGTGCTGGAGACGTTAACTGGAATGAAGCGCGCGGGCGCAGATATGATTATCACTTACCACGCGAAGGATGCTTCACGCTGGCTGAGAGGAGAGGAATAATCGATGAGCGACCTTAATTCAATCGGCAGAAGACAGGATACCCGTTCTAGAGAAGCGTTCGAACGGGCGAAAAAAGTGCTTCCCGGCGGCGTAAACAGTCCGGTTCGGGCATTCAAATCGGTTGGGCTTACTCCGGTCTATATGGAGCGGGGAGAAGGCAGCCGCGTTTATGACATTGACGGCAATAGCTATATTGATTACGTTGGCTCATGGGGGCCGCTTATTATGGGGCATGCCCATCCGGAGGTCGTTGAAGCGATCAAACGTACAGCCGAGAAAGGGACAAGCTTCGGCGCGCCAACTGAGCTGGAGACGCTGATGGCTGAGCTCGTATGCGAACGAGTGCCTTCGGTCGATATCGTCCGCATGGTCAATTCCGGCACAGAGGCGACAATGAGTGCGCTGCGGCTAGCCCGCGGCTATACGAAACGAAGCATGATTTTGAAATTCGAAGGCTCGTACCACGGCCATGCAGACAGCTTGCTCATTAAAGCGGGTTCTGGCGTGGCGACACTCGGCTTGCCAGATAGTCCTGGCGTGCCGGAAGGCGTAGCCTCCCAAACGATTACGGTTCCTTACAATGATCTTGATTCGGTAAAAGTTGCATTCGAGAAATTCGGCGAGCAAATCGCTTGTATTATCGTTGAACCGGTGGCCGGAAATATGGGTGTTGTTCCGCCGCTGCCGGGCTTCCTGCAGGGACTGCGCGATATTACAGAGCAGTATGGCAGCCTGCTTATTTTCGACGAGGTGATGACCGGATTCCGGGTTCACTATCAATGCGCGCAAGGGCTGTTCGGTATTATCCCGGATTTGACCTGCTTCGGCAAAGTGATCGGCGGCGGATTACCGGTCGGCGCTTATGGCGGTAAACGCCACATCATGGAAATGATCGCGCCAAGCGGTCCGATCTATCAGGCAGGAACGCTGTCTGGCAATCCGCTTGCTATGGCGGCTGGCTATACAACGTTGAAGCTAATGACTCCTGAACGCTATGAATTGCTGGAGCGTCAAGCGGTACGTCTTCAGCGCGGGTTCGAGAAGAACGCGGCGAAACACGGCATTGCGACTACAATTAACCGTGTAGGCTCGATGGTATGTCCGTTTTTCACCGACAAAGTTGTCATTAACTTCGATACGGCCAAAACATCGGATATGGAGCGCTTCAAAGCTTATTTTGCAGCCATGCTGGAGCTTGGAGTCAGCATTGCGCCTTCGCAATTCGAGGGAATGTTCGTCTCAGGCGTCCATTCGGACGATGATATCGATGCGACGATTGCTGCTCATGACACGGCTTTCAGCCGTCTTTAATAATTACTCAAATACAGCCAGCGGCAGGACGTAAGCACGTTCAACCGCTGGCTTTTTTCTGGAAGGAGGCAAATTTGCCTATGAAGTCTGTACTTGCATATCGGAGAGACAAGGAATGGCTCGTGCTAGATGGCGAAGGACTGTCCAGTCTTGCTGCAGCAGCTAATGTGGAAACGCCTGAAGCAAGGATGAGCACCCATGCAATGCGCCAATGGCTGATTGATTACGCGCCTTTTCCTGCTAAATGGATCAATCGGCTGTTCTCGGTAGGCGGTATACAGTGGGAAGGAGAATCGCTGAAGCTTCTTGCGTTTCCCGCTGCTGCCAAGGGGTCTGCCGATCCGCTCTACCAAAAAGCCGCAGCCAACCGCTCTGGATCGCAGGGGACGCTGGTTCCTGAGCTGCTCTATGAGGATGATTTCTGCGCGGTATTCTTGAAGCCGGTCGGCATGCCCGTCCATGAATCCCATCCGGGCCAGAGCGGTACGCTGGACGAGGCAGTGGCCCTGCACATGCTGGCGAAGAGCGATCTTCTGCCCGTCCGCCATATTCACCGGCTTGATGATGATACGTCAGGGCCGGTGCTTTATTCGAAAAATGATTTGGCTCAATGGGTGCTGGATGAAGCGATGCGGGCAAAGCGGATCGATCGGCGCTATATCGCCATCGTCCATGGCCGTCTGGCTTTCCAGTCTGGGACAGTTAATGCGCCTATTGGCAAAGACCGTCATACTGCACGCCGGAGGGTATCGCCAAACGGTGAGCAGGCGGTCACCCATTACGAACTAGTAGAGACAATAGGCAATGCTTCTGTTGTTCGTCTCCAGTTGGAGACAGGCCGTACGCATCAAATTCGGGTCCATATGAGCCATATCGGTCATCCGTTAGTTGGAGACCGGCTTTATGGAGGGGATGGCATGCTGCTGCCGCACCAAGCGCTCCACGGTGAACGATTGTTATTCCCTCATCCATGGACCGGCTTGTCCATTGAAGCAAAGGCGCCATCTCCGGCTTGGCTGGAGACGCTGCGCGACAAGCTGGGCTCCCGTACAAAATGATAGTCATGCTCCTCCCAATCCTGCCATATAAATAATAGGGAATGTATATAGTAGCCCAAGCATTCAGATTAGGGAGGGAGGACAAAGCGTGACAGATCAATCAAAGGGATTGCGTTTTGACGTCTATGAACGCATTCATTTACCGGATGAAGTAGCAGCGATTGAAGAGCTGGAGGAAATTGAGCTCGTTCCCCGCATTCAAGTCATTGAGCAGGACGACCACGCGGTTCTGAAGGGACAGCTGCTCTTGACCGGTGTCTACAGAGGACAGGCAGAGGCTTCCTTGCTGCAAACGCTGGAGCATTGGATTCCTGTGGAAATTACGCTGCCATTGAATCGGATATCACGTCTTGACGAAATTTCCGTGGAGATCGACAACTTCGACGTTGACCTGCTTAGCTCAAGAACGCTTAACATTACAGGTGTTCTGTCGCTGCGGGGCATTCTGGTTGAACCGCTGCCGGAAGCTGAGGAAGCTTGGCGGGAGGAGCCGATTACTGTCGTTCATGAGCGGGAAACGGCTGATTTCGATGAGCAGGTGCTTCAGGCGAGGCTGCAAGCTCAGCAGGAGATTTATGGCTCAAGCTCGGAAGAGAATGACGACGATGAAGATTTCGAGGACGATCAAGAGGATGCTGACGAGCCGGATTACGAAGAGCGGGAGGAAGACAGCGAAGCTGCAGTTACGATCTCTGCATCTCCGCGAGACTCCGGTTGGTCGGCTGCGCAATGGTTTGAGCCCCAGTCGCAGCCTCAGTCCCCGCCGCAACAGCAGCCTTTGCCGCAGTCACCTGCGCTTGGCTCGCCTTTTTCCGAGGAGCGCGCAGTTACTTACGCATCAGAGCAGCAGTCAGGTGAGGAGCATGCATTTAGTAGTGCTCAAGCGGATGCAGACTTTGCCTCAGAAGAGGAGAGCGAGCCCGCTGCTTGGGAACAGGAAGAACGGGATGAGCAATGGTTTGCCGCAGGAGAGCAGAAGAACGCAGAAGAGGCGGAGAAGCAGGAGCTGCGAATCGGTTTTGGGAGCAAGCAGCCGGGGACGGATCCGGAGCAGGCTGCTAATGTCGGATTGCTGACGCTGCTGCAAACGAGCAAACGGGAGCAGGCTGCACGGGAGGCTGCGGAGCAGGTAGCGGCACAGCAGGCAGTTGAATCTTCCAAGTCTATTCAGTCCGGCGACGAGATCGAGTGGAAAACATTATTCCTGGGCAAGCAAAGCGATGAACGGGAATTCCGTAAAATCCGCGTCTGCATCGTTCAACGGGACGAGACTTTAGAGTCAATCGCCGTCAGATACAGCATGAATCCTCGCGAAATATTATTGTACAACGGCTTGAACGAATCTGCGGTTGCTGAAGGACAGCTATTGTACATTCCATAATCCAGGCTATTTAAAAAAGGGTTTGTCCGCGTTGCGGGCAAGCCCTTTTTTCAGTTGTATGAAAGACAAGCGGCGGGATGCCGAGCCGTCTTATGGGAGAAGCTTATTATAGGAACGAACGATAAAACGAGTGACGGAGGAATGATTTTGAAATTTTTTATCGATACCGCAAATATCGGAGATATCCAGAAGGCTTATGGAATCGGTGTATTGTCGGGGGTAACGACGAATCCTTCGCTTGTAGCGAAAGAGGGAGTCAAATTCGAGGATCGCATCGCAGAGATATTACAGCTAGTGCCGGAAGTGGAATCAGTATCCGCAGAAGTAACGCCAAACGCACTGTCGGCGGAGGAGATGATGGCAGAGGCTGATGAGTTGATTAAAATCAACGGCGGAGACAGCAAAATTACAATCAAGCTTCCGATGACACTAGCGGGATTGGAGGCCTGCCGATATCTGACCAGTAAAGGGGTCAAAACGAATATTACACTTATCTTTACCGTTAACCAAGCACTCCTTGCGGCACGCGCTGGTGCAACGTATGTATCACCGTTCCTGGGCCGTCTGGACGATATTTCGGAAGACGGTGTGCTGCTAGTATCCAAAATTGCCGAGCTGTTCCGCGTACACAATTTAGAAGCGCAAATCATTGCCGCATCGGTTCGCCACCCGGATCATGTGACCCGCGTCGCAATGGCAGGTGCACATATTGCGACCATTCCGTTCAGTGTCATCGAGCAGTTGACCAAACATCCATTGACAGATCAAGGCATGGAAAAATTCGCTGCCGACTGGTCGAAAGCGCCAAAGCTGTAAACAAGCTTTATATGTAAAATGAACGAAAACGTCTGCCGTCTCCTTGTAATTAAGAGAGAAGGCAGACGTTATTATTTAGACAAAAAGAGCGGATCAATGGATATTTGGCAAAAACTAGCGGCTATTTTATCCGTTGAATAGCCTTTGACTTTTTTCATATACATAAAGGATTCCGGAGGAAAGCTGGTGATCAGCATATGAGTTGTAAACTCAATATCCAGTTCAATCAGCTCCTGCTTCTCATGCGCTTCCAGCAAAAGCGATTCATAAGTGCGATATAAAAACTGATACGGAGGCGAGTTGAAAAATGTCGCTTGATCAGGTTCGCAATGCCTCGGAATGTGGATCACGCTAATCCAGTCAAATTGCTCGTCAAGATATCGGATTAAATGATGGACGGTCAAATTGAAACGCTCCTGCACAGACGAATCTTTTTTGTCGTGAAGCAGCTTGTCAATGCTCGCGGCAAATGTAGAGAAATTGTCTTTCATCAAGTCCATGCACAGATCCGATTTATTGGCGTAACGGCGATAAAGCGTCCCTTGTCCGATATTGGCAGCTTTGGCGACTTGATGCATGCTGACTGATTCTACCCCATGTTCGGCAAATAGCAGCTTTGCAGTATGAAGGATCGTTGTGCTAACTTCCAATGAGCCCTTTTTCTTTCCGGCTGCAGGCACGGGCAAACCCTCCTTTTCAACAAAATGAGTGTGTTAATAATTATTTAATGATTGAATAGCGTATTCGTATATTGACATGCGGACAATTGTCCGGTAATATCGAACAGCGGACAATTGTCCGCAAACATAAGCAATCTTGTCTCTCGATACCTTCATTGTATAGTTGCAGCGGGGGAGAGGTCAAGGCATGCGCTTATAGATATAAGAACTTTGCCGCAGGGCGTAAGCCTGTGAGACAAAGCATTTGGGAGGAGAAGAGAAGCATGTCAGCAACAACAAACAGCGCGAACCTGTCAATTCGCTCGATTATCGCGCCATTGCTCGCCATTATAGTTGGGATGTTCATGGTCATCCTGGACGGGACGGCGATGAATGTCGCACTTCCCAAACTGAGCGAGGACTTCAACGGCGCATCCTTTACACTCGTGCAATGGACCGTTACCGGCTATGCCTTGGCTCAATCTGCCGTTATTCCATTAGCAGGCTGGCTGTCCGATCGTTTCGGCGCCAAGCAAATTTTTCTAGTGTCTGTCATTTTGTTTACAATCGGCTCTGCGCTTTGCGCATTGGCGACTACCGCTGAACAATTGATCGTATACCGTATTATTCAAGGTCTTGGGGGCGGTATGGTCGCTCCAATCGCAATGGCCTTCACTTACCGTCTCAGCCCTCCGGGCAAGCAAGGTGCGGTAATGGGGATGATCGGGATTCCGATGCTGCTGGCTCCGGCTCTTGGTCCGGTTTTGTCCGGCTGGCTTGTCGAGTATGTAAGCTGGCACTGGATTTTCCTGATCAACCTGCCGATCGGCGTTGTAGCCGTAATTATCGGCATCCGGACGCTGCCGGTCATTCAACGTCAATCGGTGCCGCAGCTTGATATTCTAGGCATGATTTTTGCACCGCTTGCCTTTGCCGGTCTGGCATATGGCGTCAGCGAGGGTGGCACCGACTGGGGCTCCGCCAAGACGCTGACAGGCTTGATCGTCGGCGGCGTATCGCTCATTATTTTCATTATTGTAGAACTGAGCCGCAAACAGCCGCTGCTGGAGCTTCGAGTATTCAAATCCGGGAACTTCTCCCGTGGCGTTATCGTACAGTGGGTTTCGCAGATTGCCCTGTTCGGCACCTTGTTCCTGTTCCCGTTGTTCTTGCAAACGGCTAAAGGCTACTCGGCGCTAGAAACAGGCTTGATCCTGCTGCCGCAGGCGCTTGCTGCAGCCATTTGCATGCCGATTGGCGGCAGGCTGTTTGATAAGATCGGCGCAAGACCGCTTGTTATTACCGGCCTTGCTTTCGTAACAATTGGAGCGTTCCTGCTCTCGAACATCTCCGCTACTGCTGGCGTTGGCTCCTTTATGGTGCCGCTGATTCTGCTTGGCGCAGGCATGGGTTTGTCGATGATGCCGCTGAACACGCATATTATTCAATCTGCGCCTCCAGAACTGGTAAGCCGCGTCACTTCCTTGACAGGCGCTGCTCAACAGGTTATGACATCATTCGCAGTAGCGGGCCTGGCTACCATTCTTGCCCGCCGCAGCGTACACTATGCGGCAGCTAGCACGAACCCGCTGGATGTCATGTCATCGGCTTACGGTGATACGTTCCTCATTCTGACTTGCATCGGCGTAGCCGGCGTATTGTTCGGCTTCCTCTTGACGAAGCCGAAGCGTTCGGATGCGGAAGGTGCGGAGAAACCGGAAATGCAGATGATGATGGGCGGTCACTAAGAGAATAACTCCGAAAGTGAACACGAAATAAAGGCTGCGAACATTGACTTTCTATAGTCGATTCGGGTAGAATATTGTATATCTATCTTTATCGACGTTGAAGGGGAAGAGCTAGCAGCCAAGCCATCAGAGAGCGGAGCCGTAGCGCTGAGAGGTTCCGTAGGAAGTTACTGCTACCAGTCGCCCTGGAGTTGCTTGAAGGACCCGGGAAGCTATGTAAGATTGCTACCGTCAATTCAAGCCGGCCACAGCCGTTATCTGTTCGAGTGCCGTGTGCAGTTTTGCACGGAACAAAGGTGGTACCACGGAAGCTAAACCTTTCGTCCTTTGCTATAAGGGCGGAAGGTTTTTTTCGTATGTTTGCTTGTCCGGGACCACCGCTTATGATTCAGTCTGTTAAGCCGGCTTTGCCTGGCAAAGCCTTTATAATTAGGAGGATGGAAATTAATGGCCGACAACCAAACGACGCCGGCAATGCCGACGACCTACGATCCGAAAACCGCTGAGCAAAAGTGGTATGACTTTTGGAAGCAGGGACAATTTTTCAAAGCGGGCAACCGTCCTGACGCGGAGCCGTATACGATTGTCATTCCCCCGCCGAACGTAACGGGTATGCTTCATATTGGTCATGCGCTTGACTTTACGCTGCAGGATATTCTCATTCGTACCAAACGGATGCAAGGCTATGATGCGCTTTGGCTTCCGGGTACGGACCATGCGGGCATTGCCACGCAAACGAAAGTAGAGCAGAAGCTTCGCGAGCAAGGCATTACCCGCTATGATCTGGGACGGGAAGCTTTCCTGGAGAAGGTATGGGAATGGAAGGACCAGTATGCCAATACGATCCGGGATCAATGGGCGAAGATGGGTCTGTCGCTCGATTACTCCCGCGAACGGTTTACGCTTGATGAAGGATTGTCCCAAGCGGTTCGCGAGGTATTTGTAAGCTTTTACGAGAAAGGCCTTATTTACCGGGGCAAAAAAATCATTAACTGGGATCCGGCCGCTCGTACGGCGTTGTCAGATATTGAGGTTGAATATAAAGAGCTGAACGGCCATCTGTATCATCTGCAATACCCGCTCAAAAACGGCAAGGGCTTTATTACGGTAGCGACGACGCGTCCAGAGACGATGCTGGGCGATAGCGCAGTTGCTGTTAATCCTGAGGATGAGCGCTATGCCGATCTGATCGGGGAGTTGATCGTACTGCCGATTACGGGCCGTGAGATTCCGATTATTGCCGATGCTTATGCGGAAAAAGAATTCGGTTCGGGTGCGGTGAAGATTACGCCTGCCCATGACCCGAATGACTTTGAAGTAGGTCTGCGCCATGACCTGCCGCAAATTATCGTGATGGATGAAACAGGTGTCATGAACGAAGAAGCAGGACCTTACGCCGGCATGGATCGTTTCGAGTGCCGCAAGCAGCTTGTGAAGGACTTGCAGGAGCAAGGCGTCTGCATTCGCATCGAGGATCATGTGCATCAGGTCGGCCATAGCGAGCGGAGCGGAGCGGTTATTGAGCCGTACCTGTCCACGCAATGGTTCGTTGCGATGAAGCCGCTGGCTGACCGTGCTATTGAAGTTCAGAAGTCGGATGAAGGGGTTCACTTCGTACCTGACCGCTTCGAAAAAACGTATTTGCATTGGATCGAAAATGTACGCGACTGGTGTATTTCCCGCCAGCTGTGGTGGGGCCACCGTATTCCGGCCTGGTATTGCGGTGCTTGCGGCGAAATGCACGTGGCGCGCGAAGATATTACCGCTTGTCCGTCTTGCGGAAGCTCTGATCTGTCTCAGGACAATGATGTTCTGGATACGTGGTTCAGTTCCGGACTTTGGCCGTTCTCGACGCTTGGCTGGCCGGAGCAAACGGAAGACTACAAACGCTTCTACCCGACTAATGTGCTTGTAACGGGCTATGACATCATCTACTTCTGGGTTTCCCGCATGATCTTTACGGGGCTGGAGTTTACGGATCAAATTCCGTTCAAGGATGTATTGATGCACGGTCTCGTTCGAGATTCCGAAGGCCGCAAAATGTCCAAGTCGCTCGGGAATGGCGTTGATCCGCTCGAGGTGATCGAGAAATATGGCGCTGATGCGATGCGCTTTATGATCTCAACAGGCAGTACGCCGGGCCAGGACTTGCGTTTCCGTTGGGAGAAGGTGGAGCAAGCCCGCAACTTTGCCAACAAAATTTGGAACGCATCGCGGTTTGCGTTAATGAACCTGGAGGGCTTCCAAGCCGAGGATATCAATATCCATGTAGAGCTGGGTACAGCGGATCGCTGGATCCTTCACCGTCTGAACGAGACAGTGCGTGAAGTTACCCGTCTCATCGACGGCTACGAGTTCGGCGAAACCGGCCGTGTGCTGTACAATTTCATCTGGGATGATCTTTGCGACTGGTACATTGAGTTCGCCAAGCTTAATCTGTATGGCAGCGATGAAGCGACGAAGCGCGCTACGCAATCGGTACTCGCTTATGTGCTTGACCGGACGCAGCGTCTGATTCATCCGTTCATGCCGTTCATCAGTGAAGAGATTTGGCAGCATCTGCCGCATGAGGGCGAGTCGATCACAATCGCTCCATGGCCGGTATATGAAGCTGGGCTCGAAGCTCCTGAAGCTGTGAAGGAGATGGAGCTGCTGATGGATCTTATCCGTTCCGTACGCAACGTTCGCGCGGAAGTGAATGTGCCGATGAGCAAAAAGATTGAGCTGCTGATCAAGCCGTCGGATGCGGCAACAGAAGCGCTGCTGCAGCGCAATGAAGAATTTATCGTCCGCTTCTGCGGCACGTCCAAGCTGGAAATCGGACTGTCCCTGGCAGCACCGGACAAAGCGATGACGGCAATTGTAACAGGAGCGGAGCTGTACTTGCCGCTTGCGGGCTTGCTGGATATTTCGCAAGAAATCGCTCGTCTGGAGAAAGAGCTTGCTACGCTGAACAACGAAGTGGAGCGCATCGAGAAGAAGCTCGGTAACGAAGGCTTCGTAGCGAAAGCGCCGGCTAAGGTTATTGAGGAAGAGCGGGCAAAAATGGCAGATTACGCCGATAAACGCAGTAAAGTGGTGGCTAGAATAGCGGAACTGCGCGGCTAATTTAAGCGCTGGCGTTTCATGAATCGAGATGGAAGAAGGAAAGATAACCATGAACGATAACCATACACAAGAGGTGCAGGGCGCTCAGCTCCGCACCTATGCCGAGGCTGTCGATTGGATTAACGGGCTGATCCCGTTCGGAATCCGTCCCGGTCTGGAGCGGATTGCCAAGCTGCTGGAGCTCGCGGGCAATCCGCAGCGCCGGCTGAAATTCATTCATATTGCAGGTACGAACGGCAAGGGCTCTACATGCGCTTTCCTGACAAGCATTTTAATAAAAAGCGGTTATGACGTTGGAACGTTTACTTCTCCTTATATCACAAAGTTTACGAACCGGTTCCAATACAATGGCGAAGATATCGAAGAAGAGACGCTGCTTGCGCTTGCGAATGAGTTAAAGCCGTTTGTCGAAGAGATTTCGGCAACGGAACTCGGTTCGCCGACGATGTTTGAAGTAGCGACCTCGATTGCGCTTCTCTTTTACGCGAAGGTTAAGTTTCCGGATTACGTTGTATGGGAGACAGGACTTGGCGGCCGTCTGGACGTCACGAATATCGTAACGCCGGTCATTTCCGTCATCACCAATATCGGTCATGACCATATGGATCGTCTTGGCGGTACGCTGACTGAAGTAGCCAAAGAGAAAGCCGGAATTATTAAAGCCGGCGTTCCTGTCGTCAGCGCAGTTACGCAGCCTGAACTTATTGAAGTGTTAAAGCAAACGGCGGCGGACAAGAAAAGCACGCTCTATTTGCTGGGTGAGCAGTTTAAGTTTGGCAGCCTGTCTGTTCAAGAGGATGAGCAAAGCTTCAGCTTTGAAGGACTTTTCCGTCCGATTGAGAAGCTGACGATCTCGCTTAACGGTGCTCATCAAATGACTAACGCAGCCGTGGCAGTCATGACGCTTGAGGTGCTGCGCCAGTATTATGCGCTAATCGTCGACGATGAGGCGCTTGAAGAAGGACTTCGTCTTGCTGCATGGCCTGGACGTCTCGAAATGGTGTCCCGTACGCCGCGTATTTTGCTTGATGGGGCCCATAATCCCGAAGGAGCGGAAACGCTCGCCTCGGCTTTGCAAACGACTTACCGCTATGATCGTTTACATCTAATGATGGGCATGCTGGAGAATAAGAATCATAGCGATGTCATAAAGCATATACTGCCAATAGTGGATACGCTTATCGTGACCGAGCCTGATTTCCGCAACAAATGTGAGGCCGGCTCGCTTGCTGACCTGATTCGCAGCGAACGGTCCGAATCGCATACTTTTGAGCTCATCGTGGAACCGGATTGGCGGGCAGCGCTTGAAAAGCTGCAGCAGCTGACCGGAGATGATGACCTGGGTGTTGTGTCCGGATCGCTATACTTAATCGCTGACGTTCGCTCCCGCATCCTGTACAACTCGGAATCTGAAAAAGGTTGGTGAACCGTCTTTGAATACAGCAGAACATGTTCATTTCATTGGAATCGGCGGCTATGGCATGAGTGCCATAGCGCGCGTCATGCTCGAAATGGGCTATACCGTAACGGGATCAGACGTCGCCCGTCAGGAATTGACGGAGAAGCTCGCTGCTAAGGGAGCGCAAATCTATATCGGTCATGAACCGGAGCATGTCAACGGAGCTGATCTGGTCGTCTATTCGACCGCTCTATCAAGAGACAACGTAGAGCGCAGAGCGGCAGAGGAGCTGAACATTCCGGTACTGCATCGTGCCCAGATGCTGGCTCGCCTCATGAATGCAGGAAAAGGAGTCGCTGTTGCTGGTGCACACGGCAAGACGACGACTTCCTCGATGATCGCGCTCGTTATGGAATCCTGCAAGGCCGACCCGACTTATATTATCGGCGGCGAGATTGTCAACGTCGGGACAAACGCAAAAGCCGGAAAAGGCGAGTATGTAGTGGCTGAAGCGGATGAAAGCGACGGGTCTTTCCTTCAATATCATCCTGCGATTGCGATTGTAACGAATATTGAGCCGGATCATCTTGAAAACTATGATGGCGATTTCGAAAAGCTGAAGACAGCCTATGTTCAATTCTTGTCGCAAGTGAAGGAAGACGGCAAGGCGATCGTATGCACGGATGATGAGAACGTCACGGAAATATTGCCGCGGCTGGATGCCGACGCGCGCGGCAGGCTCATTACGTACGGTATTGAAGGCGATGCGGAGTACAAAGCGGAGAACATTACGCTTGGCGACCGCAAGGTGACTTTCAACATGACCAAGGGCGGGACCAAGCTTGGCACGGTTAACCTGTCCGTACCGGGCAAACATAATGTTTATAATGCGATGGCGACAATTATTACATGTCTAGAAGCAGGCTTGCCGTTCCAGGAAGTTGCTGATGCGATTCATGAATTCCGCGGAGCGAAGCGCCGTTTCCAAGTGCTAGGCGAGATCAATGATATTCTCGTCATTGACGATTACGCGCATCATCCAACAGAAATTCAAGCGACAATCAGCGCAGCGAAAGCGACAGGCAAGCGCATTGTTGCCGTATTCCAGCCCCAGCGTTATACGCGGACGTTTTTTCTGCTGGATCAATTTAGCCGTGCATTTCCGGAGGCGGACGAGGTTGTTATTACCGATATCTACTCGCCAGCCGGCGAGCAGCAGATTGAAGGCGTCAATTCTCGCAAGCTTGTAGAGCTGATCCAAAGCAACAGCAATGCGAATACGTCCTATATTCCAACGAAGGAAGAAGTGTTGGAATACCTGACGGCCAAAGTTGCGCCCGGCGATCTCGTCATTACGATGGGAGCCGGCGATATTTGGAAGGTTGCCGATTCGCTTGCCAAATCGTTGAAGGAACACGCATAACAGAAATGGAAGGATGCCCGACCGGAATTACACCGGTCCGGGCATCTTTTTTTTGCAGCGATGTCTTAGCGGTTTCATGCTCATAATTCTCTTAACACTCTCATAAACTAGCAATAGAAGAATGGGACAAGGAGAGAGTTGACATGAAATCCAATAATCGCATTACTTATCGTTTCGACCGCAGCGGACAGCCACTTCCAGATAGCAATCGCCAAGAGATGAAGAGAAATAGTGCAGGAACGCAGGGGGATATGCGTGATCCTTGGAATGCTGTTGATGTTAACGGTACGGCAGTCCCAGCTTCAGCGTCGCCCTCCAAGACTGCTTCGAAAGTCGTTCCGATTTATAAAGAAAGCTATGATTCGTATAGCATGAGCGGGGAATTCACACCCTGGAATACAGCGTTTCAAGAGGATGTCGGCGCGCTTGAGCAGCTTATACGCGATACAGACAATTCAAAGGATAGAGAAAACCGGAGCCATACGCCAGAGAGTCAAGAGAAAGCTGATCAGCGTCCTGCCAAGCCTAAAGCGGTAAATCGCAAAGCTGCTGCCAATGATGCGTCAATTCATTCTTTCAACCCCGAGCTGGAGATTGAGCATAGAGGGGATGCACAACCACAACCAGATGCAGGTGTAGGTGCAGCCCATTATGCTCAAGAATTTCCAGAGGAAACAGGCGGGATTGAGGCCGGGGGCAAGCATGAATGGACGGTCAAACGTTATTCCGCTCCGCCCTCTTGGATGAAGGTGTTTCTGTCCGTGGCGGCTGCGCTTGCAACTGGCGCATTATTCGGTTATTTGCTGCTAAATTTATTTACAGGTACGCCAGTCTGGCCTGGCGAGGGAACGGGCGGTGCGGCGAAACCGGTTGACGGAGCCATTGCCAACCCCGGACAGGGAGGCGGTAAAGCTACGGCAGGCAAAGGAAACGGTGCTAACCCTGGAAACGGAACTGCAGCAGCAGGAGAGGTAACAGGCAAAGGGAGCGCCTCCGCTAATCTTTCTCTTCCTGTACAAACCTACTATATGCTGCAATATGGCGTATTCAGCAATGCTGAGGGGCTGCAGGCTGCGCTAGCCGATCTGCAAAGCCGCGGGAACGCAGCGGCAGGATTTTACACGGGGACCGATTATAGAGCGTACACAGGGCTGGCAGGGGATCGTGCGCAGGCGGTCACTCTTGGCAAAACATTAAGCGGTATGGAGCTTTATGTGAAGCAGGTGGACGTTGAAGTGCCGCAGCAATTTCCGTTTAGCGGCGATGCAGCAGCAGCGGAAGCGTTTTTCAGCAGAACAGCGGAGCTGGTGTCGATGATCGATAAGCTTACGCTGACGCAATTGGAACAGCCGCAATTATCTTCGCTCAGTTCGGCGGCATCTAAAGCTTGGTTGGCTTCTCATCAAAGCTGGACGGAGAGTGTGAAGGCGATGGAAGCGGGAGTAAAGGACAAAGAAGGACAGGCATTTCTCATAAAATTAATTCAATCCCTCAATTCCGCCGCCAAAGGACTTGAGGAATACGATAAAAAGCCGTCACAATCGCATTTGCAGGCTATTCAAAGCGATTTGATGGGAACGATTCTGACACAAAAGCAATGGTTTGAGTCCGTGAGCGCATTGTAATGAAAATCAAACCTAAGTATAATAAGAAACAGGTGTCAATTAATGGCGAGAGGCGTTGAATCATGAAGAAAAACGGCTGGATTTTATTGCTTTTCCTCGTACTCGGCTTGCTGGCAGGCGCATTGCTTGCGCGCTGGCTGGAACCGGTATCCGGATTATCCTTTTTGACCAAAACGATTCAAACTTCTTGGTCTCCTGCCGTCGATCTTTACGCTCTCCGCCTCGATCTATCCATCCACCTTCAGATCAGCTTGCTTAGCATCATCGGAGTTGCCGCAGCAATATGGCTCTATCGCAAAATATGAACCGCATAACTTATGCGGTAAGTTATAAAGGAGAACGGGATAGTTGAAATCGAAACATGCCAACGAAATGCAAATGCAGCCGATTAGTCAGCTCGTGCTGGCATCATCGTCTCCGCGCCGGAAGGAACTGGTCGCATCGCTGGGCCTTTCCTTGCCGGTTTATATTTTGCCCTCTGACGCTGACGAGTCTGTACCTGAAGACTGGACCCCGGGGCATATCGTAGAGCAGCTGAGTCTGCGCAAAGCGCGGGCTACAGCGGCAATTTTGAGCGAGAAGCAGGAGGAGTCGTCCTCCATCGTCGTCGGTGCCGATACGATTGTTGTCGTCGACGGCGATGTGCTCGGCAAGCCGAAGGACCGCAATGATGCCTTTGGTATGCTAAAGAGACTGCAAGGGCGTTCCCATGAAGTTTATACGGGAGTTGCCTGTTTGCCGACCGGGAATGGACTGGCTGTCGTCAAGCATCGTATGACCAAGGTCTATATGAAGCCGCTGAGCGATGAAAGAATTTCTAAATATATCGCAACAGGAGAATCGGATGACAAGGCTGGCGCATACGGCATCCAAGGTTACGGGGCGGCGAATGTCGACCGTATCGAAGGCTGCTATTTCAATGTCGTCGGATTGCCGATCTCGCTTTTGTCGGACATGCTTCTTGAATTCGGCATTGATGTATTTGAAGCCTAAACGTCTGGCATGATGCAGCGATAACTAACTATTGAATTGAACAGTACTATTAAAAACGATCGTTATTAAGAGTTGAGGGAAGGGATGGACATGGAGTCGCAAGGAGAGCTGTTGCGCAATGTCCCCCATGATGAACGTCCAAGAGAGCGCATGATGCGATATGGGGCCGAAGCACTTAGCCATACAGAACTGCTGGCGATTCTGCTGCGTACAGGTACAAAGCGGGAATCGGCTGTTCATTTGGCTGGTAAAATTTTGAAGGAATGCGGCAACTTACGCAATTTGGTTGATATGAGCATGGACGAGTTGACGAAGATTAGAGGGATCGGACCGGCTAAAGCGGTGCAATTGCGTGCGGGCATTGAGCTCGGACGCCGGATTACACGCAGTCGTCATGGCGAGACGGTCACGGTACGCAGGCCTCAGGATGCAGCCGATTATGTAATGGAGGATCTCCGTTATTTGAATAAGGAGCATTTCGTCTGCTTGTTTCTAAATACGAAAAACCACATTATTGCCCGGGAAACATTGTCGATCGGCACGTTGAATGCCTCGCTTGTCCATCCGCGGGAAGTGTTCCGCGCGGCGATCAAATGCAGCAGCGCATCTCTAATTTGCGTTCACAACCATCCCAGCGGTGATCCGCAGCCCAGCCCGGAAGATATCGCGCTAACGAAGCGTCTGATGGAAGCTGGCGAATTAGTAGGCATCGAAGTGCTGGATCATCTGGTTATTGGAGATGGAAGGTTTATCAGTTTGAAGGAACAAGGTTATTTGTAATATAATAAGTGGGATTGTCGCAATTAGAAGGGAGCATTAACATGTTTGGTGGTTTTTCGAAAGATCTGGGCATCGACTTAGGAACGGCGAACACGCTGGTTTTCGTTAAAGGAAAAGGAATTGTAGTGAGGGAGCCGTCGGTTGTGGCCCTTCGTACGGATACAAAAACGATTGAAGCAGTAGGCGAGCAGGCGAAAAAAATGATCGGCAGAACGCCGGGCAACATTCGTGCTGTACGTCCGATGAAAGATGGCGTAATCGCTGATTTCGAGACGACTGCTACAATGATTAAATATTTCATTCGTTCGGCGCAAAAGCAAAAGTCGCTTTTTCCGCGTCACCCGAACGTTATGGTTTGTGTTCCTTCCGGTATTACAGCGGTTGAGAAGCGCGCTGTTGAGGATGCCGCGAAGCAAGCTGGCGCACGTGAGGCTTACACAATTGAAGAGCCATTCGCAGCAGCAATTGGCGCTGATCTCCCTGTGTGGGAGCCTACAGGCAGCATGGTTGTCGATATTGGCGGCGGTACGACTGAGGTTGCTGTAATTTCCTTGGGCGGTATCGTAACGAGCCGTTCGATCCGGGTTGCCGGTGATGAAATGGATGAATCGATCATTCAGTATATCAAACGCTTCTACAATTTGATGATCGGCGAAAGAACGTCCGAACAGTTGAAAATGGAAATCGGCTCTGCGCTGCCGCTTGATGCGCCTGAATCGATTGAAATTCGCGGCCGTGACCTCGTTACAGGCTTGCCGAAGACGCTGCCGATTACAGCTGAGGAAATTACGGAAGCGCTGATGGATACAGTTAATGCGATTGTTGATGCGGTGAAAATCACGCTTGAAAAATGCCCGCCGGAGCTTTCTGCGGACATTATGGATCGCGGCATCGTATTGACAGGCGGCGGAGCGCTGCTTCGCAATTTGGACAAACTGCTGGCTCGCGAGACAGGCATGCCTGTAATTGTAGCGGACAACCCGCTTGATTGCGTGGCAATTGGAACAGGCCGTTCGCTTGACAACATTCACTTGTTCAAAAACAGAAGCTCGTCGCGTTCGAAACGTTAACCTGGCCGCGAGCGCCATACGGAATTGTAAATGAAATAGGCAGGTGATTGAGCTGTTTAAGCTGTTTAGAAATAAGCGGATGTTCATGCTTATGTTCGGCTTTATACTGTTCATTGCGGTCATCGGTTTTTCGTTAAGTGACCGTAAAGAACTAACAATGCCAGAAAAGTTTCTTGGCGATTCCGTTGGTTTTGCGCAGAGTCTATTCTACAAGCCCGCTGGAATTATAGCGGGCTTCTTTGAGGATATCCGAAACTTGCGCACGATCCATGAGGAAAACGAACAGTTGAAACTGCTGGCAGCCGCTTATGCGCGCGACAAGATCAACTATAATTTTATCGAACAGGAAAATAAGCGTTTTAAAGAAGAGTTGGATTTCACAGAACGTCAGGAGCAGCTGTACAATTATAAATATCGGATTGCACAGGTTGTCGCAGTGAATAACGACACATCCAACCGTACGATGGTTATCAATCTGGGCTCCAAGAACGGTATTAAGAAGAATATGGCAGTTACAACAGTAGACGGCTTGATTGGTCTTGTCAGCGAGGTTCGCCCGTTTACGAGCACAGTTATGCCGATTACTGAACTGGATGAGAAATCGCCGAATTCTAATTTAATTGCAGCAACGATTTTAGGAAAACTTGATTCTTTCGGTATTATAAGCAGCTATAATCAAGAAACGGATCGTCTCATGATGACGAAAATCGATGAGAAGGACAAAATGATTGTCGATGATGTCGTTATTACGTCAGGACTTGGCAACGTATATCCGCGGGGTCTGGTAATCGGTACGGTAGAGAACAAGCAGGTAGGCGATTTTGGTCTTACATATACCGCATCGGTCAAGCTAGCGGCTAAATTTGACCATTTAACTGAGGTATTTGTCGTTGAAGTTCAAGATATCGAGGATGCTGCGGAATGAACGGGATGAGCATCAATCGACTCATCGGCGTAATGTTTCTGCTATTTATTATTGAAGGCGCGATTATGCCTTGGATTATTCCGGTTGACCTGGCTGGAAGAATCGTTCCTCACTTTACGTTCGTATTCGTCATTTATGCTGCTTTATACAGCGGCCGGCACCATGCCTTGCTGCTCGGAATCGGCTTCGGCATGCTGCAGGACGTCGTCTTTTTCGGACATTTGATGGGCGTACACGCTTTTGTTATGGGACTTATCGGATATTTCACAGGATTGCTTCTGGAGCGCAAGCGCAGCACGCTGCTGACTGCTCTATCCGTCATCGGCCTTGCTTGTCTGGTTAATGACACGTTCGTATATTTTATTTACAAAGCATTCCGCATTACGAATGAATCCTATGCTTGGGCGCTTCTGGATCACATTCTTCCTAGTCTGTTCCTGCAGCTGGTCTTCGCTTTGATCTGCTATGTGCCTGCTCGGAAGCTGTGCGAGAGCAGTTGGTCGCGCGGCTCTGAGAAGGAAGAAGAATAAAAAAACGGCTATAAGCAGGAATTTAGGCGTTGCGAAAAGAATGGAATACGTTGGGAGGGACTGACGTGACCGAGAAGCAGCATATCATGATAAAAGGCGTAAAGGAAGGTCTCGTTTTCCTTCTCGACGACCAGTGCGAGTTCGCCGTCTTAATGGATGAATTGCAGTACAAGCTTGAAAAAACGCATCAGCAGCTGTTGACCGGGCCTTTGGTTCACGTACATGTGAAGCTGGGGACGAGGCAGCTCGTCGACGAAGATAAAGAGCGGATTCGTTCGGTAATCCGGGCGCAAGGGAATTTGATCGTGCAATCGGTCGAATCGGAAGTGCAGCGGGCCGATAAAATAGAGGGCCCGACCGGACCTCGTGTCATCACTGGCATGATCCGTTCCGGGCAAATGGTCGAGCATGACGGAGATTTGCTGTTAACAGGCGATGTGAATCCGGGAGGCACGATTTTATGCACGGGTGATATCTATGTGCTTGGTGCATTAAGAGGAGTTGCCCATGCTGGTGTTGGAGGGCGGACTGATGTCATTATCGCCGCCTCGCTTATGCGTCCGACGCAGCTGCGAATTGCGGAAGTGATTAGCAGACCGCCGGAGGAGTGGATGAGCGGCGACGCTACAATGGAATTCGCTTATTTGCATGACGGCAGCATGCAGATCGACAAGATTACGCAGCTGTTCCGTTTGCGCAATAATCCGATTATGTGAAGAGGGGTGTAACGTATGGGAGAGGCAATTGTTATTACGTCCGGTAAAGGCGGAGTCGGCAAGACGACGACATCGGCAAATTTAGGTACGGCGCTTGCTCTGCTCGGCAAAAAGGTTTGCATGGTCGATACGGATATCGGCTTGCGCAATCTGGATGTTGTCATGGGGCTGGAAAACCGTATTATTTATGACCTGATCGACGTGGCCGATGGCCGTTGCCGGTTGAATCAGGCGCTGATTAAGGATAAGCGCTTTGATGAGCTGTACATGCTCCCGGCCGCTCAGACGAAGGATAAAAATGATGTTCAGCCCGATCAAGTGAAGCAAATCGTCCTGGAGTTGAAGCAGGATTTCGATTATGTCATTATCGATTGCCCCGCAGGCATCGAGCAGGGCTTCCGTAACGCCATCGCCGGCGCAGATCGTGCCATCGTGGTGACAACGCCGGAAAACGCGGCAGTTCGCGACGCTGACCGGGTCATCGGACTTCTCGACAAGGAGAAGATCGCTTCGAAAATTATTATTAACCGGATTCGGAATAATATGGTGAAAACGGGCGACATGCTCGATATCGACGAAATCTGCCAAGTTTTGGCCGTTGATTTGATCGGTATCGTACCGGATGATGAGAAGGTAATTAAGGCTGCCAACGCTGGCGAGCCGACGGTTATGGATCCATCCTCGCGTGCGGCGATCGCTTATCGCAACGTTGCCCGCCGTATATTAGGCGATATGGTTCCTTTGATGCTGCTCGATGAGAAAGCTGGCGCCTTCAAGCGCTTCCGCAAGTTTCTTGGAATAGGATGATTGCCTTGTGCTTAACAAACTGAAAAAAATCGACTGGGGTATTATTGCAATTCTCGTCTGCCTCATGTTCATCAGCACGATTCTCGTCCGCAGCGCCACGCATAACAACGCCTTGTATCACAATTACGATGTTAAGACGCTTATCTACTATGGAATCGGTTTTTGCATCGCAATTCTGGCAACGGTTTTCGATTACCGTATTTTGCTGAAGGGCTGGCATGTGCTGTATGGCATTGGTGTAACGCTGCTCATTTTGGTTTATTTTTTCGGCTCGGAAATAAACGGTGCCAAGGGCTGGTTTCAGCTTCCGGGCTTTCTGTTTCAACCGGCCGAGATTATGAAGATCATCATTATTATAGGCATTGCCTATATTATGGGCAGACGGCAGGGCGACAAGCTGACGTTCACGAAAGATCTGGTGCCGGTAGCGGCATTTGCCTTCCTGCCGTTCATGCTCGTTATGATTCAGCCGGACCTTGGCAATGCGATTATTTACTTAGTTATCGTTCTAGGCATGCTCTGGATCGGCAACGTCAAATATACGCATGTGCTTGTAGGTCTGGCGACGGTTATCGCCGCAGTTATATTGTTCGTGTCTCTATTTAATACGTTCAACTCGCAAATTTACGATTATCTTGATCTGCACAAAAAGAAGCACTGGTATCAGCGGATTAATACGTTTATTAACCCGGAGCAAGCGTCTCAAGATGATAAGCATCAGTCGGTTAATGCCAGAATCGCAATCGGTTCAGGCGGTTTAAGCGGTGACGGCTATATGCAGGGCGATATGCTGAAGGGCAAATTTATTCCGTATCCTTATTCAGACTCGATTTTTGTCGTCGTCGGGGAGGAATTCGGGTTCCAGGGCTCAGCGGTGCTGCTGCTGCTGTATTTCTTGCTTATTTATAGGATGATTATCATCGCCTTCAAGTGTTACGATCAAAAAGCATCATTTATCGTAATCGGTATTGCGACGATGTTCGTATTTCAAATTTTCCAGAACATCGGAATGATGATCGGATTAATGCCGATTACAGGCATTACCTTACCTTTTATAAGCTATGGCGGCACATCGCTTCTTCTAAACATGATTTCGATTGGCATTGTTTTCAGTATTAAAGCGCATCAGGAAAAATACGAGCTTGCCGATTGATTACGGGCGTTCGCACCTCTAGCTGAGGGCGGACGCTTTTTGTTTTTTCTCCAAGGCTCACCCGAATACTTGTCTCATTCTCCTCATAGATATGAGTAAATGAACAAGCTCTCGCAGCAGGCGCGTTGGCTGCATGCCGGGGAGAGGGAGGAACTTTCGATGAATGCAAAGGACGGTATACGCCAGCGGAGACAGGAGAAAATTAAACGATTGTTAGAGCAGCAAGCCGCGCAGCCAAGAAATGACCGGAGTGACTATAGAACGGCTGGAAACGGGGATTTTCCGTTAAGCCCGCCAAATGGAAGACCGATTCGAGCTGAGGAGCGGATAACGCATGAGCTTGACCCCGAGAGGCAGTGGAAGACGAATCCTACTCCTTGGCTAGGTTGGGGAGTCGAGGACGAGGGCGGCCGAAACGGCAGCCAGCGGGATCGGGATGATACTTGGAACAGCTATGGAAATGGCGGCGGATGGAATGGTTTCCGCAAAGAGCTAAAGTGGAAAGTTATTGCGGCGGTATTTTTGTTTGCTGCGATATGGGGAATGTACCAATATGATGCCGATTGGACGATTGAAGGCCGAAGCTTCGTGAAGAGCGCTTTAACGGAAGAAATGGATTTTGCAGCTGTTGCGGTATGGTACAAGCAAACCTTTGCCGGTGCGCCTTCCTTCATTCCGATATTCGGAGATGAAACGAAGCCGGCACAATCCGCTGAGGGCGCAGTGGAATTGCCGGTCGTCTCTCCGCTTCCTGATGGTGCGCTTGTCAAGACGTTTGCTGAGCTGCTGGATGGAATTGAGCTTGCCGGTGCGCCTAAGGAAAAAGTTAATGCTGTCGAGACCGGCCGCGTACTGCTTGTGACGGAGGAGAGCAAAACCGGCGTTACAGTTGTGATCGAGCATGCGAATCAGAGAACGAGCATTTATGCGAAGCTTGGGGCAGCGGGTGTGAAGGCGAATGACTGGGTGGAGGCGGGCGACGTAATCGGTACGCTGGGTGAAATGAGCGGGGACGAGCCCAGCCTGCTTTATTTTAAAGTGAAGCAAAATGACCGTTACATCGATCCAGTGAGCGTGATACCGATTGGTTAAATGGCTGGGCATCCGCTGGTCGTTTCATCCGCTGTTCGTGCTCGTCATGATTGCTTCCCTCGCGACCGGATTTTTCTCAGAACTTCTGACTTTGTTTCTGATCGTTCTCGTTCATGAAGCGGGACATGTCATCACGGCTAGAGCATTCGGCTGGACGGTACGCGAAGTGAAACTGCTGCCCTTCGGCGGTGTTGTTGAAGTCGATGAGGCGAGCGGACTTCCTGCAGGCCAGGAAGCAATGGTCGCGATAGCGGGACCGCTGCAAAACCTATGGATTGGGCTGGCGGCATGGGGCTGCGGCCAGCTTGGCTGGTGGGACGCGGAATGGGCGGCATATGTATGGAAAGCCAATATGATGATTGGCCTGTTCAACCTGCTGCCGATCTACCCGCTCGACGGGGGGAAGCTGCTGCAAGCGGCTTTTAGCTATGGCTTTAATTATTTTACGATGATGAAATGGACAGCTCGGATCAGTATTGCGCTTAGCGCCATGATGATTATATTCTCGATATTGATTGCCTTTCGCCCAAATGAAGGCGTTCAGTTGAACCTGCTGGCTATCGGTATTTTCTTGCTGCTGACCAACTGGACGTACTACCGCAATATTCCCTATTTATTCGTCCGCTTTTTGATGCACCGCGACCGGGTCGCGGCCCGGGCAGCCGCCCGAGGCGCCTATGCGCGGCCGTTGTTCGTGAGCGGCAAGCAGCCTATTGGCTCGGTTATGCGTCTGCTCTGGCGGGAGCAGTACCATCTCGTCTATGTGATGGAGCCGGGGGGCCAGGGAGCAAGAGTCGTTCCGGAGGAGCGGCTCATCGATCGGTACTTGACCGAGCGCGACCCTCATCGGGCGGTGATGGAGCTGATATGACTCCGTAGTTTCGGACTCCGTAGTTTCGGTTCATGCTGCCATTCTTGGTTGGGGATCGATCGTTAATTCGATCGATTGGGCAACCTTCAAAAAGTCAGCATGAACTCGAAACTACTCCGTCTGGCGGGGAAAGATTAAACCCGTGTATCATGCGAATTTATTGTATAGTATTGCTAATTCGAATTAGCGAAGCTGATTCGCTATTTAGAGAATGCAAGTTCGTTGTAGCAACCATATAACGGCATCATTTTTGTGGAACGAATCTAATTTCGCTATTCGAGAACCTAGGTTCTCGGATAACGAAATTAGGTTCGTTCTTTTTGTTGTAGCAGTCCTTATAGACTGCTTTAACGAGTCTAGCTTCGCTAAACAGCGAAGCTGGTTCGCTGGAGAAAAGTTAGTGGATGAAGTAAGGCGCATGGTGCGACTATGGCAAGTCGAGCGTTGAGCCGGGGGTGAACATTGAAGCTGGTAATCCTAGAAAAACTAGTTTCGGCAGAGAGAGGAAGAACTAAAAGCACAAGAAGAAGTTAGCTGGTGAAACTGAGTTCTGTAGCGCGCTGCAACGATATGTCGAGTAAAGAGCTAGAACCAGCGAACGCGAATAGTGATGGTGAATGAATGCTTTAGCATAGAGAATCAGTTGCGCTGAAATGAGAATGTGATTGTACATGGTGTGCAACGAGAGTTAAATTAAGTTTGGGGTGACAGCAACATTCGACCCGTTGAATTCGTAAGTTAAGTGTGATTGAAGAAAATTCCATTTGCTGCTGCACAGGAATCTATCCCGTACAGAGCAGACGCTAGTGAAGATGAAACAACGATAGGAAACGAGGAGTACCTTGTTGTGCTAGGTAAGCTTACATCCATTGGAGCAAGAGAGTCCATTTTGGAGGCTAATCGTGATTTATTTCTCCTGTACGGCGAACGCGAAGTCATGGTTATGTGTTAAAATATTAGACAAAAAGGCATGGCGGTGATGTTGGGGAATGAAGCAATTGTTAATGCACGGACACGGAGAGCTGCTGCAGACGGCGGTGCTTGAGGACGGGCGATTGATTGAATTTTATATGGAGAGGTCTGAGAATAGCGGGTTAGTCGGGAATGTCTATAAAGGACGAGTTGTTAATGTGCTTCCGGGCATGCAGGCGGCGTTCGTCGATATCGGATTGAGTAAAAATGCTTTTCTGTACATAGATGATTTGCTGCATCCGCATCTGGAAAAGCAGCCGGCTCAAAAGCCGTCCATCCAGCAGCTGGTGCGGCCGGGACAAGAGCTGATTGTGCAGGTGATGAAAGAGCCGCTTGGCGGTAAGGGCGCAAGGGTAACGACCCATTTTACGCTGCCTGGCAGATGGCTCGTCTATATGCCGGTGGCCGGCTATGTGGGCGTGTCCAAAAGAGTGGGCAAGGAAAGTGAACGGACCCGGCTTCGACTCATTGGTGAGCGGCTGCTCCAAGGCGAGGAAGGCATAATTCTGCGAACAGCGGCAGAAGGTGAAAGCGAGCAGGCGCTTGAGGCAGATGTGGAACAGCTCAGACAGCAATGGAATGATATCTCCAATCGGGCAGCGAAAGCTCCGGTACCCTCCGAGCTGCACCGGGAAGCGGGGCTGCTGCGGCGTATCGTCAGAGATGCGATGACGCAAGCTATTGATGAAGTATGGATCGATGACGCGACCAGACATTCTGAAGTGCAGGCGCTGCTGCGGGAAATGACACCGCAGCTGGAGCAGCGTCTAAAGCTGTATGATCGTGCCTCCGATAAGCCTTTATTCGAAGCCTTTGGAGTCACAGAGCAAGCTAATGCCGATTTTCAGCGGCGGATAAGGCTTTCGAGCGGCGGACTGCTCATTTGGGAGGAGACGGAAGCTCTAACCGTTATTGATGTGAATACGGGAAAATTCACCGGTGATAATGATCTGGAGGATACCGTATTCAAGGCAAACATGGAGGCTGCGGACGAGATTGCGCGGCTTCTGGCCGTCCGGGACGTCGGCGGAATCATCATTGTTGATTTTATCGATATGGAGGACGAAGGCAACCGGGAGCGTGTCATGTCGCGAATGTCTGAGTGGGCGAAGCGGGACCGGACGAAATGCGCTGTTCTGGGCTGGACAAGATTGGGCTTGCTGGAGCTTACCCGCAAAAAAGCGAGGGAAAACGCAACGCAGCAATTGACTGTACGCTGCGAGGCCTGTGGGGGAAGCGGCAAGAAAACCGTGGGCATCGGATAATGCAGGCAATAGTTGATCTAAACTATCTTTTATGCTATAATGTTCTAGTATGTCTGATTAGGCTGTTTTACAGCACAGATATGCAGATACCGCTCCGATCGGGTACAAGCGTATGAATCACAAGTTCATGCCACCTGGGTCAGGCGAGTCTTCGACAATAAGGAGGTGCACTATCTATGTTCGCAATCATCGAAACTGGCGGTAAGCAATACAAAGTTCAAGAAGGCGATGTTATCTACATCGAGAAATTGGACCAAAACGCAGGCGAAAACGTAACGTTTGATCGTGTCTTGGCTGTATCCAAAGGCGACGGTCTGGTTACTGGAGCTCCAGTTGTTGCTGGCGCTACGGTTTCCGGCAAAGTCGAGAAACAAGGCAGAGGCCAAAAGATCATCGTATACAAATACAAAGCCAAAAAGAACTACCGTCGCAAACAAGGTCATCGTCAACCGTACACTAAAGTAACGATCGAGAAAATCCAAGCGTAAGAGGATTTCTAGATGATAAACGTTACATTTGTACGAAATGCCGTTGACAGACGGATTATATCTTTCGCGGTCGAAGGGCATGCGAAATATGCCAAGCCCGGCAAAGACATTGTCTGCGCTGGCGTATCGGCCGTTTCGGTCGGTACGGTCAATGCCATTGAGGCGTTGACGCAAGTCGAATTGCCGTGCTCTATGAAGAACGGCTGGCTGTCATCGGATATTCCGGTGCACCCCGATCGGGAGACGGACGACAAAATTCAGCTGCTGCTGGAAGCTATGGCAGTTATGCTGGCAACAATCGCTGAATCCTACGGCAGAAATGTCGTAATCGGCGAACAACTTCTTTCATGAAGGAGGGAAACACCATGTTGAAACTGAATCTTCAGCTTTTCGCTTCGAAGAAAGGTGTAGGTTCCACAAAGAACGGTCGCGACAGCCAATCGAAACGCCTCGGCGCTAAACGTGCGGACGGTCAAGTCGTATCTGCGGGCAGCATTTTGTTCCGTCAACGCGGAACAAAAATTCACCCAGGCAACAATGTGGGTATCGGCAAAGATGACACGCTGTTCGCGAAAGTGGAAGGCGTCGTTAAGTTCGAGCGTTGGGGACGCGATCGCAAAAAAGTGAGCGTATATCCAGTTGACTTGGCTCCGGTAGCCGCAGCAGTAGAAGCCTAATAGCAGCAAGTGGCCCGGCCTGAATGATAGGCCGGGTTTTTTTGATTGTTTTTGCGCTTCGGGATTCATTTAGAATCGTTGGCTAGGCAGCTGCCGGTCAACTATTTCAGCGGAAGGCGCCATCACGCTATACTGGATCATATAGGAAACGAGCAGAAAGTGGGATCACACATGGATCGCTTATCTATTGCGAAGCGGTGTGCCGCAGCATCCATATTGCTGCCATCGGCCGCCGTCCTTATTTGGCCTCATCAGTATTGGTTGCTTGCGCTATTTCTCGGTTGGCTGACGGGAGCCGCTGCTTTATGGATATGGGCTGAACGGAAGGGGCATTCCGAGCGAATGACTCAAACGATACATAGCTTGCAAGCGTCCAGTATTCGAACGCTGAATCATCACCGGCATGACTGGATGAATGATTTGCAGGTATTGTACGGCTATATCCGAATGCAGAAGCTGGATAGAACCGCGGACTACGTGGAGAAGATAAAGGACAGAATGGTAGCTGAGAGCAACATTGCGAAGCTTGGTGTGCCATCGCTGGTCAGCTATATCCAATCGTTCCGCACCATTACGAATTCCTTGCAGTTGCAAGTGAAAAATGAACAGAATATTCAGTTGAATGAATGGCCCGATAGGGGCCAGCCGATTGCAGATACGCTGATCAAGCTAATCAGCGCCTACCGGCTGGCTGTCAAAGCAGGCTATGGAGACGCAGCGGTTTTGACAATTGAGCTGACGCGGAATGAAGAGGGCGTCTTATACGCTTCCTTCTATTATGCTGGCGAGATCAACGGGGAACAGCATTTGGCTGATCAAATAAAAAAGCAGTTGGAAGGCGCGCTGCTGCAGCCGGTCGAATGGGACCGTCCGCAGGAGAAAATTGTGCTAAAGGCGGAATTGAGCGCATGAACGGAGGCACAGCATGTTTGTCGATAAAGCGAAAATATTTGTAAAAGGCGGCGACGGGGGCAATGGTATCGTCTCCTACCGCCGTGAGAAGTACGTACCTGAGGGCGGTCCAGCAGGCGGTGACGGAGGAAGAGGCGGCAACGTTATTTTCCGAGTAGATGAAGGCCTGCGCACTTTAATGGATTTTCGCTACCAGAAGCATTTCAAAGGTCCGGCCGGTGAGCGGGGCAAAGTAAAAAGCATGCATGGCGCCAGCGCAGACGATATGATCGTCCGGATTCCGCCGGGCACCGTTATTGTCAATGATGATACACAAGAAATTATCGCCGACATGACGCGCCATGGCCAAGAAATAATCGTTGCCCGCGGCGGACGCGGCGGACGCGGCAATACCCGCTTTGCTACGATTAATAATCCAGCGCCGGATATTTGCGAGAATGGTGAAGAAGGCGAGGAGCGCTGGGTCGTTCTGGAGCTGAAGGTTATGGCTGATGCTGGTCTTGTCGGGTTCCCGAGCGTTGGGAAATCGACGCTTCTGTCGGTTGTATCCGGCGCGAAGCCGAAGATCGGCGCCTATCATTTTACAACGATTACGCCCAACCTGGGTGTTGTTGACGTTGGGGATGACCGAAGCTTCGTAATGGCCGATTTGCCTGGTCTTATTGAAGGGGCTAGTGAAGGCGTTGGACTGGGCCATGAGTTTCTCCGGCATGTCGAGCGGACGCGGGTAATTATCCACGTTATTGATATGGCCGGCTCGGAAGGCCGCGATCCGTTTGAGGATTGGCAGAAGATCAATGAAGAGCTTAGCCTCTACAATGAGAAGCTGAAGGACCGCCCGCAAATTATTGCCGCGAACAAAATGGATATGCTGGAAGCAGCGGACAATCTGGAGCTGTTCAAGCAGCAGCTTGACGAGGTTCGCGGCGAACGGGAGTATATCATCGTACCGATTTCTTCGCTCACGAAGCAAGGTATTCAAGAATTGCTGTACAAGGTGGCGGATACACTGGATACGGTCCCTCTGGAGCTTGATATCGAAGAAGTGAAGGATGTCGCGGAACGGAAAGTATTCAGCTTCGAGAAACGCGAAGATTCCTCATTTACGATTCGCAGAGAAGACGAGATATACGTCGTTGAAGGCAAATCGATCGAAGGCTATTTGAAGCGTATGAATATGAACTCTTACGACGCCATTATGCGTTTTGCGCAAATTATGCGTAAGATGGGCGTAGATGCGGCCCTTCGGAAAAAAGGCGCAAAGGATGGAGATACGGTGCAAATCGCCGATTTCACCTTTGAGTTTTTTGAAGGAAACGACTATTTGGGTTAAAAAGCGGCAACAACCAATAAGCCTGGAACACGCCTCCGTGCGTCGTTTCCAGGCTTTTTTTTCATGTGCTGAACTCTGCACTGCGTGTGCGTCAGGAGGCATCGCGTGTGATGCCAATAGGAGGTGTCTGGAAAAAAATGTGACGATATTTTGGCATAAAACGCAAATTCTCGGCATGTCCTGTCATACTTCAAAGCTTTTATACTAGGAAGCGGAAGGCTATGGAAGCGCTTCCTTTATAAAGGGGGGATCTTAACTTATTGTTTTTCCGGGAAGCGTGTCTTTAAAGCAGCGAAGCAAGACCGCATCAACCAAATTTTAGCTTGGGAGGAATCAAATAATGGAATCCGTTTATTCGGGAGAAAGAAAACGAGCAGCGGGGCCGCTCAGAAGGCTGGTGGCGCAACTGCTGGTCGCAGCGCTGCTGCTAACGCTGGTGTCGGCCTTGACGGAGAGGCAGGCTCACGCCGCGGGCTCCTATCTGCTGTCATTGAACCGGACAGCCTATGCATCATCGGTGGAGGGGGCTAACGCAGCCCATCTTGCAGTGGATGGCAGCACCGGAACGCGTTGGGGAAGCAAATGGGGCGAAGATCCGCAATGGATTTATATCGATCTTGGAGCGGCTGCCGCCGTTGACCGGGTCAAGATTCAGTGGGAAGGCGCTTACGCCAAGTCGTATAAAATTCAAGTGTCCAATAATGAAATGACTTGGAATGACTTGTATAGCACGACGACGGGTGATGGCGGCATAGATGACATAGCTGTATCCGGCAATGGACGATACATCCGTATTTATGGTACGGAGCGGGCCTTGCCTGCTTACGGCTACTCCATTCTAGAGCTGGAGATTTACGGAACGGGCGGCACGGGTACACCGCCTTTGGAATATGGCCCTAACATTGCGCAGGGCAAGGCGGTAACAGCTTCCTCATTTGAAGAATCGGGTTACTTGCCGCCGGGCTCCACACTGCCTGCGAATGCCGTTGACGGCAATCCGGGAACACGGTGGGGGTCCAATCATACGGATAACGAATGGTTTATGGTAGACCTTGGAGCATCCCATACGATTGGCCGTATTGTGCTCAACTGGGAAGCGGCTGCAGGACGCGCCTTCGATATTCAGGTTTCCCCCAATGGCTCGCAATGGACAACCGTCTATCGGGAGCTTAAGGGCACGGGAGGCAAGCAGGACATTCAAGTGTATACGAGCGGACGCTACGTTCGAATGAACGGCATTGCGCGGGCGACAAGCTTCGGCTACTCGCTACTGGAATTTGAAGTTTATGATTACGTTCCTGGTCATCCGCAGCCGACGTATACGATTCCTTCGCTGCCGACACCTTCGGCTGTCCAAGTTGGACAAGGCAGCTATTTAATCAATGATATTAAGATGCCGCAGCCGAAATTTCCGACTTACAAGTCATCGAATATCAATGCACCGATTCAATCCAATGACTGGTGGCAATCGATGCTCATTAAGCCTTTTGGAGACTATCTCATTACACTGCCTATGAAAATGAAATACTTCCCGCAAGGTCTCGGTATACTGAATCCTGGCTCAGGCTGGTTGAACGGCGACGGCTCGGCTGTCAATGCAGACGGCAACCCTGATCTGTATGTAATGGCCGGCAATATCGATTCGTCTAAAATGGCTAATCGCGTAACAGGCTACACCGACTGGTCGGTTGATGCAGTCATCAGCGATAATGCTGCGGATAAAATGAAATCGACAATCGTGAAAGGATCGCCTTATGTCTACAATACCTTCAGCGATCCGAGCTCGGCAGAAATTTACTCGCCGCTCATTACAGGCATATACAATGCCAGCGGCGCAGCGGTGCTTGCGACCGACGGCTCGACCGTAACAACTGACCATCTGCGCGTCACGGTCGTGAATACGGATGGCCGTCCAAGCGGAACGCCGCAAACGCGAGAATACGGCATTTTCGCCCCTCCGGGCACTGTGTTTACGAAAGCAGGGGCTAAAATCAAAATTCAGCTGGGCAGCAGCCAAAATTATTTATCTGTAGCATCGCTTCCTTCTGCAGCCGATTTGAATTACTATTACCAGCACGCTTATGCGTTTGTAACGGGAACTCAAGTGAGCTATGACTATAATGATGCGACATCACTCGTCACAACGAATTTCAATGTCACGACCGAACTTAAGCGGCCAGGCTTCTCTAATCAGACGCTGCAGGCGCTTTACCCGCATCAATGGAAGGTGACTACGTCGCCGCTTACGGCGCTTGCGTACTCTTCAATTCGAGGCACGCTTAAAGTAAGGGAGGGCAACACCTTTACGACTGTTGACCGGTTCTACGGCATCGTGCCGCAATTTACACAGCCGGACAATCCTGACTACAACCGGACGCAGATGGTGGCATATTTGAAAAACCTTGATGAAGAGACATCAGGCAACTTAATGGCGGCAGACGCTTACTGGCAAGGAAAGAGATTGCATCCTCTTGCTATGGGAGTTCTAGCTGCTAATGAAATGGGAGAGACGGCGTATCGCGATAAGTTTTTGGCACGTATGCGCACAATATTGGCTGATTGGTATACGTATACGCAAGGTGAGCCGGACTATTTCTTCTACTACAATTCGGATTGGGGCACGACATACTACAAGACGAGCGAATTTGGAGCGAATAGCGGCATTACAGATCATCATTTTACCTATGGATATTTCGTATTTGCTTCTGCGGTTCTGGCCACGTTCGATGACAGTTTCCGCACACAATACGGCGATATGGTCAATCATCTGATTCGTGATTACGCGAATCCGTCCCGTACGGACTCGCAGTATCCGTTCCTTCGCAGCTTTGACCCGTATCAGGGCCATTCATGGGCGGGCGGCTATGCGGACAACGATAGCGGCAACAATCAGGAAGCGGCTGGAGAATCGTTGTTTGGCTGGGTAGGACAATATATGTGGAGTTTGCTGACTGGCGATACAGCATTCCGCGATGCGTCGATCTACGGCTTTACAACGGAATTAAAGGCGGTTGAGCAATACTGGTTTAACTATGACGGCGATAACTGGCTGCCGGAATGGTCGCATAAGTCGGTTGGACAAGTGTACGGCTCTTCGTATTTCTATGGAACGTTCTTCAGCGGACTGCCGGTGCATATCTATGGCATTCACTGGCTTCCGACATCCGAGTATTTAACGAGCTACGCCTTGGCTCCGGGCAAAGCGGCAGCGTTATACAACGGATTTGTAACCGATAATGGCGGACCGGAGACGGAATGGCAGCATATTGTATGGCCGATTCAAGCGCTCAGCGATCCGCAAGCGGTTATTGCCAAGTGGAATGCTTCGACGATGCAGAAGAATGAAATTTTCAATACGTATTGGTTCGTTCATAATATGGCTTCGCTTGGAGAGCGTACGAAAGAGGTATACGCGACAGGCTGGAGCAGTGCAACGGTGTATAAAAAAGGAAATGCTTATAAAGCTGTCGTCTGGAATCCGACGTCTCAGCCGGTTACGGTAACGTTCAAAAATAGTTCTGGTGGTACAACAGGCACGGCAGTCGTGGGTGCTAAGTCGCTCGTCACTGTCAATCCATTGACCAATTCCAACGTTTCCGATGATTGGGCTGAAATTGGAGAAGGCGGGGAAGAAGGTGGGGGCGAAGGCGGAGGTCCTGAAGCTCCTGGCACTAATATTGCGCAGGGCAAGCAGGTAACGGTCTCCTCGACCCAAGCGCCGTTCGCAGGGGCAAATGCCGTTGACGGCAGCGCTGAAACAAGATGGGCTTCCGAGGCAGGCGTTGATGAGCAAACGTTGACTATTGATCTGGGCACCTCACAGCCGATCGGCAAAGTGAAGTTGAACTGGGAAACGGCGTTCGGCAAGTCGTATCAAATTCAAGTCTCCGATAATGGAACGGCGTGGACGGATCTTTATTCGACGACGACTGGTGACGGAGGGATTGATGAAGTGACGGTGAGCGGCACCGGCCGTTACGTGCGCATTAACATGACCGAAAGAGGGACGATTTACGGCTATTCGTTGTATGAAGTTGAGGTTTATGGTCAAACAGCAACGGTGCCGTCCACACTGCTGTCGCTCAATAAAACGGCTTCTGCATCGACAGTTCAGGAGCCGTTCGCAGCGGCGAATGCTTTTGACGGAGATCCGGGTACGCGCTGGGGTTCGGCAATGGGAGCCGATCCGCAGTGGATTATGGTTGACCTGGGTCAATCCCGGCAAATAACGGGAGTTAAGCTGGACTGGGAAACGGCTCACGCCAAATCGTATAAAATTCAAGTTTCTGATAATGGCTCAACGTGGACCGATATCTATGCTACTACGAATGGTAACGGAGGGGCTGAGCAGCTGACCGTTTCAGGGAACGGGCGGTACGTCCGTATGAATGGTACGGAACGTGCGACAGCATTCGGATACTCGCTATGGAATTTTGAAGTGTACGGCAGTTAAAGAATTGAAGAACTGACTTAAGGAGACGGCGGATGCCGTCTCCTTGTTTTGGCTGTAATCACCGATGCCCGTAACTAACGCCGCACCTCCGAGCGCATACCTATGTGTTGTCGTATGACGGCAGGCGAGAAAATGGGAGTGTTAGAGCAGCGTAATAGAGCAGGAAGTGCTGGATAAGGTGTACAGAATAAGGCAGCATCAACGCAGGCTGCAAGCAGACTATTAGCTTGTAAGAATATTAGAATACACTTGTGAGACCGTATATTTTGAGGTTCTAGAATCGCAGAAAGAAGTTACTTTCTCTAATAACGAAGTTTGGTTCCATGGAAGCCGAGGTTGATGTCAGCGTCATCTTCTCAAAATGTAAAAATACAGTTTGTTATCCGGTTTTTCGCCGTTTTATGGCATCAAAATGTAAAAGTGCAGGTTGATTGGACTAAAAAGCATGAATGGGGCAGTCAAGAGGGTTTTCAAATGCACGTTTACATTATGATAGCGATTTGGAGCCCTTTGAGGCTTAACAAAATGTACATTTGCATTTTGTTTCTCTTTTAGAGCAGTTGACACCAGCATATTTATAGGAAGCTGTACAACCATTCAAAGTGCTTAAAAAAGTCGTATATCCACTGCGCAATGGGCGACAAAACTTCTATTTTATACGGATAAAATAATAGAGCAATCTACAGCGGATTTATAGAGGGGCAAGCAATAAACCTATTGCCGCAGGGGACAGATTCCGATATAATGTCCATTATAGATGAACAATTGTCTTTGTAGGGAGGACGAATAGTGACGCAACGTTATTATGTCGTTCGGGAAGATATGCTGCCTGAGGCGATCATGAAGACGATCCAGGTGAAAGAGATGCTTGGGCGGGGAGAAGCCGCTACGGTGCATGAGGCCGTTGAGCGGGTAGGCTTGAGCCGGAGCGCTTTTTATAAGTATAAAGATGGCGTGTATGCGCTGCATGAGCTTGAACGGGAACGCATCGTTACGATTTCGATGGATTTGGAGCATCGGTCTGGCGTATTGTCTAAGGTACTCAGCCTAGTCGCTGGACTGGAGGGCAACGTACTGACGATGAATCAGAGCATTCCGCTTCAGGGGTACGCGAATGTCGTGATTTCGGTTGACATTTCGCAATTGACCGGAGATCTATCCTCGCTCATCGAAGTGATTCGCAGCCAGCAAGGGGTGCGCAAAGCTTCCGTAATCGGGCAGGGTTAATGCAATAATAAACAATATACGAGACGATTGATTTGTGGAGGGAATGTCATGAAGCCAGTTAAAGTTGGATTGCTTGGTCTTGGTACGGTTGGGACCGGCGTCGTACGGATCGTGGAGGGACATCAAGAGGATTTGCAAGGCCAGGTCGGATCCCCGATCGTCATTGAGAAAGTACTCGTTCATAACAAAAATAAAACGCGCAGCATTTCGATTGATTCATCCAAGCTGACCGAGGATCCGTGGGAAATTATCCACCATCCCGAAATTGACGTTATCGTTGAAGTGATGGGCGGCATTGCACATACGAAAGAATACATTATGGAGGCGCTGGCCAGCGGCAAGCATGTCGTGACGGCGAACAAAGATTTAATGGCGCTGCACGGCAAAGAAATTTTGGCGAAGGCGCATGAACATAACTGCGACGTTTTCTATGAAGCTAGCGTTGCCGGAGGCATTCCGATCATTCGTACGCTGATTGAGGGCTTTTCCTCCGACCGGATTACGAAGATTATGGGCATCGTGAACGGTACGACCAACTATATTTTGACGAAAATGAGTCAAGAAGGCGCGTCATATGATGATGTATTGAAAGAAGCGCAAGAGCTTGGTTACGCGGAGGCTGATCCAACCTCTGATGTGGAAGGTCTGGATGCTGCCCGCAAAATGACGATTTTGTCGACGCTTGGCTTCCGTGCCAACGTGGACTTGAACGATGTTTCGGTACAAGGGATGTCCAAGGTGAGCAAAGAGGACATCTTGTATGCGAAGCGTCTTGGTTATGAACTGAAGCTTCTCGGCATTGCAGAGCGCCAGGATGATGAGTTCAGCATCAGCGTACAGCCGACTATGGTGAAGACGTCCCATCCGATCGCATCCGTCAACGGCGTATATAACGCGGTGTATGTCTATGGCGAAGCAGTAGGCGAGACGATGTTCTATGGTCCGGGAGCGGGCGAGCTGCCGACAGCAACGTCCATCGTAGCCGATCTGGTTGCCGTGGTGAAAAACTTGAAGCTGGGCGTGAACGGCAAGCAAGGCGTAGTGGCCTTCAAGGAGAAAAAGCTCAAATCCGACGAGCAAATTTCTTCGAAATATTTTCTGCTGCTGCATGTTGACGACCGGGCGGGCGTATTAGCCCGTATTACGCAAGTGTTTGCTGATTTCGAGGTAAGCCTGGAGTCCGTTCTTCAGCAGCCAAACCCATTGAATCCGGAAGCCGAAATTATCGTGATTACACATGATGCGAACAAAGCGGCGATCAATAAAGTGCTGCAGCAGTTCGAATCGCTTGATGTGATCCGCAAGGTGAAGAGCGTCTATCGCGTAGAAGGCTAATCCAAATCTAATCGAGGCAAAAAGGAGCTTTACCCGCTATGAAACGAGTATTAGTAAAAGTGCCGGCAAGCACAGCCAATCTGGGGCCCGGCTTTGATACATTGGGCATGGCACTCTCCCTCTATTCATGGATCGAGATGTCGCCGGCGACAACAACATCGTTCCGCCTTCATGGCGAGCAGATGCAAGGCCTGCCAACCGATAAAACCAATTTAATCTATAAAGTAGCACAGCTGGTGTTCAAGGAAGCGGGCGTGCAAATGCCCGAGCTGCATATTGAGATGTACAGCGAAATCCCGCTGACGAGAGGTCTTGGCAGCAGCGCGTCTGCAATTGTCGGCGCTCTGGTCGCGGCTAATGCGCTGATAGGCAGCCCGTTAAGTGATGACAAGCTATTTCAAATCGCCACGTCGCTTGAAGGGCATCCCGACAACGTTGGCGCTTCCTTATTCGGCGGCATCGTTGTCTCTGCCTGGGACGGCGAGCAAGCCGACTATGTGCGGCTTGCACCGCATCCCAAGCTGGAGACGCTGGTTGCCATTCCAGCGTTTCAATTGTCCACAGAGAAGGCGCGCCATGCGCTGCCTTCTCAAGTGAGCATGGCCGACGCTGTCTTCAACGTCGGCCGCAGCTCGCTGCTCGTCGCCGCTTTGGCCAGCGGCGAGCTTGGCCTGATCCGTCATGCGATGCGCGACCGGCTGCACCAGCCTTACCGGGCAGCCCTTATTCCCGGCATGACGGCAATTCTGGAGCGCGCTGCCAATAACGGCGCGCTTGGGGCAGCGCTCAGCGGAGCGGGGCCGACGCTGATTGCGTTTGTGGATGCGGACAGCCCGCGCAAAGCGGAGCTGGAGCGTTTTCTGCTGGAGACGCTGCAGGGAGAAGGCGTATCGGCGAAGACGATGTGGCTGAAGCCATCCGCGCCGGGGCCGGAAGTGCGGGTTGAAGAAACGAATGCCGACAGCTTAAATGATGGAACGACGTTAATGTCGCGGATTAAAGGAGAGGTTGTTCAATGAATATGAGCGTCGCGCTATTGCCAGCGGGCTCCGTCTCCGATGAAGCGGCGAAAAAGCTGTTCGGCAATGAAGAAGTCATCTGGAAGCATCACCGCTTGATCGCAGACGTGTTCCTGTCAACGGTCAACAACGTTAGCCAATACAGCATTATTCCGATCGAGAACACGATCGAGGGCTCGGTCAGCCTGCATATGGACTGGCTCGTGCATGAGGTTGATCTACCGATTCAGGCGGAGTGGGTGTACCCGTCTATTCAGAATTTGATAGGCAGGCGCTCTGAGTTGACTGGTGCGGATGGCGAGCTCGATTTGAGCAAAATCAAAAAGGTATTCAGCCATCCCGTAGCGATCGCACAATGTCTTCAGTTTCTGCGTGCGGAGATGCCGCTGGCAGAGAAGGAGACGGTAGGCAGCACCTCTGAGGGCGTTCGTATCGTTCGAGACAATCCGGACAACGGCTGGGCGGCTATTGGCACGGCAACGGCGGCTGCCAATCAGCAACTCGATGTGCTTGCCAGCGAGATTACGGACCACAATAACAACTTTACCCGGTTTCTTCTTGTCGGCAATGAGCCGTTCACGGCAAGGGAATCAGCGAGCCGGAAGACAAGCATTCTGATTACGCTTCCGGATGATTTTCCGGGTGCGCTTCACCGGGTGCTGTCCGCATTCGCTTGGCGTAAAATCAACTTGTCCAAAATCGAGTCGCGTCCAACGAAGCGGCAGCTCGGCACATATTATTTTTACATCGATATCGATATGGCTCTGGATACGGTATTGCTGCCATCGGCGCTTGAGGAGATCGAGGCGCTGGGCTGCCAAGTTCGCATTCTCGGCAGCTACCCGAGCTTTACCTATGAGCAGCTGAGCTAAATTTCGAGAGTGGTTCCTAGGCTTAAATGTGCTGACAAGCACCACTGAGCTCTTCAAAATGCAAAAGTGCAGTTTGTTTGCCCGTTTTGTCGGCAAAATGGCTCTCAAAATGAAAAAGTGCATGTGAATGGGGCTGTATTGAGCTAATATGAGGTTTTGGTGTCTGTTTAAATGTACTTTTGCATGTTGAAGCTAATTTCGAAGCGAAATCAGGGCATCAAAATGTACTTTTACATGTTGATACGAAGTCCCGATGAATAGAAGGTGCTCCGCGTTGCGCGGGGCGCCTTTTTTTATGAAGGACAAGCAACATTTTCGTAAATGCGAAGATTCGGCTATTTTTTTTCGAATAAGTTGGAGACACCTGCCCATGTTCTGCATAGGATGTAATGATTAGCGGGGCATTAGCCTTGACTGTGGTACAAAGAACGTGACAGGAGGTTTTCGGCGAGTGAAAATTTATGTCGTGAAGAAAGGCGATACATTGTACTTTATTAGCCAGAAACATAATGTGTCGATTGAAGAGATTTTGAAGCTGAATCCAACGATAACGAATCCAGATGCGCTGGACGTTGGGATGAAGCTCAAAATTCCGTCCTCGCATGGTGGAGGTGTCGGGGACATTATGCATCAGCATGTCGTCAAGCAGGGCGACACGCTCTGGAAGCTGTCCAAAGCATGGGGAGTGCCGCTGGCGGATATGATCAAAGCCAACCCGCAGCTGAAAAATCCGAATGTGCTGCTGACCGGAGAGATCGTCAACATTCCGAAGGCAGGCCATGCATCGGTTGAATTGCCGGCTGCTGGTACTGGTGCCGCACATCATCCGCTGCATCCGATGTCAATTGTACAGGGCGTTCAAAACTTGGTGGGTGGTAAAAAACCGACCGGCCCGATTCAAGGGAAAACGAATACGGCACCTATAGCGACGGCACCTGCACCGATAGCGCAATCCGTTCCAAACAAGCAGCCTACTGGCCCAATTATAGAGAAAAAACCGACAGCTCCTGTAGTGAAGCCTGTGGAGCCTGCTAACATTCCTGCCCCGCAGCCGGCTGCAGTGAAGCCAAATAAGCCGCTTCCCGTTGAAAAGCCTTTGAAGGCGGAAAAGGCAGGAAAAAAAGTGCTGCCGATTCAAACAGAGCTGCAGCCAAGTGTAGATTTGTTCAAACAAAGCAATATTCCGGCTATAGAAGCTTCTTCTAAGGTGAGCCCGATTTTTGGCGGTTATGGTCACGGCGAGCATGTTTCGCCAGTTCACACAGGGTATGGCTACGGTAGTATGCCAGCAGCAAATTCGAACATCGGCCCGTCGAACATCGGCCCGTCGAACATCGGCCCGTCGAACATTGGCCCGTCGAATATTGGCCCGTCGAACATCGGCCCGTCGAACATCGGCCCGTCGAACATCGGCCCGTCGAACATCGGCCCGTCGAACATCGGCCCGTCGCACATCGGCCCGTCAAACATCGGCCCGTCAAACATCGGCCCGTCGAACATCGGTCCGTCGAACATTGGCCCGTCGATCTGTCCGCCAGGCACAATGCCTGTTTCTCTTGGCGGCTATGGCTACGGAGGCTGGGGCCCAACGGCGGTATCGCCAGAATCAACTGGCGGCTATGGCTACGGAGGCTGGGACCCAACAGCGGTATCGCCGGAATCAACTGGCGGCTATGGCTACGGAGGCTGGGGCCCAACGGCGGTATCGCCAGAATCAACTGGCGGCTATGGCTACGGAGGCTGGGACCCAACGGCAGTATCACCGGAATCAACCGGTGGCTACGGTTATGGAGGCTGGGATCCAACGGCAGTATCGCCGGAATCAACCGGTGGCTACGGTTATGGAGGCTGGGGTCCAACAGCGGTATCGCCAGAATCAACCGGTGGCTACGGTTATGGCGGCTGGGGTCCAACGGCAGTATCGCCGGAATCAACCGGTGGCTATGGCTATGGCGGTTGGGGGCCAACAGCAGTATCACTAGCTTCCAACGAATCGATCGAAAGTGTTGCTAACAGCAGCATCAGCCCATCCAACATCGGCCCGTCGAACATCGGCCCGTCGAACATTGGCCCGTCGAACATCGGTCCGTCGAACATTGGACCGTCGAATATTGGCCCGTCGAACATTGGACCGTCGAATATCGGCCCGTCGAACATCGGTCCATCGAACATTGGCCCATCGAACATCGGTCCATCGAACATTGGCCCATCGAACATCGGCCCGTCGAATATCGGCCCTGAAGTAAGCTATGGCTACGGCCCGGGAGCGGTTTCTCCGGCTGCCACAGGTCCATATGGCGGCTACGGCTATCCAGTCTGGGGCTTCCCGCCGTTCCCGCCATTCCCGCCTGTAGGGGGATGGCCGGGCACAGTAGCGGGTGTATCTGAAAAGCCTTGCGGCTGCAAAGGGAAACGCGAAGATGAAATCGAGCAGCCGATTGCTGTTGCGGAGTCGGTAAAAGCCGTGAAAGCATCAGCTCCTAAATCGGCACCTAAAAAATCGGCGGCCAAAAAAGCCGTCATCCGTACAGTGACGGCCCGCTCGAGATCGCATAGAACAGGCAGCAAACCATGGATTAACCGCTAATCTTGCACTTCAATGCCCCTCCGTTTCGTGAAAACGGAGGGGCATTTTTATCTGTTTTCGACAATATTCAACCTTCATGCATAGATATGGAAGCTCAGGAAACACTATTGTCAAAATGAAGCAAAGGGGCCTTTATCATGATGGAGTTCAGCTTATGGAAGCAAGTCAGAAAACGTCTTCGCCGTCGCCGCCGCTCATTATGGATATTAGGCTCCTTCACGCTATGGCTGTCCGTCGTATTGTTTGCAGCAGGGAGTCCGTCAATGGTCGCTGCAGCGGCTGTTGAGCCTGCGGAAGCAAAGCCGGCAAGCATCATTGAAGCGCTAGAGGGACAAGAAGGAGCGCTTTCGGTCAAACTTAGATCAGTATATATTTGCGGGGAAGAGACTCGTCCGCTCGGACGTCTTGCATCGCAGCAAATCGTGAAGCTTCTCCGGTTGCATCCGGAATGGACGGCAGTAATGGACCGCGATGGTCAGACCGTATTGCTGGAGGAGCAGATCGAGGATTTATCCGAGGAATGCCGGTCGCATGCATATTTCGGATTAGATAAGAAAGGGTATTTCTCCTTATTCGAAGGCGAGCCGGGCAAGGAAAAGGTGCTGCGCACGTTTTTCCAGCTAGATGTTCAATTCATGGAGAGCAGTCTGCCTCATGAAAAGGTGGACGAGCTTGCCCAAGGAATTAAAGTGTCCGATATAGACGAGTATAACAGCGTGTTGTCCACATTTAGCGACTTTGCCTTGCAAGCCGAGGAAAAAGAATTAACACCGACTACATATTAATCCATTAAAGCACCAGCAAGGCCCATATTGATGAAATCCAGCCGGAACCGCGGCCCCAAATCAGGGGTTCGCGGTTTTTTAATGTGTTTAAACTGGAGAGCAGGTGCGTAATTGCATGAAATAGCGGCCGACTCGGCCGTAATTTCATCCCATAACAGCATCCTGCCAGATTACAAAAAAAGGCGCCGCGCCGGAATCGTCAAACGCGTGTTCTCATGGGGTGCAATTTTTGTTATAATGGAGGTTGCGAAGTCATAAGGCAGTTTATTGTAGCTTACATAAGTTTGCGAAAGGCTGAAGCCTCGCATCGTTGAAGGAGTTGGGCATTTGCGAGTTTTAGGGATCGATCCCGGCATTGCCATTGCGGGTTTTGGTTTTATTGATAAAGTCGGCCACAAGCTTACCCCGGTTCAATACGGCTGCATTCAGACAGCAGCAGGCACACCCTCGCAGGAGAGGCTGCTGCAAGTATATGACTCGGCCGTTGCCCTGATCGACAAGTACAAGCCGGACGCCGTAGCGATTGAGAAATTGTTTTTCAACCGCAACGTAACGACGGCTTTTGATGTTGGGCAAGCCAGGGGCGTCATTATTTTGGCCGCGGCTCAACGGGGGCTTCCGGTTTCCGAATATACGCCGCTTCAAGTGAAGCAGGCTGTCGTTGGCTACGGCAAAGCGGAGAAGCGTCAAGTGCAGGAAATGGTGAAAATGTTTCTGAAGCTTTCCGCCATCCCGAAGCCTGATGATGTTGCCGATGCGCTTGCGGTCGCGATTTGCCACGCCCATTCTGCCGTAATGGCGCAAAAAATAAACGAGGTGCGTCGATGATCGATTTTTTACGCGGGCTAGTCGCCCATTTGGAAACGGAATATATCGTAATGGATGTACAAGGCGTCGGCTATCGGGTGTTTACCCCAAACCCTTATGCCTTTGCGGCAAAGGAAGAAGCGATCACGGTCTATATTCATCATCATGTGCGTGAGGATGCCATTCTGCTGTACGGTTTCGAAACGAGAGAGGAACAGTCGCTGTTCCGCAAGCTGCTAGAGGTATCCGGTATCGGACCGCGCGTGGCACTTGGCATATTGGCCGGAGGGCGCCCGGATGCGGTTGTTGCAGCCATTCATCAAGAGAATCTGGCTTTTCTGACGAAGCTGCCAGGTATCGGGAAGAAGACTGCACAGCGAATGGTGCTGGATCTAAAGGACAAGCTGTCGGGCTTTATTTCCGACGAGGGACTGCTTGCTGTTGCTGGTCTGTCGCCAAACGCAGCGAAGGCAGGCGGAGATGCTCAAGGAGCTGGCACAGCTTGGGAGGAAGCACGCGAAGCGCTGGGATCGCTTGGTTATACAGATGCTGAGTTGGATCGCGCATGGCATGGCCTGCAATCGTCGGTTACGGCGGAGGAAACTGTCGATTCCTTAATGAAGCGGGCCTTGCAGCAGCTGTTCAAAGGGTAACGGAAGGAGATAACCCCAATTGGATGATAGAATCATATCCGCCAACCTGATGATGGACGAGCAGGCGATGGAATTAAGCTTGCGACCCCGATATTTAGCGGAATACATCGGGCAGTCCAAAGCGAAAGAAAATTTGAAAATCTATATCGATGCAGCCAAGCTTCGCAAAGAAGCACTGGATCATGTCCTGCTGTACGGGCCTCCCGGTCTGGGCAAAACAACACTCTCCAACATTATCGCTAATGAGCTTGGCGTGAATTTGCGGACGACGTCGGGACCGGCAATTGAGCGGCCGGGCGATTTGGCTGCGCTGCTGACGAATCTCCAAGAGGGCGATGTGCTCTTCATTGACGAGATTCACCGGCTGCATCGTACGGTTGAAGAAGTGTTATACCCGGCAATGGAAGACTATGCCCTCGACATTATGATCGGGAAGGGGCCAAGCGCCCGTTCCGTCCGTCTTGATCTTCCGCCCTTTACGCTAATTGGAGCGACGACTAGAGCCGGACTTTTGTCCGCGCCGCTGCGCGACCGCTTCGGCGTTATCAGCCGGTTGGAGTTTTATACGGTTGATGAGCTGGCTTATATCGTAAGCCGTTCGGCGGAAATATTCGATATCTCCATTATCGGCGAAGCCTCGATGGAAATTGCAATGCGTGCTAGAGGAACGCCGAGGATCGCGAACCGACTGCTGAAGCGTGTGCGGGATTACGCTCAAGTACGGGGAGATGGCATTATTACGCATGAAATCGCTATAGCAGCGCTAGAGCTGCAGCAGGTCGATCCGGTGGGACTCGACAGCATTGACCATAAAATGCTGCTCGCAATGATGACTACATTTGCCGGCCGTCCGGTTGGCCTGGACACGATCGCGGCCTCTATTGGTGAAGAAAGCCAGACAATTGAAGACGTATATGAGCCTTATTTGATGCAGATCGGTTTCCTGCAGCGAACGCCGCGCGGACGAATTGCGACCGATCAAGCCTATAGGCATCTGGGCCTCCCGGTTCCTGAACGCTAATCCAAATGACGACCAGACGGCCGCATTCGGCGAGCCGTCTCAAGAGAGGGGAATGTACACGGATGAGAACGTCACTACTGTCGTACCGCCGCTTGACGATACTGACTATGATTGGATTACTGCTCGTCTCGCTGTGGACGGTCAAGCCGTCCCAGGGCGCGGTGCCGCAGCTGGATTCGATACGAGTCGCTATTTTTCTGCAATTGCCAGGTAAATATCAAGTGAATACGCCGGTTGCAACGCTATCCTCGACAGGCGGGCTGTCGGTTGGCATGCGCCAGCCTTCGGGCACGGAGCAATGGTTAAGCTTAGGTGCCGGCGCTCAAGCCCGGTTCGTAATTGACAATTATAAAGTGCTTGTATCGGAGACGGAAAACTTCGATATGGCTCTTAAAGCGTATAAACGGCTTCAAGCTGCCTCCGGTACCGGATCTATCACTTCCTTGTCTAAAGGCGGGAAAACGGTCTATCAAGTTACGGAAGGCAGCTATACTACATTGGCAGAAAGCCAGACCGCTTTGAAAAAATGGAGCGCGGACGGCGAGCTGAGCAGCTCTTCTGGCGGTATTACAGCAGCCGTGCAAGGACCGCTTCACTTGGAAAGCGGCACTTATGCATCCAAGAGTGCTGCGGATAAGGCTGCACAAACGTTCGGAGCGGCAGGCGTGGATGCATTCACTGCGCTGCGCGGTACGGGCAGCTATACCGTTATGGTAGGTGCAGCTACCTCTGCAGCCGAGCTGGAGCTGATCAAGAAGAAGGCAGGGGCGGCAGGTAGCAGCCTGAAGCAGGCTGCAGCGGGTTCTTACTTGCTGCTCCGGAACGATCATACATTAAGCGGCAAAGCGGCTAACCCCGCAACGCTATTTGCGTTTCCGTCCGGCACGTCTAAGGTATGGGTTTCACCTGGATCCTCCGATCCGATTAAGCTGACAGAAAGATTTAGCCGGACATACAGAGGCGAATTCGAATTGAGCGAATTCAACGGCAAGCTGGCCGTTGTCAACGAGCTGCCATTCGAGCAATATTTGTATTCGGTCGTTGGCGCGGAGATGGTTGCTTCCTGGCCGCTTGAAGCGCTGAAGTCGCAAGCGGTCGCTGCCCGCACGTATGCGCTGTACCAAGGGTTCGGCTTCCAGATCGCCCATGTGGTCGATTCGGTCAACAGCCAGGTATACAGCGGTACCGGCACGGAGAAAGCGGCGACGATTCAAGCCGTTGATGCGACAGCGGGAGAGGTTATGCTGTATAACGGCAAGCTGATCGAGGCGTTGTTCTCTTCTAACGCAGGCGGCCAGTCCGCCGACGCCAAAGAAATTTGGGGCAACTCTGTCGCTTACTTGCAAACTGTCCCAAGTCCTGCCGATGCTGTGTCGGAAAAGTCGCTTTACGGCTGGTATCGCGTCGTATTATCCAGCGGTTTGACGGGATACGTACGGGAAGACCTGCTGGATGGAGCAGGAACGACGAATGCAGCAGGTGTTAAGCTTATGAAGGTTAACGCAGCAGGCACGAAAGTGCGCGTCCTTCCAATCGTTCAAGATGCGGTGCCGCTAGTGGGCCAACTGAATGCCGGCGACGAAGTAGCTGTACTGGAGCGTGTCGTACAAAACAACGAAATGTCCTGGATCAGAGGACCCTTTACTTCTCAGCAGCTGGTAGACTCCATGAAAGGGAAGACGACCTCTGTTGTAGGCGGGCCGATATACTCGCTTGAAGTCAGCAAGCAAGGACTGTCAGGACGTGTTACGGAGATGAAAGTGAACGGTACAGTGCTGCCGATCAAATATCCGGACGGCTTGCGTTCCGCTCTGGGCGGTTTGCCGAGCACTCTGTTCCAGATTGACGAGACCGGTAAGGTCGCTATGCTTGGCGCCGGCGGGGAAAAACGTACGAAAACAAACGCGTCCCAAACCGTTTATGTGGTAGGTGCTGACGGAAGTGTCAAGCAGGCTGACGGCAACACCTTCGTTATGAACGGAGAGGGCAAAGTCCGGGCGACGACCAAGGATGCAGCTTACCGTTTCATCGGTACGGGCAACGGCCATGGCGCCGGCTTGTCTCAATACGGAGCGCTGGGACTCGCACAGCAAGGGTATGACTACTCCTATATTTTGAAATACTACTATAAAGATGTAACCATCGCTAAGGAATGATTGAATCGTGAATGTAGACTTATTTGACTTCGAGCTGCCTGAGCATTTGATTGCCCAGACGCCGCTTGCGACACGGACGGATTCCAGACTGCTGGCATTGAACCGGCATTCGGGAGAACTGGCGCATCGTCGTTTTACCGACGTCGCTGATTATATGAACGAAGGGGATGTTCTCGTATTGAATGATACGAGAGTTATCCCGGCAAGATTGATGGGCATGAAGCCCGAAACCGGCGGCAAGGTCGAACTGCTGCTGCTCCGCCAATTGGAAGGCGATAGATGGGAAGCGCTGGCCAAGCCTGCGAAACGGCTAAAAACCGGATCGGAAGTATGGTTCGGCGATGACGGCAACGGTGGTCCTCTATTGCGGGCGGTTGCCGAAAGCGAAGGAGAAATGGGCGGGCGTACGATCCGTTTCCACTACGACGGCATTTTCCAAGAGCTGCTTGATCGCCTTGGCGAAATGCCGCTTCCTCCGTATATTAAGGAACGGCTGGAGGAGCGGGAGCGGTATCAGACCGTTTATGCAAAGCATGAAGGTTCCGCAGCAGCTCCAACTGCTGGCCTGCATTTCACCGAGCCCTTTTTGCAGAAGCTGAAGGATAAAGGCATTAAGCTTGCTTTCGTAACACTTCATGTCGGGCTAGGCACATTCCGGCCTATGTCGGTGGACAAAGTCGAGGAACATGAGATGCATTCGGAATTTTATGAACTGAATTCGGATAACGCACGTATTATTAACGAGGCAAAAGCCAGCGGGCATAAAGTCATTGCAGTAGGGACCACTTCGGCGCGTACACTGGAGACGGTTGCGGCAAGATTTGAAGGGGGTCCGATCCAGGCATGCAGCGGCTGGACCGACATTTTTATTTTCCCAGGCTATACGTTTAAGCTGGTTGATTCGCTCATTACCAATTTTCATTTGCCGAAATCGACGCTAGTGATGCTCGTTAGCGCTCTAGCTGGCCGAGAATCCATCATGAATGCATATAAAGAAGCAGTCGGGGAGCAGTACCGGTTTTTCAGCTTCGGCGACGCTATGATGATCTATTAGAATATAAACAGACAGGACGAGTGAAACAGTGGCTGTAATATATGAATTAATTAAAGAGTGCAAGCAGTCGGGAGCGCGTCTGGGCCGGGTTCATACCCCCCACGGTATAATCGAGACACCAACGTTTATGCCGGTTGGCACGCAGGCTACCGTTAAAACGATGAGCCCGGAAGAATTGAAAAATATGGATGCGCAAATTATTTTGAGCAATACGTATCATCTGTTTTTGCGTCCGGGACATGATATCGTGAAGCGCGCGGGCGGGCTTCATAAATTTATGAACTGGGACCGTCCTATTTTGACAGACAGCGGCGGTTTTCAAGTGTTCAGCTTGAGCGAAATGCGTAAAATTACAGAAGAAGGTGTTCAGTTCCGTTCCCACCTCAATGGAGACAAGCTGTTCTTGTCGCCGGAGAAGGCGATGGAAATTCAAAATGCCCTTGGCTCTGATATTATGATGGCTTTTGATGAATGTCCGCCTTATCCGGCGGAATACGATTACGTCAAGAAATCGCTGGAACGTACGACACGTTGGGCAGAAAGATGCCTGAATTCGCACGCAAGACCGCATGATCAAGCGCTTTTTGCTATCGTGCAGGGCGGCATGCATAAAGATTTGCGCATTCAGAGCGCAACTGATTTGACTTCCATGGATTTCCCGGGGTATGCTATTGGTGGACTGAGCGTAGGCGAGCCTAAGCATTTGATGTATGACGTGCTTGATCATACCGTGCCTATTCTGCCAGCTAACAAGCCTCGCTACTTGATGGGTGTCGGTTCACCCGATGCACTGATCGAAGGCTCTATCCGCGGCATCGATATGTTCGACTGTGTCTTGCCGACGCGTATTGCCCGCAATGGGACAACGATGACAAGCCAAGGCCGTCTCGTTATCCGCAATGCCAAATTTACAGATGATTTTGGACCGCTTGATCCCGAGTGCTCCTGTTATACTTGCCAGAACTATTCGAGAGCTTACATTCGTCATCTGTTGAAAGCGGATGAAACTTTCGGAATCCGATTGACGACGTATCACAACTTGCACTTCTTGCTTGAACTCATGCGGAATGTTCGTCAGGCAATTATGGAGGACCGGCTGCTTGATTTCCGAGACTCTTTCTTCACCTCGTACGGCCTGCACGATAACGACAAAGGGTTTTAGAAAGGGGGGAAAACAATACGATGTCTACTTATCTAGCAGCAGCGGCAGAAGGTGGCGGACAAAACATTTTTAATATGATCTGGCCGTTCATTCTGATGTTCGCGGTATTTTATTTCTTGCTTATTCGTCCGCAGCAAAAGAAGCAAAAGCAGCGCAGCTCCTTGCTGAGCCAGCTTAAAAAAGGCGATAAAATCTCGACTATCGGCGGCCTTCACGGCACGATCGTTGAACTGACGGACGACACAGTCGTTCTTCGTGTCAACGATACGACAAAGCTGACGTTCGAGCGCAGCGCTATCAACACGGTTATTAACAGCGCTCCGGCCGCTTCTGCGGAATAATTACTTCTGGCAGCAGCACTGCCGCCGAAAGCCTGTCATCTGAAGCATTCTTCAGATGACAGGCTTTCTTTTTGTATAGCCCGACCATTCGCTGAGCTTGAGACCGGCGGTGCTGGCAAATACGCCCAGCGTCAATCCGCCTAACATATCGGTTATCCAGTGAATACCGAGATAGAAAATAGAGAAGAGGATAACAGTTGAGCAACTGCATACGATGGCTGCCCATCTGCGATTGGAGGAGCTGCATGCTAGAATGGCGAGCGTAACGGACATCGAAGTGTGCAGACTTGGGAAGCAATTGTCCAAACCCGAGAGCAGCCGGTATTGGCTTTCGAAGGAAGGGAAGGTTTCTAACAGGAAGAAAGTAGCTCCGCTGTCTTGATAAGACCATACTTCCTGTACGGGGAAGAACAAGAAGAACGGAATGGCAACAAAGTAATTAAGCATAATGGCGTAACAGGTTGCGTAATAAAGACGATGGCTGCTGCCGTCTCGTTCATGTGTCGTATAGACGGCCAGTGAAGACAACATAAGCGCCTGGAAGACGACGATGTACATAAAAGAAAGCAACGGAGTCAGCCATTTATGGTGGAACAGCTGTTGAATAGAATGGACGATATTGCCCTCAAGCGCATGAAAGAGTGCGGTGAAATTATATTGTGTAATCAGCTGGCTCTCGATTCTCAGCTCCATTTTGTTGCAGAGCAATATGATGATTAAAGCGATGAAATGGAAGGCATAACGTTTGGAACCGAGCAGGCTGCGAATCAACTTGGCCGATGCCGTGAAAGGGTTCAAGCCAGCACCAAGCCAAATTAGCATAAAAGCGGAAAGCGCAGTATAAGCGGCTACCGATCCCATCGTTTGGAACAAAATCAATAAAAAAGCCTCCTAAGCTGGTTACTTCATCCAGAATCAAACTTGGATTAGTATGCCGCTTACAAGGTTTTTTAGCCAAGATTGGTATTCCTGCCGTTTATTATTTCTTCGTATTAACGCCAATCATCCCGCCGAATGCTCCTGCCAGAAAGGCTATGGCAAGCAGCAGACCGCTATGCCAGCTAAGATGGGCATCTGCAGCAAGGAAACCGATAATTAGAATGAGCAGGCCGTATAACACGCCTAGCATTCCGCCGTAGTACCAGCCTCTTTTACCCGAGCGTCTGCCTGACACAAAGCCGCCTGCAAGTGAAGAAAGTCCATGTACGCCCATGGAGAAAGCCGGGAGGCTATTCTCCTTCATATTGCCGAAGTGAAGCAGCAGCGACAAAAGCAAAGCTCCGGCAGCGAGCCAAAGGATGGCGAACAGGATGCCTGCCAGCACCGGAGAGCCGATTTGCGGCGGTTTGGCAATTTGTTTGATCGGATTCAATCGTACCCCTCTCCCCTACAAATAGTATCAATTACTAATCCATATGGCCAAGCCGGTCATAATAGTACAAACCTGCCATAATTTCGTACCTTGCTCCATCGTATGACGCAGTCGCTTCCAGAACAGAATAGCTGTACTGGCTGCTCGGATCTCATCTGATGCAGGTGCAGCTATGTCGAGGAGGCGATTTTCATTGGATTTCTGGGGCCTGCTGGTCCGAACCGTGATTATTTACTTCATCGTATTTTTGATCATGAGGGCGATGGGGAAGAGGGAGATCGGCAAGCTGTCGGTTTTTGATCTCGTCATTTCCGTCATGATTGCGGAAATTGCGGTTATCGTTATTGAAGATTTGAGCCGTCCCATGTGGGAAGGCATCATGCCAATGGTTGTATTGCTGGCCATTCAAGTCGGGATGGCGATTATCGGGCTGAAAAGCCGCAAGTTTCGCCAGCTTACTGACGGAAAGCCAAGCATAATTATGGCGAAAGGCAAGCTTAACCGCGATGTGATGCGGAAGCAGCGCTACAACTTAGATGATTTGATGCTGCAGCTGCGCGAGAATGGAATGAGCCGGCTTGCGGATGTGGAATTTGCTATTTTGGAGACGACTGGCAAGCTGTCAGTCATACCAAAGGAAAGTAAAGACGATCAAGATCATGACATGTCACATAGGCATCAATCCGAGCTTGGCGCTAAGGACAATGACAAGAACGGATCGTCAAAAGCAGTAATTCCCCCCAATTACCGGTTTGAGACGCTGCCCGTTCCGCTAATTATGGATGGTAAAGTTCAAGATAATAATTTAGCCCAACTGGAAAAAACACGTTTTTGGCTCAAAAACGTGCTTCAGGAGCAAGGGGTTAATGATTTCAAAGAAGTGTTTCTTTGTACGATTGATCACAAAGGCCGAGTGTATGTCGATTCCAACCGAAAGCCGCGACCGTAGCGGGAAGGGATATTCCTTCTGCTGCAGGCGCGGCTTTTCTTTACTTAAACCACCGATTAAGCAGAGGGATTCTGGCGATATCATAGCGGTCAATGATTCGCATCCATATCATGAGCAATAAATAGACGATTACACTTGCGGCACAGGCAATCAATAAGTTGCTCCATTCCGCCGGAAGCGGCTCGCGGTTCATGGTCCATCTGGCAGCAGCGCCCATAACGACCATTGCCGCTCCAACTTTGAGGAAATCGAGCATTTTCATCCGGAAACCGATAAACCGGAGTACGCTTATATAATGGAGGCCGGTAACGAGCACAATATTGACATTGATGGCGATCAGAGCCCCATAAATGCCGAATTCAGGCTTGGAGGCAAGCTGCACGATGAGTACCAGTTTAACTACTGCACCGATAAATGTATTCATGAGCGCCGTACCTGGCTTATCGAGTGCCTGGAGTGCTGCTTGCAGGGGAGCCTGCAGATAGATAAAGAGACCGATTGGCGCCATAAGCTGAAGCATGGGGGCGATTTCTGCATGATTGTACATAAGCCGGCATAGCGGCTCTGCGAATAATCCCATGACGACGACGAATGGAGCGCCAGCAACGAGTGCCAGCCGCATAGATTGATGCATTCTTTTATGAATGGTCGCCCGGTCGCCGCGCGCAGCTGCTTCTGAAAGGGAAGGAACAAGCGAGGAGGCCAGCGAGTAAGTAAGCGCTGTTGGCAGCAGCAGCAGCGGAATAATCATTCCTTGCAGTGCGCCGTATTGAGCAGTAGCCTTGCCAGTAGCAATGCCAGCGGCGGCCAGGCTGCGTGCTGTAAATATCGATTCCAGCAAATAAGATAGAGACCCGACCATCCGGCTAGCCGTCACAGGAATGGAGAGCTTCAGCAAGCGCCGCATAACGGGTGTGCGAGGGGAGGAGGCTTCATCATAATCGGTTGAATCGGAATCAATTGTATTACCGGCACTGATGCTGTTATCGGATTGTCCATGACGCCGCTTTTCCTTCAATCGTTCTCTTGCATATTTAAGCAGCATGACGGCCAAACCGCCAATTTCGCCAACGACCACACCGAGCATGGCCCCTGCCGCTGCCCATTCTACCCCTTTAGGCAGGAGCAGGAAAGCGAAAGTCAATGAGCAGATGATGCGAATGACCGTCTCCGTTATTTGAGATACGGCGGTGGGCACCATATCTTGCTTCCCTTGGAAGTAGCCACGGTATACTGAAGAGATGCCGACAATGAGCAGCAGCGGCGTCATCGTTAGCAGCGTACGGTATACACGGGCATCTGGCAGCAAATGTGCTGTAATCCATGGCGCAAACAGCAACAGCGCAGAAGTCATCAGCAGTGCCAGGCATACAGTAAGCAGCATGGCGTTGCGAAAAATTTGTTTGACGCGAAGGGTATCCCCGCGGGATTCTGCTTCGGCTATCCACTTGGCGACAGCGAGCGGAATTCCGCCGGTAATAACGGTCAGCATGACGGCTAGAAACGGGTAGCTCAATTGATAGAGCCCGACTCCTTCCGCACCAATAATGCGAGGAAGCGCGATGCGCGGCACAAATCCGAGAGTCCGGTTTATGATGCCCGCTGCTAATAAAATCAGAGCCCCTTTAATGAAATTTTGTTTCGTCATTCCATTCCCTCATCTCTTCTTCTACGACTCGCGCCCGTCCGACAATCCAGCCGATGCAATGGAGACAGGCTTCCCGTACAACTTTATGCGCGGCATGTCCGATTCATGAATCATCCAAATTTATCAATTCGAAAAACCATGCAGGAATATGAAGACGGCATAGCGAATATGTAGCATGCGATGCGGGTAGTGAATGACGAGTACAAAAGCAGGAGGAAGCGACATGAGGGATGACGAGCTCAACAGCATGATCGAGCAACTGTGCGGCAGCAAAGCGGAAGAGTTTCATCTCATCGGGTACGAGCATGTGACGGCGAGGGAAATCTGGGCTTGCGTCAGCGAGAAATACAACAAAACCGGTCAGCCCGAACTTCATCAAATCGTAAATGACATTTTGTCGCTGAAGGTGACTAAGTTTATGAATTTCATGACGCTAAACGCTTTTCGGGGAACCCATTTCTAATCTTCATCAGAAGGGTTCTTTTTTTTGACTCGTATTTTACTCGCAAGTATAATAGGAATATTGAGATCATAAGGGGGACTATGAACGTATGAATTGGAAGAGATTAGCAGCCTTCCTTGGGATCGTTGTCATTATGTTTGGCGTGATCGCTTGGAGCAGCCCGTCATTGGTCAAGAATATGCGACTGGGGCTGGATTTGAAAGGCGGATTTGAAGTTTTGTATGAAGCTTCACCGCTGGAAGGCGGAGAGAAGGTAACCCCGGAATCGCTTCGTAAAACAGCAAGCAGTCTTGCTGACCGGGCGGACAAGCTTGGTATTGCGGAGCCTGAAGTCACGACTGAAGGCACCAACCGCATCCGCGTTAGACTTGCCGGCGTCTCCAACGAGGAAGAAGTCAGAAAGGTAATCAATAAACCTGTCAATCTGACATTCCGCGATCCTGACGGCAAAATCATGCTGAACGGCAACGACTTTGTACAAAATGCGGCAAAAGTCGAGTATGATCAGGTCGGCAATCCGATCGTTACGATCAAGCTGAAAAGCGCGAAGAAATTCGAAGAAGTAACGACAGAGCTGACGGGCAAAAGACTGGCTATTTATTTGGATGAAGAGCAATTGTCTAATCCAATGGTCAACTATCCGATCAGCGGCGGTTCGGCTCAAATTACGGGCGATTTCACCCATGACGAAGCCAACAACTTGAAGGATACAATTAATCTGGGCGCTTTGTCGCTGAAGCTGACTGAGAAGTATACGCAAAGCGTCGGGGCTAAGCTCGGACAGCAATCACTGCAGGATACTGTTGGCGCAGGCCTTATCGGTACCGCGATCGTATTGTTGTTCCTTGTCATCCTGTTCCGGATTCCTGGCGTTGTTGCCGGTATCACCGTATTAACGTATACATGGCTTCTTGTACTCGTCTTCGAGTTATTGAACGCCACTTTAACTTTGCCGGGCATCGCTGCATTTGTACTCGGTATAGGTATGGCGGTTGACGCCAATATCATTATGTACGAGCGGATCAAGGAAGAAATCCGAAGCGGCAAAAGCTTGCTGTCGTCGCTTAAAGCCGGCTCGAAAAACTCGTTCCGTACCATTATGGATGCGAACATTACGAACATTATTGCCAGCGGTGTTCTCTACTACATCGGCAACGGCGCAATCCGCGGTTTTGCACTCACGATGATTTACAGTATTCTCGTCAGTATCGTAACGAATATTTTCCTGGCGCGCCTGCTGATCCATCTGCTGATTCGCAGCAACCTGTTTACGAAACCTAGCTATTACGGCGTGAAGGAGGCAGAAATCCGTGAACTTTAAAACAACGGTGCATTTCGACTTTATTAAACACCGCAACAAGTTTTTCTCTTTCTCGATCATCTTGACGGTGCTTGGTATTGTGTCGCTCCTTGTCTTCAACCTGAATTACGGGGTAGATTTCAAAGCCGGCACAAATATGGATATTTCAGTGGGTACAAAGCTGACGCAAGCCGACGCGAAAGCAGTGCTCGAAAGCGTTGGGATTACCGATGTCATTCCTACGGTTGGCGGTGACAAGGGCGACCGGGTATCCGCGCGCTTCGAGGATGTACTGGAGCAAAGCAAAGTAAAAGAAATCGAAGGCGCATTTACGGCGAAATTTGGCGAAAATGTGTCGTCTGAAGTTAATATCGTATCGCCGGATATGGCGCAAGAGCTGGGCAAGAAGACAATCCTTGCCGTTCTCCTCGCGAGTGTGCTTATCATGCTCTACGTGATGATTCGATTTGAATGGCGTTTTGCGCTTGCAGCTAATATTGCCATTCTCTATGATGCTTTTGTCGTTGTTGCGCTGTTCTCCATCTTCCGGCTGGAAGTCGACTTGCCGTTTATCGCAGCTATTTTGACGACCATCGGTTACTCCATTAACGATAAAATCGTTATTTTCGACCGTGTCCGCGAAAATCTGCGCTTTGGCAAGTTCAAAAACAATGAGCAGCTTGCGGATATGGTTAACCAAAGCTTGTGGCAGACGATGGCGCGGAATCTTTATACGGTATTGGCCGTATTAATAATTGCAGTCTGCTTATTCATCTTCGGCAGTGAATCGATTAAACTGTTTGCTTTGGCGAAAATGATCGGTCTGGTAAGCGGAGCTTACTCGTCCATTTGTATTGCAGCGCCGCTGTGGCTGGTGCTCAAAGGCAAACAAAAGCCGAAAACGGCTCAACCGGCAAAAACGACTGTATAACTATTTAAAGAAGTGGAATACCACGCTGGAGGCTATATGTCAATCAAACAACGGTATGCTGATGCAGAGACGGCTAGTCGCTCGGACTTGTGGGGAAATGCGGCGCTCGCGTTGTTTAAAGGCATTGTCGCCATATTGTCGGGAAGCAAGGTGCTTCTCGCCGACGCATTTCGCTCGGCGGGGCAGGCAGTTGCGGCATTTGCCGCACTGACCGGCATTCAGCTTCGAAGCAGCAAGAAAGACGCTTCGGAGGACGGCAAGGGCTCAGCTTCGCGAATCGCTGCCATTATACTGCCGATCGCTCTCGTAGTCGCGGGAGTGGAAATCGGGATTGCGGCGGGAAAAGATATTTGGATGGCTTCGCAGCAGCCGCTTCAGGCTCCTCATTGGAGCGCGCTGGCTGCCATTGTCGCAGGTATTGTAGTACAGCAGCTGCTGCTGCCAGTCAGAGAAAGGCAATGGGGCCTGTTGGCTTCCCTTGCTGCTTTGATTGGTACAGGCGGCGCATTGGTCGGTCAAGCGATAGGCGTCAAATCGCTCTATTATTTTGAACCGGCGGCGGCGATTGCGATTTCGGTCATGTTAGCGGCGGGCGGCTGCCGGCTGCTGGCTGAGGCGTCACGCAAGCAGCACGCTGCTAGCGTGCAGCATGAGGATGCGGATGATCTGATGCAGCTCATTCAACGGGTAGAAGGCGTCATAACGGTAGAATCGCTGCAGGCGAAGGAGCATGGCCATTACGTGGTGGCGGATGTCATTATTAGTGTCAATCCTCGTATTTCCGTGCTGGAAGGGCATGACATTGCCAAGCGGGTCAAACAGCTGCTCCTGCTTCGGTTCACTCATTTGACGGATGTTACGATTCATGTTGAGCCTTATGATCCGGGCTATCCGTATAAATCCAATCATGATCCGAATCAGGAGCATGCGCCTACGCTGCTGCAATAATCGTTATGAACGGAATGTCAGGAAGGGGTTGAACTCGGCGTGATACAAGCAAAGACACGCTGGATTTTAGCGCCTTGGAGCAGTGAACATGAATTGGCCGCAGATCTGCTGGGAGAGAAGCTGGATGTTCCGCCTCTCGTTGCCAAGCTGCTCGTACAAAGGGGTTATGGCAAGGTTGAAGAGGCGGAAGCTTTCCTTCGGGGCGGAGATGAACAACTGCATGATCCGTATCTATTGAAAGGGATGACCGAGGCGGTTGCCCGGATCAAGGAAGCGGCTGACAAAGGCCAGAAAATACGAATATACGGAGACTACGATGCAGACGGGGTGTCAAGCACCTCTCTGCTCGTTCATGTCTTCCGGGAGCTTGGCTATCATTTCGATTATTATATCCCGCATCGTGCGCTGGAAGGCTATGGCTTAAATCGTGCAGCACTTGAGCTTGCAGCTTCCGAAGGCGTGAAGCTTATCGTTACGGTAGATACTGGTATAAGCGCGTATGAAGAAATTGAATTTGCCAAGGGGCTGGGTCTCGACGTTGTCGTAACCGACCATCACGAGCCGCCGGAGCAGATTCCCGATGCATGCGCGGTCGTCAATCCGAAGCTTGAGGATTGCACCTATCCGTTCAAAGGACTGGCCGGTGTCGGTGTCGCTTTCAAGCTATCGCAGGCGTTGATGGGGCGGGTACCGTTAGAGTGGACTGATATTGTTGCTCTAGGCACGATTGCAGACATTATGCCGCTGGTCGGCGAGAACCGTTATATCGTTCGTTGTGGCTTAGAACGATTGCGTGACACGGGCAATATCGGTTTTCGCGCGTTAGCGGAAGCCGCAGGCTTCGAGCTGGAAGGGGTAACCTCTACAACGGTTGCTTTCAGTATGGCTCCGAGGATTAATGCGGCAGGGCGGCTTGATCATGCAAAGCGGGCTGTGGAACTTTTGACAACGAGTCATTATGATGATGCCATTCTTGCAGCATCCTCTCTTGATGTGTTGAACAAGGAACGGCAGCGTATCGTTGAGAGCATAACGAAGGAAGCCGCGCAGCGATGGGATGAGAAATGTTCGGCAGCAAAGACGGAGGGAAGACCTGTTCCCTCCGTTATTGTGCTGGCCGGTGAAGGCTGGAATGTCGGTGTCATCGGCATCGTTGCCTCCAAGCTGCTGGAGCGTCATTACAAGCCGGTCGTGATCCTCGGAATAGACGGCGAGAGCGGCATGTGTAAAGGGTCAGCGCGGTCTATTGATGGCTACGACCTGCATGCTGCGCTAACTGAATGCGATGAGCTGCTGGACCATTATGGCGGGCATCAGGCAGCGGCGGGCATGAGCCTGCACCGTGATCGTTTAGCGGAGCTGGAGAGCCGTCTCGGCTCGCTGGCTGATCAGTGGCTGACGGAGCAGGATTGGATTCCCAAGACATCTGTGGATCTTGTATGCGATGTCCGCGATGCAAGTGTGGATACGATTACTCAACTGTCGCAATTGGAGCCTTTTGGTGCAGGAAATCCGTCTCCGCGTTTATTGTTTCAAGGAGCGGAGCTTGCGGAACGCCGCACGATGGGCAAGGATTCCAAGCATTTGAAGCTTGCACTTCGCAATAATGACTCGCGCAGCCGTGCTGCGCTGGAAGCTGTCGGCTTCAGCATGGGAGAGTTGTCTGGCCAATTGCAGATTGGCATGCCTGTCGATTTGATCGGCGAACTATCGATTAATGAATGGAACGGACAGCGCAAGCCGCAGCTGCTCATTCAGGACTTGTACGCTGGTGAGAATGCGGTGAAATTTCCGGAACGGCAGCATTTTGGGCAAGTGTATCAGCTGCTGCGGGAGTGGCAGCATGTCCCGTTAGCAGGGCTTACGGAGCGGCTGTCTCCTTTATGCGGCTGGGCTCCTGAGACGGTGGGAATGATGCTGCTCGTATTTCGTGATTTGGCATTTATCGAGATAGATAATGAATACGTCACGGTCGTTCCGTCTCCGCAGAAGCGTGATTTAAGCACCTCTGCGCATTACCGGTCGGAGAAGCGCAAGGCTGAGACTGCGCCGCATGTCATCTATGAAGAATTGGCATAATGAAGCTGTACGAACAGAAGGGATTGAATGTTAAATGAGTTTGAACTTTAAAGATTATATCCGGGTAATTCTTGATTATCCGCAGCCTGGCATCCGTTTCAAGGACATTACGACGCTCTTGAAGGATGGCCCAGCTTACCGCGCTGCCATCGAGGAAATGCGCAAGCTCGTCGAGCATCTGCAGATTGATGTTATCGCCGGCCCTGAAGCCCGCGGTTTCGTTGTAGGCGCACCGTTGGCACTGGCGCTTGGCGTGGGCTTCGTGCCGATCCGCAAGCCAGGCAAGCTGCCGGGAGAGACGATTGAGGCGGGGTATAATCTCGAGTACGGCAAAGACAGCCTTGCCATGCATAAGGATGCGATTCAGCCTGGCCAGCGTGTGCTCATTGCTGATGACTTGCTTGCGACAGGCGGCACCATTGCAACCTCTATTGATCTGGTTCGCCAGCTTGGTGGAGAAATTGTCGGCGCAGCGTTCCTGATAGAGCTTACTTATCTGACCGGCCGGGACAAATTGGACGGCATTGAAGTGGCTTCACTTATTAAATACGAATAAGAATAGTGAAAAATAAGAGCGACCAAACGGTAGAAGTCATCCGCCTGGTCGCTCTTTTATTGGTTAATAAACTTGATGCAAGCTAGCTGGCTCTACACCACCGCTAGATCCTTGGAAATCTCCCTTAAGAATATAAGTACCTGGGGCAAGATATCCTACCGATATGTCTACAGGACTCGATGATGGAGTAATATTGACAGTAGTGGAAAATACTTTGGTAAGTTGACCAAGCGGCGATTTGGAATATAACGAAAGGACAACTGTATCGTTAGTTCCACTCCATACAGCAGCATTTAATTTATACTGAGCTGGCTGATATACCGTCAATTCATGCGAAGTCGCTGTGTAGGCGGCAAATGCATGAGTAGAGAAAGAGAAACAAGCGATTAATAGAATTAAAACGATTTTTTTCATAGAAATCACCTCCCTTCACAGTTAGAATTGTCAATTAAGAAAAAGTATGTAACGATATATTATACGCAAGTAGTTTATTGATATTACATAAAAATGGAAATTAATCGGTTGGCGTGGAGTGACAATTTGAAAGTTGCAGAATCTGAGATTGAAGAACTAATTGTAGATGACGGTGAAAAGCGAAAAGTCGATTTGTCATTGATAAACGAAAATATAAAAAATCTTTTACTGAGTCACTCAAAGGAGTGGCTTTTTTTGTTGCCTATGAAAGGGGGCATAAATGATATAAAACGGATTTTTTTACTACAAATCACTGGAAATAATTATAGCAATTGATAAATCTCAACTAATGTTAGATATATGTCATTTAATAATGATTACGGAAGACTCATGTTAGCTGGAAACGGATTCATTTTTTCGCTTAATTTTTGCAAACGGATTCAATTTCAGCTTTTTCTGCAAAAAGGTGATTATACTATGCAATAATGTGATGAATAGTAACATTTCATTGAAAAGTATCATTTATCGTTGGTCAGGCAAATAGAAACGTTGAACATCCCCCCTTACAATTAGACATGTGAGGGAGGGAATAAGATGGCAGAGATAGCAGCAGTAACGGAGAGACAACAAGCGCTCAAGAAGAAGACCAAACTGGGCAGATTAATTAAACAGTGGGATTTGCAATTAATGGTAATCCCGGCGCTTCTGCTGATTCTTGTATTTAGTTATTTTCCGATGTACGGCGTACTTATGGCTTTCCAGGACTACAACATTTTCAAGGGGTTCCTAGACAGTCCGTGGGCAGGATTCAAGCATTTCGAAATGTTCTTCAATGCCCCCGAGTTTTACAAGGTAATGCGCAACACGATCGTTATCAGCTTTCTGAAGCTGGTCATCGGGTTCCCGGCGCCGATTGTACTGGCCCTTATGCTTAACGAAGTGAAAAACATGTATTTCAAACGAATTGTACAGACCGTCAGCTATTTGCCGCATTTTCTGTCCTGGGTTATCGTTTCGGGTTTTGCAATCTCGATATTGTCGACGGAAAACGGCAGTTTGAATATGTTGCTTCAATCGGTCAAGCTGATTGACGAGCCGATCGGATTTCTCGCTATACCGGAGTACTTCTGGACCATTATCGTTACGACAGGGGTTTGGAAGGAAATCGGTTTTGGCTCCATCGTCTACTTGGCCGCGATTGCAGGCATTGATCCCAGCATGTATGAAGCGGCTTCCATTGATGGTGCCAGCCGGTTCAAGCAGATTTTTCTCATTACGATTCCAACGATTATGCCTGTCGTCATCATCTTTATGATTCTTGCTATTGGCAATCTGCTTAGCGCGGGCTTCGAGGATCTCTTGCTCCTCGGTGTCAATCCGGTGTTAAGGCCGGTGTCGGATGTGCTTGATACGTATGTATACCGAACGGGTATAAGCGGTCAGCGCTTCTCCTACGCCACAGCGGTTGGCTTGTTCAAGGCGATAATTAGCGTAGGCTTGCTTACTTTTGCCAACTTGCTAGCTCGCAGAACTGGCAACAGCTTATGGTAGAACCTACTAGCAGCAACAGCATGAGATTGGTGAAGGAGGCACGGCAGCCGTGAAAATAAAAGCAAGCTTCGGCGACCGAAGTTTAACTGTAATCGTATACGCAGCATTGGCAGTCATTGCATTTACTACTTTTTATCCGTTTTGGAACGCAGCGGTTATTTCATTGAACAAAGGGATGGATACGGCGCTTGGCGGCATTACGTTCTGGCCTCGTGCATTTACTCTCGAGAACTATGAAGTCGTGTTTCAAGATAAACGGATACTGGAAGCTTTCTTTGTTTCAGTCAAGCGAACCGTAATTGGAACGGTCGCTTCGATTCTAATGACCGCGATATTCGCTTACGGCATGACGAAGCGCGAGCTGATGGGACGCAAGTTTTATATGATTGCCTGCATCATCACGATGTATTTCAGCGGCGGTCTGATCCCGACGTTCCTCGTTATTCGCGGCCTTAACCTGATGGATTCATTCTGGGTATTCATCATTCCTGGCTTGATTAGTGTATGGAACATGATTATATTCCGTACGTTCTTCAATGGGCTTCCAGCCGGTCTGGAAGAATCGGCGAAAATTGACGGTTGCGGTTATTGGTCGACGTTTTTCCGGATCGTGCTTCCGCTGTCGGGTCCGGTCGTTGCGACGCTCGCCCTGTTCACTGCAGTTGGACATTGGAATGACTGGTTCTATCCAAGTATTTATATTACCAACGAAAAGCTTATCCCTATTCAGACGATGCTTCAGCAAATTCTGAATTCCAATATTATGAGCGAGCAGATGTCGCAGCTTGACTCCGCTTCGCAAAGCAGGCTTTCCTCGATGAAGAGCATTACAAGCAAATCGCTGTCGATGGCCACGATGATGGTCGCAACATTGCCGATCATCATGGTATACCCATTCGTGCAGAAGTACTTTGTAAAAGGCGTTTTGGTCGGATCTTTGAAAGAGTAGCTTGCTTTATCTTCAACGTGAAACGGATCGGTAGACCTTATGGTCGACAAATCCGTTTCCGCTGAACATAATTAAATGAAGAGAGGGGTTTACAGAATGAACAGATGGAGAAAATCGGTATTTCTAGTTTTGGCCTTGATGCTCGTAGCAGTTGCGGCGCTTGCAGGCTGCAGCAGTTCAAATGATGGCAAAGGAAACAATGGGAATAAACCTGCTGATTCTAGCCCGTCCCCTAGCGCGACAACGGATAGCGGCGGTGAGACGGCTGCTGCAGGATTTGAGCTTGGCAGCGAGCCGCTTAATTTCTCATTCTATGGACATTATGACTGGTACACCATGCCACCTTGGGGCGGCGACGAAGCGACAAAATGGATTAAAGAAAATAAAAAATTGATATTACGGCCATTCAATCCGGCGGCAATGCAGCTCAAAAGCTGAACACAATGATTGCTTCCGGCAAACTGCCGGATGTGATCTGGCTGGACCGCGGCGCTGATGTAGAACGTCTGCGCGCAGCCGACATGCTCGTTCCTTTCGACGAGTACCTGGATAAATATCCGAACTTTAAAAAGTGGGTAGGCGAAGAAGCGATCAACATGCTTCGCTCCAGCGACGGCAAAATCTATCAGTTCCCGAACTGGTACACGTCGCAGCCAATCGGTAACTCCGGTTACCTGGTCAACAAAAAAATCTATGAATCGCTTGGTTCGCCTGTCATTGAGACGACTGACGATTTCTACAATTACTTGAAGCAAGTGAAAGAAAAATATCCGAATGTAACGCCGTTTAACCCGGATTTGGCGATTGACGGTCAAGGTCTGGACGTATTGTTCGGCGGCTTTGCAAATGATTACACGCCAGCTTACGTGGCAAACCGAGCTGTACCGCAAGGCGACAAGCTGACTTCGCTATTTGTAGATCCGGTATTCCGCGAATCGATGCAATATGCAAGCAAGCTGTTCCGCGAGAAGCTGATGACGCAGGACGCGTTGACGCAAACGAAAGACCAAGTGAAAGAGCAAGCTTATAACGGCACAGCTGCTGTATTTGCAGGCGCAAGCCCGACAGAGTACGGAGCAGTAGGCGATTCTGAGCTGAAGAAGAAAGATCCTAACGATGGTTACATCATGATCTGGCCGGTTCACAAACCTGGCGTAGACAAAAACAAAGTGTGGACGGGTACGTACACGCAACTGGGCTGGAACGTAAGTGTCATTACGAAATCCGCTAAAGACCCTGAGAAAATTTTCGCATTCCTGGACTACCTGACTGGACCTGAAGGCACACGGACATTGTTCTGGGGACCTGAAGGCAAGTACTGGAACGGACATGACGAAGATGGTGCTCCTATCTTCACGGAAGCTTACGATACAGACGTTGAAGGCCGTACGAAAATGATGGATGCGACGGTTAACTTCCAATGGAACGGTAACAGCGTATTTATCGATAAGTCGAAGATGAAGCATGAGCTCACGCTTCCAGTTGACAAACAAAGCTGGGAAGCTCGTTGGCAAAACGAGATTACTTGGAAAACGCAGGACAACGCGACGCAATTCATCAACATGGCGCCGGCTCCGGATTCCGAGGAGGGCATCATTGCAGCAAGCTTCGAGGAGATTTATAAAGAAGCTAGAGCCAAAGCTCTTTATGCAAAAAGCGACGAGGAAGTTCTCTCGATCCTCGATAAAGCGGAGAAAGACGCGCAAGCGGTTGGCTATGAAAAACTGCTCGCTTACAAAACTGCAAAATGGCAAGAAAACCTGAAAAGCATGCAAGGTAATTAACATCGGGCATTATCTCGGGTTATAATAGGTAAAAACGGTCGCCGTCCTTGTCAAGGACGGCGATGCCGTTTTGAGCCTGTCCCTTCATTTCTATTCTTTTTCAAACGGAGATGATCCCATGTATAAAGTATTGATTGCGGATGATGAAGTGTTAGATCTAGAAGGCATGCGCACATTCATTCCATGGACCGAGCTGGGGCTGGAAGTGGTCGCAGCCGTCCATAACGGCTTTGCCGCTTATGATGTATTAATGGAGAAAGAAATTGATATTCTCGTGTCGGACATCCATATGCCGAGCATGTCCGGGCTGGAGCTCGCTCGCAAAGCGCTTGATTCGGGCAGATGCAATGATTTGCGGATTGTTTTTGTAAGCGGTTATCAAGATTTTCACTACGTAAAGCAAGCGTTGTCATTGAAAGCTTATAGCTACGTGCTGAAGCCGATGGATGATAACGAGCTCATTAAGGCGCTTGCCGCGATAACGAAGGACTTGAATCAGGAACGGGACCGTCAAGCAAAGGAACAGCAGCTCAGGGATACGTATATGCAGGCGATTCAGCATCAAAAGAAAGAAACCGCTGCCATTGTGCCTCCGCTTTCCAATTCGGGCGGCGAGCTAAAGAAGAATACGAAGCTCATTCATGAGATGATCCAATATATGAAGCAGCATATGAATCAGAGTTTGACGCTTAAAGAGGTCGCAGACCACTTCTGTTTTTCGCCCAATTATCTGGGGTTAATGTTCAAGGAAGAAACGGGGAAAACCTTCAGTGAATATGTCATTTCTCTGCGAATGGAGAAGGCAGGAGAGCTGCTTAAAGATCCAAAGGTAAAAATCTATGAGGTTGCCGATCTTGTGGGATACCGGTACATGCCGTACTTCAGCAGACAATTCAAAGAGACGTTCGGTATGACACCGATCGAATTCAGGAGAAAAATTTGACGATGGCCGGGGTCCCTATGCATAAACAGGAACGAAGCTTCATTCCCTTTGGCGTGAAGCTTCTCGTATCATACGTTCTGCTGATTATCATCCCGATATTTATATTCGGCTATATCGCTAATTCCATTATGGTAGATTCCATTCGTACGCAGACGAGAACAGCGATTAAGGGCACACTGCAGCAAATTCAAGATAACATGATGTACAAGATTGACGATACGATTAGACTTTCGGATTTATTGTACTTCGATTCTAAGCTGTCGAAACAGCTTATGCATTACGAGGAGGGATGGGTGAGCTATGAAGCGACAACCAACCTGCTCATGCCGAAGTTCTGGCAGACGATTGAATCGACCAACCGAAACGTATGGCTAAGCATCTACTTCAGCAATGAAACGCTGCCGGAAATTTATTATGACAGCTCGAATATCGATCCGTTAAGCATTAAGGGCCGGTTTTTTGATGTGATGCATTTGAAGCGTATTGAGAATAAGGAGTGGTATGCTAATTTTCCGAAGGAAAAATTCGGGGAGACGATGGAATGGAAGCAGGTAGAGGACGATGCCAAATACGGCCGGATCTCGCTGCTGCGGCGCATCGTCGATACAACGGACCCGACTAAGCTTAAGGAAATCGGATTTGTTCGGATCAGTACCTATCTGGACGACATCTTCCAAAGTGTTGACTTTCATAAAATCGGAGGCGACAGCACGCTTGTCATTACGAATGAAAGCGGTCATCTGCTATATTCATCGGGCAGTGCGATTCGGTCGGAGGATGAATTCCGCAACGAGGCAGGCAGTGGAAGCCATTTGACGATCGATCAGACACTTCCGGGCTTGGGGTGGAAATTGACGGCGTTGATTCCGTCTTCTGTATTCGAAGAGGACAGGAAGAAGGTAGACAGGCTTACGATCGTCATTTGTCTGCTGTGCTGTATCGTTATCTCTTTCGTCGCAACTTTTGTATCCCGTACGTTTTCCCGCCGTGTTCTGAAGGTCGTGTCCGTGCTTCAGTCATTTCGTCAAGGAGATTTCCACAGACGTATCCAATACAGCGGTAATGATGAGTTTACGACGATTGCAGCTTCGCTTAATGAACTGGGGAAAAAGACAGAAAGCTTGATTGAAGAGGTGTATGTGACGAACCTTAGGAAAAAAGAAGCGGAGCTTGAAGTGCTGCAAGCGCAGATTAATCCGCATTTTCTATACAACACGCTCTCATCGATTAGCCGTCTTGCCAAATTCGGCGAGGTGGACAAGCAGCATCAGATGGTGATGAATCTGGCTAAATTCTACAGACTGACGCTGAACGAAGGGCAGACAATCATTCCGATCGCGAAGGAAATCGAGCAAGTGAAGGCCTATATGGACATTCAGCAAATTAAATATGCGGAGCGGGTCGAGGTTATCTATGAGATCGATTCTTCAATTCTTCCCTATTCGGCCGTTAAGCTCATTCTACAGCCCTTTATTGAGAATGCCTTGGAGCATGCGTGGCGTGGCGACCGGATTCAGATTCGGATTGTCGGGGGCTGGCAGGACGAGGCAATCTGCTTCCAGATTATCGATAATGGAAGCGGTATGCCGCAGTCGACAATTGACGGCATATTTAGCGAGACGGCTGCTGCGGAGCGAAATGGTTATGGCATCCGTAACGTACACGAGCGTATTCAGCTTTACTATGGCAAAGAGTATGGCGTCGCAATCGATAGCGAGCCGGGTGAATGGACTTGTGTTCAGGTGATGATCCCAGCCCAGATTCACCCAATCGCCAATTCGGAAAGTTAACGCCTTTCGGGCTTTTACCATGACTCCATAGTTGACGCAACGCCGCTCTTACAGGATAATATTAAGAAAACTCGGAAAATGCGGAATCGGAGTCGAACCGTAGGCTGTTTTCAGAAAGGGAATTTTCATGGGCATTGAGCAGTTACTCGAAAAGGCATCGGCCTATATGAAGGAACAAGATTTATTACGCATAAGGGAAGCCTATGAGTTTGCGGAGCAAGCCCATCATGGACAAGTGCGCAAATCGGGGGAGCCTTATATATTGCATCCGGTTGCGGTAGCCGATATATTGGTCGATATGCAGATGGACGTGCTGTCGATTATAACAGCGCTGCTGCATGATGTCGTTGAGGATACGACTGTGGATTTGGAGACCGTGCGGTTGAAATTTGGCGAAACCTGCGCAATGCTTGTCGACGGCTTAACAAAGCTGGAGAAGATTCGTTTTCGTTCGAAGGAAGAACAGCAAAATGAGAATTACCGCAAAATGTTCGTGGCGATGGCTCAAGACATCCGTGTCATTCTCATTAAGTTGGCTGACCGGCTCCATAATATGCGTACGCTGAAATTCCAGTCAGAGGAAGCGCAGCGGCGTATCGCTTACGAAACGCTGGAAATCTTTTGTCCAATTGCACATCGGCTCGGTATTTCCGCGATCAAATGGGAGATGGAGGATATTGCCCTCCGCTATTTGAATCCGCAGCAATATTACCGCATTGCCAATCTAATGAAGAAAAAACGGGCGGAACGGATGCAATTCATCTCCGACGTTATTTTCCGCATTAAAGAAAAGCTTGAGGAAATGGGCATTGAAGGAGATATTTCCGGACGCCCTAAACATATATACAGCATTTATAAAAAAATGACGGCGAAAAACAAGCAGTTTAATGAAATCTATGATCTGATGGCCATTCGCATCATCGTGGAGAACATTAAGGACTGTTATGCGACGCTAGGCATTATTCATACGTTGTGGAAGCCGATGCCTGGCCGCTTTAAAGACTACATCGCGATGCCGAAGGCGAATATGTACCAGTCCCTGCATACGACCGTAATCGGGCCTAACGGGGAACCGACGGAAGTGCAAATACGGACCGTTGATATGCACCGTACCTCGGAGTACGGCATTGCGGCCCACTGGGCATACAAGGAAGGCTCGCTCGTTCCTGGAGGCAATTTCGAGGATAAAATGTCCTGGTTCCGCGAAATTCTGGAGCTCCAGAACGAAACACGCGACGCGGCTGAATTTATGGAATCGCTCAAAATGGACTTTTTCTCCGATTTGGTATTCGTCTTCACGCCAAACGGCGAAGTCATCGAGCTGCCAGCCGGCTCCGTGCCGCTTGATTTTGCTTACCGGATTCATACAGAGGTTGGCAACCGCACTATTGGCGCGAAGGTGAACGGCCGGATTGTGCCGCTGGATCATAAGCTGAAAACCGGCGATATCGTCGAAATTCTGACCTCCAAGCATTCTTATGGACCTAGCCAAGATTGGGTCAAAATCGCTCAATCCTCCCATGCGCGGAGTAAGATCCGCCAATGGTTCAAGAAGGAGAAGCGTGAAGAGAACGTCGCCAAAGGACGCGATATGCTGGAGCGCGAGTTAAAGCGGCTTGGATTGGAGCCTCACGTGTGGCTGGCGGATGATAAGCTGCAGGAAGCGGCTTCGAAATTCGCGTTCAATGATATTGAGGATATGATGAGTGCGATCGGCTTCGGCGGCATTACTGCTGCTCAGATCTGTACGAAGCTGACGGAGAAGCTGCGCAAGGAAGCCGAGAAAAGCAATGAGCTTATCATCGACAAGGAATCGAAAGCGAGCAGCCGCAAAAACCGTCCAACGCATGGCGTTACGGTTAAAGGGATCGATAATTTGCTCGTTCGTTTTGCACGCTGCTGCAATCCGGTGCCGGGTGATGAGATTGTAGGTTATATAACGCGCGGACGCGGCGTCTCCGTACACCGGATGGACTGCCAGAACATTCCGTTCGGCACGGATGGCGAGGAAGCGGAACGCGTTATTGAAGTGGAATGGGAAGCTTCAATTGAGTCCAATTACAGTGTCGATATTGAAATTGCCGGTCATGACCGTGACGGTCTGCTGAATGAAGTGCTGCAGGCAGTATCGGAGAGCAAGACCAATATATCGGCTGTCACGGGACGTTCGGTTAAAAATAAAATGGTTATGATTCATATGACGGTGCTTATCCGCAACATCGACCACTTGTCTTCCGTTGTGGAGAAGATCAAGCGGGTGCAGGACATTTATTCGGTTCAACGGATTATGAACAGCTAATCGGAGGTTTACGGCAGTGAAAGTAGTTATACAGCGGAGCAAGCGCGCCGAAGTGACCGTTGACGGGGGAGTAACCGGAGCAATCGAGTTTGGCCTCGTATTGCTTGTCGGCATAACTCATGAGGATACGGATGCGGATGTGCGCTGGATGGCCGAAAAGGTGGCTGGCTTGCGAATCTTCGAAGACGACAATGGCAAGATGAACCATTCCGTCACGGATATCGGCGGTCAGATTCTATCGGTCTCGCAGTTTACGCTATACGGCGACAGCCGTAAAGGGCGGCGGCCCAACTTCATGGCCGCTGCAAGACCGGAGCAGGCTGAACCGCTCTACGAGCGGTTTAATGAGGCGCTGCGGGCGGCGGGACTTAAGGTGGAGACTGGCGTGTTCGGCGCCATGATGGACGTATCGCTCGTCAACTGGGGGCCAGTTACGCTTATTGTGGATAGCAAGGCTTGAGAGCGGGGCTGGGGCGTATTTCCTGCTTCATCTAACATGACATCGTCACACGGGCAGAGAAGCAGATAATTTGCACAGTTCTCTTTCAGCATTATAATTCTGTTTGAATCGAGAAGTCTGTTAAACCGGTTTAAGGCTAGGCTACTAGCTCAAAGTTATAGCCAATTGGGAAAGTTGCAGCTATTCGCACTGCGGCTGATCTAACTTGAATGCGAACACCGGAAGCGGGCAACACTAGGGACAGCGGCAGCGCGTCCCTTTTTTGCTGGTTGGGTTAGTTTCAAGGGACGAGCTTGCCAACCATCAGGCGAAGGAGTCCCGAGCATATGCATCAATCCCGCAAGGAGCAAGGCATGGAGCGGACAGCACGCAGGCTGATCCATGCCGACCGCAGAGAGGCTCTGATCTGGTCGCAGCTCGAAGGCGACATCGAAGCAGCCGAAGAGTGGGCATTGACCCCAATGGGTACGAAGCACGATCAGCCCAGTGAATAGCACCAACTTAATGTGTGTTAAATGGAGATGTGGGTGGGGTGGGAGGCGTTCCAGGATGGGACGCCTTTTTTATTGTGCAGCAGAGTATAAGGCGGTTCACTTCGGACAATTTCGTCATTATTAGAGGTTGGGTATGTCAAAATGCAAAAGTACATTTTGATTGGCCATTTTTAGGCTGAAAAGGCGATCAAAATGTAAAAGTGCAGGTGAAATGGCCCCAAAAGGGCAATTTGGCTTATTTTAGCCCAATCAAACTGTATATTTGCATTTTGAAGGCAATTTAAGCTGAAAAAGCGCTTGGCAAAATGTACTTTTGCATTTTGATCTTATGTGATCCGGAGTGAAGAGAATAAGGACAGAAGATAAAGGTGAAATACATAGATAAATATGGATATAGATAGAAAATAAGACTATAATTGTTTTAACCAAGAGGAGGAGGGGGGGCTAAGTTATGAAAAGGAAATTAGGTTTACCTCTAACGATACTTGGTATTATAATTGCTGTCTTATTAATTTGTTTTCTATACATTGCTAGAGAGTATAAAGTTAGTTTAGAAGGATTTAAATATCAGCTAGGAGAAGAAAATGTTCCAGTCTCGGAGTCTGCGGTGCTAAAAATCGATGGCAAGGTGAAGAAAAGTATTACCGGTCAGAGAACATTTATTGGAACGATAGATATATCAGGTGAGGATATTCCCGTACCAGAAAAATATAGAAAATTAGAAATCAAACTGCAGCGTGATGGATCGGGCGTCATTATATATCACTATAATGATAAGGGCCTTCCCGTCATCTACAGTTATGGTACGCTCTATGCCAGTTCAGATTTCAGTGAAGTAACAATTGCTATCTTTGATCGACAGGAGCATTCATCCTCAGGCGTTTGGACAGCGGAGGACGGATTGATGTTCAGTGCCCCTTCAAATAGCAGGGAGGAAGCTCTGTCGATCTCCAACAGACGGATGAGCCGGGTTTTACAAAACGTGATATTGCATTAGCTCAATTCATCGGGTTTGCGGGTTGTACTTGCAGTTATCTTTACCCGCAGGCGGAGTGGTTTCGAGTTCAGGCTGACTTTTCGATGATTGCATTCCTGATCGAGTTAACGATCGATGGCAATCAAGAACGGCAGCATGGACCGAAACCACGGAGCCCGAACGGCAGCATGGGCCGAATCCACGGAGCTTCGCAACCGCTTTCTATTTTGTAATAATGCTGTAATCATTTTATAATCGTTCCTTAATATCGTTAACCTATAATAGAACTCGACCCCCTTTTTAAAAATATAAATTTCTTGGACCTACAACTCGTTTGTAGGTTTTTTTCTTTTTACCGGACTATAAACGCCATAACAATAAAAGGCAGTATCAAAGACCGGATTACCGATCCTTTGATACTGCCTTTCATTTCATACAAACAAAGATACAATCCAAGGCGCCGCACAGAGCGTCACGAAAGCAGTCAGCAGCATGGCGATGCCCGCCACCGATCCCGTTATCGGGCCATATTCGAATGCTTTGCTGACTCCTGCGGAATGGGCACTCGTTCCGAAGAGGACGCCCCGTGCAATCGGACTCCGAATCCTGCACCAGCGAACGATTAAAGGGCCAACGATCATGCCGAGCAAGCCGGTAATGAGCGTGGCGACAGCGGTAATGGTTGGCAGTCCGCCAAGCATGTCGGAGACGGCTAGCGCAATCGGCGTTGTAGCCGAGCGCGGGGCGAGCGTCTCCATCATCTGGGCGTTCAGCCCAAGCAGCCGGGCTAACCCGGCGGAAGTGATAATAGCTGCAATAGCACCTGAGCTGACGCTAACCGCAATGAGCAGCACAATTTTTTTTCAGCACATCAAGATGCTTATAAAGAATGACGGCGAGGGCGACGGTAGCGGGCTCAATCATATCGGTTAACACACCTGTACCGTTATTGTATTGCTTGAATGGCACGCCTAACAGCTCGATAGCGATTATAATAATGGCTGGCGTGATTAGAAGCGGAGTCAGCCACAGCTTCGGATAAAAGCGGTAGAGCCGTTTTGCGCCCGCATATACGGCAATCGTAGCCAGCAGCCATAGCGAAGCCTCGATCATCCCGCAACGCCTCCTTCACTTTGTCCCCGTGTTCCGCCACCGCCTACAGCTCCTGTATCAGCAGCCTCATTAGGTGCAATCCGCTGTGCAATGGTTCCAGCACAGAACATGACAGCAACCGTGCTGCCGATAATGGCGAGCAGGATCAATGGACCGCTGGAGACGATCAAGCTTTTATAATTAACGATCCCCACAGTTGATGGAATGAAGAACAGCAGCATCTCGGCGAGCAGCCAGGCAGCTCCGGCTTCGACCCATTCGATGCGTAATAGTTTTGTTTTCAGCAGGGTGAATAATACAGCAATACCTGCAACGCTGCCTGGAATGGGCAATTGAAGCAGATGAACGGCGAGAGCTGAAAGTTTGGAAATGATGATGAGCAGCAGAACTTGCCCGATCGTGCGCAGCATTTTTTTGAACATTTAATTCAGCTCCTCTTCTAGTTGCTTTCTTAGTGTACTGCAAGCTGTATTATAGGTAAAATGAATATACAGAATGATTTACATTCCATTTTGCTATGATAAATAAGGAGAGCCGCACATGGATATCCGGCATTTGCAGTACATTAATGAAATCGTCAAGCAGCGCAGCTTTACCAAAGCGGCAGAATCGCTGCATATCGCTCAGCCGACAATCAGCAAATCGATCCGTAATTTGGAGAATGAGCTGCGCTTCGAGTTGTTCAACCGGGATAGCAAAACGGTGAAGCTGACGGATGCAGGTGAAGTGGTGTACCGCTATGCGCAGCCGATTCTGCAATTATTCGACAGCTTGACGGCGGAAGTTAACGATCTCTCTTTCCTGCAGAAAGGTACGATTTCGATCGGATTGCCGCCGATGGCGGGTTCGCGATTTTTTCCTTCGGTGCTCAAGCAATTTCAGGAGCGTTATCCGGGTATTTCCGTCCAAATGGTGGAATACGGCGCAGTCCGGATTGAAGAAAGCGTAGGCAGCGGCAATCTCGATGTTGGCGTCGTGCTGACTCCTGTGGACACAGAGCTCTTTGAATCAATACCTCTCGTTAGAGAGAAACTAAACGTCATTCTGCCAGCTTCCCATCCCTTCTCGGGCAGAAAGTCCATCGCCTTATCCGAGCTTTCATCTGAGCGGTTTATACTCTTCAGCAATGAGTTTACGCTTCATGACCGAATTATCGGTCATTGCCGTGATGCCGGCTTTGCACCCAACATCGTTTATGAAAGCTCGCAATGGGATTTCATAACGGAGATGGTGGCGTCCGATCTTGGTATTGCCATGCTGCCGGAGACGATCTGCCGAGCGCTCGATTCGGAGCAAATCAGCTCTGTGCCGTTGACCGATCCGGTTATTCCTTGGGAGCTGGTCATGGTATGGAAGCGGGAAGGATATTTATCACTGGCCGCTAAGGCTTGGATTGCTTTTGTGGAGGAAATGTTTGCTTGACTTTTCGGCCGTATACAGGTAGTATTAAGCCTTAATATCATAAAAATGATTTGTTGATGGAACCAAGTAATCCCGTGCACGTACCCAGAGATGGATGCCTAGGCTGCAAGCATCCTTATGGTGGCTGGATGAAGAGACCTTCCGGAGAACAATCGGCGAACGAGAATGGCTTTGTTGAACAGAGCTTGCATGGAGTAGCCGATATGCGTGTAACGGGCGTTAACCGTTTATGAGCGGATCTGTCGAACAAGACGATCCGGAATTTGGGTGGCACCACGGGAGTTCAGACTCTCGTCCCTGGCGATGAATAGTCGTCAGCGACGAGAGTCTTTTTTGCGTTCCAGATGAAGGCAACAAAGAACGATCAGGGGTCAGGAGGGAATAGCATGGCATTTCAGAAATTGCCGGGCACACAGGATATTTTGCCTGGAGCGTCGGAGCGTTGGCAGTATGTAGAGCAGAAAGCTCGGGACATTTGCCGGCGGTACAACTTCCGCGAAATCAGAACGCCGATGTTCGAATCGACGGAGCTGTTTCAGCGGGGTGTAGGCGAGACGACCGATATCGTTGAGAAGGAAATGTATACGTTCATCGATCGCGGAGACCGGAGCGTGACGCTTCGTCCCGAAGGAACGGCTGGCGTTGTCAGATCTTACGTCGAAAACAAGCTGTTTGGCGAGCCAGACGTATCGAAGCTGTATTACATCGGTCCGATGTTCCGCTACGAGCGCCAGCAGGCCGGACGCTACCGCCAGTTTCATCAGTTTGGCGTTGAGGCGCTGGGCTCGGTCGATCCGGCTATTGACGCCGAGGTCATTGCGCTGGGCTACACCTTTTATACAGAGGTTGGCCTTCAGGGAGTCCGTGTAGAGATTAATTCTGTCGGCACACCTAAAGTTCGCGCCGATTTCCGCGAGAAGCTGCTGGCTTTCTTGGAGCCTAAGCGCGAGCTGCTCTGCAAGGACTGCCAGTCGCGTATGGACCGCAATCCGCTGCGTGTACTGGACTGTAAGAACGATCAGCACCACTTCGAGGAAGCACCTTCCATTCTGGACAGCTTGGACGAGGAGTGCAGCACGCATTTCAACAAGCTGCAGCAATACCTTTCCGATATGGGCATCCCGTACACGATCAACTCGCGTCTCGTACGCGGGCTTGATTACTACACCCATACCGCTTTCGAGTATAAGTCGGAAGGAATCGGCGCCATCGATACGATTGGCGGCGGCGGTCGCTACAACGGCTTGGTAGCCGAAATCGGCGGTCCGGATCAGCCGGGCATCGGTCTTGGTCTTGGCCTGGAGAGAACGATCATGCTGCTCAACAAGCAAGCCGAGCAAGCAAGCGAGCCTCAAGTGGACGTCTATCTCGTTGGTCTTGGCGAGGCGGCGGAGCGGGAGACAGCTAGAATCGTCTATCAGCTTCGCCAGGCTGGCATTCGTGCGGAGCGGGATTACTTGGGCCGGAAAATGAAGGCGCAAATGAAATCGGCCGACCGTCTGCAGGCTCGCTACACTGCTATTCTTGGCGATGACGAGCTGTCGCGCGGAGAGATCGCATTGAAAGACATGGCGAGCGGCGAACAGCGCTTTGTAGCGCTGGATCAGCTCTCCGCCCAGTTGAAGCAGCAATAGCAGGCAGGCATTAAGCAACAACAACAGTTCCAATACTATCCGAAACGAAAAGGGAGAATGAAAACCATGATGCTCAAAACTCATCATTGCGGTACTTTAACGAAAGCCGATATCGGCCAAACCGTAACCCTGAACGGCTGGGTTCAACGCCGTCGCGACCTTGGCGGCGTATTGTTCATTGACTTGCGCGATCGTACAGGCATTGTTCAAACTGTATTCAACCCGGACTTCTCCGGCGACGCGCTGGCAATTGCTGACCGCGCCCGCAATGAGTTCGTGCTTGCAGTTACTGGTACAGTCGTAGAGCGTGACGCAGAGACGGTGAACAAAAACCTCGCGACAGGCGAGATTGAGATCCGCGTAACGGAAATCGAAGTGATGAACAGCGCGAAGACGCCTCCGTTCCCAATTGAAGACGGCGTTGAAGTCGACGAGTCGCTCCGCCTGAAATATCGTTACCTCGACCTGCGTCGTCCGGAAATGCACAAAACACTGCTTCTTCGCTCGAAAGCATCGAAGATTTTCCGTGACTTCCTCGACGGCGAAGGCTTTATCGACGTAGAAACACCGATCCTGACAAAGAGCTCGCCAGAAGGCGCGCGCGATTACTTGGTACCGAGCCGTGTGCATGAAGGCGAATTTTTCGCTCTGCCGCAATCGCCGCAAATTTTCAAACAGCTGCTTATGGTCGGCGGTATCGAGCGCTATTACCAAATCGCACGCTGCTTCCGCGATGAAGATCTTCGTGCTGACCGTCAACCGGAATTTACGCAAGTCGACATCGAGACTTCCTTCCTGTCGCAAGACCAATTGCTGGGCATGATGGAGCAGCTCGCTGCACGCCTGTTCCGCGAGACGATTGGCGTCGAATTGGAGCTTCCGTTCCAGCGCATCACATATGAAGATGCAATCAACAAATACGGCTCAGACAAACCAGATCTTCGCTTCGGCATGGAAATTGAGGACATCACAGATATCGTTGCTACTAGCGACGTAAAAGTATTCGCAAGCGTTGCGGCAAGCGGCGGCGTCGTGAAGGCGTTCAATGCAAAAGGCTGCGGCCACTGGAGCCGCAAAGAGCTTGACGATCTGCAGCCGTTCGCTGCCCGTTACGGCGGCAAAGGTCTGGCGTGGATCACGATTAAAGAAGGCGAGTGGAAAGGTCCAATTGTTAAATTCCTCAAGCCGGAAGAAATCGCAGCTCTTACAGAGCGCCTGCAAGTAGAAGAAGGCGACTTGCTGACGTTCTCGGCCGACAAGAAAAAACGTTGTAGCTGACGTGCTTGGCAACCTGCGTCTGAAAGTAGGCCGCGAGCTTGGCCTGATCGACGATTCGAAATTCAAATTCGCATGGGTTGTCGACTTCCCGCTGCTTGGCTGGGACGAGGATCAGAAGCGTTATGTAGCCGAACACCATCCGTTCACACGTCCGAAGGACGAAGACGTGCACCTGTTCGATACCGATCCGGGCAAAATCCGCGCACAAGCTTACGATATCGTGCTTAACGGCTACGAAGTAGGCGGCGGCTCGATGCGGATCTACAAACGCGACGTTCAGGAAAAAATGTTCAAAGCGCTGGGCTTCACAATGGAAGAAGCACATGAAAGCTTCGGCTACCTGCTGGACGCATTCGAGTACGGTACGCCTCCGCATGGCGGCATTGCCTTCGGTCTGGACCGTCTTGTCATGCTGCTTACAGGCAGAACGAACCTGCGTGAGACGATCGCCTTCCCGAAAACGGCAAGTGCAACAGACTTGTTGATGGACGCTCCATCCACTGTTGAGCTGTCGCAGCTGGAGCAGCTTCATATCCGCACGGTTCTGAAACCAAAGCCTGAAGCGGCTAAACCACAGGAATAAGGCGAAGGAGGCGGCCACGATATGCTGCATCAATTTTCGCGTACCGAGCTTGCGATCGGTCCTGAAGGCCTTGAGCTGATGAAGGGAAGCACGGTTGCCGTGCTTGGCATCGGCGGAGTAGGCTCCATCGCTGCCGAAGCGCTCGCCCGTACGGGTGTAGGGCGCGTCATCCTGATCGACAAGGATGTTGTGGATATTACAAACGTTAACCGTCAGATTCACGCGCTGACGACGACGGTCGGCCAGCCAAAGGCTGACCTGATGCGCGACCGGATTAAGCTGATTAATCCGGATTGCGATGCCGTGTCGCTGCGGATGTTCTATACGGAAGAGACGTACGAGCAATTATTTGCTTATGAGCTTGATTATGTTGTGGATGCATCCGATACGATCTCGTATAAGGTGCATCTAATCAAGGAATGTCTGGAACGGGGCATTCCGATCATTTCGAGTATGGGCGCGGCGAACAAGATGGACCCGACGAGGTTCCGTGTCGCCGATATTTCCAAAACCCATACCGATCCGGTTGCCCGCGTCGTTCGCATCAAGCTGCGCAAGGACGGCATTAAGAGAGGCGTCAAGGTCGTGTTCTCGGACGAGCTTCCGAAAAAGCCGCGTGAGGATGTAACACAGCGGATCGTGCCGGAGAATGCTCCGGAAATCCGCAAAGCGCAGCTGCCTCCCGCAAGCAACGCATTCGTGCCGCCGGTTGCCGGACTTATTATGGTCAGCGTCGTCGTGCAGGATATGCTAAGCAAAGCTGGTATTGAAGTTTAAAATAAAAAGGGCGGTCGCAGAAGGGAATTCCCTTCTGCGACCGCCCTTTTTTGATGCGGCTGTAAAGCAGTTAGCTTCAGCCTTGCTTCGTATGTTTACGCTCGACTAGCTGAGTGAGCTCGGAGATGAGCGCATCCAGTTTGCCGTAGCCGTCAACGAGATGATTGATTTTGGAATCCTGGTTTTCCATGCTGGCGCAAACTTCTTCTACGGAAGCCATATTTTGCTCCGTCGTTGCAGCCATAGATGTCATTTCATCGGCAATCGATGAGTATTGTTCATGCAGCTGACGGGAAGAAACGCCAACTGTATCCGACTGCTGCTTCACCTGCTCCGTATTGCCGTTGATGCTGTGAATGATTTTTTCGACCTGCTGCGCTGCATTGTAGCTCACGTCAGCAGCCTGGTCGCCGAGATTGACTTGCTCGCTTACTGCGCTGATTTGCGTATGAATAGCGCCGAGAATATCGTTGATCTCGTTAGCGGCCAGACTCGCATTGTCAGCCAGCTTGCGGACTTCGCCGGCTACAACGGCAAAGCCGCGGCCTTGCTCGCCGGCACGCGCTGCTTCAATGGCAGCGTTAAGTGACAGCAAATTTGTCTGCTCCGAAATTTCACTGATGGAGCCAACGATGGAGCTGACGCGTTCGTTCTGTTCGGTCAGCTGCTTCATCATCTCTACCGTTTGCGAGATGATCGAGCGTACACGCTCTACTTCCGTAGACAATGTATGGACGAGCGTATTGCCGTCCTCTGTCAAGGCAGCAGTATCCGCAGAATACTGCTGCAGGCGGGTTGCGCCTTCCAGCAGCTGTGTGACTGCGCCCTCAATCGTTTGCGCGGAGCTGCTGACGTTAAGCACCATGCCGGTCTGCTTCTCGATCGAAGCGGACATTTCGGTAAACGTCGTCGTAACCTCACGGGAAATTTGTCCCGTGGACTGAGCCGTATTTTTTTGCTCGCTGCTGAATTCTCCAAGAACGAGAATCGAAGACTTCATTTTCTCAACCAGCTGTTCGGCCATTTCTTTGGAAGCAAGCGCATCGCTGCGTTCTACCAGCACTTCTTCTTGCAGCTTTTGGCTGAATCTAGCCGATGAAGCCAGTGCGATTGTAATAAAGATAATGTACAAGTACAAGTAGATCAGCGAATCGTTAGGGAATAGAATATCTTTAAACTTCGGAGTCAAAAACAGATACGTACTAAGTCCCATGCTAAGCAGCCCGGAGAACACAATAGGCTTATAGTCAGCGTACAGTGTCATCAGTGCGATGCCTACGAAAGTAAGGAAGTAGGTGCTTATGATCGGATTCGGATCGGACACGATAAGAAGTGTCGTAATCGCTATTAGAATAACCGGAACATAATACATAATGTAAGAAACTAAAATTCTTTTGTAAGTCATGAAGGTAGCAATGCCGATACTGACTGTGCCAACGATCACGAGCAGCAATATCATATCAGTGCCAAGCCCTGCGCCGATATCAGCAACGATACCGAGCGCCAGCAAGCCCCATAATATTTTTATGAACAAACGATTTCTTTTGTCTAACACAGTCAGTTCTTTCTTCATCGTCATCTACCTTCTCTTCCCGACTAGTGAATTTTAGGTAGTGGTTATGCCTGATCCAATTCTATGACTGTCCGGATAGGCAAGCCACTCATATTGCTCTTTGTTGCTATACATGCGCTCCATATCGAAAATGACCGGAATGACATAATCGCCTTTATAAAAGGTTTTTTCTCCCGCTTTCTCCATCGGCACGCGGAATGTGATGCGCAGCGCACGGTAAAATACCGGCTCCAGCAAAGATATAAAGTATCGGAATCGATGCGTCTCTGCGCTAAAAACGGCGGAAGAGAGCAGGTCCGTTATCGGATGGCCCCTGTATTGCTTAATGACTGCGATTTTGTCGATTTCGGCTACTTGTGCAGGATCAGCTGCAATTTTCGGATGATTATGGAAAGGCGCAACAGAATCAATTATGCTAACACCAGGTGTATAGGCTTTAATCTCGGAGGTGCCTACGTATTGGCCTTCCGGCGAGATCGCGACGTATCTCTCCAGAGCTTGTTCCGCATACTCCAGCTCAAAGCCTTTTTCTTTCCATACGGTGGTCCAAATACTGTTGAACATCGTTAGTTCCCATTCAGTCTCTACTTTTTTGAACAATCGACAGCGCTCCTCTTATCCTCTCTCTCTTTACAGATTAGTTATCTAGTCTCTACCTGTTCCCTCTCAATACGGCAAGTCGATCGTACGATATTGCATAAAAGAATAATTTACCACTAATTAATATCGGTATATTCAGTAAAAATGTTTATATCAAAAACCTACGTTTTACCTAGGGATTGTGAAGATATAGTGAAACAAAAGTCCTAAATTCAGGAAAATCGACAATCTGGCGAACACTTGTACGATATGCTATGATCGTAATAACGGAATAAGAAAGTAGTGAATGCGCATGGACTTATTTAGCTATCAGGAAGCAGAGACGCCTCGTGCGAGGCTGCTGGCGGATCAGCTGCGGCCGGAGACGCTTGAAGAATATATTGGGCAAGAACATATAATAGGACCGGATAAGCTGCTTAGAAGGGCGATAGAGGGCGATCAGGTCTCGTCTATTCTGCTCTATGGGCCGCCGGGCTGCGGCAAGACGACGCTGGCGAACATCATTTCCAAGCGTACTGCCGGTGATTTCGTTAAGCTGAACGCAGTTGACGCTTCCGTGAAGGACGTTCGCGAGGTGATCGACCGGGCACGGAGCAACAAGATGCTGTATGGGAAAAAAACGATTCTATTCCTCGACGAGGTGCACCGCTTCAATACGTCGCGGCAGGATGCGCTGCTTCCTGCGGTCGAGCAGGGCATCATTATATTTATTGGAGCGACTACAGAAAATCCGTTCCATCATGTGAACGGAGCGCTGCTGTCTCGTTCTACGCTGTTTCAACTGCAGCCGCTTGATGAGCGGCATGCGCTGGAGGCGATGAAGCGGGCGTTGGCCGACAAGGACCGCGGGCTTGGCTTTATGAATTTGAAGGTCGAGGAAGATGCGTTAGCGCATCTCGCGGCGATGGCGGGGGGCGATATCCGGCGTGCGCTTAATGCGCTGGAGCTTGCTGCCGTTACGACGCCGTCGGAGCCGGACGGGTCCGTCCATATTACGATCGAAGTGGCGCAGGAATCGATCCGCAACAAGGCGCTGCGGGCCGACCCTTCCACGCAATACGACGTTCTCTCGGCGTTTCACAAAAGCGTAAGGGGCTCCAGTGATGCTGCCCTATTCTGGTTTCTCTATGCGGTGGAGAAGCTGGGCATGGACCCGATGACGTTCATCCGCCGGCTGATCGTCGCTTGCAGTGAGGATATTGGCTTAGCCAATCCGCAAGCGATGATTCAGGCAGTGACCGCGATGGACGCCTATCACAAGATCGGCTGGCCCGAGGCGAAATATAATGTTACGCAAGCCATTCTATTCGCCGTGGAAAGTCCGAAGTCGAATGCCGTTGCAATGGCGATCGCCAAGGCGACAGCGACGATTGAAGGGATGGGCAGCGCCGAAGTGCCGCTCCATCTGCGGGATACCCATTACAAGGGCGCGCAGCAGCTAGGGCATGAGGGCTATAAGTATCCGCATGACTATCCAGGGCATTATGTCGAGCAGCAGTATTTGCCCGATATGCTGAGGAACATGAGTTTTTACAAAGCATCGGAGCAGGGGATGGAGCAGAAAATCGCGCATAACCAACAGCTGCGGGGCAAAGGGAAGAAATAATTAATAAGAAAATAATGTATATTAATTATTTGATAATTTAAATTAATGATCAATTTACCTATTGCTATAGGCAAGGTGCTGTAACGAATAAGTCTGCGGGCTGCTCTAAGGAGAGGTCATATATTTTATGATTGATATAAATATATCTGATTTATTAATGTTCCAACTTCCTTTTTTATTGATTCTAGTCATATGCTTAAGGCTTTTCGCTAAAAAGAATATTGCCTATATTGCGTTCAGCTCTTTATTTTTTATTTATTCGTTATATGTATTAAAGTTCACATTATTACCTATCCCAATTAGGGGATATTTAGAAGTCGTAAGAAACGGAACCATATTGCAGTTTAATTATGAGCCACTTTGGCTTTCAGAGACCTTTTTGTTCCCACTTAAAGAGCAGATTCTTAATATATGTTTATTTGCACCTTTGGGTTATTTGAGTAATTATTTATTTAATCTCACCCTGAAGAAGGTTGTTCTCTTAGGGTTATTCGTTAGCGTATGTATTGAGTTTATCCAGCTGTTATTAAGTATCAGCATGAGCTATCCATATCGGGTCGTTGATATTAATGATGTTATTTTCAATTTCACAGGAACACTTATCGGATATTTTGTATATAGAGTTTTTTCTCGCATGTACATTGCATCAGTTAACAAACTTAATGTTAAAATAGGACCAGTCGGTCAGTTCATTTATGATAGAGGAAAATAACTGAAGTCTGCTAGAGGGCGTAGCCTTTTTATAGGATTAAAACAAAGCCGGTGCTTCCAAGCTCCGGCTTCTTTTTTATACAAATCTACAATGCATCTCTACGTTCCCCCTCTTGCCAATTTTAATAGAGTTGAGCGATAATGGATGCACATTCCAGCCAATTCTAGTATAGAACAGGGGAACTAGATGATGAAGGTAGAGAAGAAACCGGCGTTTATTAGCATTCGGACCAAATTGCTCATTCTTTTTTGCGTCTTGATTTTTCTGCCGCTGATTGCGCTCAGCACCTTGTCCTACAACATATCAACGAGAGCGATGACGAATCAGGCTGTGAACTCGACGGCGACGCTGCTGGATGCCAACGTAGCGAATATTGAATCTGTTATCCGTGAGGTAGAGTCGACCTCAAGCTACGCGATCGTCAATAAAGATATTCGCAGCTACTTAACGATGACCTCCGTCGATTCCGATCCGAAGCTCGCATCGGCGCTTATCGATAATATAAAAGGATTTATCGAGTTTATTTTAATTTCCAAGGGCTACATTCATTCCGTAGAGTTCAGAGGCACGGATGACCGTCAGATCGCCTACGGCTCCCGTTTTATCGGAGATGAAGGGGAATGGATCGACCAAGCGGTTCAAGAGAGAGGGAAGATCGTCTGGACGGGCCGTTACGACAATGGTGACATCCATCACGAACCGATCATTTCTCTAGTTCGCGTCATTAATGACTATAACGCGATTGATAAGGCGCTTGGCATCGTCATTATCCGACTGAAGGTCTCTAAAGTGAATGAGCTGATCCAAAGCAAGGATTCAGGAGCTATCGCGGGTACGATGCTGCTCGATCATGACGGCCATTCGATTACGGAACAACGGTCCGAGCCAGGAGACAAGTTTCAACTGGATAGCAGCAGCATACAGCAGCTTATCAACAGCCAAGGGAAGCCAGTCGATGACAAAGACAATCTGCTGCTGTACAAAAAAATTGCCTATACCGGCTGGGGTTTAATTTCCTGGGTGGATAAGGCCCATCTGTTCAAAGAATCAAGATCGATCCAATTTTATACGATATTGATTGTGGTGATATCCATCGCTACGGTTCTCTTGGCTTCGTGGCTGATTTTCAACTGGATTCTTAAGCCGATTGAGAGACTGACCAAAATGATGAAAAAAGTGGATGACAACTATTTTCGCAAAATTACCGGGATTCGTTCCAAGGATGAGATCGGCTTGCTGGCTGCGAACTTTAACGCCATGATGGACCGGATTCACGATCTTATCGATAAGGAATACAAGCTGACGCTCAAGCAGAAGGAAATTGAGCTGCATGTTCTTCAGATGCAGATCAATCCCCACTTTCTGTACAACACGCTGGACATGATCCGCTGGAAGGCCAGAATTGAAAAAGCGGTGGAAACGAGCCGGTTAATCCAAGTGTTATCGACGTTGTTCCGACTGAGTCTTCATCGATCGGGAACTTGGGTTGAGCTGAAGGACGAGGCGCTGTACGTGAGGAGCTATCTCGATCTCCAGCAGCAAAGATTGGGTGCGCGATTGACCTGCGAGATCGATATCCATGAGGAATTGCTTGTTTCCTACGTGCCGAAGATGATTTTGCAGCCGCTTGTGGAGAATAGCATCGTCCATGGCATGCCGGGCCAGCAAAAGCCGATGCATATAACGGTACGGAGCACACGGCTTTCTGCAGGCGACGCCTATCACATGGATATTATCGATGATGGCTTGGGTGCTGATATTCAGGCTTTATCCGAGTTGATCGCCTACACAGGCGAAGGGAGCCACGGCATGCGCAACGTCTACCTGCGGTTATCCCTATGGTTTGGCGACCGCTTCCGTATGGAGTTTTTGCCGGCAGCGGCAGGAACCCATATCCGGTTAACGATTCCATTCGTCGATACGATACCGGACGAATCTTCACCATAGGCAATCTTGTTTAAAATAGTGGATGCTGAGTTAATTTAATCGGTTTCTGGCTGGAACCGTTTTCCCTACAATAATGATAACGGTTACAAACACCGCAAAACAAAAATGAGGGGGACTACGATGAAACGCTCACACACAGTCATAAGTAAGGCTGTCAGCATCATGCTGGTTCTGATTTTGTCGGTTGGTTTAACGGCATGCGGAAGCGGAAGCAACAGCAGCAACGAACCGGAGAATAAACCGAGCAATGGGGGAACGGCCACAGAAGAACCGGCCAAAAACGTAGAATTGACATTCTGGAACATTTGGAACGGGTCAGATGCGTACATGGGCGTGCTGAATGATAAGGTAAGTGAATTCCAGAAAGAAAACCCGAATATTAAAGTCAAAATCGAGCAAATGCCGCATGACCAGTACAAGCTGAAATTAAAGGCAAGTGCAGCAGGCCGGCAATTGCCGGATATGTTCGTCGTATGGCCAGGCGCAGAGCTGAAGCCGATGGTAGATGGCAATACGGTACTGCCAATCGATGATCTCGCCGCAGAATATAAGGACAAGCTCATTCCGAGCGCTAACTTGATCGACTATCAAATTGACGGCAAGCAATACGCGATTCCTAATATTGTCGTATACACCCATATGATTTACTACGATAAGGACATTTTGGCCAAAGCGGGCTACAGCGAGTTTCCGAAGACCTATGCGGAATTTAAGGAAATGGTTGTAAAAGTCCGTGACTTGGGAGTTACGCCAATCGCACTTGGCAACAAAGGGCAATGGGTGCTTCAATCCTGCTACATCTCCACGATCGGCGACCGCATGACAGGAAGCGACTTCCTGGTCAAAGCGATGAGCGGAGAGAAGAAGTTTACCGATCCGGAATTCGTCGGCGGTTTAAATGTCATTAAAGAACTGACGGATTTGAAAGCATTCAATGAAGATATGAATACAATCGACAACAATCAGCATTTGGATTATTTTGTCCAAGGGAAAGCCGCTATGTTCGTTGAAGGCACTTGGTCTCTTGGCGGTGTGCAGGAGAAGCTGCCGAAGGACCGTAATCTCGGCCTTGCTATTTTCCCGGCCGTCGAAGGCGGAGCAGGCAACCCGCAAGCTTTGTCAGGTGTAACGGGACAAGGTGTTGCTATTAACAAAGATATCGATCCAGGCAAGCTGGATGCAGCCCGTCAATTTATCCGGTTCCTGAGCAGCGAGGATACGTATAACCGTCTTCTGGCCAAGGATCAGCTTGTTCCGGCAACTGTGACGGTTCCGTCTGATGCGTCCGATACGTTGAAGCAGCTCATTAGTCTGACGAGCGGAGGTGTCGCTCCTGTATATGATGCGGTGCTGACGCCTCAGTTAACCGAAATTATTAACAACGGGCTTCAGTCCATCACGATGGGTACCAAGTCGCCTGAGGAAGTAGCAAGCGAACTGGAAGCGGCTAAGGCTAAATAGTTCATATAGGAACGAACTTCGGAGAATCAGGGGTATTCCTTGATTCTCCGCTTCATTTAAGAAAGGAGCAATCTCTCGCATGCATCTATTAAATCGCAACAAGTGGCTGATCTGGCTGGGAATTTCTCCTTCCCTTATCGTGTACACCTTGTTTTGCATGATTCCTATTGGCATTTCTTTCTATTATTCCTTTCAGAATTGGGACGGCTTTTCTGATCCCTCGTTTATCGGATTGGACAACTTTGCGGCTTTAATGAAAGATCAAGTATTTTGGAGCTCGCTGAAAAATAATATGTTCGTTCTGCTGGCATCCGTGCTCGGACAAATTCCGATCGCTTTGTTGTTCGCTTTGCTGTTGAACGGTAAGCTGAGAGGCGCTAAGTTTTTCCGTACGGTAGGTTTTCTGCCGGTAGCCATCTCAACGGTTATTATTTCTTTGACGTGGAACATGATTTATAACACGCAATACGGATTAATAAATACACTGCTCAAAGCGGTAGGTCTGGAACAGTTGGCACACAATTGGCTAGGCGATCAGAAATGGGCGATGCTGGCTGTATGTGTAACGATCGTATGGCAATATGTCGGCCTGTATTTGGTAATCTTCCTGGCGGCGCTGCAAAACGTCCCGGCAGAAACGCTGGAGGCAGCGGAAATCGACGGGGCAACGGGCTTCGTCAAAACGATTAAAATTATTATTCCGATGATATGGGGAACGATTCTAGTCTCCATTATTTTATGTATCAGCGGCAGTTTGAAAACATTCGATTTGATCTATGTCATGACGAACGGAGGACCGGCTCATACGACCGATGTCATGGCAATCTATATGTTCAACAAAACATTCTCCTCCTTTCAGTATGGATACGGAAGTGCGATATCCGTCGCCATCTTCGTGGTCAGTCTGCTGCTCATTTCCGTTGCTTCACGATTGCTGAAGGTTAAAGAAGATTAAGAGAGGAGAGGCGAGCGATGCCGCATACGATTACTGTTCCCCGAGAGAAAGCGATGATAGAGAGGGATACGAGACATTCGGCGAGAAAAAAGACACTCAAGCTAGTTGTCTATATTTTTTTAACCGCCTATAGTATAGTCAATTTATTCCCGATTCTGTGGATGTTCATGAACTCTTTTAAGTCAGATGACGCCTTTTCCCAAAGTGTATTGGCATGGCCAAAGCAATGGCTGTTCGCCAATTATGCGGAGGCATGGAGAGTAGCCAAGTTAGGCTTATACTTTTCCAACAGTATGATTATTGGCGTGCTGGCTGTCTTGTTTACAGTACTATTAGGCGCCTTCGCGTCCTACTTTCTGGCCAGGTTCCGATTCAAGCATCAGACGAAAATCTATAATTACTTTGTGTTTGGCATGCTGATTCCGATTCACGCGACACTGGTACCATTATTTATACTTGAGAACAAGCTGCATATGCAAAACTCGTATCTGTCGCTGATCGTGCCGTATATCGCTTTTGGTCTGCCGATCACGATATTTATTCTGGTAAGCTTTATGAAGAGCTTCTCCAAAGATATTGAGGAATCCGCCATCATGGATGGCTGCGGGCCGCTGCGTATTTTTTGGTCTATTATATTGCCAATGTCTATGCCGTCAATTGCGACGGTCGTCATTATTAATTTTATCAACAACTGGAATGAATTTTCATTCGCCTTGGTGCTTGTGAGCAATCCGGATTTGAAAACAGTCCCGCTGGGACTTTCCAATTTCGTAGGTCAATATACTACTTCGTATACGACGCAGATGGCAGGCTTGACGATGGCGCTTATTCCCGTCATTATCGTCTTTCTATGCCTTGAAAGTTATTTGGTTAAGGGAATGACGGCGGGGGCTGTCAAGGGTTAGCAGCTGGACATCTGAGGAGGGGCATGCGAATGAAGCTTAGAATGCTAATCGTAGACGACGAGCCTATTATATGTATGGGATTGAAGGAAACGCTGCCTTGGCATGAGCTCGACATCGAAATCGTCGGTGAGGCTTACTCTGGTATAGAAGCTTTGGCTATTCTGGAGCAAGAAAAGGTGGACCTCATTCTAAGCGACATTCGCATGCCTGAGATGGATGGGCTGGATCTGGCGGCAAAGCTGCATGAGATCGAGCATCCTGCTTCCTTCATTCTGCTTAGCGGATACGAAGAATTCGAATATGCCAAAAGAGCGATTCAATATAATGTGAAAGATTATTTGATTAAGCCTGTTGATGTGGATCAGCTGATGCGAACGGTCGAATTGGTCTGCCGGACGATCCGGGCAGCGCGCGAGAAGCAGGGCAGTGAGCTTCGCAGCCAGCAGGAGAATCGGCTCCGTCAATTGCTGATGCAGGCGCATGAAGGCGTGCATGATCTTTCCTTGCCGGAACAGGGGCTCAACTTCCCGATGCCTTATCGGCTGTTTGCCAGCGCTGTGGCAAGCTATGATCATTTATCATACGGGATGACGGATGAAGACGTTCGGCAATTTCATACGGCATGGCAGAATAGAATAGAGGCTAGGCTGAAGGGGCTTGGATACGAGACGATATCGGTATTCGTTCATCCGAACCTGCATTTCGTATACGGTTACGGCAGCGACGGCTTGCAGGAGGAGGTTTTTCCGCAGCCGTCCTGCATGCTGGAATGGAACGGCTCGGATATTCCCTTGTGGGTGTGTGAGTCTCCGGCACAGACCGGTCTCGCCACATTGAAGAATGCATACGAGCAGGCTGTGCTGCAATTGAAGCGTCAGGAGATAGGCATAGACGGTGTCTCCAGAGAGAGAAGACAGGAAGCGGATGCCGTGTCCGCTTATCCAGAGGCACTGGAGAAGCAGGTCGTGGAGACGTTTTTCCAACAGGATGTTGAGCAGCTTCGGCAAGCAAGCCGGGAGCTGTTTCTCTACTTGCGGGAAAATTTATTCTTGCTGCAGGAGAGCTGGAAAGTATGCCAGCTCATTAAAGTGCTGATCTACCGCCGGCTGAAGCATGTAGGCGCTCGGGTCGAGGAAAAGGACTCTTATTTCACGGATGCCGATTTGTTCATTCATAATTCATATGCATCGTTGGAGCGGCTGTATTGGGATGAGCTTATGGCGCTCCAATCGATTATGAACAGCTCGAATGTGGGGAAAAACCGCTGGGTGGTCAATCGGGTGAAGGAATGGATTCATCAGGAATTTACTCAGGATTTGAAGGCTTCGACTATTGCCGACAGGCTTCATATTACGCCGAATTATTTCAGCCATATTTTCAAGCAGGAGACGGGCAAGTCTTACAATAATTACTTGAATGACGTGCGGATTGAAACAGCTAAGGGGCTGCTTCGGGACACGGATATGAAAATTGCTGATATTGCCGATCGTGTTGGATATAATGACTACAAATATTTTGTAAACGTGTTCAAAAAAATATGCGGCGTATCGCCATCGGAGTATAGGGAAACGAGATATCAATAGCATGAAACGACTTGTAAACGGGTGACGTTTACAGGTCGTTTTTTCGTGTATGGAGAGCTTATCTTTTTTTTGCTCGATACTGAAGCGGGGTCATGCCTATGCAGGTTTTGAACACTTTGCAGAAGTAAGGAGCCGATGCGAATCCGGTCGCCTCTGCAATGTCTTTGGCGGTGAGAGCGCTGGCGGACAGCAGATGCTTGGCGTGAGAGAGGCGGCTTTCTTGGAGCTTCTCCTTGAATGATTTGTTGTAATACAGCTGCATAATACGCTCCAGCTGCCGGACGCTTACGCCAATCAGCCCCGCAAGCTCGGCAGGAGTCAGCATCAGGTGGCTGTCTTTGAAATAATTGTCGGCAATAAATCGCCGTCTGTCGTCCAGTATTTTTCGCGGAAAATAATAGCTGGCCGCCCGATCCCCATCGGCGAAGTTGCGGATGGCATGGATAATAATCTGGGATGCCAGACTCTGAATATAAGCGTAGTAGCCGAGCTTACGGCTGGACACCTCTGCGAATAGATGCTCGAACAGAGGAATCGTTTCGAACGCGTCGCGGCCAAACCAGAAGTGAGTATTTCGCAGCGTTTCCAGCATTTCTTCCACTTCAGTTTCTATGTAGTCATCATTTTTCTTCTTCCTCCGGCCGGTTACCTCAAGCTCGAAGTTAATACAGTATTCACACATCGGGTCTACATCGTCTGCCTGCTGTTCATGGTATATATCGGGGCCGGTTAGGTAGAAGACTCCGGGTTCAATAGGAAATTGCTGATCGGATACGCGAAGCACGCCACGCCCGCTCGGAATAAAGTGCAGCTCATAGCTGCTATGGCTGTGGTTCTTGAAATGCCAGGCCGGTATAGCCGGCTCGAAATTGATATAAAGAATATTAAACCGGATATGACCGATAGATACCTTAATGTCCAGATCCATATGGCGTATCGGTTCATGCCTTTGCGAGTGTTCCATCTGAATGACCTCCGAATGTAATCATTCTGCAAGGGGAGGATAAATCCTTCTACTTTTACGACATTATTGTACGATAATGGCCGTCATGTCTATTTCTTTAAATCTTTATGCGGCGTATGCTAGGCGTAGCAGTGGATTGACAGCTATTAAAGGAGGGTATCAGTTATGAAATTTACACGTTGTGAGGCGAATCCGGTTGTTGTTCCAGGGGAAGCCGGAATCAGGCAAGTGGCTACATTTAATCCGGGTGTTATTTACGATCAAGGGAAGTTCCGGATGTATGACAGAGCCGCAAGCTCTTTAACACCGTTCCAGACCAGCATCGGTCTGCTGGAAAGCGATGACGGCATTCATTTCACCCCGGTTCAGGAGGAAGCGGTTTTTACAGGTGAAATGCTCGGTTTTCCTGGAGGAAGCGTGGAGGATGCGAGGGTCGTCAAGATAGACGGTTTGTATTACATGTGTTATGCGCTGCAGCCGTATGCGTTCGACTGCTGGCCGACAGGCATCGCTGTTCCTAATTACTTTCCCGAGCATTATCCGGAATGGGCAAGCAATGGGGTGAAGCCGATGCTGACGCGTTCCGGCATTGCCGTATCGGAGGACGGAATTCATTTCAAGCAGCTGTGCTATACGACGCCGCCGGAGATTGATGATCGTGATAACGCCCTGTTTCCTGAGAAGATAAACGGGAAGTTTGCCCTTCTGCGCAGACCGATGGAATATGTGGGGGAAGCCTATGGAACGGACAGGCCGGGTATGTGGATTTCCTACTCCGATGATTTAATGGAATGGTCTGAGCCTAAGCTGCTGGCTGTCGCGCAGGAAGCGTGGGAGGGAGCTAAGATTGGCGCTGCGGCTACGCCTCTTCGGACGGAAAAGGGCTGGCTCGTGTTGTACCATGGCGTGGATGGCTCGTCGATCTACCGCGTTGGCGCTCTTCTGCTCGATTTGGACAATCCGGAAATCGTCATCGGGCGAACGAAGCAGTTCATTATGGAGCCGGAGGAATATTATGAGAAAACCGGACTTGTTATCCCTAACGTCGTCTTCCCGACAGCCAATCTCATCATAGATGATATTCTGCACGTTTATTATGGCTGCTGTGATACCTCGATCGGATTGGCAACCGTTCCGGTCAACGAGCTTTTGGACTTTATTTTAGGCTAATAGACAAGGAAATACAGGAAGAGGCAGTGCGGGCAGGCATTGCCTCTTTATTCGCACAAGCAAAGCATTAAAAAAGTGGATGTAATTATAGATTACTACCCTTACGATAGCGTGTCCGCAAGACTACAATTGAAAATGTAAGCGTTTGCTTTAAGGGTAAATACAAGGATGGAAGGGGAAAAAATAATGTTACGTTCATGGAAGCAGGCAGCTCATGCCAGCAAAAAAACATTCTACACCATGTTATGCGCCGGTTTGGTGCTAACGACAGTAGGGCTGCCTTCAGCAGCCGCAGATCCGCTGCCTAGTGAAGGCCGCGTCATTCACGTTGCGAAGGATGGCAGCAATAATAATCCGGGTACGGAAGCGGAGCCTTACTTAACGATTAATTATGCGGCGGAGGAAGCGCAGCCCGGCGATACCGTCGTTGTACATGCCGGACTATACCGGGAGACGGTAAAGCCGGCTCGTGGAGGAACGGATGAAGAGCATCGGATCGTATACACGAACGCTGGAGACGGCGAGGTCGTCATTAAAGGCTCGGAGGAAATCAACGACTGGGTGCCATATAGCGGAGATGTGTGGCAGGTTGCTTTGCCCAATAGCTTCTTCGGGGATTATAATCCTTTCGCAACAAGACATCCGCAAGGCGGAGAAGGCGGCTTCTTCCCGGTATATACGGCTGGTGATGTGTATTTGAACGATCAAGCTTGTTATCAGAAAGGTTCCTTGAGCAATGTCCTGGGTGCAGGGAATACGTGGTACGCGGAAGTATCCGGCGGGAATACGACGATCTACGCGAACTTTGATGGAGCCGATCCGAATCAGAAGCTGGCGGAAATTAATGTGCGCAGGCAAGTATTCGCACCGGATGCCTGGGGACTAGGCTACATAACGGTTGACGGCTTTACAGTTAAGCATGCCGCCAATACGTATTCCGACTTTCCGGGATCTCCTTCCAGACGCCAAGCAGGTGCAATCAGTGTTAACGGCGGCTTGAAGTGGATTATTCAGAACAATATCGTCATTAATGCGCGTACAATTGCCATTGATATTGGTCTGGGCAGCGATGAATGGGCAGGCAACCGTCCGGGTGTAACACGTACGAATTTCAGGGAAACGGACAAGTACGGCTCCCATGTTGTCCGCAACAACTACATCGCGAAGTCAGGACAGTCAGGCATTGCCGGTGTGTTCTCATGGAATTCCGATATTATGTACAACAGGATCGAGGATACGAACTACCGTGGTGAATTCAGCGGTGCGGAGACGGCTCCGATCAAGGTGCATTACATGAACGAAGGGCTGATAAAAGGCAATTATATTAAAAACTCCAAGGGCGGCAACTCCGCCGGCATCTGGACGGACTGGGGCAATCAGAACGTGCGGGTTACCGGCAACATTGTAATGAACACGCCTTGGGGCTACTACGCAGAAGCGGTTCATGGCCCTATACTTGTAGACAATAACGTGTTTATCGGCAACAGCGATATTCGGATGCTGGACGCAACAGGCGTCGTGTATGCGAACAATCTGTTCATCGATAACGGCAATATCAACGTTGACGGCGGAGGAAGGGAAAATTACTATTTTCAGCCCGGTACGATGAATGAGACGAATGCGATGAACACCGTACAAAAATTCCATTGGTACAACAATCTGGTGCAAGGCTCTGTACTGCCGTCCGATGCTGCGAATAAAACGCATGTGAAGGAGGACAACTTCACGAATGTAATCTCCGATGTGGCGTACACGACGACCAATGATGCGATGAGCATCAGCTTCAATCTGAACGCTGCGGGGATGAACGGTCTGGATATTGTGACGCAGGCGCGGGTGGGTGTCATACCGAATGCGAATGAGAGCATTGCGGCGGATGTTGCCACTGACTTTTTTGGTAACGCTTTCCCGGCAGGAAGTGTAAAGGCTGGTCCGTTCGCGAATGTGCAAAATGGTGCTAACCAATTCGTGCTGTGGCCGCCGCAAGGGCAGACAGTGCCATCCCCGCCGGCTCAGCCAACCGACGTGCCGCTCAATTTATCGTTAGGCGCGAATACAGCGGCAGTTGCGTCCTATGAGGACAGCAATCTGACTGCCGACAAAGCTATTGACGGCAACGGCTCGTCCCGCTGGTCGAGTGATCACAGCAACGACAATAACGCATGGATCTATGTCGATCTTGGAGCTAAATATAACGTTTCGAAAGCCGTGCTTTCTTGGGAAGCGGCTTATGCCAGAGAATATTTTATCCAGATTTCCGATGATGGACAGAGCTGGACGGATGTGTACCATACGACAAGCGGCGCAGGCGGCAACGAATCGGTTACGATCCGGCAAAACGCAAGATTTGTCCGGATGCAGGGCGTCGTACCGAGCACGCCTTACGGATATTCGCTGTACGAGTTCGAAGTGTATGGCACTCCAATTCAGCCGGATGTGCCTGTGAACGTGGCATTGAACAAGGCGCCTTCTGCTTATACGGCATCTTCGCAGTCCAATGATGGAAGCGGGGAGCAGAACAGCCAGCCGGACAAGGACCGCTCCGCCTTCCGGGCGTTTGACGGCAATACAGGTACGCGCTGGGGCTCAAACGGCGGAGACGATAATTGGCTTCAGGTAGACCTGGGCCAGCCGCATATCATCGACCGAATCGTACTTGCCTGGGAAGCAGCATACGCAGCGCAATATAAGGTTCAAGTTTCCGATGACGGCAGCATCTGGACGGATGTATACGTACATGATGATGCTTCGCCTTCAGGCGATCATGTGGACGACATCGAGCTTCAACAGTCCGCAACAGGACGTTTCGTCCGTATGCAGGGTGTAACCTCGGCAACGCAGTGGGGACTTTCATTGTATGAATTTGAAGTATACGGCAAGGTCAAGCCAGCCGATACAGCGCCTCAGTGGCCAGTAACGGCAGCGCTGGAGCTGACGGGTTTAACGGCGGAATCGGCGTCTCTCCAATGGCCAGCCGCAATAGATAACGGGACGGTATCTGGCTACAACGTATATCTGGGAAGTACTCTCGTCGCTTCGCTTGCTGCTGGTGTACGCAGCTATACGGCTGCGGGGCTGAACGCGGGCAGCACGTATACAATCAAAGTAACGGCGATTGATGAGAATGGGAACGAAAGCGGGGGACTGATAAAGACCTTTACAACGTCGGGCAATCCGGCGACGAAAGCACTTTCGACAACGTATCCTCGCAACTATGGGGACTGGGAAGAAGGGCTGCTGGCTGGTGACGGCAAGCAGGGCATTATCGTATTTGGCAATCCGCGGGAAGAAACCGTCGTTTTTAACGACCGGGATTTCTTCATGGCGAGATTGGAAGCGAATCCGCATCGCACTTTTAATAGTGTAAGCGAAGCGGATATTCAAGAAATAAGAGATTTGCTTATTTCCGGCCGTTATCAGCAGGCGAATCAGCTTGCGGCTGATGTGCAAGGCTACCGGGGAGGCGGAGAAGGAAGCAAGCATCCGGGTTATAAAATGACGATCACGATGCCGGACAGCGGCCCGATTTCGAATTACGTCCGCTCGACGGATTATTCAGACGGCGTCGTCTCCGTCAACTGGACAGACGGCAAGGGGGATTGGGAGCGCAAGTCGTTCGTGTCGAGACCAGACGGAATGACGGTGCAATATTTGCCTGCTCCAAGCGGCGAGACGCTGGAGGTTAAGCTGGGTCTCAGCATTGATCCCGGCATGAATTTGTTGAATAAAGGGGTAACGTACGAGAACCATTCCTCGGTCGATTTCCTCAACTTGCGGGCGAAATACGCTAACGGTACCTACAACGCGGGTTACGAAGGCGTCACACGCATCGTGACAGACGGCCAGAAGACGCTGGACGGCGATGCGGTGTCCGTAACAGGGGCGACCTACGTTCTGCTGTTGTCCCTTACCCAGCGCTATGACGGAACGTTCGAAGGCGGCCTGCCGGCTGAACAGGAATGGAATCAGGGGCCTCTTCAAGGCCAGCTGTCGGATGTGGCTGATGATTATGCAACGCTGCTCAGCCGGCATACCGCCATGCACAGTGAAATCTTCGATCGCGTTTTGATCGATTTTGGAGCAAGCGAGGGGGACCGATCCAAATCTAACGAAGAGCTGCTCGCCATGCAGAAGGCATCAACGACGCCTATTCCGGCTTTGTTCGAGCGGATGTTCTATTCGGGCCGTTATCATTTGCTCGGATCAAGCAGCGCTACGGCCGCGCCTGACTTACTTGGTAACTGGACGGGCGACAGCAACGTAGGCTGGGACGGCTATTATCACCTCGACGCCAATCTCAATTTGCAAATATCTGGCGGCAATATCGGTAATATGCCGGAGGCGATGGAAGGGTACTACTATCTTAATCATCAATGGCAGGAAGATTTCCGCACCAACGCGCAGAAGCTTCTCGGAACAAGGGGCATGCTTACAGGCGGCAATACGCCAAACGGAGAGGGACTGATCTCGAATATTAATTTCGAATATCCGTACCAGTATGTGACCGGCGGTGAATCCTGGCTGCTCTATCCGTTCTGGGAGCACTATCAGGTTACGGGAGATACCGCCTTCCTAGCCGACCAATATTACCCGCTCATCCGGGATATGGGCGACTTTTACGAGGATTTCCTGGTCGAGAAGGATAGCAACGGCCATTATATTTTCGCAGGCTCTATTTCACCTGAGAATAGGCCGGCCGGCGGCGTACCGCTTTCGGTCAATTCAGTCTATGATATCTCCGGCGCGCGCTTTGCTCTGGAGACGCTGATTGAGACAAGCACCCTCCTTGGACGGGACGAGGAGAAGATACCGGTCTGGCAAGAGCTGCTCGATCATTTGCCGCCTTATCTGGTTAATGACGATGGAGCGTTTGCCGAATGGGCATGGCCGGATCTGATGAACAAAAACAACTATCACCATCGCCATTCAAGCGCCATGATGCCGGTCTGGCCCTATCGTGAAGTCACACCAGAGACAAACAGGGAGCTGTACGATGCTGCGAGAGTATCATTGCAGAAAAAAGACGGCGGTAATTATGAGAATGCCGGGCATGGACTGCTTCACAGCGCTCTGGCAGCGGCGAACTTGAACAATGCGGATTCAGTCAATGCCAAGCTCGTACGGTTCGCCAAAGACGATTATTACTATTCCAGTCTGTCGACGTCGCACTACAATAACCATGGCACATTCGCTACGGACGTCGTCAACTCCGTTCCAACGATTATGATGGAAATGCTCGCTATTTCCGATAGAGGCACATTGGAGCTGCTGCCCGCTTTGCCTAAATCGTTAACGAGAGGCTCTATTTCCGGCATGCTCGCGAGAGGGCAAGTGACGATCAATGAGCTCCAGTGGGACATGGATAACTTGACGGTCGACGTCGAGCTGACGTCTGCCATCGACCAGAATCTGACGCTGATTCAGCGCGCGGGCATCGAGGAAATCGTCAGTGAGGATGTGACGATTGCAGGCTCGCCGCTTGGCAGCATTGCACGCGTTATACCGCTTCAAGCGAATAAGAAGGCGGTAATCCGCCTCAAACTGAAGGATGCGTCCAAGATTAACCTTGCCTTAGGCAAAACCGCTAGCGCTCTCTCGGAATCGAATACTCAGCAAAGCGCAGCACATGCTTTCGATGGCGATCCAGCTACACGCTGGGCTGCGGGCGGGAGCGCAGACAACTGGCTTCAAGTGGACTTGGGCAGCATCTATGCACTGAACGAAGTGAACCTGCAATGGGAGGCTTCGTATGCCAAGGCGTACAAGCTTCAAGTCTCGATGGATGGATTGCATTGGACGGATGTGTATGAACAAGAAAATTCATCTGGCGGTACGGAGAAAATCTTGATAGATGCACTTGGCCGCTACGTTCGGATGCAAGGGTTAGCGAAATCCGGGCAATGGGGATATTCGATTTACGAGATGGAGATTTACGGTCAAGAAGCGCCAAACCTTGCGCTTGGCAAGCTTGCACAGGCACTATCCGCATCGAATGCGCAGCAGACGGCTGCTATGGCCTTCGATGGCGAGTCGTCTACCCGATGGAGCGCTGGCGAGTCGGCGGACAACTGGCTGCAGGTGGATTTGGAACAAATCTATCACGTCTTCCGGGTTCAGATTGACTGGGAAGACTCGTATGCCAAAGGGTATAAGCTTCAAGTTTCTTCTGACGGCCAGCAATGGACGGATGCCTTTGTCGAAAGCAACAGCAATGGCGGTACGGACATTATCGATCTGAATGAGGATGCAAGATATATCCGGATGCAAGGTACAGTGAAGTCTGGGCAATGGGGATATTCGATTTACGAAATGAAAGTTTTCGGGATGGTGGTCTCAGAGCAAGGTCCAAGCGCAGCAAGTGTTGCGGGGGGGATAACGGCTCTGCAAGCGCCGGCCAGAGGCGAGACGAGCTTGGTGCTGCCCGTCGTTCCGGCAGGATATTCGGTAGCGATCAAAAGCACGGATAAGCCGGCTATTCTCGGTCTGGATGGACGATTGTCGCCGTCTTTATCGGCAACCGAAGTGACGGTTGTACTGACCATAACGAGACTATCAGACGGAAGCACGGCGGATACGAGTGCGCTGAAGGTCATCGTGCCTGGAACGGCTGCTTCTGGTAATGGAAACGGTGGTACGGGGGGCAATAGCAGTGGAGGCGGAAGCGGAGGTGGAGGTGCTCAGTCAAATTATGTCTTGACAGTGTCTTCTGCGGAGCTGCTGCAATCGGTAAAAGACGGCAATGTCATCTTGCCGGTCGCGGGGAGCATCCGACAGGTTGTCCTTCCTCTGGAAGCGGTGGAGCTGCCGGCGAACAGCCGAATTGTGATCCGCTCGCAAAACTATGAACTTGAGCTGCCAGCGGCGCTCGTAAAGCAGTTGAGGGAGAAGGCTGCTGCGTCGGGTTTGTCAGAGGGCAAGCTGACTATAGGCATTCAGCCGATATCGGATACGGCGCTGCAATCGATGTTGAAAGCGGGCGAGCGGACGCGGGTGACATCAGCGGGTACCGCGTATGAGTTTAGTCTCTTTTTCGCAGGAAGCGACAGTAAAACGATAAAAGCGGATCATGCAGATGAACCTATTATTGTGCGCTTGAAGACGAGCGGCGGGAATGCAGTTAATCCTAAGCTTGCGGGCATCTTTCGTCTGGATGGCAATGCCAAGCCAAGCTATGTTGGCGGGGCAGAGAAGGGGGGCCAATGGCAGAGTGAAGCCAATGCGTTCGGCATATATGGAGTAATTGAAATGGTATGGAGCTTCATGGATGTGCCATCCGGTCACTGGGCAGAGAGCGTCATTCAAGAGCTTGCAGCGAAGCAGATCGTCAATGGAATGAGTGACGTATCATTCGAACCTAATCGGGCATTAACCCGTGCCGAATTCGTCTCCCTGCTAGTGCGTGCATTGAAGCTTACCGAAGTTGAATCCGGTCAAGCGGCATTCGCTGACGTGGCGGAGAACGCATGGTATGCAGAAGCTGTAGGGATAGCGGCAAACACTGGAATCGTTGCGGGCATGAGCGGCAATACATTTGCTCCGAATGCCCAAATTACGCGCGAGGAAATGGTCACCATGCTTATACGAGCCTATCAAGCGGCGCAAGGAGCAAGTCAGGCTGCTAACGGGAAAGAGATAGCGTTTGAAGATGAGAGTGAGGCTTCCAGTTGGGCAGTTGAGTATATTAATCAGGCTGCTGAGCTTGGACTGGTTAAAGGACGGAGTACAGGTATGTTCGATCCTAAAGGTATCTCCACGCGTGCGGAATCCGCACAGATCATTTACAATTTGTTGAACAAATAACGCGCGTATTGTAACTTGGTAAGTTAATGTAATAGAAAGAAGGACAGACCCGCGGGTCTGTCCTTCTTTATTGGAATAACCAATATGGACTAAACTCTGGCTAATGGATTCCAGTAACTTTCTTACCAAGCAGCTTAATCTTAATGGATGAATACTCGGACTGATTTGGCATGTATAGACGACGCTCTGACTGATCTGCTAAGCATAAATGCACTGAGAAGGGAGGACCTAAGCCAAATGTTAGACAAGCATATTATAAATGTGGATAGACTCCCTCCCTATAGTGCCTATCAGAATGCCTATCAGATGAGGTATCACCCTACCGACGCTAGTTTCTACTTGGCAAATGAGAAACAAAATGCAAAAGTGCAGGCTGATACGCCTTAAAAGCTCCAAAAAGGCATTCAAAATGCAAAAGTGCATCTGAAATCCTGAGATTTGACTCTATAGGGGCTTTTTCAGCCAATCAAACTGCATATTTGCATTTTGAGGCTATAAATCGCTGAAAAAGCAGCTTACAACCTGTATTTTTACATTTTGATTAGAAAAAAGCTGTGAGCTGCATGTTTTTGACTGTGCGGTGCGAGTAGGGAGAGCGGACCGGGGCTATGAAGTAGTGTTTAATAAATAGGTTTTAGGGGAAGCGGAGCGTATTGAGTTCTTACTGACTTTTCGATGATTCGATCCATTACTCATCGTGAAAACGATGGGGCAGTGGAATCAAGAACGGCAGCAAGAACCAATACGCGCAGCGAACCTGTGCATAGTGTTAAACACATCAAAGGACAGACCCTAGAGTCTGCCCTTTTTATTTATTGCCTCACTAATTTCTTCCGGCCATGCGGCACAATCATCGGCGTATCGTACAGCGGATCGGGAATAACCTCGCATTTGAGCCGGAAGACCGATTCGATCATCGCTGCATCGACAATGTCCCCCGGGGCTCCCTGAGCGGCAATTGCGCCGTCTTTGACCGCTACGATATGGTCGGCATAGCGGCAAGCCAGATTAATATCGTGAAGCACCATGACGATAGTGCGGTTGTCGCGCTCGTTCATTTCCTGCAGCAGATCAAGCACTTCAATCTGATGCGTCATATCCAGATAAGTGGTAGGCTCATCCAGCAAAATAATGCCCGTCTGCTGCGCCAGTGTCATCGCGATCCACGCCCGCTGGCGCTGACCGCCGGAGAGCGAATCGACCGAGCGTTCAGCCATGCTGGCCATGTCCGTCGCTTGAAGCGCCTCGCGCACGCTGCGCTCGTCTTCCTTGGACCATTGCTGCAGCCAGCTTTGGTAAGGATAGCGGCCTTGCTTGACAAGCTGAAGCACAGTAAGTCCCTCTGGCGCCACGGGGCCTTGAGGAAGAAGCGAGAGCTGTTTCGCTGCAGCTTTGGGCGCCATTGCCAGCAAGTCCTGTCCGTCCAATGTAATGGAGCCTTGGGTCGGCTTGAGAAGCCGGGCCAGCGAGCGGAGCAGCGTTGATTTGCCGCAGCCGTTGCTGCCGATCAGCACCGTTACCTTGCCTTCGGGTATCGTAAGATTCAAGTTTTCAAAAATGTGGTTTCCCCCGTAGGAAAGCGCCATTTCTTTCGCTTCAAGCAAGCTCATTGCACTTTACCTCCTGCTAGTCTCATTCTCATTGGTTACGATGACGGTATAACAGATATAAGAAGAACGGCGCGCCGATAATTGCGGTGAATACACCTGCCGGAATATCAAGCGGGGTAAACAGCGTCCGCGCTGCCAAGTCTGATAGTAATACGAGTAAGGCGCCGATCATCGCGCTAACCGGCAGCAGTCCTCCGAAGGAGGAGCCAACCAGCTTGCGGGCGATATGCGGAGCTATAAGTCCGACAAAGGCGATAGCACCGCCAATGGCAACGGCCGCACCGGCAAGCGATACGCTGAGGATCAGCAGCAGCAGCCGATGCCGCTGTACGCTGGCTCCAGCGCTTCCGGCGACTTCATCGCCCAGCGACTGAATATTGACGTGCCGGGACATGAGCCATGTCAGCGGCAACAGCACGATGAGCCAAGGAAGCAGTGTAAAGACGTCCTTTTCCCAAGAAGCGCCGTAAATGCTGCCGGTCATAAACGTTAAAGCCCGGTCTGCCATGAAGAAGGGGCCGGAGATCAGCAGCATGTAGGAGATCGATTTAAATGCGGCCGACAGACCGGTTCCGATCAGCACCATGCGCAGCGGCGAAGCGCCGTCCTTCCACGAAAGCACATAGAGCAGGAAGGTTACGGCAAACGCGCCGATAATAGCGGCCAGAGGCATCCATTGAATGGAAAGCTTTTCGTTGAAAAAAAACATAAACAGCACAGTGCCAAGTGAAGCGCCTTCCGTAATGCCCGCGACATCAGGCGAGGCGAGCGGGTTGCGGATCAGTCCTTGAAGCACAGCGCCGGCTGATGCGAGCGCAGCTCCTACTAATAAAGCAATGATGATCCGAGGCAGCCGGAGCTTGAGCACAATGACATCATGCATCGGATTTCCATACCCGAAGATCGATTTGACAACGTCGAGCGGAGCGATGAATTTGCTGCCGATACCAGTGCTCAGGACAGCGGCTGCAGCGCATAGCACTAGCAATACAAGCGTTATTAAGACTGTTTTTCGCTCAAGCAGCAGACTCAGCTTCGGTTTGTTCGTACGGATCGTACTATATTTGCTCATGATGCTTTCCGTCCTTTCCGGGCGATATAGACGAAGAATGGCACGCCTAGGACAGCTGTCATGACGCCAACCGGAACCTCTTTAGGCATTGCTATGTAGCGGGAGCCGATATCGGAGGCGACGAGCAACACAGCTCCAAGAACGGCGCTGTAGGGAATGACCCAACGATAATCACTGCCGATTAGAAAACGTACAATATGCGGAATGATGATACCGATAAAAGCGATTGGACCGGCTACTGCGACTGAAGCGCCCGCCAGCAGGATAACAGCGACTGAAGCCAGTCCTTTGACCATAGCGGTCCGTTGGCCGAGCGTTTTGGCAATATCGTCGCCCATGCCAAGCAAGTTAAGCTGCCGGGAAAGCGCTAGTGCGATAATAAGGCCGACAGCCATATAAGGAAGCACGCCTTGCAGCATCGCCATATTGCGGCCTGCAACCGAGCCGACGAGCCAGACGAGCACCTGATCGAACATTTTGCCGCTAGACAGCATGAAGCCTTGCGTCAGCGATGCGAAAAATGCTGAGATCGATGCGCCTGCCAGCGTGATTTTAACCGGGGTCATACCATCGCGTCCGATGCTTCCCAGCACAAAAACAATTGCGCCGCTGATAGCCGCGCCGAGCAGTGCGAATAAAGCCAGCGGCTGCATGCCGGACAAGCCGAGCCATCCGGAAGCGATAACTACCATAAAAGAAGCGCCTGCATTGACGCCGAACAAACTTGGGGAAGCAATAGGATTGCGGGTTATAACTTGCATGACCGCTCCTGCCACCGCAAGACAAGCGCCAACCGCACCGGCAATAAGGGCCCGTGGAAGTCTTGTGGTCTGGATAACAAGGTGCTGCTGCAAGGAGGCATCATAATGGAGGAATGAGTCCATAACCTGAGAGAGTGGAATATCCGTTGTGCCAAAAGCAATGCTGCAAACGATCGCTGCACCTAACAGTAGAATCGAAAGTAGTAGTCCAAATAATCGCATAGTAGATGTAGCCGACCTTTCCATTTGCTATAAACCTTCTATAAAGCAGTGTAGAGGAATGGCCTCCCCCTGTCAACGAGTATGATAATCGTTCTCAAAAAATTCATTGACTTCTAGCTCGTCCCTCTATATAGTGTTTCATTGAGAATAATAATCAGCAGGGGGAGCAAAAACATAATGAATAATTGGTTGGGCAAGAAGTCGGTTGGATTAGTGATTTGCGCACTGGTATTGGCAATAATTGCAACGGGTTGTGGGGCAAAAGCAAACAACTCTACTAATAAGAATGAAGCAGCAGGAAATTCGGAGCAGGCTTCTGGCGAGACTCGCGTTATCAAGCATGCGATGGGCGAGACTGAAATTAAAGGTACACCAAAGCGTGTCGTCGTTCTGACGAATGAAGGTACGGAAGCTGTTCTGGCGCTTGGCATCAAGCCAGTAGGTGCAGTTCAATCTTTTACAGGCAATCCATGGTATGATCATATTGCTTCCGAGATGGAAGGCGTGGAAGTGCTGGGTAAAGAAGGCCAGCCGAACGTTGAGCTGATTGCCGGTCTCCAGCCGGATCTGATTATCGCGAACAAAATGCGCCATGAGAAAATCTACGACCAGTTGAAAGCGATCGCTCCAACGGTAGAATCCGAGACGCTTCGCGGCGAATGGAAAAACAACTTCAAGCTGTATGCAGAAGCGCTTAACAAAACAGCGGAAGGCGACAAGCTGCTGGCTGACTTCGATGCCCGTATCGACGATTTCAAAGCGCAAGCCGGCGACAAGCTGAAAGAAACAATCTCGTTCGTACGCTTCATGGGCGGCAAAACCCGCGTGTATCAACTGGATACGTTCTCTGGTATTATTGCAAGCCAAATTGGTCTTGCCCGCAACGAAATGACGCTGAACACGAAAGAAACGTTTGCCGATGAAATTACGAAAGAGCGCCTTCCGGAAGTCGATGCTCACCGCATTATCTACTTCACTTATGAGACAGGCGACGGCAAAGGCAATGAGCAAGAGAAGGAATGGACGAATGACCCGCTCTGGACAGGTCTTAGCGCTGTCAAAGAAAAACGCGCTTACCGTGTTAACGATGCTATCTGGAACACGGCTGGCGGCATTAAAGCAGCGAACCTGATGCTCACTGAGCTGGCTGAAATCTACGACATTAAATTGAAAAACTAATTATAGCTCTCTAATAGAAAAAGGCTGTGGAAAGCAGATTCATCTGCTTGTTCCACAGCCTTTTTGTTTGCCTCAAGCCGTTTACTGGCTGTTAGGCAGATAAGCCAAACATGAGAGCGAAATAACCAAATACCGAAGCGAGCAATCCCATAGCGGATGCCGCTAAGAGTCGGTTGCTGCGGTACATAAGGAAAAACCCGGCAATCATAATGAATGCGGCAGCGAGCATTAATAGGCTCGCAAGATTTGGATGCAGCCCAAGAACCAGATCCGGGGTGTAGCTGTCCCGGTAGATCGAAGTAAATAAGGGCGAAGGCGACACTGATTGCAGCGTATCTTTTACATTATGCGGCGGCGTTTGCTGACCGAGAATGCCTGTCACAATAAATACGAGCAGCGCCGCTGCGCTTTCCGCTTTCAGCCATGGCCGCGGATTAAAGCCGCTGCTCTTCTTAATCATAGAGCGGTAACCGAACCCGTTCGTGAACGCAAATAATACAAGCGGAAGCAGCAGTAAATGCTTGATGAGCAATAACTGGCCGTAGGGCAGCATCCAAGAAGAGACATATTGTGGTGTGGTGAACCCCATGAGCATAATGCCGGCAATGACTGCGATTAAGAAGCAGCCAATAGCGACCGGCGAGAACCAGCCGAGAAATGATTCCCAATGGTGCTCATTCCGCGAGAACCATCCTGCTATCAGCAAGATGCCGATCCAGACCGCAACAGCTATAAAATGAGCGGAGTGGACGATCAGACCTTTTGTGCCATATAGCGTTGATGCATGACTGGCATACCCCAGCCAAATGGAAAGCAGCAGCGTGATGAACAATCCGACCTTGGGCATATGCTTGTCATTGCGGAATGACGGGAGCGCCAGCAGCACGGTTAGGCCAAGCGAGGCAACCAGTGTCCAAATCCATGCTTTTCCGGCTTTAATATCAATCAGAATGCTCTTGATCATCGTGCCGTAAGGCGTTTCAAACTCTTTGGCAAACAGTAATGCCGATTGATGAATCGGTACAAAGGAAAGCAGCGGAATTGCAATGACGCAGGCCAGAAGCAACCCGTTAGGCACGGTGATATCAGGACGCCGGCTCTCTAGAACGAGACGAATGATGAACGTGCCCATTAGTATAGCAAAGCAAAGATAAAGAAGCGCCTCGCTGACATAGGTCATCCTTTGCGCCTCCGCGAGATGAGAATTGCTGCTACCAAAGCGATAACTGTAATGACGACGGCAACAACGAGAATCGGTCCAAGCGCCATATCACTGTTTTGCGTAGTGGAGGTATTTCCGTTATTGGATGCTTGATCGGGAACCGCTGGCGCCTCTGTTGGCGTTACGGCTGGTGCCTCAGCAGGGTCGGTTGTTGGCACAGGCGTCGCCTCCGGTGTTGCAGTAGCAGGAGCTTCTTCCGCTGGCGTATCGACAGTAAAGGAGTAATCGCCAGATATGGTATGGCCGTCAGCGCCCATGATTGTCCATTTGACCGTATAGCTGCCGTTAACAAGCTTTTCAGGCAAATCGCCGCTCATCGTATTTCCGTCTACAACGGACTTGCCTGTCTTCACTTCTTCAGCGGCTTCGTTGAGCAATTTAAATTTGCTGAGCTTTTCAATTTTTGTATTGAAAGTCATTGTAATTTCGTTTGGTGAAACTTTGACGGTCTCTCCGTCCGCCGGAACGGCGCTGTCCAGCTTGGAGTGCGCCAAAGCGGCGGAGGGGAACAGGATAAGTAAAGCTGCCAGAAGTACAACTATGTTGCTTGCCATCATTTTTAAACGCATGTGAATTTCCTCCCAAAAGGCTAGTCATAATCGAATTTGATAGCATTATAACAGAAAGAAGGAGGCCGCGAACGGCAAAAAAGGGGCAATTAATTGCGGCTTTATGAACATTGTTCAAGGAATTGCAAAAAACGAAGGGATTTGCAAACATTTGCCGCATATTGCGCCAGGCGGGCTGAATACACTGAATTACTGCGGCAATTATACCGCCAAATACGGCTTGTAAAAGGAGTGTAAGGAATCGTTGGGCGATCCTTTACCGATCATCTGGCAGCTGGCGCTTATCGTGGTGTTGGTATTTATGAATGGTTTTTTTGTAGCGGCGGAGTTTGCGATGGTGAAGGTGCGGGGCAGCCGGATCGATACGCTCGCTTCTGAAGGCCATTCGCGGGCAAAGCTTGCCGCACATTTGACAGCAAACCTGGACGCTTATTTGTCTGCTTGCCAGCTCGGCATTACGCTTGCCTCGCTGGGGCTTGGCTGGATTGGCGAGCCAGCGATCAAGGACTTGATCGAGCCTTGGTTTCATGCGCTCGGTTTCCGCAATGCCGTGCTCGTTCATGGCGTTTCCTTTGCGATAGCGTTTCTCTTCATTACGATTTTGCATATTGTGCTGGGCGAGCTGGCGCCCAAGACGGTTGCGATCCGCAAGGCAGAGAAGGTGACGCTCCTGACTGCGCTGCCGCTCGTTTATTTTTACAAGCTGATGTATCCGTTTATTTGGGTGCTGAACGGGCTGGCCGGGTGGCTGCTGCAACGGTTTGGACTGGAGCCTGCCTCTGAGCTTGCATCCGCCCATACAGAGGAAGAGATTCGGATTTTGATGAAAGAGAGTCATAAACGCGGTCTGATCGACAATACGGAGCTGACGCTGGTCGACAATATTTTCGAGTTTGCGGAAACGACGGCCAGGGAAATTATGATTCCCCGCACAGAGATGATCTGCCTCTATATGAAGCTGTCGTTGGAGGAAAATAAGACGATCGCGCTGGAGCATATGCGTACGCGCTACCCGGTATGCGAGCATGAGAAGGACAATATTATCGGATTTGTTCATATTAAAGATATGCTTAAGGATTCGGGCCATGCCCTCTCAGACATTCGTCAAATGATGAGGCCGGTCATGACGGTTCCCGAATCGATGCAGATCAGTAATCTGTTGAAGATGATGCAAAAGCGGAAGTCGCAGCTTGCTATTCTCATCGATGAATACGGGGGAACTTCTGGCCTAGTGACGCTGGAGGACATTATGGAGGAGATCGTCGGCGAAATTCAGGACGAATTTGATGAGGAACGGCCGGAGATCGAGAAGCGGGACGACTCCACGTATTCCATAAGCGGACTTATGCTGATTGAGGAAGTGAACAGCTACTTTGGACTGGATATCAATAGTGACGATTATGATACGATCGGCGGCTGGGTATATTCGCAGATCGAGAATCCGCCCCAGCGTGAGCAAAGGGTTAACTATGGGGAAGGCATCGTCTTTGTCATTGAAGAAACGGATCATTTGCGGATATCGCGGCTTAGAGTAGAGAAGACGGGTGGAGGGATCGGAGCAGGCAGGGATGGAAGCGATAGCGATCGGGGAAGGGGATATGGAAGAGTATTTCCAGACAAGTGATTGATTCAATGATTATAAATTACTCTATACTGTTGTACGAAAAAAAAGGACCTCTTCCCATTCGCCGGGAGTTCGAGGTCCTTTCTATTGAGAAGCAGGATGTTCCCGATAGGTTCAAACACATTGGGCTGCTATAAACTTGTGGAGGTTAAGCTTGTGCGACAGCTTGCTCGTAAACGGCTGCATCGATTTTGTGCACCTTGTCGATCGTGCCGCCGCCGAGGCAAATATCTCCGTCATAGAGTACGACAGCTTGTCCTGGCGTAATCGCTTTTTGAGGGCTGTCGAATACGACTGTCGCCTCGCCATCCTTCCCGAAGGTTACAGTGACGCCCTGATCCGGTTGACGATAGCGGAATTTTGCTGTACAGTGAAAGCTTTGTTCCGGCTGTACCGGCGCAATCCAATTGAAGCCGGTCGCTGTTAAACCAGTGGAGTACAGACTTGGATGATTTTCACCTTGAATGACGTACAAGATGTTGCGCTCCAAATCCTTGTCGGCGACAAACCATGGCTCGCCGTTGCCGGAGCCGCCAATGCCCAGACCTTGGCGCTGACCAAGCGTGTAATACATTAGCCCATCATGACGGCCCTTCACCTCGCCGCTGCGAATGTCGACCATCTCGCCGGGCTGAGCTGGAAGATAGCTGCCGAGGAAGGTTTTGAAGTTGCGCTCGCCGATAAAGCAGACGCCGGTGCTGTCTTTTTTCTTCGCCGTATACAGTCCAGCTTCTTCTGCAATTCGCCGAACCTCCGGCTTAGGCAGATGGCCGATCGGAAACATCGCTTTCGCCAGCTGGCGTTGACTGAGTGCGCTCAGGAAGTAGGTCTGATCCTTATTGCCGTCTACGCCGCGAAGCAGTGTCGTTTCACCGTCTGCCGTGCGCTCTACACGGGCGTAGTGGCCGGTAGCGAGATAATCTGCGCCAAGCTCGTTGGCCTTTTGCAGAAAATCGCCGAACTTGATTTCCCGGTTGCACATGACGTCCGGGTTTGGCGTACGTCCGCGTTTATATTCATCGAGAAAGTAGGTAAACACTTTATCGAAATATTGCTTTTCAAAGTTGACCGTGTAGTACGGAATGCCGATTTGGTCGCATACGCGGCGAACATCTTCTGCATCTTCCTCTGCCGTACAGTGGCCGAACTCATCGGTATCGTCCCAGTTTTTCATGAAAATGCCGATTACCTCGTAGCCTTGCTGCTTTAGCAGCAGCGCGGTAACGGACGAGTCCACACCGCCAGACATGCCAACGACGACTCTCGTATTTTTATTCGATTGCTCCATTATGTTGCACCGCCTTTATTTTGCAAACTTCCAGCAGGCTTCTTCGTATAAGAAGGAAACTAGCTTCGTTCCATTGTATCATAGAAGAAAAACTTTTTCATGGAAGCCCAAACCTTTTCTCGCATGTTCGCTGCCGAATATGTTAACATAGATGTGATATGGGAATACCATGATTTATAACATAAGATCAAGGAAACATTCACATAAGCTAGTAAATTAAACAAAGAGAGGTGCCTATTATGAAAATATCGACGAAAGGCCGTTACGGTCTAACGATTATGATGGAGCTGGCGGCTAAATACGGAGAAGGCCCGATTTCGCTCAAAAGCATTGCCGAGCGTAACCAGCTTTCCGAACACTATTTGGAGCAATTGGTAGCGCCTCTGCGTAATGCAGGTCAAGTGAAAAGTATTCGCGGCGCTTACGGCGGCTACATCCTGTCTAAAGAACCAGAGACGATTACAGCCGGAGATATTATTCGTATTTTGGAAGGGCCGATCTCGCCCGTTGATTTCACGGAAGAAGATGACCCGGCAAAACGTGACTTGTGGCTGCGTATCCGTGACAGCATTGCCGAGGTGCTTGATTCGACGACACTTGCCGATCTTGTAACATTTCAAGATGCAGGCAAAGTCGACAACTATATGTTCTACATTTAATGTAAGAAGGTATGCGATATGAAAAGCTATTATTTTGATCATGCGGCGACAACGCCCATGCATCCGGAAGTTGCCAGCGCCATGCTGACGATTATGCAAGGTTCTGGCGGCAATCCGTCGAGCATGCATGCTTTCGGCCGTGAAGCGAAGCTGCAAGTAAGCCGTGCCCGCGATACCATAGCGGCTGCTCTTGGCTGCAAGCCAACCGAGCTTGTATTTACGTCCGGCGGAACGGAAAGTGACAACGCCGCGGTTATCGGAGCAGCCATGGCGATGAGAAAACTCGGGAAAACCCACATTATTACATCAACTGCTGAGCATCATGCGGTTCTTCATACATGTGAATTTTTGAGCCGCGAAGGCTTCAGTGTCACTTACTTACCCGTCGACGGTACAGGTAAGGTGTCGCCGGAGGATGTTGCGGCTGCGATTACGCCGGAAACCGGTCTGATTACGATTATGCACGGGAACAATGAAGTAGGCACGCTGAATCCGATTGAGGCGATCGGAGCTGTTGCGAAAGCACAAGGCGTGCTTTTTCACGTTGATGCGGTACAATCCTTCGGGTTGCTGGATTATCGGCTGCAGCAGCTCCCCGTTGATTTCATGAGCTTTTCCGCTCATAAAATTAACGGCCCGCAAGGAGTAGGAGCGCTTTATATTGCGAACGGAACTCCGTTCGAGCCGATTGCGCATGGCGGATCACAGGAGCGAAAGCGGAGGCCGGGGACGGAAAACGTCGCAGGCATTGCCGGTTTCGCTAAAGCTGTTGACATTTGTGTGAACAATCGTGCGGAAAAGCAACTTTCGATGGACAAGCTTCGTAAGGAGTGGATAGAGCGGTTAAAAACCGCTCTGCCAGACGTTGAGATCGTCGTTAACGGCGATGAGAATAACTCCCTGCCGCATATTATCAATCTCAGCTTTATCGGGATTGATACAGAGACGATGTTAATGAGCCTCGATCTGGCAGGCATTGCTGCTTCTAGCGGCTCCGCCTGCACGTCGGGCGCACTGGAGCGGTCTCATGTGCTTCGCGCAATGAATTTGTCTGAAGAAAGATTGAATTCCGCTGTTCGATTTAGCTTCGGTTTGGGGAATACTGTGGAGGAACTGGAAGACGCTGCGAAAATCGTTGGAACGATTTCCGCGCGTGTCCGTACTAACGTCTAGGAGGCCTCCGAACGCAGCGTGATCAAACTTCAACAACTAATCGGACTTCCCGTCATCGTCATTCATTCTGGCAAACATGCTGGTGTGGTAAGGGATGCATGGTTTGATGAGCATTGGAAGCTGCTCGGACTCGTTCTCTCGAATGAGAAATGGTTCGGAACGGGCGTGCTGGTGGTACAATGGTCGAATGTGCTGACCTGCGGCGAGGACGCGGTGCTTATCTCTGGAGAAGAAGCGGTAAAGCCGGCAAAACCGGCTGAAATCCTTAGATCCTTCGATACCGGAGTCGTGAAATTGAAAGACTTGCCGGTCGTAACCGTTCAAGGCTTGCAGCTTGGGCGGGTGTCCGATGTTTATTTTTACCCGTTTCAGGGTACACAAATAGTAGGCTATGAGCTTACGGATGGTTTTATATCGGATCTGATGGAAGGGCGCAAATGGCTGAGAGCCCCGGAAGATCCGGAGGCCGTGCTGCTCGGGGAAGACGCGATTATTGTTCCTGCTGTCAGTGAAGCGGAATTGGAGCCTGTCGCAGCTTCCAATTCAGAATATAGGGAGAAATGAAAGATGATGAGATGTCCCAATTGCAATTCCAAAGATATTGGTAAAATCGGTTCCCATCAATTTTATTGCTGGGGCTGCTTCATTGAGCTGACAGTGAACGGTGAGAAAATGTCGGTCTACCAGGTGGAAGAGGATGGCACGCTAAGCTCCCTCGACGACTTGTTCTTCGAAGAGGAAATGCCGCAAATCCATGCCAATTAAAATTGCATATGCATGATGAAGCTACGCTCCCTGACTAGGGGGCGTTTTTTTGTTGCTAACTATTTATCCCTTTAGGCATCCAATTGTTACTTTTTCGTGTCTATATCACGGAAAAGTGGGTACTATTCAATGAACTTGTGCTGTCCCATAATAGGCTCTGTTGTCAGTCCTATATTGTTAATTCAACTGAGGGCCTAAAGGACAATAGTTCGTTTTATGGAGGGAACCAAATGAAGGCTCTGGTCGTTAAACAGTTCGGAGAAAACTCCGAAATGATCATTGAAACAAAGGATGCACCAATACCAAAGACAGGCGAAGCTTTGGTTAGAGTTCACGCTGCAGCATTAAACCCGCTTGATTTAACGGTCAAGGCTGGAAAACTGCCATTTGCTAAACAACCGCCCCTTATTCTTGGAAATGAAGGAGCAGGATTGATAGAAGTTTCCTCAAAATTTGCTGCAGGAACAAAAGTCATAATTCAAGGCGGATCGCTTGGTGTAAGCCAAGACGGTACTCACCAAGAATTAATTGCTGTTCCAGAGAATCAGCTAATTCCACTTCCGCAAAATTTCAGTTTTGAAGAAGGAGCAGCTTTGCCCGTCGCCTATTTAACTTCGTATTTAGCATTGGTTTATTCAGGTGAACTAAAAAAAGGAGAGTGGGTAGCTGTAGGAGGTGCGACAGGCTCTGTTGGTTATGCGTCCATTCAACTTGCCAAAGCGTTAGGAGCTAAACCTATTGCTATTGTTTCTTCGGACGAGAAAGTAAAACAAGCCTCATCCGCTAAGCCAGAAGCAATCATTAACCTTGCTCAGGAAGGAATTATAGAAGGGATTGATCGCATTACGAATGGCCAGGGAATTAATCTGGCAATTGACCCTGTAGGCAATGATGTAACCATTCAGTTGCTTCAATCTTTAACGCAAGATGGCCGGCTAGTTAGTGTTGGTTATGCTGCTGGAATGGAAATAGAGCTTAATTTAATGGATCTATTGGCAAAGTCCCGAAAGATTATTGGTTTTAGTATATATAACGTGCCTGAAGATATTACACAATCAGCACTGCAGCATATTGTACAGCTTGCTGAAGAGGGACAAATTCGTCCAATTGTCGATTCTTCCTATTCAATAGAACAATGGGACCAAGCCATTGCACGTCTCACTTCACGGAAAGCAATGGGAAAGATTGTTTTTAGATTGGACTAACTTTTAACGTTTATAATCAGCTTCCCAGTTATACTTTATGAATCAGATGCTCCATATCACCAAGTTAGCTCAGCTATTCATTCTGATGGTGAATGATTTGAGCTAACCGTTTTATTAGCTATTACTAGAAGATCTTGGAGAAACATCATGTTCTTTAGTTTTTATTGAGACTTCACCAGCGGGGTATCTATAATTCACATATTCATCCGCCCACTCACAGACTACTTTTAAGACATCCCTCAATGATGCACCATAATCCGTAAGGGAATATTCAACTTTTGGCGGAACTTGATTAAATACTTTTCTATTAATTAAGCCATCTGTTTCGAGTTCTTTTAATTGTTCGATCAGCATTTTTTGTGTAATGCCTGTAACTAAATGTTTTAACTCACCAGTTCGTGTCGGACCACTTGCTAAGTGATATATAATATGAGATTTCCATTTACCGCCGATGATATCTAAAACTACTTCAACTTGATTATTATATTCTTTTTTCATCGTGTACTCCTTTTACCGTCCCGTACTTTTGAATGTATTTGAACTATAGCATGAAAAGGTTCGCATGTTGTAATAGTTGAGGGGGATTGAAGAACGGCAGTATGAACCGAAATGCAACCACCCTAGGCTTTGAAGTAAGGTGGGTAAAAGTTCACAGCAAGCAAGGGTGAGCGGAGCGTTTCGAGTTCGTGCTGACTTTTTGCAGATTCAATCCATTTTCATCGTGAAAGCGATGGGGAAATTGGAATCAAGAACGGCAGCACGGACCGAAACGCGCAGCGACCCCGGCTGTTGCGAACGCTTTTCCACCCAGATGGATGAACCTCCCCGCTTGTACATATACTGTATCAGATGCGGCCCGCAGCCGTAATCGCGACTGTCCCCGGGAGGGGTATATGAAAGTGCGGGGGGTGCAGGCGATGGAACGGTTTACGAAAAGCCGTCTGTTCGTTTGGCTTGTTTACTTAATACTGGGATTGCTGGCCTTATACTTGCTGCTGCTCGTCAAACCGATCATTATTCACCTGTACGTATTTTTTAAAGCGATACTCGCGCCTTTTCTAATCGCCATGATCATTTCTTACGTCCTCAATCCAGTAGTGTCCATGCTGCATTCACGGAGAGTGCCGCGAACGATCGCTGTATTGCTGATCTACGCCGTTTTTTGTGCGGGACTGGCCGTCGTGCTGGTGAACGTCATTCCGATGTTCGTTGAGCAGGTGCAGGAGCTTAACCATCATGTGCCGGATTTGACGATGCGGGCACAGAACCTCGTCACAGATATGAACAATTCATCTTTCCTGCCGGAGAGCTTCCGGGATGGTATTAATAAATCGCTGGTCCATATGGAGAAAAAGCTATCCGAAACGCTGATCCATTTCGTCAATAACATCGGCTCGGTCGTCAGTGCCCTGTTCATCGCGTTCATTATTCCTTTTCTAGCTTTCTACATATTAAAGGATTTTGATGTGTTCGAGCGGACGGTCATTACGTATGTGCCCAAAGCTCACCGTAAAAATGCAGTCAGACTGCTAAAGGATATCGACTCTGCGCTTGGCAGCTATATTCGGGGACAATTTATCGTCTGCGGCATCGTCGGTATTTTGGCCTATATCGGCTATGTGATAATTGATTTGCCATATCCGCTGCTGCTTGCGGCTATCGTGGCAGTCACAAATATCATTCCGTACCTGGGGCCGTTTTTCGGAGCAGCTCCGGCACTGCTTGTGGCGTCTACCGTATCCGTCAAGCTGGTCATTCTGGTTGCGGTCATTAACGTCATCTGCCAAATTCTCGAGAGCAACGTCGTTTCGCCGCAGGTTGTGGGGAGAACGCTCCATATGCACCCGCTTTCAATCATCTTCGCATTGCTTGTGGGAGGCGAGATTGCGGGCATCGTCGGGATGATTTTGGCGGTGCCGATCTTCGCCGCTTTGAAGGTAGTCGTTCAGCATATGTTCGCGTACTATGTGCGCAGAAAGATTATTTGACAGCGGCCATAACGGCCGATATACTTTATACAAACGTTGATGAAAAAGAAGTAAGCCGCAGCCCGTCAACTAGAGAGAGAGCTTCTTCGCCTGACAAGGCGATGGCTGAGAAAGCTCTTATGGCGAAGAACGGCCGAAGCTAATTTCGGAGTGTGAACAAACTTCACCGGGTGGATCCGTTAACGTCCGCATAAGGCGATTGCTCATAGGCCCATTTGCACAACAGATTGCAAATCCGGCAGAGCGATAACCAGGGTGGTACCGCGATCGTGAATTCGTCCCTGTCTCTGACAGGGGCTTTTTTATGTTTTCATTCGCATTAGCGAACAAAAGAAAATCCGAAAATAATGGAGGCGTATCAACAATGAAAGCTAGTGAAATCCGTTCCAAATGGCTGCAGTTTTTCGAAAGCAAAGGCCATAAAATCGAGCCAAGCGCATCGCTTGTCCCGCACAACGATCCGTCGCTGTTGTGGATCAATGCTGGCATGGCGCCGTTGAAGGCTTATTTCGACGGTCGCGTGATTCCGGAAAATCCGCGCATTACGAACTCGCAAAAGTGTATTCGTACGAATGATATCGAGAATGTGGGCAAAACACGCCGTCACCATACGTTTTTCGAAATGCTGGGCAACTTCTCCATCGGCGACTACTTCAAAGAAGAAGCCATTACTTGGGCATGGGAGTTTCTGACGGGCAAGGAGTGGATTGGCTTTGATCCGGAGCGCCTCTCAGTTACGGTGTACACCGAAGATGAAGAAGCGCTGAAGTTCTGGAACGAGAAAATCGGCGTACCGCTGGAACGCATCTATAAGCTGGAAGAGAACTTCTGGGATATCGGCGAAGGTCCTTGCGGCCCTTGTACCGAAATTTTCTATGACCGCGGCGACAAATACGGTGATCTGAACGATCCTGAATGCTGGCCGGGCGGAGAGAATGAGCGCTTCTTGGAAGTATGGAACCTCGTATTCTCGCAATTCAACCATAACAAGGACGGCAGCTACACGCCGCTTCCGAACAAAAATATCGATACAGGCGCAGGTCTGGAGCGTTTTGCTTCCATTCTTCAAGATGTCGATTCGAACTTTGATACGGACTTGTTCGTACCGATTATCGAGCAAACTTGCAGCATTGCTGGCGTAAAATACCATGTTAATGAAGAGCATGACGTGGCATTGAAAGTAATTGCCGACCATATCCGTACTGTTGCATTCGCAGTAGGCGACGGCGTAATGCCTTCTAACGAAGGCCGCGGATACATCATCCGCCGTCTGCTCCGCCGTGCAGTCCGTTACGGAAAAACGATCGGCATCGACCGTCCGTTCCTGTACGAGCTGACCTCTACAGTTGGCGAAGTGATGGGCGTCTACTATCCGGAAGTGGTGGAAAAACGCGAATTTATCGAGCGTGTCATCCGCACTGAGGAAGAGCGTTTCCATGAAACGCTGTCGGATGGCTTGGCTATGTTGTCGGAGCTGGTTGAAGCCGCTCGTAAAGCTGGTTCAACAGAAATCAACGGCGACGACGCCTTCAAACTGTATGACACTTACGGCTTCCCGTTTGACTTGACGGAGGACTTCGCTTCCGAGAATGGTATGACGGTTGACCGCGAAGGCTTTGATGCAGCGATGGAAGGACAGCGGGAACGTGCCCGCGCTGCTCGTCAGGATACGGGCAGCATGAAGGTTCAAGGCGGTCCGCTCGGCGAATTAACGGTTAAAAGCGAGTTTGTTGGCTATAATGAACTCGTAACGGAGTCTGCGATTACGGCGATCGTTATCGACGATGCTCTGGTTGATCTTGCAGGTGAAGGCAGCAAGGTGCTTGTGCTGTTGGACCGTACTCCTTTCTATGCGGAGAGCGGCGGCCAAATCGGCGACCGGGGCACCATTACCGGCAAAGGCTTCGAGCTGCAGGTAGAGGATGTAACGAAAGCGCCTCATGGACAAAATGTTCATCATGCGGTGGTCGTGTCCGGTACGGTTCGCACAGGTGAAAAGGTAGAAGCGACAGTAGCACGCTCTGTCCGCGAAGATATCATCAAAAACCATACGGCGACTCACTTGCTTCATAAAGCGCTCAAAGAAGTGCTTGGCGACCATGTCAACCAAGCAGGCTCGCTCGTTGAAGCTGATCGTCTCCGCTTTGACTTCTCCCACTTCGGCAGCATTACGCCGGAGGAGCTGACGGAAATCGAACGCCGTGTTAACGAGCAAGTATGGCTCGGCACGAGTGTTGTCATCGAAAGCAAGGCGATTGCTGATGCAAAAGCAATGGGAGCGATGGCGCTGTTCGGCGAGAAATACGGCGATGTCGTACGCGTCGTACAAGTCGGCAAATACAGCATCGAGCTGTGCGGCGGCTGTCATGTAGGGAACACTTCGCAAATCGGACTGTTCAAGCTGCTTGGCGAAAGCGGCATCGGATCGGGCGTTCGCCGGATCGAAGCGGTAACTGGCCGTCATGCTTACAGCTATATGGAAGGTCAGCTGGACCTTCTGAAGCAAGCTTCGAGCCTGCTGAAAGCCAATGCAAATGACGTTCCGAAACGGATTGAAGCGCTGTTCGGTCAAGTGAAAGAGCTGGGACGCGAGAATGAATCGCTCCAAGCGAAGCTGAGCCGGATTGAAGCGGGCTCGCTCGAGGATCAGGCAAAAACAATTGGCGAAGTTACTGTACTGGCTGCAAAAGTTAGCGCGCCTTCCATGGACGCACTGCGCGGTATTGCGGACGAGCTGAAGCTGAAGCTGCCATCGGCGGTCATCGTGCTTGGTGCCGTTCAAGAGGATAAAGTCAATCTCGTAGCAGCGGTATCAGCCGATTTGGTGAAGAAAGGCTACCATGCTGGCAAGATCATTAAAGAGGCAGCAGTTCACTGCGGCGGCAGCGGCGGCGGGCGCCCGGATATGGCCCAAGCAGGCGGTAAGGACGCTTCGAAACTGGAAGAAGCGCTGAAACTTGCGGAAGAACTGGTTCTAGCCCAATCAAATGTGATATGATAATATTGTAATTTGGAAAAAGAACTGCGGATGGAAGCGAGGTGCTGGCGATGAGTTCCATGGACAATACGATGAAGTTTAGTGTAAAGGGGGAGGACGTTGAATCTTCCTCACAAGACATTTTGCTGAAGGTGCATGAAGCGCTTCTGGAGAAGGAGTATAATCCGATCAATCAGATTGTAGGGTACTTGCTATCCGGAGATCCCGCTTATATTCCACGGCATAACAACGCCAGAAGCTTAATTCGCAAAAAAGAACGCGATGAACTCATTGAGGAGCTTGTCCGGTTCTATTTGAACAATAAGAAATAGTCGGGAGCCGGTTCATAGCGATGAGAACAATGGGATTGGATTACGGCGACCGCAACATCGGCGTCGCGATTAGCGACGCGTTCGGCTGGACTGCGCAGGGGAAAGAAGTTGTTCACAAGCGCAGGGACGGCGGCGAGGTGGAGCGGATCGCTGAGCTGGTGAAAGAATACGAAGTAACGGAGATCGTCGTGGGGCTGCCGAAAAATATGAACAATACGATCGGGCCGCGCGGCGAAATAAGCATTGCATTCGCAGAGCAGTTGCAGACGCGGTTGAACTTGCCTGTTCACCTTTGGGATGAACGGCTGACGACTGTATCCGCTGAACGAACGTTGATTGAAGCGGACGTTAGCCGGAAAAAGCGGAAGCTTGTCGTGGACAAAATGGCGGCCACGCTCATTTTGCAAAATTATCTCGATTCTAAAACGAAAAGGTGAGGGTTAAGATGACAAACGAGGACATGCAGTTTGAAGAACCGGAAATTATTTATATTCCGGATGAAGACGGCAACGAAGAAGAATTCGAAGTCATCATGAAGTTCGAAGTAGACGGCTCTGATTCGAAATATATGATGGTTGTTCCGCTCTCTAGTGAGAATGAAGAGGAAGACGAAGTCTATGCTTTCCGTTACGAGGAAGACGGCGACGATCTGAAGCTGTACACGATCGAAGACGAAGAAGAATGGAACATCGTTGAGGAGACGTTTAACACGCTGCTTGGCGAGATGGAGGAAGACAATTAATGAATGATAATCTCGTCCCCGTACCTCTGGAACGGCTGAAGGAAACGTTCGGCAACGAGATTGAACTCGTCGCTGAAGACGGCCGCCCCGAAGTGTATGAGATTAAGGCGGAATTTCAACTTGGACCTCATGTTTATGCTTCGCTGCAATCCGCAGCGATGGCCAAGGAGCAGGAAGTCGAGCTGTTCCGTGTCATTTTGTCGGATAGCGGCGAACCGCAGCTGGAGACAATCGAGGATGACGAGGAATGGGAGCTTGCGGCTGAGGCCTACGATGACCTGCTTTTTGCAGGCGACGAAATGCCTTAATGCAACAATTGGATAACCAGTGATGAAGAGCGGCTCACACCGCTCTTTTTCGCGAGAAGAAGATTAATAATTACTAGTAATGAATAAAAATACCGTCGTTTAGGAGGAAGCTTAGGTTGAATCAATCCGCACGTTCTTCATCCGGACCAAGACCGGCACGCATTGGCATGTGGGTCGTTATTAGTTTGTTAAGCATTATGCTCATCGGTGCAGGCAGCGTATCTTTATATGTATGGATCGGTCTTAAACCAACGTCTGCCGGCGAGGTAAAGGAAATTGAAATTAAGAAAGGATCTTCCGCATTTGCAGTAGCCGATGTGCTGGAGGAACAGGGTATCATTAAAAATTCCTTTCTCTTTAAATATTATTTGAAGCTGAAAAAAGAAGGATCCCGTTTTCAAGCTGGCATTTATGAGTTGAAGCCTGGTATGAAGAACGATGAAATTATCGCCAAGCTGAACAGCGGGGAAACCGTTGCCGAGAAAATGATTAAGTTTACGATTCCAGAAGGCTTTACTTTGCTTCAAATTGCTGACAAGCTGTCTCAGGATAAACTGATCGACAAAAACGTATTCATGGATCTTGCAGAGAAGCAAACGACATGGGGCGATGCGGAAGCTGTTCGTTCCATACCGGATGACGCCAAGCTGCATCACCGTTTGGAAGGATATTTATTCCCTGAGACGTATGAGCTGAAAATAGGCAGTACAGAGGCTGATATTTTGCAGCGTATGATTACGGAGCTGGACAAAAAGCTTGCACAGCTGCCTGAGGGATGGGAAGACGTGCTTGCAGAGCGGAAGCTGACGCTGCATCAGTTATTGACGATTGCATCGCTTGTAGAGCGGGAAGTTGTCGTGAAAGAAGAGCGGGCAGTCGTCTCTGGCATTATCCGCAACCGGCTAGAGAAAGGGATGCCGCTGCAAATTGATGCAACGGTCCAATATCTGCTTGATAAGCCGAAAGAAAGACTGATGGAGAAAGACCTGCAGGTAGAGAGCCCTTATAACACTTACAAAGTGAAAGGCTTGCCGCCGGGTCCAATTGCGAACCCGAGCTTGGCTTCCATTCAGGCTGCCCTTTATCCTGAAAAAACCGACTATTACTATTACGTAACGAAAAAGGACGGCTCGCAAACCCATTTGTTCGCCGTTACCTATAAAGAGCATTTGCGCAACATTGAGAAAAGCAACAAGACTGCCAAGTAAGGAGAGTTAAGGCCATGACATACAAGCCTGAATTGCTGACTACAGCCGGTTCCATCGAAGAGCTGAAGCGATTGATGGACGCCGGTGCCGACGCTTTCGTCATTGGGGAAGCCCGCTATGGCATGCGTCTAGGCGGCGATTTTGATCCGGCGGCGATAGCCGAAGCTGTTAAGCTGGCTGCGCCTCGAGGCGTCAACATCTATGTGTCGCTCAACAATTTGATGGACAATAACGTACTGGATTCGCTGCCAGGCTACGTTCGAAGCTTGTCCGAAGCTGGCGTCAACGGTATCGTCTTTGGCGAACCGGCTGTATTGATGACGGTGCGCGCCGAAGCGCCGCATATTCCGCTTCATTGGAATGCGGAGATGACGTCGACGAATTATCGAACTGCCGAATATTGGGGGCGGAGAGGCGCTACCCGGTTCGTGCTTGCCCGCGAGCTGAATATGGATCAGATTATCGAGATGAAATCGGCCACGAAGCTGCAGCTTGAGGTGCAGGTTCACGGGATTACGAATATTTATCATTCCAAACGTTCCCTCGTCAACAGCTACCTGGATCATCAGCAGGATTCGGGACGGCTTGAACAGCTCGATCATCACCGCGGGCTTTATTTGACTGAGGATGAGCGACCGGGCGAACGTTATCCGATCTATGAGGACGCGAACGGCACGCATATAATGAGCTCTGACGATCTGTGCATGCTCGAAAATGTGCATGAGCTTCTAGAGGTCGGTGTCGATAGCTTGAAAATTGAAGGTGTAATGAAGTCGATCGAATACAATGAAGCCGTTGTCCGGGCTTATCGTCAGGCAATCGATGCTTATATGGCCGATCCTGAAGCGTACGCTTTCCAGGAAGAGTGGCTGGACGGGATCAAAGCGGTGCAGGACCCGAACCGCGAGCTAAGCTATGGTTTTTTCTACAAAGAGCAAGTGTATTAATGGATCAGGAGGTGTGCAGTAACGATGACAACAGCAGAGCAAACGATACCGCGTTACAAGGGCAAAAGAAATCGGCTTGACCGTCCTGAGCTGCTCGCGCCGGCGGGCAATCTGGAGAAGCTGAAGTTTGCCGTCCATTACGGAGCGGACGCGGTCTATATCGGCGGACAAAAGTACGGCCTCCGTTCCAATGCCGGCAATTTCAGCTTTGAGGAAATGAAGGAAGGCGTGGAATTCGCCAAAACATATGGTTCCAAGGTTTTTGTTGCGACCAATATCTATGCTCATGATGAAGATATCGATGGGCTGGAGTATTACTTGCAAAAGCTTGAGGAGGTTGGTATCGCAGCGATTATCGCGGCGGACCCTATCATCATCGAGACGGCGCAGCGCGTGGCTCCAGGTCTTGAAGTACATCTCAGCACGCAGCAATCCACACTGAACTGGCAGGCTGTCCAGTTTTGGAAAGAGGAGGGCTTGCCCCGCGTCGTGCTTGGACGCGAGACGAGCTTTGCGGAAATTGCCGAAATTAAGGCGCGTGTCGATATTGAGATTGAAGCGTTTATTCATGGCGCAATGTGCTCCTCCTTCTCAGGACGTTGCGTGCTGAGCAACCATTTTACCGATCGGGATTCGAACCGCGGGGGCTGCTGCCAGTCCTGCCGGTGGAAATACGATCTGCATGTGGATGAAGAGCAGCTTTATGACGAAGAAGCCGATCCATTCACGATGGGCTCCAAAGATTTATGCATGATTGATTACATGCCGGAGCTGATTGAGGTTGGCGTGGATAGCTTCAAAATCGAAGGCCGGATGAAAAGCCTTCATTATGTAGCGACTGTCGTCAATGCCTATCGCCAAGCAATCGATGCCTACTTCGAAGACCCGGAAGGCTACGTATTGAAGCCGGAATGGGTGGAGGAAATTAACAAGGCGGCCAATCGTCCGCTGAATACCGGCTTTTTCCTGGACACTCCGGGTGCGGAGGATCATATTTACGAGCCGGAAGAAAAAGCCGCGCCGTATGATTTTGCGGGTGTCGTGCTGGAATATGACGAGGCAAGCGGCATCGCTGTCATTCAACAGCGGAATCACTTCAAGCCAGGTCAGGAAGTCGAGTTTGTCGGACCCGGCGGCCGCTTCTTTAAACAGACGGTCGGTGAAATTACCGATTCCGAAGGCAAGGTGCTGGATGCAGCTCGCCACCCGCTGCAGTTGATCCGCATACAAACGGCGCAGCCGGTGAAGCCAATGGACCTGATGCGTAAAAGGATTTCTAAAAAGTAAGGCCGAAAGAGAGGGGGATGTCCCCTCTCTTTTCGTGCTTTTAGAGTAACCAGAGGTTTACTTACTGGGCTGATGAGTAACCCGGTGCATGGGGTGATGTCATCGGTTGTGTCATCGCAGCATATTGTGCTCGGCCGCACGTCGATGGTCGAACCCCGTCCGTTATAGCTTCTTTTGGCATAACTGATGGAATCTACGCGGGATGTAGGGTAAAGGTGAACTTAACTAGCTTATTTACGTTAGCTCCTGTGCTAACTGGTGAACAAAATGCAAAAGTACATGTTGATCAGCTTAATTCGGCTGAAAAATGCTATCAAAATGTATAAGTACATTTGAAATCTCTCAATTGGGCTCTATCGAGGCTTTTTGGACGCATCAACCTGCACTTTTACATTTTGATGCGCTAAATCGCCGAAAAACCGCCTGACAACATGTATTTTTACATTTTGATTAGTTGTGTCTAAGGTTTCGGGCAGGCAGGGGAACGTAGCGTATTGAGTTCAGGGTGACATTTCGAAGATTCTATCCATTATTTATCGTAAAAGCGATGAGTCAATGGAATGGAGAACGGCACCATGAACCGAAACGCGAAGCTACCCCGGGGTATGGTGCGGGGCAGGCAGGGGAAGCGGAGTGTTTCGAGTTCAGGCTGATTTTTTGAAGATTCTATCCATTAACATCGTGAAAGCGATGGGACAATGGAATCAAGAATGGCACCATGCACCGAAAAGCGCAGCGACCCCGGGGTACGTGTGGGGCAGGCAGGGGAAGCGGAGTGTTTCGAGTTCAGGCTGATTTTTTGAAGATTCTATCCATTAACATCGTGAAAGCGATGGGACAATGGAATCAAGAATAGCAGCATGAACCGAAACGCGCAGCGATCCCGGTTTCGCTAAACCGATCCCGGGTTTGCAACCACAGACCGACATATAGCGCGCAACAATTCCTAATAATGACGCATATAAACTAACCAGAGAGGTGAAAGCCTCTCTTTTTTTATAAATACTGTCGAATTCCGGCATAACAGACCGCGTTACATATTATGAATTGACAATTGTTGACCGATATAAAATAATAGGGTTATATAACCATACATAATAGGGTGAAAGAACTAACCGCAAATGAGGGCTACATCATCAATTGCACACAACGACAATCGTACAAAGGCGGTGTCTTCCATTGAAAAAAGTGGGGAAGAAGAACAAAGAGAAAGATCCGACTTCTACCAGCAGTTTGAAAGCGCAAACAATAGGAGGCAAGGGAGTTAGTCTTGCCAAGTCTGGTATTAATGCACTGAAAGAGACAAAACTTACGAATCCTGTTAAGTCGGTAGGGATGAAGCTGTTTTTTATTATTTTTATCAGCATCATCGCGTGCGTGCTGGTAGTGGGTCAATTGGCCTACGCACAATCGAAGAAAATTGTAGAACGCAAGGTATCGGAAGCCAGCTATCAGACGATCATTCAAGCAGCTGATAATTTAAATACGATTTTTAAAACGTATGAAGATATCTCGATGCAAATTTTGATCGACAAAGACTTCCACAAGATCGCTGATAAAATAGCGGAGAGTAAGGATGACTACACGACATTTGAAGGCGTTAAAGAGCTTGGGGACAAGCTGCAAAATTACGTAATGGGCAATGACGCTATTCTCGGCGTATATTTGTTCCCGGTAGATCCAAAGGTAAAACTTGTAACGGCAGGAAGTGCAAGCGCTTCAGCTGCGGAAGCTATGGTTGGCAGCGAATGGTTCAAAGCGATACAAGAGCAGAAAGGCAGAACCTATTGGGTCGAGACGCAGCCTGGCGGCTTCGGAACGGGAGATAAGCAGGCGACGATCGGCTTGGGGCGTCTGATGAATGACAGCAACTTGAGCAAAGCACGTTATATGATTTTGCTTGAAATTAGTCTCGACCGTATTCAAGAGCAGTATGGCGATATTCAGCTTGGCGAAGGCAGTCAGATCTCGATTGTAGACGAGAAGAACAATTATATTGCAAACAGTGATGCCAGCCTGATCGGCAAACCGCAAAATATTACTCTGCCTGCCTCGGAGAATGATTCGTTGAAATTGAAGTCAACTTCGGGTGAAGACGTACTGGCAGCTTATGCACAATTTAAATCGATGAACTGGAAGCTGGTCGGAACAATTCCAGTGAAAGAGCTGGTTAAGGACGCTGCGATTATCAATAAAATGACTTGGATTACTGTCGCGTTGGCTGCAGTACTCGCTATCGCGATTGGCTTGCTCGTCATTCGTACGATTGCCCTTCCGCTGGTCCAACTGCGGAACCTGATGAATGAAGGGGAAAGAGGCAATCTGACCGTTCGTTCCGCGTTCAAGAAACGTCAGGACGAAATTGGACAGCTCGGCGATAGCTTCAATAAAATGATGACGCAAATTACGGCGCTTGCGAAGCAAACGACGTTGTCGGCGGAAGAGGTGCTGGCTACTGCAAGCGAATTGACTGACGCATCGAAAAAGACGGCAATTTCAGCGAGAGAAATATCGATCGCGACGGAGGAAATTGCTAACGGCGCGAGCAGCCTTGCTGTTGAGGCGGAAAGAGGAAGCGATCTCACTGGCAACATTAATGAGCAGATGCGCACCGTAATGGACGCGAATGGGGAAATGGTCGAATCCGCGGGAGATGTCGAGAAAGCCAGTCAGCAAGGTACGGCTTATATGGGTGTCCTCATTGAGAAGACCGGTATGACTGAGGAAATGACTCGTTCGATGGTCGAGAAGGTTGATAGTCTGAAAGAAAGCACAGGCTCTATTGTTAAAATTCTCGATGTGCTGAATAACCTGACGAAGCAGACGAATATTCTTTCACTAAATGCGACAATTGAAGCGGCTCGTGCAGGTGCGGCTGGCAAAGGCTTTATGGTTGTTGCCGACGAAATTCGCAAGCTGGCAGACCAGTCGCGTCAATCGATCGACGTCGTTGCTCAAATTACGGAAAGAATCAGCGGTGAAATCGAGGAGACTGTTCAAGTGCTGTCTGAGGCGTATCCGTTGTTCCAAGAACAGATCGGTTCCGTTAAGGAAGCCAATCAAATCTTCTTGACTGTACAAGGACAAATGGGACAATTTGTTCAAAAGCTTGATTCCGTCACAGGATCGATCGGCATGTTGGATCAATCGCAGTCGGTGCTTAGCGAAGCGATGACGAATGTCAGCGCCGTTGCCCAGCAGTCTTCGGCTACATCGGAGGAAGTGGCATCACTAAGCACAGAGCAGCTTAGCATTAGTAACGGCTTGGTCAATTTGTCCGAGCGACTGGATAGCGTATCGCGTCAGTTGAAAGATTCGCTTGCGAAATTCAAAATCGATTAAAAGAGTTCTCATATGATTACTGCCGTTCAACCAGTTAGGTTGAACGGTTTTTTTATGCGCGGATAAGGCGATACTGCATCTATAAGGATGATGGAAGCGGAGGATGCAGCAATGGCTCGGCGTGCAGCGATAGTGGCAGTACTGCTTACAATGGTGATGGGACTTTATATTATTCGATTAGCCTGGCTTCAGCTTGCACCAGGTCCGCAGCATCATGCGTCAGCAGCTGCCGCGGCAGCGAGAGGCAATTGGAAGCGGATGTCCGTTGTGCAGCGGCAGCGGAGCCTAGTACTCGATACAGGAAGAGGCGATTTTCTCGACCGCAGCGGCGAATCTATAACCGGAGAGACGTATACGACACTGGCGCTGTTTCCGATTGCGGCCACTTCACGGGGAGCTGCACCTGAACTACAGAAGCTTGCCAAGCTGCTAAACGTTTCTGTGACTGACTTGAATGCCAGATGGGACCGGCTGCGTGAGCCAGCCTTCTGGAGACATGTTGAAGGCAAAGGTAATCCTCTTCGATTAACAGAGAAGCAGGTGCAGCAGTTATCGCAGCTTAAGCTGCAAGGCATTAAAGCACTGCCGTATAGAAACCGGTATATGGAGGGTCACAAGCCAAAGCAAGCGATCGGCTACACAAGCCAGCATCCCGAATGGCTGGAGATTGCATATCCGCAAGAACTAGCCAGCGGCAAGCGTAAGCTGACGGATCAAGTAGGCGGCTCCGGCCTAGAAAAGTCTCTGGATAAATTAATCCGGGGGATTGGCGCAACTTCGGTTTCTTACTTCATGGACAGCCGTTTTCAGCCGCTTAAAGGGTTGGATCTGCGGGTGACAGAGCCAGGCAATCACTATTATCCGCTGCAGGTCGACACGACGCTGGATTTAGCATTGCAAAATCAGATCGAAGCATATGCGGATGCACAAGGACTGCAAGAAGGTGCAATTGTGGTATTGGATGCGGAAAGCGCCGATATTGTGGCGATGGTATCCAGGCCAGCGATGAAGGCGACAGAGCATTTAAGCGAGGGAAACGGCAAGGCGCTGCTTAATCATGCGCTCATCGCAGTTCCGCCAGGTTCCGTCTTCAAGCTGGTGACGGAGGCTGCGGCGCTGGAAGCAGGAGTGGCATGGGAGAATGAGAAGTTCACCTGCAACGGTGAATACGGGAAATACGGCCTTAGCTGCTGGAAAAAAGGCGGTCACGGCCACCTTACACTGCGTGAGGGCCTGGCCCAATCATGCAATATCGCCTTCGCTACGATTGCCGAGCGATTAAGCGCGGAGCAATTCGAGCATACAGCGGCCGCGCTTGGTATTGCGCGGCAAGCGGGCTGGCATGCGGAAAAGCCGTTCGGGCCATTCCGCGAGCCGCTTCGTCTGCTCGGCGAGGAAGAAGCCGGGCAGCTGTTCGTTCGCCGCAGCACAGCGGACGGCGAACAAAAACGCCTCGTCATCGACGGAGGCGTTTTGGCGCAAAGCGCAATCGGGCAGCGGGACGTGTTAATGACGCCGCTGCAGGCGGCGAACTTAGTCGTCACGCTATTGAATGGAGGGCGCGTGATGGAGCCGCGCCTTGTAAGCGAGATCCGCTATGCCAACGGCCAGCGGATGGTAAAGCTAGCCGCGAAGCGGGCAGACGACGGCGGGGCCGGAAGGATTCATCCGGCCACCGCACGCGTGCTGCTTCGCGGGATGGAGGCGGTCGTTGACCATGGTACTGGTCAGTCGATCCGCCAAGGAATTTGGACCGTTGCCGGGAAATCCGGCACTGCCGATGTTAAGCGAGCTGGTACGCCCCGCGTTCACCAGTGGTTCACGGGCTACGGACCGGCGAAGTCACCTCGTTATGCAGTCGCGGTACTCTCGAAGTACCGGCCGCCGGGAAGCTCGAATGAGGCGACTAAGCTGTTCCGCGGCGTTATGGATATCATCGCTAAGTCCGAATCGGAGCACCGGAATAAAGTCTAAAAGTTATTTTTAACCGGCGTTACTCAGTTGGCTTGTTACCCGGCGGCGGTTCCGGTACGGGAGATACATGGTCGAATTCATCCTGCGGCGTTCGAATCCAGCGGTGAAAGAAGCCTTGGTCATAAAGAGCTTTAATTAATATGATCAGAATCGGCGATAAAATAACGCCTGCAATGCCAAACAGCTTGAGTGAGACAATCATAAAGGCGAGCATCGTGAAGGCGGAGACGCCGAGCGTATCTCCTGTAATTTTCGGCTCAAGAATTTGACGGGCTAGTACAACAACTAAGAACAGTACGGAAACCCAGATGGCCAATGAAGTTTGTCCTACTATGAACAAATAAATAATCCATGGGATAAAGATTGTGCCGACGCCGAGAAGCGGCAAAATATCAAAAATCGCGGCGACTACGGATATCATTAGCGCATTGTTGACGCCAAGCAGCAGAAGGGATACGAATATAACGATAAACGTTATGCTGATCATTTTAGCCTGAGCTTTAATATATCCGGCAATGCCTTTGAATACATTTTCTCTAAGGAAGAAAAATGCCGTTTTAAACGTATTTGGTGTTTTTTCATTCGCTGTTTTCTTCCACATTTTAATTTCAATGCTAAGAAAATAAGCGAGAACGACGCCGATAATCAGATTAAATAAGAAGGTGGAGAAGGAAGTAACGTAGCCGTAAAGACTCATAAATACCGTTTGAATGAGCTTCGGCAGTTTTTCAGTAGCACTGCTTATGTATTCTGTAATTTTGACGACCCAATCCTGCGGCAGTGCTTCAATCCGCCCTTGCAGAAGACCTGAATTACTGGCGATTTGATTCTCCAGTATTTTCTGGTACTCAGGCAGCTTGTACTCAATGAAATCCTTCGCTTGATCCATAATGACATAGGCTAGTCCGGAAAAAGCGGCCAATGCGAGGATGGAGAATAAAAGAATGGAGATGCCGGAGGCAATCGATTTTTTTATGCCAATTTTATTTAGTCGCTTCGCAAGAGGCTCGATGCACATATAAATAACGAAAGAGAAAAAGATTGGAGTTGCGATTTTGTACAAATAACTAAATGTAAGCATCGTAAGGTAGACTGTTAGTGCAATTAGTGCGATGTCAAATGCAGTTCGCCAATATCTCTTGTAAAATGGCAGCATGAGCTTAACTCCTTTGGTTTAGTGGATTCATATTTCCATAATGATTGTACTATAATTTTAGATGGCTGCCTATTTTAATGCCTATTTTCAAACACAGTATGTTACAATTAAACTTATCTGTGATTAATGCGGGTGCAATAGCCGCAAGCTTTAAAAATTAATAAACGGTGGGGAATAATATGGAGAATTTGCTGCTTGGGGCACTTTACTTCTTGACGTTCTATGCTTTCCTCCCTGCGTTCATTAGTCGTACTTTCGGGTTTCGTGTTTTCAAAAAAGGTCGTGTAGAGCGCGAGATTGCGCTCACATTCGATGACGGTCCAGATCCCGAATATACGCCGAAGCTGCTGGATCTGCTTGCGAAATACGATGCGAAAGCAACGTTTTTCGTCGTTGGCTCCCATGCAGAAGGACAGCCTGAGCTGCTCCGCCGGATGAAAGAGGAAGGCCATATTATCGGTATTCATAATTATGTTCATAAGTCGAATTGGCTTATGCGGCCCAAAACGGTGCGCAAGCAAATTGGCCTTACTTGTGATGTTATACGTGAGGCGACGGGGATCCGTTCCGGCTATTATCGGCCGCCTTGGGGGATCGTAAACGTATTCGATTTTGCAAGGCTGGGTCATTATCAAATCGTGTTATGGTCAGCGTTGTTCGGTGACTGGAACGCGAAACTGGGAGCTGAGAAGCTCAAGTCCAGAATGATGAAAAAATTGCGTCCGGGCGAAGTTATTTTATTGCATGACTGCGGCAGAACGCCGGGAGCCGATCCGACTGCTCCAGCCAACATGCTTCTAGCGCTGGAAGCCTATCTGCAGGAAGGGACGACACGAGGCTATCGGTTCGTAGGTGTAGATACGATGATTAAGCTTACGGAGGAGTTCAAAGGCAAAAAGAAGCAGTCTTGGTGGAAGCGGTCGCTGATTACGATGTGGCTGCAGTACGAACGGGCTTTTCATTTTGTCTTTCGTTTGAAGCAGGTAGGGGAGAAGAATCCCGCCTTTCATTACCGGATTACGAAATATAGCGGCCAATCCGTCGTATTGGGCGGCAACGGTACCATAGAAAAAGGCGATAAAATCGTGGAGCTGCATTTCGACAATCGCATGCTCTCATCTATCGCTGCCAACTCCAAGTCGCCGGTCGTTACCGGTATTAAGATGTTGAGAGAAGTTGAGCATGCACTTCCAATGCTGGCTGATCAATTGGCGGAAGATCCGGAGGCAGAGAACGTCAGAGCTGTATATGGCGTTACGATGATTCACCGCGGCGCTGATCGGCTAGGGTTCCACGTTTTCCGGCTGCCGGACGGGCTGTTCGCTCGTTCAACTCGTATTTATTTACGGGTATTAATGAGGGTGCTGACGAAAAAGCAGCACAATGAACGGGCTAGCGAGCGGAGAAGTACCATCGATCCGCATATGCTGCTCATGCCGATTAATCATATGATGACTTATGCAACAAGAGGAACGGCGCTTGTACACGAAAGTGCGAGAAGCCTCTCTGACGCAGTCGAACGGACCATTCAGGCGGCTGTTGCCGAAGATCCTGCTCATGTTGGCGGAAGCACTTCGGCTATCTAATTGTATTAGCAAACGGAAGACCTGCACGGCGGTAAATTATCCGCGTCGTTGCAGGTTTTTTAGTTGTTTGCTGGAGCTCAAGGCCCGGGTTCGCTGCGCGTTTCGGTTCATGCTGCTATTCTTGATTCGATTGTCCCATCGCTTACACGATGCTAATGGATAGAATCTTCAAAAAAGCAGCCTGAACTCGAAGCGCTCCGCTCTCCCTAATTGAGCAACATACACACAGTCACAGTCTAAACAGCAAAGCCCAACAGCAAAGCCCAACAGCAAAGCCCAATAGCAGATACTTAAGCTATCAAGCTTAACTTGCAGCACATTGACTCACTCAAAATGTAAAAGTGCAGGTGGATTGCCGTTTTTTCGACGATTTATGGTGTCAAAATGCAAAAGTGCAGGTTGTTCGGCCTAAAATGGCTTGAAAAGTCGATATGGAGGGTTTTTAAATGCACTTTTGCATTTTGATAGCTGTTTTGGGCTGGTTTTGGGGAATCAAAATGCACTTTTACATTTTGTGCTGTCGGGCCAATCCCGCAAGTCCTGCAAGTCCTGCAAGTCCTGCAAGTCCTGCAAGTCCTGCAAGTCCTACAAGTCCTGCAAGTCCCGCAAGTCCCGCAAGTCCCGCAAGTCCCGCAAGTCCCTCCAGTCCTGCAAATCCCCCAAGCCCCTAAGCCCTTAAGGCCGCGATGGCGGCTTTGGATACATTGCAGACAAACTTCATAAATTCTTTCGTTTTTTTATCAGCCCGTCTTCATTTGAATCCTTTAGTATGACTTACATCGGCATAACAAAGGAGCAAAACGAATGAAGAAGACGTTGATGTTAAGTGTATTGACCATGATTATAGTTGGAGTGATCTGGTGCAGCTGGGGGCTTGTACGGGTAGATCAGAATCAGTTAGTCTCTGCAGCTGCAAGTGGAAGCTGGGAACAAAACACCCTTATTGCACATGCGCTTGGCGGAGTCGACGGCGCTAGCTACACAAATTCCTATGAGGCATTTATAACGAATTATAATAGAGGTTACCGTCTGTTCGAGGTTGATCTTGTGCAAACGACGGATGGGGAGCTTGTAGCTAGGCATGGTTGGTCGGATAGCTTACAACCTGGTTTGGCCGCTCATCATGGACGAAATGTAACAACGCTACAGTTTACAAATTCGCTTATTATGGGCAGATTCCATCCGCTTACCATGCCGGATATCCTGCGGCTGATGCAGCAATATCGTGATTTTAATTTAGTTTTGGATACAAAGGTGGGCAGTAAAGAGCAAATTCAGCAGCTGTTTACGCAGCTGGTCAATGAGGCACAGCGTATTGATCCTGCACTGCTCAACCGGATGATACCTGAAATTTTCAGCCCGGAAATGTATGATACGGTAATGGGGATCTACCCTTTTCCTAACAAGATGTATTCACTATATAAAACTGGCGCCTCCGCCGATAGTATTGTAGAATTTGCAAGGGACAACCACTTGTCAGCTGTCGCCATGCCTGCGTATCGTGTAGTTATTAACCCCAATTTAGTTCCGGCACTAAATAAGCTCGGGGTAAAAAGCTACGTTCACACTGTTAATAGCAGACTAGTTATGCAGCTCCTTAACAGCTTCGGAGTACATGGATTTTACACGGATCAGGAACAATCACCAGAGGAACTGAAGATTGCTGGTACTTTCTCCGGCCATCTTGAAGTTCCGGCATACATCCGTTCCGGATTGGCAAGTATAAGCAATATTGTGATGAAGGTGAGAAATAATGGCTAAAAATAATATTCTTGTTGTAGACGATGAAACGGAAATTCGAGAAGCACTCGTTATTTATTTGAAAAGCGATGATGTGGATGTATTTACAGCTTCTAACGGCCTTGAGGCGCTGGAAATCCTTGAACGGGAAACGATTCATCTCATTCTTATGGACATTATGATGCCGCAGCTTGATGGAATCAAGACGACATTCAAAATTCGTGAAAGTAAAAATATACCGATCATTATGCTTTCCGCCAAGTCGGAAGATAGCGACAAGATTTTGGGTCTCAACGTCGGAGCCGATGACTATATAACAAAACCATTCAATCCGCTGGAGCTGGTCGCTAGAGTCCGTTCTCAGCTGCGCCGGTTTACGAATTTAGGTTCTTTCCAGTCAGATGGAGATGAGATCATTCGAGTAAGAGGACTCATGCTGAACAAAAGCTCGAAGACGGTTGAGGTAGATGGAGAGGACGTCAGACTGACCCCGAAGGAATATAAAATTTTGGAGCTGCTGATGGAGAACAAGGGCCGAGTTTTCTCAATCGAAGAGATTTATGAGCGTGTGTGGAATGAACTGATCTTCGCTTCAGAGAATACGGTTGCCGTACATGTGAGAAATATTCGTGAAAAAATTGAGATCAATCCCAAAGACCCAAAATATTTAAAGGTGGTATGGGGAATTGGCTACAAAATCGAGAAAAAATAAACCAGACCGAAAGGCACGAATCGACCTTCTTGTTATCATTATCGCTGCTTTCTTATTGATTGTTGTACTTATAGACAGGTATTCATATGTGCTTAGGCTTGGTCTGGATTCTATAGTTTCAAACATCATCCAGCAGCTGCTTGCTGCTATTATCTTTGCCCTGCTGATAGGCAGACTGATTCTCTATTATAAAAAGCCTCATCATGAGCGTTTCTTTTGGCATGGCAGTGTGCTGACGGAATACTTTCATAGTTGGAGAACTGGTATTCGAACCAGTCTGCAAAACGGGAAAATAACGCTAATGCTCATCCTCACTTTACTGCTCACTGCGATAGCCGGTGTCTGCGCTTGGCGGGCAATCGCCTATTACAGCGGATACGAACTGGGCTGGCTCATCCTTTACGAACTGCTGTATGTGCTGATTCTGGTTCCCTATGTACTTACTAAGCTCAGACGCTTCATTGCCATTCTTAACGGGAGCAAAGAAATTTCCGAAGGGAATATTAACAATACGATTCAGGATACGGGCAAGGATGCGCTATCCCAGCTTGCTGGCTATATGAACAATATGAAAGCCGGGTACCAAAGCGCGCTGGAAAATCAAATGAAGAGCGAGCGGTTGAAAACGGAGCTGATTACGAATGTATCGCATGATTTGAAGACTCCGCTTACTTCCATTATCAACTATGTTGATTTATTGAAAAAAGAAAACCTTTCTACAGAGACAACACGAGACTATATTGAAATTCTGGACCGTAAAGCACTCCGGCTGAAGCTGTTGATCGAAGATTTGTTCGATATTTCGAAAATGGCTAGCGGTACAGTTGAGCTCGATATGGAATTCGTTGATGTCGCAACTTTGTTGAAACAAGCGATTGCCGAGTCCAGCACTAATACGGGACAAGGGTTGTTCGTCATTCGGGAACGAATTGCGAAATTCCCAATCCATGCATACTTGGACGGCAATAAAATTTGGCGTGTATTCGAAAATTTAATTGGCAACGCACAGAAATATTCGCTTCCTGGAACCAGAATCTATATTTATTTGGATGAAACGGATGATGGAGTAGTATTCAAAATTCAAAATACGGCTGCTTATGAGATTGATTTTGCAGCAGAAGAGCTGTTTGAACGGTTCAAAAGAGCAGATGAATCCCGCCATACAGAAGGCTCCGGACTCGGACTTGCCATTGTGAAAAGCATCGTTGAGCTGCACGGCGGGGAGATCAGAGTCGAGATCCATGGCGATCAATTTAACATCATTGTACATCTGCCCAAGCAGCGCCTCCTTTAGAAGGGGACCTTGCCTGTTGTTAAAAAAGTATGAAAACAAAAAAAGAAACCCGGCGTCTTGAAAAACGCCGGGTTTCTTTTTAATTCGGTCAAACTACATTTTCATAACGCCGCCAGTGCTGGCGTTTGTTACGAGATGCGAGTAACGCGCAAGGTAGCCGCGTTTGATTTTTGGTTCGAAGCCAGGCCATGCAGCGCGGCGTTTCTCAAACTCTTCATCGCTAATGAGAAGGTTCATCGCACGGTTATTCATATCCAGCTCGATGATGTCGCCGTCTTGTACGAAAGCGATTGGACCGCCTTCAGCTGCTTCAGGCGATACGTGACCGATGCTGATGCCGCGGGATGCGCCGGAGAAACGGCCGTCCGTTACGAGACCAACCTTCGTGCCAAGACCCATGCCAACGATTTGCGAAGTTGGGGCCAGCATCTCAGGCATGCCAGGGCCGCCTTTAGGACCTTCATAGCGGATAACGACAACATGTCCTTCTTTTACTTTGCCAGTTGCAATGCCAGCAAGCGCATCGTCCTGCGAGTCAAAGCAGATTGCAGGACCTTTATGGTAGCCTCCAACCTCTTTGTCGACAGCGCCGACTTTAATGATGGAGCCGCGTGGTGCCAGATTGCCGAAGAGAACAGCCAGGCCGCCGCGCTCGCTGTGCGGATCGTCGATCGGATGAAGAACATCTTTATCTAGAATTTCGCAGCCTGCAACGTTCTCGCGAAGCGTTTTACCCGTTACGGTCATCATATCGCCATTCAAGGCGCCTTCTTTTTTGAACAATTCATTAATGATTGCACTTACGCCGCCTGCATTATGAACGTCTTCAATATGATAATCGGATGCTGGAGCGATTTTAGCCAAATGCGGCACGCGCTCAGCTACTTCGTTAATGCGTTCGATCGGGTATTCGATGCCTGCTTCATGAGCGATAGCAAGCGTATGAAGAACGGTATTTGTCGATCCGCCCATTGCCATGTCGAGAGCAAAAGCGTTGTCGATCGATTCTTTTTTCACGATATCACGAGGCTTCAGATCAAGCTCGATCAGCTTCATCAATTGACGCGCCGATTGTTTAACGAAATCTCTGCGTTCTGGCGATACAGCCAGAATCGTACCGTTGCCTGGAAGCGCAAGGCCAAGTCCTTCTGCAAGGCAGTTCATGGAGTTCGCTGTGAACATACCAGAACAGGAGCCGCAAGTCGGACAGCCGTATTGTTCAAGCTCAAGCAGTGATTGGTCGTCGATTTTGCCAGCCATGTGAGCGCCAACGCCCTCGAATACCGACGTCAGCGAGATTGCGCGTCCGTCTTTCGTGCGTCCAGCTTTCATTGGGCCGCCGCTGACCATAATCGTCGGGATGTTGACGCGAAGCGCGCCCATGATCATGCCCGGTGTAATTTTGTCACAGTTCGGAATACATACCATGCCGTCGAACCAGTGCGCGTTAACGACTGTCTCAACGGAGTCTGCAATAATTTCGCGGCTTGCAAGGGAATAACGCATGCCGATATGGCCCATTGCGATGCCGTCGTCTACGCCGATTGTGTTGAATTCGAAAGGAACGCCGCCAGCTTCGCGGATCGCTTCTTTTACCAGCTTGCCGAATTCTTGAAGATGAACGTGACCTGGAACAATATCAATATAAGAGTTGCAGACCGCGATAAACGGTTTGCCGAAATCTTCTTCCTTAACGCCTGCAGCACGCAAAAGACTGCGGTGAGGTGCGCGGTCGAAACCTTTAGTAATCATGTCGGAACGCATTTTTTTTGGCGCCATGTGAGACCCTCCCATATAAATGTCGATACCCCTCAGTTTATCACAATGGACAACCGTTGGCTAGCGATCTGAGTCGTTTCCAGACGGTTTCCAGAGTAGGATAAACCTTAAGAAACATTGAAATTTGTCATAATATTTCTGAATAATTCCAACTATGGAGGACGGCGGGCAATACTATCTTGTATAGTGTAACCAGCAGGGTTTGGCGAACAGGAGGATAATCGCGATGAACAGGCGAGTATTAATTGTAGATGACGAGCGGGAGATTGCGGAGCTCATTGAAATTTATTTGCGCAATGAAGGCTATGAGACAGAAATTGCGTTTGACGGCGAGCAAGCGCTTGAGGCTTATGGTAAGGCTGCATTCGATTTGGTCATTCTCGACATTATGATGCCGAAGATGGATGGTCTGGAAGTATGCCGCAGATTAAGGCGGGACCATTCGGTTCCCATTCTGATGGTAAGCGCGAAAGCTGAAGATATGGATAAAATAATGGGGCTTATGACAGGCGCCGATGATTATATGATAAAACCGTTTAACCCCCTGGAGCTAATAGCCCGCGTCCGGTCATTAATTAGACGCTCCTATCAATACAGTCCGGCGGCAACTGCGCAAAGTCAGGAGCGGGAAGGGCTAGTTCTGGGGCAGCTGACGATAGACAAGGCAAGCTATACCGCTGCGGTTGAGGGGAGAGCGCTCAACTTGACCTCGACGGAGTTTGGCATTCTATATTTGCTGGCGAGCAATCCGGGAAGAGTGTTCAGCGCAGAAGAGATTTTCCAGCAGGTGTGGAAGGAGAAATACTTCGAGTCCAATAACACGGTTATGGTGCATATCAGCAAGCTGCGGGATAAGCTGGAGCAGGAGCTTGGGGACAAGCTGATCGTAACCGTATGGGGGGTCGGCTATAAAATTGAAGGATAGAATCGCATTGCGGATGGTATGGCAGACGCTGATGCATATGGCAATCAGCATTGCTCTTGGATGTATAAGCATTATTTTTTTAGTTGCCGGTTCCGAGATTTTGACTCGAGGCTCCGGCTTGCGCAGCCTAATTCTCCGGGTCGCGAATATTCTAGGCATACAGGAAACGATGTACGTAGCGGGCATCATCCTGATCCTCGCCTTTTTTTGTTTTTTCCAATGGAGGTCCTACCGTAATCTAGAGCGAATCGGCCAGTCCGTCCGTTATATTTCGGAAGGCAATTTCGACGATGTAATCCGGGTGGCGCCTAGAAGCACGTTCAGCAATTTGGCTAAAGATATGAATGTGCTGGTTGAGCGGCTTAAAAACTCTTTGGACGATGAGCGGCGTGCGGAGCAGACGAAAAACGAGCTGATTACGAACGTCTCCCATGATTTGCGAACGCCGCTCACCTCTGTTCTAGGTTATTTAGGTCTGGTTGAGCAGGACCGTTATCGAGATGAGGTGGAGTTGCGCCATTATGTGCAAATCGCCTACGAGAAATCGCAGCGGCTGCATGTGCTGATTAATGATTTATTCGAATACACGCGTATGCGTCACGATGCCATTCCGCTTCAGCAGGTGACAATGAGCCTGAAGGAGATGCTGGGCCAGCTTCTTGTTCAGTTTTTGCCGGAGCTGCAGCAGGCTGAGATGGAGGGCAAGCTGTACGGCGACGATAAAGAGATCTTGATTTCGGGCGATCCAGGCAAGCTGGTCCGGGTGTTCGAGAACCTGCTCTCCAATGCGATTGCTTATGGCAAAGAAGGGAAACGATTGGAGATTCGTCTGCGGAAAGAGGCACGCTGGGCTTTCGTTGAGGTGACGAATTACGGTGAAACGATATCGGCGGCAGATCTTCCTTATTTATTCGACCGGTTTTACCGGGTGGATAAGTCGCGGACTGAGAAGTCCGGCGGATCTGGACTTGGCCTTGCTATTGCCAAAGGCATCGTCGAAAAGCATGGCGGTGAAATTAGCGTCACGAGCGATTCAGCGGTAACTACCTTTAGAGTGAGGTTGCCTGCGCTGGATTAGGGCTCTAGTTTAAGACAATTTTAAGTTTTATTTATGATTTTGTTACATCCCCCTTAAAGTGCCCCTCCTACAATAGGAGAAGAAAGACACGGCATGGAGAGGGGATTTTTTGTATGAACAGCACTAGAAAAATGAATCGGAAAGCAGCAGGTCTATTTTTACTATTAGCGGGGATTACGGTGATTGGTCTTGCCGGCTCCGAGTGGTATAGCAAACCGGTACAATCGAAGAAAACATTGAATATCGCCGCAGAGGCTGCCATATTGCTGGACGCACAAACAGGGAAAGTGATCTATGAGAAAAATGCCAATGCTGCGCTGCCGCCTGCCAGCATGTCGAAAATGATGACTGAGCTGGTCGTTCTCGATCGCGTCAACGACGGGCTTTTGAAATGGAGCGACAAAATCAAGACGAGCCGGTACGCCGCAGATGCGCCGGGCGCACAGATCGGATTTGGCGCTGGCGAGAGCTGGACGGTAAGAGAATTGTTCGAGGCGACAACCGTTCATTCCGCGAATGATGCCGCAATAGCATTGGCCGAGCATATCGCCGGCTCGGAGAAGAAGTTCGTACAAATGATGAATGAACGAGGCAAGGAAATCGGCTTATCCGATAAAGCGGTATTCGGCAACGCTACAGGACTAAGCATGACGGACCTCGTCGCTTTCCCGGAAGCGTCCGCTTCGAGGGAGACAGAGCTAACGGCCAAAGATACGGCCAAGCTCGCTTATTATTTGATCAGCAAATATCCGGAGGTGCTGGAGGTAACGGCTAGAGACAGCGTGAAGCTGACCAGCTCCGACGCGAGACTGCAGACGACAAATATGATGCTGTCTGGCAAGCCTTTCGCATACCCCGGAAATGACGGTTTGAAAACCGGTTATACGGAGCGGGCTGGCTATTGTTTTACCGGAACGGCAAAGGTTGACGGCAAGCGGCTTATTACAGTCGTGATGGGAGCGGGTACGGCTGATGCCAGGTTCGAAGAAACGCAAAAGCTGCTTCATTACGGATTTCAAACGAGTAAATTTGACAGCTGGAAAATAGACATGTCGGCTAAAATCGGACTGATCGCGGCGGCCGCACGATAACAGCTATTCGGTGTATGCTCCATAACCAATGTCATATTTGCGTTAATTTTTTGGGTATTATTACCTATTTATTAATGACGTTTAATTTAAATGTTATATAATCTTACACAAACCCATTTACTTCCTGAAATAGGCTGTCTATAATGAAGCTATTATAGGCAAAGAGGTGAGCTTATGCAGTTGACGGAACGCGAGAAGGAGAAGCTGCTTATTACGATCGCAGCCGATTTGGCCAAACGCCGCCTGAACCGCGGGGTGAAGCTGAACTATCCGGAAAGCATCGCACTTATTACCTCGGAAATCATGGAAGGCGCGCGTGACGGGCTGACTGTTGCCGAGCTTATGACTTACGGAACGCGAGTGCTCAGCCGGGATCAGGTAATGCCAGGCATTCCGGAAATGATTCATGAAGTTCAAGTGGAGGCGACGTTTCCGGATGGCACGAAGCTTGTAACGGTCCACCATCCGATCGCGCAATAACCGAGGGTCGAGGGAGGATCTTGCTATGATACCGGGACAATACCGGACGGCGGCAGGTCATATCGCGCTGAATGCCGGACGACAGACGATTGCATGCATCGTTGTGAATACAGGCGACCGCCCTGTGCAGGTCGGCTCGCATTTTCATTTTTTTGAAGTAAACCGGGCTTTAAAGTTCGATCGCGAAGCGGCCTTTGGCAAGCGGCTCCATATCCCGGCGGGCACTGCGGTTCGTTTCGAGCCAGGTGAAGAGAAGCCGGTAATACTGGTGGAATTGGGCGGTTCGAAGCTGAGCTATGGCTTGAACGGTCTGTCTCAAGGCAAGGCGGAAGCCGGGGCAATGCCGGACGAAGTACGTGCAAGACTGGCGGCTTGGGAAGGGGATCGAACATGAGCACTATGGATCGGAAGAGCTATGCGGCGATGTTCGGGCCGACAGTCGGCGACGCTGTACGATTGGCGGATACGGAGCTGTGGGCTCGAATTGAGCATGACTACACCGTATATGGCGATGAGTGCAAATTTGGCGGCGGCAAAGTCATTCGTGACGGCATGGGTCAATCCAGCGGTGCAATTCGTGATGAAGGTGTTCTGGATACTCTCATTACGAATGCCGTCATTATCGATCATTGGGGTATCGTCAAAGCGGATATTGGCTTGAAGAATGGCGTCATCGTCGGTGTCGGCAAAGCCGGCAATCCGGATATTATGGACGGCGTCTCGCCAAATATGATCGTTGGAGCGAGCACGGAGGTTATTGCGGGAGAGGGTAGGATCGTAACGGCCGGAGGCGTCGATTCGCATATTCATTTTATATGCCCCCAGCAGATCGAGACAGCATTATCCTCAGGCGTTACGACGATGATCGGCGGCGGGACGGGGCCGGCAACGGGGACGAACGCTACTACAGTAACACCAGGCGCCTGGCATATACGGCGGATGCTGGAGGCTGCGGAGCAGTTTCCGATGAACATCGGTTTTACCGGCAAGGGAAATGCATCGTTCACCGAACCGCTTATTGAGCAAATTGAAGCGGGCGCAATTGGCCTCAAGCTTCATGAGGATTGGGGAACGACTCCCGCTGCAATTGACGCTTGTCTGCGCGCTGCTGATCAATATGACATTCAAGTTGCTATCCACTCCGATACGCTGAATGAAGCCGGTTTTATTGAAGATACGCTGGCGGCGATCGGCGGGCGGACGATACATACTTATCATACCGAAGGAGCGGGAGGCGGCCATGCACCGGATATTATAGTGGCGGCGGGCGAGCTGAATGTGCTTCCTTCATCGACCAACCCGACGCGTCCGTTTACCATTAATACGATAGAAGAGCATCTCGACATGTTGATGGTCTGCCATCACTTGGACAGCCGGATTCCGGAGGATGTGGCCTTTGCTGATTCCCGTATTCGGCCGGAGACGATTGCGGCGGAAGATATTTTACATGATATGGGTGTATTCAGCATGATCAGCTCCGACTCGCAGGCGATGGGCCGTGTGGGTGAGGTTATCATTCGAACTTGGCAGACCGCGGATAAAATGAAAAAACAGCGGGGGCCGCTTGCTCCCGACGACGCGGAAAGCGATAATTTCCGAATTAAACGCTATATCGCTAAATATACGATTAATCCGGCTATTACACACGGCGTCTCGCATTTGGTTGGATCGATCGAACCGGGCAAATTTGCCGATCTGGTTATTTGGCATCCGATGTTTTTCGGCGTAAAGCCGGATCTGGTCTTGAAGGGCGGCAGTATCGCCTATGCCCAGATGGGAGATCCCAACGCTTCGATCCCAACGCCTCAGCCTGTATTCGGCCGTCCAATGTTTGCTGCATTCGGCAAGCTGGTGCAGAGCAGCTCCATTACATTCGTATCGCAAGCGGCGTATGAACGCGGCATAGCTGTAGAATTGGGCCTTCAGAAACGGATTGAGCCCGTTCGCGGCTGCCGCAGCGTGACGAAGAAGGACATGATTCATAATGATGCGACCCCAAAGCTCGAAGTGGATCCGGAAACCTATAAAGTAACGGTCGACGGCGAGCATATCACTTGCGAGCCGGCAGCTGTCCTGCCCATGGCGCAGCGTTATTTCTTGTTTTAAGAAAGGCGGCATAATGAGATGATTCCTTGGCTGGCGATGCAGCAGCTTCTCGACTCCGCCTTGCCGATCGGCGGATTCTCGCATTCATTTGGCCTGGAGACGCTCGTGCAGGAAGGCCGGATGGAGACGACAGCAAAGCTATATGATTATGCTTCGGCGATGTTAATGCAAAGCTGGGCGACGTCAGATGCAATGGTGATACGGGCCGTGTATCGTGACGTTCCTATTGGTGCATGGGGGGCATTGTGGGCGGTAGAGCGGTTTGTCCATGTACAGCGTGTATCGGCGGAGACGAGAAGCGGCGTGGAAAAGATGGGCCGCAGGCTGCTGCAGCTGGCCGGCTCGATACATCCGCAGCTGGACTGGACGCCTTTAACGGAAGGGCTGCGCAGCGGTGAATGCCTCGCGACGCACCCGCTCGTTCACGGCTATGCCTGCCTGCAATTTGGACTATCGGAGGAGCAAGCAATTCAAGGCTATTTGTATACCTGTATTGTCACCTGCGTTAACAGCGCATTGCGTCTCATGTCGATGGGCCAGACGGAAGGTCAGGCGCTTATTGCGAGCCTATCGAAGCTTACTGAGCCGGCTGCGGCGATCTCGCTGAGTATGGAGCCGGAAGAGGCTTACGCTAATATGCCGATGGCGGAGCTTGGCATGATCCGTCATGAACGCTTGTATTCCCGCTTGTTTATGTCTTGAATTTGAAACCTGGAACTGGAATCTCGAATTTGGAATATCAATTGAAACCATTAATGGAGGGATTGCAATGTGTGAAGGACAAGGACATTCGCATCAACAATGGGAGAAACCGAATTTTGACGGGACGCGTCCGATTCGGGTCGGTATTGGCGGTCCAGTAGGATCGGGGAAAACAGCATTGGTGGAGCGGATGTCGCGCGAGCTTAGCGGCAAATACAGCCTCGCCGTTATTACCAACGATATTTATACGAAGGAAGATGCCCGCATCCTGGTCAACACCGGCGTGCTGCCGGAGGAGCGGATTATCGGCGTAGAGACAGGCGGCTGTCCGCATACGGCGATTCGGGAGGACGCGTCGATGAATTTCGAGGCGATCGAGGAGCTGGAGCGGCGCTTTGACGGACTGGAGCTGATCTTTATCGAAAGCGGCGGTGACAATCTGGCGGCGGCATTCAGCCCGGAGCTGGTCGATCTGTTCATCTACATTATAGACGTAGCGCAAGGGGAGAAAATACCGCGTAAAGGCGGACCCGGCATCATGCGCTCTGATTTGTTGATCATCAACAAAATCGATTTGGCTCCATTTGTTGGCGCCAGCCTTGAAGTGATGGATGCCGACTCCAAGCAAATGCGCGGCAATAAGCCCTTTGTTTTTTCCAACATGCATGGCGGCGATGGCGTGGATGAGATTGTAGGCTGGCTGGAGCATGAGCTTGCTCATGCCCGCGGCGAAGAGCATTCGCATATCATCCAACTGGGCGCAGCGCCGCATTCGCATTAAGATGGCAGGCCAGCTGCTTCCTTCTGCCGCCGGCCTGCAGATGCAAACCTCAGTGCTGCGCGCGTCGTTCCAGCCAGGAGGAGCAGGCACGGTTCTCGCCGATAAATACCATACGGCCCCTGTTAAAATCGCCAAAGCCTTCCCGCTTGATGGACAATTGGGCGTTATAGTCATGGATGTGTCGCCTGGACTGTTGAACGGCGACCGTTATGAGTTCGATTGGCGGGGGTGTCAAAACACCTATGTATTCATCACTAATCAATCGTATACGAAGGTACATCCCAGTGATGAAGAAGGCGGCTCCTCGATGCTGCAAAGCTTCGTTCTAGAAGAAGATGCTGTTATCGAGCATATGCCGGAGCCGATTATGCTCTATCAATCGGCAGCACTGGACAATGAGACGCGGGTGAAGCTCGCGGCCGGGTCGGTCTGGATGCAGGCGGATGTGCTTTGTCCGGGAAGGACGCTGCGTAATGAGGTATTCCGCTATCGGGAGCTTCGCAATACGCTGACTGTTCATTACGGCGAGGAGCTTATCTTTGCGCAGAGACAGCGGGTAAAGCCGCCGGAACAGAGGCTGTCTGCTCCGGGATGCTGGGAAGCGCAGACGCATTGGGCAACCTTCTACTTATTCTCGGACCGCGTGAACAGTACTTTGCTGGAGGCGCTGCAGACGGTACTGGATCATTTGCCTTCATTTCAGCAGCATACGGTGTTGGCCGGAGCGACCTTGACCTATCGTCACGGCATAGCCGTCTCTGCGGCGTCAACAGCCGCTTGGCCGCTTCAGCAAACGATGAGACTGCTTTGGGATGCGGCGCGGATGTCGATGTTCGGCAAGCCGCCGCTGTCTTTTTTTAAGAGCTAGGAGAACGACTCTTTTCGCAGATGCGGAAGGAGCCGTTTTTTATTGTTTTTTTGTTTGAAATAGCGGTCAAAGCTTGGCTCCGCGCGGAAAAAACGGTATAGTGAAGAGAATTAAAGGATGATGCGAGGGAATGCAATGGATGAGCGTTTGCGTGAGAAGCAAGAGAAGCTTGTAGAGATGGATGATGCGTTCCGGTTGCTCCGGAGACTGATTAACGCGGAATACAACCGGTTCAACGTTCACGGGCTTGGAATGACCGAAGGCAAAATGGTGCTTCTGCTTGATGAGCTGGGCCCGCAAAAGGCTTCGGCTATGGCTGAATTGCTCCGGATAACGAGCGGTGCTGTTACAGGCATTTCCGACCGGCTAATTGAACATGGCTATATTGAGCGGGCAAGAAGCGATCAGGATCGCCGTATTGTGCTGCTTGAAATTACGGACGAAGGCCGGAAGCTTGTCGGGTACATCCATGAAATGCGCCAACGGATTATGAACGAGCTGTATGACGGGTTTGAGGTCGAAGAGATGGAGATTGCGACGAGGATGTTTCAAAAAATGTCCCGCAATCTGGAAGCGAAGAGAGAATCAGAATGTCTGAATATAGATTCTTCGAGAGGAAACTCGAAGTTGTAAGGATAGAAAAAAGAGCTTTTCCGCTATCGGGCGGAAAAGCTCTTTTTTATAAGGCAGGAACATTTAACTCCATTACGCTTCCGTTGCTTGCTGTCGTTTCAGGGGTAAGGGTGCTTCTGCTTCTGAATCCTCAGCCTGCCCCGTACGTTTAATGAAGAACGATAGCAGCAGACCTACAATTCCAATTCCGATAATGACGAGGTACGCATCGTTAATCCCTTGAATCGTAGCCTCCATCAGCATATGCTCCTTCGAACCAGCAGCGCCTGAAGTCATCATATCTGTAAGATGAGTTTTGGTGCTGGTCGTCATCACGGTAACAAGCAATGCAGTTCCGATTCCGCCGGCTACTTGCTTAATTGTATTGGAGATTGCTGTACCATGCGCGTTAAGCCGTGCAGGAAGCTGATTCAGTCCGGCGGTTGTAATCGGCATCAGGAACATAGCCATTCCAAAGCGACGTCCCGTTGACATTAGAACCAAATACGTATAGCTTGTAGAATCCGTCAGATTTACGAAGCCGATCGTAGTCAGAATCGTAATGATCAAACCGATAATAGACAGCCATTTCGCTCCAAAACGGTCGAATAGCTTGCCGGTTACCGGCATCATGAAGCCCATCAGAAGCGCGCCGGGAAGCATAAGAAGTCCGGACTCCATAGCTGTATAGCCGCGAGCGCTTTGCAAATACAGCGGAAGCAGCATCATATCTGCATACATGACCATTGTCACGACGATATTAATAACGGTTGTTAAGGAGAACATGCTGTATTTGAATGCTCTGAGATCAAGCAGCGGACTTGTGGAGACCAATTGCCGCCAAGTGAAGAGAACGAGGGAAATAACCCCAACGGCGATAGATACAAGAACTTCCGCGCTTGACCAGCCCTTGCCTCCGGCGCTGCTGAAGCCGTACAGGATAGCACCGAAGCCGATTGTCGAGAGAATGACCCCTAAGATGTCGACTTTAGGATAGCTTCGCTCTGATACGTTTTTCAAATAAATAAAGGCAATACCAATAATAATGATGGCGAACGGAATCATGCCATAGAACATCGTACGCCACGAGTAATGCTCCATAATATATCCTGCGAGCGTAGGGCCGATAGCAGGCGCGAAAATAATAGCGAAACCAACCATTCCCATCGCAGCCCCCCGCTTATCGGGAGGGAAAATGGTTAGAACGACTGTCATGAGCAGCGGCATAATAATACCGGCTCCAGCAGCTTGAATCAGACGGCCGACCAGCAAGAGATCGAAGCTGTGTGCCAAAGCGGACACGATAGTTCCGCAGAGGAATATGATCATGGAAGACTGGAAAAGCTCGCGTGTCGTGAAGCGCTGCATGAGGAAAGCAGTTATTGGTATAAGAACTCCGTTTACCAGCATATAACCGGTTGTCAGCCATTGGGCTGTAGATGCTGCAATTTGAAAGTCAGCCATCAGCTCTGGGGTGGCAACTCCCATAATGGTCTGATTCAGCACGGCGATGAACGCTCCTAGAATCATGACGAACAACAATGGGCCCTTCTTGATCGAACTGCTGTCAAAGGCTGAATGATTACTCACAATACTCAAATCCCTTCATAAATCTAGATGAATTGAAACTAATAGACACTTTGTTGCATAGTTAACTTAGCGTTTTAAATTATAATCATCGGGTATGCAATCTACAAGCAACAGCTTTTCTAAAAATGTTTCATAGTTTACGTCAGCAGGCAAAACGTCGTATAGTGGAACAATAATTTACAAATCGGCACTTAAATGTCGTATAGAGAAGCTGTGGGGAAAGGATATGAGCGGCTATATGTCAACAACATCACCCCGAACCGATCCGCGAGTGCTGCGCACACGCCAATTGATCCGTGAGGCATTTATCGATTTGCTGCAGGAGATTGAGCTGGAAAAAATAACGGTGAACCGGATTGCAGAGCGTGCAACAATCAATCGTGTTACCTTTTATCTTCATTACCGGGATATTCCCGATATGGTAGAGAAGATAGCAGACGAAATGATTAAGCAGATTGAAGTGATTTTAGATGACGCTTCAAATCAGATTCCTGTCAGAGACAAGGACTGGCCCATTATGTATAAAATGCAAAAGCTGATCGAGCATATCGCCGACAACTCTAAGTTTTATAAAGTGCTGCTTGCTTCAAAACGCATTCCGGTTTTTACGGATAATCTGATGAATCTCATGATTAAACTCATCACCGAGAGAGCCCAGAATCGAGAGCCGTCTACAACTCTGTCAACTACACGAGTGCCTACCGATATTGCAATTTGGTATGGATCTTCCGCCTTTATCGGAACGATTATTAACTGGCTCCGGCATGATATGCCCTATACGCCAGCTTTTCTTGCCAAACAGCTTTCACATCTGTTTCGGCTGCAATTGCCTGACACTGAGTAGAAATAGTTCCCTTGGACGGTATGCCTAGAGAGAAAACGCATTCAATTGTTACAAAATGATGGCAATGATGCATTCTTTTAGCCGCAGTTCGACAAAATACTGTAGAATAGGAAGGTATTTTGTCGAAATCATAATAAAATGATTTATTCCGACAATACAACTGTGGTAAGATGGTTTTAAATAAAAATTATACAGCAGGAATAGGGGAGACTTGAATCAATGAAGAAGACACTATCATTAGTTGTAACCATGTTAGTAATCGTAGCGGTGCTTGCCGCATGCGGTTCGAATAACAAAGGCAACAACGCAGGTACAGGTGAGAATGGCGCTGGAGCAGGCAATGACGGCGGCAAGAAAAAACGCATCGCGCTTGTGCTTCCTGAAAAAATTGGTGTTAACCCGTTTTTCGCAACGATGGACGAAGGTTTGAAAAAAGCAGGTAAAGATTTCGGCGTTGAAGTGAAAACGATCGAATCGACAGACCCTGCAGCGCTTGAGCAAAACCTGCGCGCTACTGTTGCTGAGAACTATGACCTGATCATTACAGCAACTTTCCAAGCGGAAGATGCTTTGACGAAAGTCGCTACAGAAAATCCGGACAAGCCGTTCGCGATTATCGATACAACGGTTGATCTTCCTAACGTTCGCAGCGTAAAATTCCGTGAGCAAGAAGCAGCTTATGTGCTTGGCGCAGCAGCTGGCCTGTCCACGAAAACAAACGTTGTAGGCGCAGTCGTAGCTATGGACACGCCGCTGTTGAAGAAATATACTTCCGGTTTTGAGCAAGGCTTGAAAGCAACGAACCCAGATGCTAAATTCCTGGTTAACTATGTAGGCAGCTTCGTGGATTCGCCGAAAGCGAAAGAACTCGCATTGCTGCAATACTCGCAAAAAGCTGACTTTGTAGCCGGCATGTCCGCTGTAGGCGATCTTGGCGTGTTCGAAGCGGCGAAAGAGAAAAACCTGTACGCTTCCGGACAAGACATCGACCGTACGCTTGACGATCCTGAGCATATCGTATTGTCGCAATTGAAAGGTACGGACACGGTAACTTACGAGACAGTTAAAGATTTCGTTGGCGGTAACTTCGAATTCTCTTCGGTTGACTACGGTTTGAAGGAAAAAGGTGTAGGCGTTACATTCATTACGAATGAGACGACATCCACACTGAGCCCGTTTATTGGTCAAGAGACAGTGGATAAAGCTAAGGCGATTGCAGAAGATATTATTTCTGGTAAAATTGTAGTACAAACTCCGTAGGTTAAAATAGTAAAATACTGCCGGCTGCTGAACGCAGCCGGTTTCCTGTTGCCTACATAAAAAAGGGAGGAGCGATGTTATGCTGCTGCAATTGGACAAAATAACAAAGTCTTACGGCACCGTTACCGCTAACCGGGAAGTCGACTTCTCGCTGCGCGCGGGTGAAATCCATGCGCTTGTAGGGGAGAACGGCGCTGGAAAAACGACGCTGATGCGTATTTTATACGGCATGGAAACGCCAACCTCCGGTTCTATTGCCGTTCAGGGTGAGGAGAAGCATTTTAGCAGCCCGACGGATGCAATCCGCAGTAAAATCGGCATGGTGCATCAGCATTTCATGCTGTTTCCGTCTTTTACCGTAGCTGAGAATATCGTCATCGGCAGGGAGCCCTCTAAGGCTGTCGGCTTCGACCGGAAGGAAGCAGCTGCTCAGACGGAGGCGCTTGCTCGTCAATACGGGATGCCGGTAGATCCTTGGCAGAAGGTTGAGGACTGTTCGCTAGGCATGCAACAGCGGGTCGAAATATTGAAAGTGCTTCATCAAGGCGCTGAAATTATTATTCTCGATGAACCAACAGCTGTCTTGACGCCGCTGGAAGTAAAAGAGCTTCTCGTTGCGATTAAAGCGCTGTCGGCCAAGGGCAAAAGCTTTATTCTCATCAGCCATAAGCTCCAGGAAATTATGGAAGTGGCTGACCGGATTACCGTGCTTCGCGACGGCCGTGTGACGGGAACGGTTAACGCCGAGGACACGAATGTCGAAGAGCTGTCGCGTCTGATGGTCGGCAGAGATCTCGTCGAAATGATTCGAGAGACGCCAAATCCGGGGAAGACGGTGTTAGAGGTTAAAGGGCTGACCATTCGGGGAGGTCAATTACATCCAGCGCTTAATGATGTGAATCTGCATGTTCGGGCAGGCGAAATTGTCGGCATTGCCGGCATATCGGGCAACGGGCAGTCCGAATTGCTGCAAGCGGTGTCCGGCTTGTTGAATCCGGATGAGGGTGATGTGCTGCTGCTTGGTGAAAGTATGAAGGGGCAGTCGGTTCGGACGATTCGTGAACGCGGCATGGCGCATATTCCAGAGGACCGCTATCAATGGGGTGTTGCCAAAGGGGCAAGCGTGATGGAAAACGGTCTAATGGGGCATTATCGCAAATACCAGCGAAACGGAATTCTGCGCGGCTCCGCGATCCGCAAGCTGGTCAGCGGCTGGGTGCAGCAATTCGGCATTAAGACGGGATCGATTCATACGAAAGCGCAAAACCTGTCGGGCGGCAATTTACAGAAGCTGATCGTTGCCCGGGAACTGGCACAGAACACACCGTTTCTCATAGCAGCAGAACCTACCCGCGGTGTGGATGTTGGCGCGATGGAAATCATCCATGGCGAGCTGTTGAAGAAAAGAGCGGAGCAAGGCGCGATCTTGCTGGTATCTTCGGAATTGACTGAAATATTGAAGCTTTCGGATCGCATTCTTGTTATGAATGAAGGCCGAATTGTAGGAGAGTTGTCAGCAGAGTCTGCGACCGAGCAGCAAATCAGCTTATTGATGGCAGGAGGAAAAGCGGTTGGATAATCTTAAAAATACGGCGCGCGCGCTGCTTCAGCCGCTTATGGCCATTATTGTCGGCTTGATCGCGGGCGCTATTGCCATCGCAGTCGTCGGAGGCTCTGTATTCGAGACATACGGCGAAATGTGGAAGGGTGCATTCGGCAGCTTTTACTTCTTCACCAATACGCTTAGCCGGGCGACACCCATTATACTGATTGGTCTAGGCGTTGCGCTTGCTTTCCGCGCCGGATTTTTCAATATGGGTTCAGAAGGACAAATGGTGCTGGGTGCGCTAAGTGCAGCGGTTACAGCCATTTATTTGCCGGGACCGGGCTGGCTGAGACTTATTGCCGCACTAGTAGCAGGTATTGTTGCGGGCGGCTTATGGTCTGCTCTTGCAGGCTGGCTTGACGCCAAATTTAGAATGAATTTGTTAATTACGACGCTGCTCTTGAACTATGTAGCGGTGCTGTTTGCCGGTTATATCGTCTCCTATCCGCTCAAAGATAAATCGGGCTCGGCGGCTATGGCACAGACCGTTATGATCGATAAGGCCGCTTGGCTGCCGAAGCTGTTCCCGGGTATGAGCCTGCATGCAGGCTTTATCCTTGCTGCTGCGGGCGCGATATTGCTTGCGCTGTTCATGCGCCATACGGTTGGCGGCTATGAAGTCCGGATGTTGGGCGGAAATCCGCTTTTCGCCGGATACGGCGGGGTCAAACGGGGCCAGATGATGATCTACAGTATGCTTGCAAGCGGCGGCTTTGCCGGTTTGGCAGGTGCTGGAGAGGTGCTCGGCACGCAATACCGGTACCTCGACAATGCATTAACCGCTCCAAGCTATGCATGGTCCGGGATTATGGCAACATTGCTTGCGGGATCGAATCCGCTGGGTACTGCGCTTGCTGCGGTGCTGCTGGCGGCACTGCAGACCGGTGGCATGGGCGTAGAGCGCAATACGAGCGTTCCTCTTGAAGTATCCAGCATTATTCAAGCCGTTCTTATTTTATTTATTTCCGCAAGATTTACGTACTCGTATTTCAAGAAGAAGAAAAAGAAAGCGGGGGCTTCCAATGGACCAACTGTTTGATGTCTCCTTGTTTGCATCGACGCTCCGTATGGTCACGCCGATTTTGCTGGCGGCGCTAGGCGGCGCATTATGCTCCCGCGTCGGACTTTTTAACGTCGGTCTGGAAGGGCTGATTCTGATCGGCGCTTTCTCGGCGATAGTCGGCAATCATTTGACCGGCAACGTATGGCTTGCTGTCTTGTTCGCAATTGTATGCGTGTCTGTGTTCTCTGCGCTGATGGCTTATATGAGTATTCATCTCAAGGCGAATATTATCGTCGTCGGTATCTCGCTTAACTTTTTGGCGGCGGGGCTGACGACATTCTCTTTGCGGGCTATCTTTAATGTAAAAGGCGCTTTCTACGATAAGGACATGGTTGGATTGCCGAAGTGGGATATTCCGCTGTTGAAGGATATTCCATGGCTTGGCGATGTGGTCTCGGGCCATTCGCCGCTCGTCTATTTATCGATTGTGCTGGTGTTTGTCCTGCAATATTATTTATTCAAGTCGGTATCTGGATTCCGGTTGCTGGCAGCGGGTGAAAATCCGACGGCTGCCCGGAGTCTTGGCATCAAAGTTACCCGTATTCAATACGGCGCTATTCTGATGTGCGGCGTGCTTTGCGCCCTGGCTGGCGCGCAGCTCTCGCTTGGCCAAGTTACGATGTTTACGGAAGGCATGACGGCTGGCCGCGGCTTCATCGCATTGGTTGCTACGATGCTTGGACAATCGAGTCCGCTTGGCGTACTTGGCTCCAGCATGCTGTTCGGCTTGATGGATGCGCTGAGCACGAGGCTTCAGGGCTTCGCGGTTCCGGTTCATTTTACGATGATGCTGCCTTATCTCGTTACTATTGTTGCGATGTTCTTCTTTAAAGACAAAAGCTACATGCAGGAAGCGCGTAAAGCGAATGAGAGCTCTCGTTAAGCTAGGAGGATGACATAGACTATGAACAAAAAGGCTGAACGATTGAAAAAAGCGCCGGTTCGCGTTGTTGAGGTGGCGCAGGAGATTGCTCACCGGGTGCCGTCGGGCCAGACGATTACAGAACGGTTTCCAATTCTTCATGAAGGTGATGTTCCGAAATACGATTTGTCGACTTGGACGCTTCGTGTGTTTGGAGAAGTGGCGGAGGAGCGGACCTTTACCTTTGAGGATCTAATGACACTGCCCCAGACGAAACAAGTGAACGATATTCACTGTGTGACCCGCTGGTCGAAGCTCGACACGGAGTGGGAAGGCATTCGTTTTATCGATTTGCTGCCTCTGCTCGGTGTCCATGCCGATGCCAAATATGTGATGATCCATGCGGATGAGAACTACGAAACGAATTTGCCGCTGGAGGACTTGCTGCTGGACAATGTTATGCTTGCTCACCGATTTGACGGCGAGCCGCTGACGGACAAGCATGGCTGGCCGCTTCGGCTCGTTGTGCCGCACTTGTATTTCTGGAAAAGCGCGAAATGGATTCGCGGCATTGAATTTATGAAGGAAGACCGTCCTGGTTTCTGGGAACGCAACGGCTTCCACAATTACGCAGACCCGTTCCGCGAGCAGCGGTTCTCCGGCGAGACGATCGATATACCGGAAGACGAATGGGTTCATAAGG
>NZ_CBVJ010000081.1 GCF_000513275.1 Paenibacillus gorillae | reverse complement strand
GCATTGCGCCATTCGGTCCAGCCTGCCATTCTTGCTTCGCATTTCCTAGTCGCTTCCGCGATAGGAAAATGGGTAGAAGCTGCAAAAAGTCAGGCCGAACTCGAATCGCTCCATTCGCTCACACACCTACACTTAACTAATATGCTCCTAGAATAGTCACAGAGCTCGATGTAACTCTTATCTGCTATAAGGCGGTTTTCGTGTGCTTTTCACTAACCTTTGTTACATTTGGTTGTACAGCGAAGCAGGTTCGCAAAACAACGAAGGCAATTTCGCTAATGAGAGGGCTAAGGCTATCAAACGTGGCGACAGCGAAGCAATTTTCGCTAATGGAGAACCTAGGTTCACGGAAAACGAAGCTGGCTTCGCAAAATGACTGGTGCAGCATCAAACCAATGCGTACAACGAAGCGGGATTCACTAAATAGCGAATGAGCTTCGTTGGAGAACTGTAAAATTACTTGTTACTTGTAGGGGCAGGGGGAATAGAGTAACTGAGATACTATAGCTATTTGTTCTGTCCCTTAATGTTTCAATGGCAGATCACGGCATTGAGATTGGTTCCAGCGGTTAGGGAGCAAATGGAGCGGATTCGAGTGCAGACTGACTTTTTGCAGCTTTTATCCATTTTATAGAGCGGGAGCGAATATAGTAATGGAAGCAAGAATGGCAGGCTGTACCGAATCCGCGTAATGAGCGCCAATCCCGCAGAACTGTCTTGGGTAAGTAGCAAGGTCTGGAAAGGGCTGTAACTCACTTGAAGCAGCAGCCAGCTCCGCAGTTTGACTAGGCTTTCGCCCAGTATTTCGAACCTTGTTCATAAAAGACAGCTATGCTATAGTACGATAGGTATAAATGAATAAATACTGAAGCAGCCGGACAACTCGTCCGACCGCTCCAGGAGAGGTTCGCGAACTCCCTCTATAAAAAACTAAGGAATAAACAGAATCTCCTTAGATTCTGTTTATTCCATTTTATGGACAAATATCTAGTTCGAGGAATCTCTCTCTCATCAGGGAGGAGATTAACAATGTATCAAACAAAGCAAGGCAAGGCCGTCGTCGTATTCAGCGGCGGGCAGGACAGCACGACATGTCTGTTCTGGGCGCTGCAGCGCTATGAGGAAGTGGAGGCTGTCACATTCAACTATGGTCAACGCCATGCGCTTGAACTGGAATGTGCAGCGCAAATTGCTGAGGAGCTGGGCGTGCGTCATCATGTGCTCGATATGTCACTGCTTGGGCAGTTAACCCCGAACGCATTGACGAGGCCAGACATGGAGATCGAGCAAAAGGACGGTGAATTGCCGAACACCTTTGTAGACGGAAGAAATCTGTTGTTTCTGTCCTTTGCAGCGGTGCTGGCAAAAGGCATCGGCGCTCATTCGATCGTTACGGGTGTCTGCGAGACGGATTTCAGCGGGTATCCGGATTGCCGCGACGTGTTCATCAAATCATTGAACGTCACGCTCAATCTGTCGATGGATTATCCCTTTGTCATCGAGACACCGCTGATGTGGCTGGATAAGGCGCAGACGTGGGAACTTGCAGCCGAGCTTGGCGCTTTCGGCTTCGTAAGAGAGAAGACACTAACCTGCTATAATGGCGTCATTGCTGATGGCTGCGGGGAATGTCCGGCCTGCAAGCTGCGCAGGCAGGGGTTGGAACGTTATTTGGCCGGAGCGGGAAGCCAGGGTGAGCAGCGATGATGCAGCAAATCTATCCGCAGACGCCGCATGACTATTGCTATGAATTGAATAAAGATATGCATTTTGCAGCAGCCCATTATATTCCGACGGAAGAAGCGGGCAAATGCGCACGATTGCATGGACACACGTATTTCGTTAATGTGACGATAGCCGGCGATGAGCTGGATGAGTCCGGTTTTCTCGTCAATTTTTCCGATATAAAAAAGCTTATTCATGACCGGTTTGATCATGGCTGCCTAAATGAACATACTGAGCTGTTTGGTCCAGCCTTGTCCTCGGGACATTCGAATGATACCGGCTCTGCACGGTTTCCTACGACAGAAGTAGTCGCGCGGACGATCGCTGAACTCGTGCAAACTTATTTGGATGGACGGCCTAACCGTCCTAGATGCATTCAGGTTTATTTGCGTGAGACGCCTACGAGCTATGTGGTATACCGTCCTAGAAGGGCGGCAGACCATGATTGAGAAACGTTTACCGGTCATGGAGATTTTTGGACCTACCGTACAAGGCGAAGGTATGGTTATTGGACAAAAAACGATGTTCGTTCGAACGGCAGGCTGTGATTACAGCTGCTCCTGGTGCGATTCCGCTTTTACCTGGGACGGTACTGGAAAAGACTCTATTCGCATGATGACGGCTTCCGAGATATGGACTGAGCTGCGGAATATTGGAGGGAAAGGTTTTTCCCATGTTACACTTTCCGGCGGTAATCCCGCCCTACTGGCCAATATGGATGTACTGGTAGAGCTGCTGCAGGTCGAAGGAATACGGATTGCTGTAGAAACGCAAGGAAGCCGCTGGCAGAATTGGCTTCTCGCTATAGATGAAGTAACACTGTCGCCTAAGCCGCCAAGCTCAGGCATGCTGACAGATTGGACCGTATTGGATGATATTGTTGGAAGATTACGAGCAGCAGAACGTTTATACAGCTTGAAAGTTGTCGTATTTGACGAGAATGATCTGGAATACGCTTCTGCCGTTCATCGGCGTTATCCGGACACGGCGTTTTTCTTACAATCGGGTAATGACGACTTAACGGAGACTGACAACAGCATCATGCTAAGCAAGCTGACCAACAATTATGAGCGTCTTGTCGAGCAAGTGATGAGTCGAGATGATTTGTCGGCAGTACGGGTACTGCCGCAGCTACATGCTTGGATTTGGGGAAATAAACGCGGCGTATAGCCGGAAAAAAGAGAGAGTGAGGGACATGACGATGTCAGGAAGAAAAGAAGAAGAGCTGCAGGGGATCAGCCTGCTGGGCAACCAAGGAACTAAATATCCATCGCAATATGAGCCTGCGGTATTGGAGGCTTTTGACAACAAACATCCGTATCGCGATTATTTCGTAAAATTTAATTGTCCGGAATTTACGAGTCTATGTCCGATGACAGGGCAGCCGGATTTTGCAACGATTTATATTTCTTACATTCCCGATCAGCGGATGGTAGAGAGCAAGTCGCTCAAACTCTATCTGTTCAGCTTCCGGAACCATGGCGACTTCCATGAGGACTGCATGAACATTATTATGAACGATCTGATTGCGCTCATGCAGCCGCGTTATATTGAAGTCTGGGGCAAATTTACGCCGCGAGGCGGCATTTCAATCGATCCGTACTGCAATTATGGCAAGCCTGGAACAAAGTATGAGCAATTGGCTGAGCAACGGCTGTTCAATCATGATCTCTATCCTGAAAAAATAGATAACAGATAACTGCTAGTAACAACTATCTCGCAAGGCTATTACACAAGCAAGGCATGGCCCTTCTCCATATACTATATTAGACCAATTGGAAAGGAGCCTACCAAATGTCTTGTCATCCTTGCGATCCGTTTTGTCCTACCGTCCGGGTTTATGATCCGCCAGTAACGGTATTTAATGACATCTTTCATCCGCAAATCGTCGAAGTTGTTCATCGCGTCAATGTCGTGAACCGTCACCATTGTGTTCCATGCGAGAAACATCTCTATGAGTATTGCTATCATAATGAAGAAGCTTCGAACGAGGGAAGTCGACGCAGCCAAAGCCATAACCGCAGTCGCAGCCATAATAGCAGCAGAAGCAGATATGCTGGCGTTTCGAAAGTAAAAGCAAAGGCTAAAGCCAAAGCGAAAGCGAAAAAAACCAGATAATAGGTTTACAACGAAATGGGAGACACCCGTCGCACTCGGCAACGAGATAGCGACGGGTTTTTTTTATTTCATGCTTTTATCTGAGAACCTGCCTTAGTGGTTGTTGCCAGACGCGTTGCCTTTTTTGTCGGATGACTTCGTTGTCGTATTTTTGTTTCCGTGACCTTGCTGTTTTGCCATTGTGGTTCACCGCCTTTCGGGTATTAAAGTAGTGGTGGGAGCTGTGAAAATCTCACTGTTAAAAATAAACAGCGTGACGGGTTATTTTGTGCGGATTATCACTTATTTAAGCATAAAAAGAGACCAGAGCCCGGTCATGCGCAAATATACGCCCGATTGTAGCGGTGTTGCCTTCATTGCTTAGACTTTTCGTAAAACGGCAATTGTTCGGGCACTTGGCTGTCGAAGCCTAGGCTTTGCCGATCGAGGGGCGAGGCCAGTTGCGGGAGCGGCGAAAGCTTCTTTTTTTGTAATTTATGATGATCCTCCAAATTTGACCGATTCAATAGGAGTGCTCTCTAGCATTAATGAGGCATTGTATGAACGTTTTTTATGAAAAAATGGTGTAAAAAGGCTAATATTCGATGTACTATTAGATTGTATTTTTTTTAGCGTTCAGCGTCGGATATTGTCATTAGATTTTGATAGAGGGGGCCATTAATGAATCAGCGTTCCGCAACTGCTGAAGACGAGACTTTTTTATATGAAGTTTATGCTGGCACTCGGCGAAATGAAGTAGCGGAATGGGGGTTTGGCACCCGAGAAATAGAGCTGTTTTTACAAATGCAGCATCGGGCCCGCCAAGCGTCGTATTCGGCTGCTTATCCAGATGCGGTGTGCCGGGTTATTTATGCAGCAGATAAACCGATTGGTTCGTTGCAGGTCTATTACGGCAGCGAGTCTATCGTTCTGATCGATATCGCATTGCTGCCGGAAGCTAGGGGCAAAGGCGTCGGATCGGCGGTACTGCTGGAGCTGCAGCAGAAAGCGGCTCAGCTTGGGCTTCCGGTAATGCTGCATGTCGATAATGCCAACGTGCTGGCGCGCAAGCTGTACGGAAAGCTGGGTTTCAAGGAAACGATGGCAGATGAGATTTATACGGAGATGAGATGGGAGCCTCCTGCTGGCAGAGCGACATAAATTTTAGCTTGCGCCTCATGCGTGAAGCAGTGTTGTCGACTTGGTAAATGAAAGTACAAATGATTATGGTTAAAATAGTAGAAGCGTTTTAATAGGCAAAGAGCGAGCCTGGGGCATCTGAATGATGGGCTCTTTGCATTTAATATAGTAGTGATAAATATTGAAATCTAGCATTTATAACTTATTTATAAAAAAGACTTGCAATCTATTAATAGTCTATGGTATATTCTAATTCCGGCCGAGAGAGATGCGGTTGGCGAAGTAAGCGAAGAGAGAGGGACAAGCTGAACGGCTTGAAACTTTCGAAAAAAAAGCTTGCATCGAGATCACGGATGTGGTAAGATAACTTCCGTTGTCACAAAAGAAATTGTTCTTTGAAAACTGAACAACGAGCAAAACTGCCCTGTTAATTCTAACGAATTAATAGAAAAGCGATAAAACAAGTAATGAGCAATCAACATCCTCGAGTTTCAAATAACCGATTTAATCGGTCGTTTGAAAGCTCGTATAAT
>NZ_CBVJ010000080.1 GCF_000513275.1 Paenibacillus gorillae | reverse complement strand
CAAGGCGCAAAGCTTTGAATCATATTCCCTGATAGCTCAGTTGGTAGAGCACTCGACTGTTAATCGAGTTGTCACAGGTTCGAGTCCTGTTCGGGGAGCCATATAGAGAGGTGTCCGAGTGGTCGAAGGAGCACGATTGGAAATCGTGTAGGCTCTAACCGGGTCTCGAGGGTTCGAATCCCTTCCTCTCTGCCATAATTATCTTTTGCTTACGAAGTAAGATTTTACTTCGCAAAACTTTTAGGCCCGTTGGTCAAGGGGTTAAGACACCTCCCTTTCACGGAGGTAACAGGGGTTCGAATCCCCTACGGGTCACCATTTACAATTTCTAAACTTTAACCTAAAAAAGTATTGCAAAGTTGACCTGAATATGGTATATTATAAAGGTCGCTCAAGCGATATGGAGGCTTAGCTCAGCTGGGAGAGCATCTGCCTTACAAGCAGAGGGTCGGGGGTTCGATCCCCTCAGCCTCCACCATAAATACTTTTTTTGAACGACGCGGGGTGGAGCAGCCCGGTAGCTCGTCGGGCTCATAACCCGAAGGCCGCAGGTTCAAATCCTGCCCCCGCAACCAAAACTTTACCAATGTGTGTCCGACAATGATGTGGAGCTGTGGTGTAGAGGCCTAACATGCCTGCCTGTCACGCAGGAGACCGCGGGTTCGAATCCCGTCAGCTCCGCCATTAACACAAACATCTGGCTCGGTAGCTCAGTCGGTAGAGCAGAGGACTGAAAATCCTCGTGTCGGCGGTTCGATTCCGTCCCGAGCCACCATTTTTAACAAATGAATATGCCGGTGTAGCTCAGTTGGTAGAGCAACTGACTTGTAATCAGTAGGTCGTGGGTTCGACTCCTATCGCCGGCACCATGTTGTGGAGGGCTAGTGAAGTGGCTAAACACGGCAGACTGTAAATCTGCTCTCTTCGAGTTCGGTGGTTCGAATCCATCGCCCTCCACCACAACCTAGGGGCATAGTTTAAAGGTAGAACAAAGGTCTCCAAAACCTTTGGTGTGGGTTCAATTCCTGCTGCCCCTGCCAATTGAATATGAACATGGCGGTCGTGGCGAAGTGGTTAACGCATCGGTTTGTGGATCCGACATTCGGGGGTTCAATTCCCCTCGTCCGCCCCATATTTTAATTGACATTGGGGATTAGCCAAGCGGTAAGGCAACGGACTTTGACTCCGTCATTCTCAGGTTCGATCCCTGAATCCCCAGCCATTGTTTTGCGGAAGTGGCTCAGCGGTAGAGCATCGCCTTGCCAAGGCGAGGGTCGCGGGTTCGATTCCCGTCTTCCGCTCCATTTATATGGCGCCATAGCCAAGTGGTAAGGCAGAGCTCTGCAAAAGCTCTACCCCCAGTTCGAGTCTGGGTGGCGCCTCCACAATTTAATAAGTATTTTGCGGCCTTAGCTCAGCTGGATAGAGCGTTTGACTACGAATCAAAAGGTCAGGAGTTCGAATCTCTTAGGCCGCGCCATCTTTACAAAATGCCGGTGTGGCGGAATGGCAGACGCGCGCGACTCAAAATCGTGAGGGAAACCGTGGGGGTTCGAGTCCCTTCACCGGCACCAGATTAATCAACTAGAAGTTCATTGGATATGTATCCGATGAGCTTTTTTTGTTTTTAATAAGCTTATTATTTATTACTTAAAAACTTGATTCATGGCGATACAAAATTGGACGCTGAACGGACCTACAGCAGACAGTATGAAAATCGACGATGTACTCACTGCCTTTGATTTGCAATAAACTCTATGTAAAATGAAGAAAAACCGTTGGACATAAGTTCAACGGTTTTTCTGTTGAGTAATCAGATTAGATTTAGTCCATTCACGCTTGAGGTGCAGAATTCCCTTTCTTAATACGTAAGGACATTATCAAGCTCACGATAACGAAGAGCAACTGAAGGGATATAGCGAGCACAATGCCGGTTAACAAGCCCCAATTCATGGTTTGGCTAATTGCGATGAAAGCCCCGCCGATCCCGATGCTTAACCCCGGACTGAAGGCGTCTGTAAATTGGAGGCTGGCGGATATGTTTCCTTCTTCTCCTTTATTCGCTTGCTGTAAGGCAATAGCTCCTGTGGTTGGATGAGCCAGGCCAATGCCAAAGCCGGTGAAGATTTGCGAGATAACTGCGTAAACAATTCCGCCTTCAGGGAGACTGACAGCCAGCATAACTGCAATAACACCAATGACCATCAATCCAATTCCGGCTGTAACCCGTTTATTCCGGCCTGTGCCATGATCCTTGGCATCAAGCTTGGATTGGAGCCAAGCCGCGGCAGACCAGCTTAATGCGCCGGCAGCTACGATTAAACCTGCTAGGTCAGCAGGCAATTTTTTGACATCTGTCAATGCAAGGACGACATAGCTTTCGGTTGCATTATAGCAAGCGACAAACAAACCTCTTGAGATTATCGTTGCGGGCAACCCTCTCCGTGCCGTAAAAGTGCCGGCTGGCAGCAGCTTCCGCAATGGCAGAATCATAATAAGCAATCCCGCCACTGTTAGCGCCATTCCTTTCCAGCTCGTTATAGAGCTAAGTCCAGCCAGCAATAATCCTGTTCCAACGGCCAGTAATATGGCATAACCTTCTTTACGGCTGTTCTTTGATTCCGATACTTCCTCGGTTTTGAAATTGCGGAAAGCGGGTAACGTAAGGATTACGGCCAAGCCAATGAAAGGCAGTACAAACCAGAATACAAATCTCCAGGAGATATATTCGGCTAACAGTCCAGCGATATATGGACCAACTAATGCAGGCAAAATATACGCGCTTGAAAACATGGCAAGTATCTTCGTTCTCAATCGGTCGGGATAACCTGCCGTAATGCTGAAGTATACACAGGTGATGATGGCACCTGCGCCAAAACCTTGCAGCAGTCTTCCGGCAATTAACATTATCATATTGACGGAAAGAGCGGCAACAACGATCCCGATGACGAAAAAGAGAATCGAAGTGACAAATGATGCAAACACGCCTCTTTTGTTGATCCGTTGTCCGGTAACCATTGTTCCGACGATTTGCGCTAGCAGGAAGGCGCTAAATATCCAGCCGTATAGATGAATGCCCTGCAATTTTTGCGCGAGACTCGGAGCAATTGTAGTAATCGCTAATCCTTCAAAGGCAACTGTAGTGACGGCAAGAATAATTCCTATCGTTAAGGCTCTATAGGGTGCATCAAATATGCCAATTTCTTTTTCAGTTGAATCCATGTTACTTTTCTCCTTTTCGTTGCTACATCATTAATTGTCGTAGCAAGTATATACCTAATGGCTAGACATGCCATTCCGAAATTATAGAATAACATGTCTTGATTATAATAGACATGACAACTATATATCGCATGGATTCATTCCACTATGAATCCAATGCTGATGGTTTATTTTAGAATACCTAAATATTCGCTCCACGGACCTACATCGCTACCGTATCTTTTTGCCATTACCCGAACGATCTGAGCGATGTGCGTTAAATCATGAACGGCCCATGTAGCGATTAATTCCTTGACCTTGACGACACCAAATGCGGGATGCGAGCCGGTTTGTTCCAAATGGATTTCAGGATTAAGCTGTTCTTTAAGTGCCGTTAGATTTTGTTCTCGCAGCGTTTTGAATTCGAGCAAGTCATCTTCAATTGTTGTTTCAGATTTTTGACTCAAGTGAGAGTACCGGTCGAATGAAGGGAAGGGCTTGCTTTCACCTTCCTGCAGAATAAACGTTAGCCGAGGCATCCAGTTATTTTTCTCACCTTCAATCAGGTGCTCAATGACTTCACGGACATTCCAGGTTCCTGTACCTTCGTTGCAGTGCAGCCACCCATCAGATATACCTGATAAAAAGAATTCCAATGTTCGTGGCGTGCGCTCGAGAACTTCTATCGCTTCCTCTAATTTGAAGTGCATACGACTGCTCCTCTCACCGATTTCCGATTATAGGTCTTTCACGTTATTGAACATGACAGAGAGCACTCTTCTAAACGTCTCTACTTCCTCTTCCGACAAACCTTTAACGGTTTTCTCATAGGCCTCCATGGATGGAGCAAGAATTTCGTCTTTAATATCGCTGCCTTTGGGTGTTAAATAAACGCGTAAAGACCTTCGATCCGTTTCATGAACGACCCGGTAAATAAAGCCCTTTTTCTCCAATTTGAACAACATTCTCGCAACGTTAGTCTGATCCTTATACAGTCTCTCGGCAAGCTCCTTTTGGGTAATCCCTTCTTTCTCCCACAGGACGACCAGGATCTCCCACTGCTCCACTGTAATATCAAATGGATTGACTACCTTTTGATAATAGTTGTTTAGCTTTAGCGCTGCTCGTTGAACATTGACGCCAATATATTTTTCTAATTCCAAGGGATTCCTCCTTAATAGTAGACATGATTATAGTTGTCGTGACCATTATATTCATTTTTGATTTTACTGTCAACGCTGCTGAGTGGCTGGCATACTATTGGCAGTCCTAAGGACATTGCATTTTACGGTCAAATCATTTATTATGGACAATATAGGTCTGTAATTAATAGGAGGGAGGAGAGAAATATACAATTCTCCAAAAGTACAGATTACGCTCTGCATGCCTTACTTCATTTGGGCAATTCGGAACGTCATAATAACGTAGGGATCAAAGAGCTAGCTGTGTCGCTTGGCGTCTCAGAAAGCTATTTGTCCAAAATCATGTCCAAGCTGAGGCAGGATGGAATTGTACGTGCGGTGCCCGGGGTGAATGGCGGTTATGAGCTGGCTAAGCCGGCGGAGCAGATCACTTTCCTCGATGTGATTCAAGTCATTGAAGGCAGGCAGCAGATGTTCGAATGCTCGAATACGAATTCTAAGCAGCATCAGCTGTTAACGGAGCAGGGTGAGCAGGAACGCAAAGGCGGAAGCGAATGTCTGGTTGAGAAGGTTATGTATGGCGCGGAACAGCAGCTTCACCAGTATCTGCAGGCGCACACGATTCAGACGGTTATTGATGAAGCTCTAAAACGGAAATGCACTCATGATAAGAATAAGAAGTAAGCAATATGCTTCTTCTTGTTTAATTATAGATATTATAGATCTGATTAAATTATAATAGAACGAGGAGTGGAATAGATATGAATGATTTTTATAATGAAGCGGTCTGGGAAAAAGCATGGAAAGAGGAGAGCGACACTGTGGTGAAAAAGATGCAGCGGGCAGGAATCGATCCTTCCCGTTCCTTTGACCCAAAGGCGAAGATATTCAACGAGCAGTCGTTTAATGAAGAGGGCAAAAAACGGAGCAAACGGATTATTAACTGGCTTGAAGGTCAAGGAGTTCGTTTTGAAAATGCCGCTGTACTGGATATTGGCGCCGCATCGGGCGTATTTACAGTACCTTTTGCAGAGCGGGGAGCCCGGGTTACCGCCTTAGAGTCTTCTCCTCCGCTTGTTGAGCTGCTGAAAGAAAACACGGCCAAATTCGCTGATGGTCAAGTGAGCATCGTACATGAACCGTTTGAGCATATTGATGTTGAAAGCAAAGGCTGGAGAGAGGCCTTTGATCTGGTGTTCGTATCGATGTGCCCCGTCATACATGATTGGGAGAGCGTGGAGAAGGTGCTTTTTAGCGCCAAGGAGTATTGTTATATCAGTATGCCGGTGACTCACAACGAGCATAGTTTATTGGAAGAGATTTGGCCGCTCGTCACGACGGGTCAGCCATTCAAAAAGAAGCCGCTTGAAATGGGCTATTTACTCCATTTGCTCTATCTGAAGGGCTATTCGTACGAGTCTCTTGTAACACGGGAGATGCAAACGAAAGAAGTTACGCTTGAAGCGGCGCTGCAAGAAGTGATGACTTTGCTTGGTCATTACGGGCTGCCTGCGGATGAACGCACTGTTCAGATGGTATCCAGCTATTTGGAGCAAACGTATCCGTCAGGGCAGGTAGCTGTTCAGACTGGCGGCCGTTTCGGCAAAGTACTGATCCGATTGCAGGATCAGAGCATGTACAGCAAAGAGGATTGAGGTACAGAAGCGGGGATATCAAGTGCTTTTCCATATAGCTCCCTAAGTGTTTAGAATGATAGACCGTTAAGCGGTCTGTCATTCTTTTTTTTTCTGAAATAAGACGTGAACGATTCGTAGTACAGCTCTTAAGGAACAATTCATCTAGGCCTTAAATGATCTGAATCCTTTTCTAATTGATAATTTCTTTACTTGCAGTTAATCATTGCTTAACAATTCTTATCTATACTCAAATGAGTTTACTAGGAGTAAATAGAGATTTATTGATAGTAAATCCGTTGTTTTTGGCAGGAGCCCATGTTGGGTTATACATCATAGAGGGGTGAGAGCATGCAGCAATTAATTTCTTTTCAAGGGGCTCGTAATTTCCGTGATTTGGGAGGCTGTCGAACGGCAGATGGCCGAAAAGTGAAACAAGGGCTTTTCTTTCGTTCGGATGAATTGTCCGGATTGACTGAGCAAGATAAGGAACACTTCAAAAGCTTGAATATTAAAACGATCTTTGACTACAGAAGCGATTATGAGGTGCTAAAAAAACCGGACCCTATTTTTCCAGGGGTGAACCAATTGCATGTGCAAGCTATTGGTTCAGGCGGCCTGTCTTTATTAAATATGCCGGAGGAACACGGAGCCAAAGAGGATCACCAGGATCATTTTATCATCGCTTTACTCAAACAAGGTTTTTTTAAACAATACCGGACGGATACGATGATGATGGATTTATATGAGAAGCTGCCCATCGACAATCCAGCCTACAGGCGCCTAATGGAAATGGTTCAGCATACGGACAATTTAGCTCTACTGCAGCATTGTACGGCGGGCAAGGATCGAACAGGAGTTGGCTCTGCCCTTATTCTGATGGCATTAGGCGTTTCAGAGGCTGTCATTATGGAAGATTATTTGCTTACCAATGAAATTATGAAAGAGACGCATAACGATATTATGCATCAGCTTGCTGGACATGCCAGTGATGCAGAACTGCACAATATTGAACAGATGCTCGGCATCAAAGAGGAGTATTTGGAGGCTGTATTCAGATCTATTAAGGACAAGTTTAGAGATTATGAAACCTATTTAGCTGTGGAATTTGCCTTAACAGTGAAGAGCAGAGAAGCCTTGCAAAACATGTGCTTGGAATGAGCAAAAAGGAGGATAACGTGGTAAACTTGAAGGCAAAGCCGTTTAATTTGCGGCATGAAGATATAGAATGGGTGCATACTGCTTTAGCAGCTATGGATGTTAAAGAAAAGATCGGACAGCTATTTTGTCTGATCGGATGGACGGATGAACGTGATCAGCTGAGAGCATTAATTGAATCCGTCCAGCCAGGCGGAATGATGTTTCGGATGGGGGCAGGAGAGCAGGTTCAGGCCTCTCATCGATTCGTACAGGAAATTACGAAAGTTCCTCTGCTGCTGGCCGCTAATCTCGAGGCTGGCGGGAATGAAATTGTTGCGGATGGCACCTATTTCGGTAATCCCCTGCAGGTCGCGGCAACAGATAATGAAGATATGGCTTATAAGCTAGGGCTCGTTGCAGGCAGAGAGGGCAGGGCTATCGGTTGCAATTGGGCGTTTGCACCGGTTGTTGACATTGACTTCAATTTCCGTAATCCGATTACGAATGTCCGGACATTTGGATCGAATCCGGACCGCGTAGCCAGGATGGCGAAGGCATTCACGGCCGGAATGCAGGAAAGCGGGCTGGCAGTGTCTATTAAGCACTTTCCAGGGGATGGCATAGATGAGCGGGACCAGCATTTATTGACGACATCGAATGATTTGTCCGCAGATGAGTGGGATTCGACTTATGGGAAGGTGTTTCGGGAACTGATCGAGTCGGGTGCCGATACCGTGATGGCTAGCCATATTATGCTGCCCTCTTATTCAAGGAAGCTTATCCCCGGGCTGCCGGATGAGAACATAATGCCTGCAACCTTGGCTCCTGAATTGATTAACGAGCTGCTGCGAGGCCAATTAGGTTTTAATGGACTGGTCGTAACGGACGCTACGCTGATGGCTGGTTTCATGATGGCTGAAAAAAGGGAAATTGCCGTACCGAAAGCGATCGCCTCCGGCTGCGATATGTTTTTATTCAACAAGGACATTCAGGAAGACTTCTCCTTCATGTTGAAAGGGATCGAAAACGGAATACTGACGATAGAGAGGCTGGATGAAGCGGTTACCCGAATATTAGCGCTAAAGGCATCTCTTGGCCTGCACAAGCAGCAGAGCGCAGGAACGTTAGTCCCGCAACCGGATGAGCTTTCACAGCTGCTGCATTGTGAGGAGCATCGTCAGTGGGCAGAGGCATGTGCGGATCAATCCATAACGCTAGTCAAGGATAATCAACAGATATTGCCTATTGCAGCCGATACCCATAAACGGATCCTGCTTCATTTTATTGGCAAAGACAAGGGATACGGGAACCACTCGCTTTCCGATATTGTGTCTTCCCGGCTGCAAGAAGAAGGCTTCATCGTCACAAAGTTTGATTCCAAACAAATTGACTTTAAAGTTTTGTTCGAAGGCGTCGGAAAGCTCCGTGAACAATATGACCTTGTACTCTATATAGCCAATTTCGAAACGGTAAGCAATCAGACGACAGTACGGATTCAATGGGAGCCGCTTATTGCAGCTAATGTCCCTTGGTTTGTGAGAGAACTGCCGACGGTGTTTGTTTCTTTGGCTAACCCTTATCATTTGCTCGATATTCCGCGGATACCCGTATATATTAATGCTTATTCGGGAAATGAAGCGACCCTATTGGCCGTCGTTGACAAATTGCTGGGACGATCTGAATTTAAAGGCATAAGTCCTATCGATCCGTTCTGTAATCGATGGGATGCAAAGCTGTAACACTCGGAGTATTTCAATAAGCTGTAATCGAATAATTTTAGCAGGAGAAAGGAGGTATGAAATGGAGACGAAGTGGAAGGAGCAGCTGGAGCAGCATAGAAACCAGCGGCGCGAGGATATTAAAGAGGTCGCGAAGCGGCTGTTTATTGAACGAGGGCTAACCTCGGTTACGCTTAAGGACGTTGTGGAGGCTTGCGGGATAAGCAAGGTAACGCTCTATAAATATTTCCGTTCCCTTGAAGAAATTATTTTTGAAGTGGAAATTGATATTTTGAGTGCGTGGGTAATACGAATGGAACAGACGACCCTTCAGGGAAAGAACGGCTACGAGAAGCTTCAATTTTTGTTAGAGGAAACTGTTCGCGGCTCGCTGGACAATGCGGACACGATCAAATTTATTGCGATGTTCGATATGCTGTATCAAGAAAATTATCCGACTCCTGAGCTGGAGAGCAGGTATCGGACGTTTTTGCGCAGCGTGCCGCACCCGTTTCTGATGCTTCTGCAGGAAGGTGTTGAAGACGGCTCCATTCGTAAAGATATCGATGTCAAAGTATTGGGCTACACGCTTAGCAATGTGGTCAATGCTACCGAGCAGCGTATGACCTTGAGAGGGAAGCTGCTGCATCTGGATCAGACGATTGATCCGGCTATCGTGTTGGATCAGATGGTCCATATGATCTTGGCTTATGTTAAAGCATAAGTGTGTCATCATTAGGATGACGATACAATCAAAAAGAAGATGCTCATCTCTGAGGGAGAGGGGCATCTTCTTTTTATTTTCCAGCTTATCTGCAGCTTTACTGTCACAATTCAGCAATCCGGAAATTAATAATTTCTTTACCCCATGTTGACGATGCAATGACAATTCAATCCTATACTAAAGGTGTTTACTAGTGGTAAACACTTATAAACTTATGGTAAATAGTTGGTGTTTAGGCAAAACAACTTTAAGGGTTTGGAGAGGGTACGCGGCATGACACAGTCAACTACAAGGAAGAGAAACAAGACATTCAGGAAGTCTGGTGTGCTGCTTCTAATGATGTTGCCAGGAATCATTTATCTTGTTATCAATAATTATTTGCCGATGTTTGGAGTCATTATTGCGTTTAAAGATTTCAACTATACGAAGGGTATATTCGGGAGCGATTGGATCGGACTGAAAAACTTTGAATATCTGTTCAAGACCACAGATGCTTTCATCATTACGAGAAACACTATCCTGTACAATGTTGTGTTCATTGTGCTCAATCTGTTCATCGCGGTAGGGCTCGCCATTTTGCTTAATGAGGTGAAGAAGCGGTTCTTATCACGTTTTTATCAAAGCGTTATTTTGCTGCCTTACCTCATTTCCATGGTCATTATCGGCTACCTGGTCTTTGCAGTATTTAGTATGGATAGCGGACTGCTTAACAAAACGATCCTGCCAATGCTTGGCCTATCAGAAATCTCTTGGTATAGCGAAGCGAAATACTGGCCTTACATCCTGACAATCGTACACATCTGGAAGAGCGCCGGTTATCTGTGCGTGATCTACCTTGCAGCAATCATAGGCATCGATCAAGAGTATTACGAGGCTGCAACGATAGATGGAGCAGGAAAATGGAAGCAGATCAAGAGCATTACTTTTCCGCTGCTGATGCCTGTCATTACAGTAATGACTTTGCTGCAAATCGGACGTATCTTTTACTCGGATTTCGGCTTGTTCTACCAAGTGCCGTTGAATACCGGGGCGCTGCAATCGACGACTAATGTCATTGACACTTATGTATACCGTGCCTTGATGACGCTTGGTGATGTTGGCATGTCTTCGGCAGCCGGGCTGTATCAGTCCTTCGTTGGATTCCTGCTCGTCTTTATCTCTAACTATGTCGTTAAGAAAATAAACCGTGATAACGCATTGTTCTAAAGGAAGGGGCGAATGAATTGAAAACGAAAAATTTGCTGTGGCAATGGGGCATTAATCTCATCTTAGCTGTGATCGCCTGCTCGTGCATCCTGCCCTTTGTCCTGCTGTTCACAGCATCCATCACCGATGAGCAATCACTATTCCACCATGGCTATTCATTGTTCCCGGAGAAGATCAGCTTCTCAGCCTATGCTTACTTGATGCAGGACGCCGGGAGAATCCTGCATGCTTATGGCATCACCCTCATAATCACGGCAGCAGGAACGATCTGCAGCCTGATCATAACCGCGTTATTGTCTTATCCATTATCAAGAAAAGAGCTGCCTTGGCGTAATTTCTGGTCCTTTTTCGTTTTCTTCACCATGCTGTTCAACGGAGGACTAGTCCCATCCTATTTGGTCTATACACAAGTGTTCGATCTGAAAAATACAATTTGGGCGCTTATTATTCCAGGGCTGCTGATGAACGCTTTCTACGTCATGCTGATGCGAACCTTTTTTGTCACATCGATTCCTGAACCCGTTGTTGAGTCAGCCAAAATAGACGGAGCGGGAGAGTTCGGAACATTTATGAAGATCGTACTGCCGCTTTCCCTCCCTATTCTTGCGACGGTAGCCCTATTCCAGACCATTCATTATTGGAATGACTGGTTTAACGGCATGATCTATGTCACGGACAGCAAGCTGTTCAGTCTGCAAAACCTTTTGAACCGGATTTTGCTCGATATTCAATATTTGGCAAGCAGCAATTTTGGAAATATTCAAGGCGATGCGGCGGCAAGCGCTCCGATGGAAACCGTACGAATGGCCATGGCAGTAATCGGGATTATACCGATTCTAGTGGCTTATCCGTTTTTTCAAAAATACTTTGTCAAGGGACTCACTGTTGGCGCAGTAAAAGGTTAGCTGCATTCAGTCTTAGACTGGTTGAGCATAAATAAATTAGACAATCATGGGAGGCTTTAAGGATGAGAGGGAACAAACCAGGAAGAAAAATGGTACTAGCCATGCTGACGACAGTAATTGCTTTATCGATGGTGCTGGCGGGCTGCGGTTCGAAAAAGGATACGGAGGAAGCGGGCAATTCATCAGATGGCAATGGCCTGGCTCCTTATGAATTGACGGTAGCATTCTTCGGTAATGATCAGAAGGATATGCTGGAAGTGCAAGATGAAATGAACAAAATTACGAAAGCGAAAATAAATGCAACGGTCAAGCTGATGCCTATTGCAATGAGCGCTTGGCAGCAGCAAACTAATCTGATGCTTACCGGCAACGAAAAGATCGACTTGATGTTTACTTCTTCTTTATTCAATTATAGTTTGCTGGCGGCGCAAGGACAGTTGAATCCGCTGGATGAGCTGCTCGATAAGTATGGAGAAGGAATTAAGGAAGCGTTGGACCCGGCTCAGCTTGCCGCTTCTCAAATTAATGGCCAGACTTATGCCGTTACACCTGTAAGAGACCTTGCTTCCGATTATGGGATACTGATGCGCAAAGACTTATTGGATCAATACAATATCGATTCCAGTAACATTGATAGCCTTGATGATTTGAATGCCGTGTTCCAAGCAATCAAAGAGAATGAACCGAATATAGTGCCGCTTGTTGCGAAAAATCCCGGAACGGCTCCTTTCAATGCCGGTTATATAACCTATGACTCACTGGGCGGGGGAGTTGGCGTACTCCCGAATTACGATAACAATCTGAAGGTTGTCGATTTCTACGAAACCAAGGAGTACGCAGATCAGCTGAGTATTCTTCGCCGTTGGTTTGAAAAGGGCTTTATGCTTAAGGATGGAGGTACCAGCAAGCAGGATGGCCGCGAGATGGTCAAGGCTGGAAAAGCGTTCGCCTACTTCTCGAATCTAAAGCCAGGCTCGGAAATTGAAGCGTCCAGAAAAAGCGGCAAAGAGATGATCGCTGTCCGTTTGACAGATGCTTACACGACAACAGATTCGATCACAGGCATGATGTGGTCCATTCCGAAAAACTCGCAGGATCCGTCAAGAGCGATGATGTTACTGAACCTGCTCTATTCCGATAAGCAATTGTACAACTTGATGACTTGGGGAATTGAAGGTAAGCATTATGTGAAAAAATCGGATAATGTCATCGACTATCCTTCAGGTGTTGATATTCAGAATCTGGGTTATAACTTCGGTACGCCGTATATGTTCGGCAACCAGTTTCTGTCCTACACATGGACAGTAGAAGATCCGGATATTTGGAGCAAGATGGATGAGTTCAACAAGACTGCAAAGAAATCGAAAGCGCTTGGCTTTAGCTTCAACATTGAGAAAGTAAAAACGGAGCTGGCTGCTGTGAATAATGTGCTGACAGAATATCGTGTTGGCCTGGAGTCGGGAGCACTGGACCCCAACACGAATTTGCCGAAGTTTATTGAAAAATTGAAGGCTGCAGGCAGTGACACTATTGTTAGCGAGAAGCAAAAACAACTCGATGAATGGGCGAAATCGCAAAAGTAACATATGGGGTATAAAGGAGCTTTTGCATGAGCATGAGATCTAGAGAAAACTTTGATGCACACTGGATGTTTCACTTTGGAGAGGTTGGCAAAATTGCCAAAACGGTTAAAAAAGCAGGGATGATAGCCGGACTCACGAACGCCCTGGAGGATGAAAAGCATGAGCCCTATGCGATAGGCGAGTCAGCCCGTATGACGCAAAACCTCATACGCGAATTGACTGGAGATCCAAACTTTGAAATTTCTCAAATCTATGGATCGGGCACTCCCCGGGACAAGCAGACAGGCTGGGTAAGTGTCGATCTGCCGCATGATTGGAGATTGGATCAGCCCTACAAGGAAGAGCAGGGAGCTGCGTTTCAGGGGTATCTTCCTAACGGAGCGGGTTACTATCGGAAGGTATTTCAAATTCCGCAGGAGGATGAAGGCAAGAAAATCATCATCGAATTTGACGGTGTTATGCGCGCCAGTTCGGTTTGGGTGAACGGGTGCTTCGTCGGCGATCATTTGAGCGGGTATACGAGCTTTCACTATGATATTACAGACCTCCTGAAGTATGGGGAAGATGAAGGGGATAACGTCATCCTTGTACGAACGGATACGACGGGCGGGGAGGAAGGCTGGTGGTATGAGGGCGGCGGCATATACCGCCATGTGTGGTTAACTAAACATGATTTTTTGCATGTGGAGCGATGGGGTACTTTTATCAAAACTGAGCGTTTAGAGGGCGGTCAGGCTATAATTACGGCGGAAACGACAGTGAGCAATGCTTATTCACACCAGATGGACTACAGCATCCGGACGAGTATTCTGGATAACGATGGACAACTTGCAGCCACTGAAGAAAGGGAAAGCCGTACGAATGGAATCGATAAATCAATGATTGCCCAATCGCTTCAAGTTGCTGATCCGCAGCTGTGGTCGCCGGACACACCGTACTTATACACGGCTGTAACGGAAATTATTCAAGGAGACAATATTGTCGATACTTACCGGACCGTATTCGGCATCCGTACAGTAGAATACCGCCAAGACGGGTTGTATCTGAATGGAGAGTATCTGCTTCTGAAGGGAACCTGTAATCATCAGGATTTTGCTGGTGTGGGAATCGCACTGCCAGACCGTGTGCATGAATACAAAATTAAGCGGCTTCTGGATATGGGCTGCAATGCCTACCGCTGCGCCCATCATCCCCCGGCACCGGAATTGCTTGAAGCATGCGACAGGCTTGGAATGCTTGTGATGAATGAGAACCGGATCATGGAAAGTACAGATATCAAGCTCGAGGAATTGAAATCGATGATGTACCGCGACCGCAATCATCCGAGTATCTTTATGTGGAGTCTTGGCAACGAGGAGAAAATCAGCGGCAGCTATCAGGCCAAGAGGATGCTGAAGCGTATGCGGGAGCTGGCTGCAAAAATCGATCCTACTCGTCCGCTTACTGTGGCATGCCTCAGTCAGGACGGAATAGAAATGGATGTGAACGGCGCTAATTACGGCGAGTCGGTCACAGGTGACCATTCAATCGGAAATTGGATGAAAGAGCATCCGGAAGCTAAAGTGCTGAATACTGAAAATGTTTCCTTTTTCTCCGCAAGAGGAGTGTATAAGGATGACCGGGAAGGAGGCCACTGCTCCAGCTACGGTTCGAAATATACGATGTTTGGCAAAGAGCTGGACGTTGGCAACTTGGGCGGAGCAGGAGGCACGTCTACTCCTGAGCAAAGCTGGCGCTATTTTATCAATAACCGATTTACAGGCGGCTTGTTCGTATGGACGGGGTTTGACTATCGCGGGGAGACGACGCCATTCCAATGGCCGTCTGTCACGTCACAGTTCGGGATTCTTGACTACTGCGGGTTTGCCAAGGACTCTTATTATTTCTATCAATCCATATGGAGGGATGAACCGATCGTTCATCTCATGCCGCACTGGAATTGGCCTGATCAATTGGGCAAGCTGGTAGAGGTACGCGTATATACGAACTGCAGCGAGGTCGAGCTGTTCCTGAACGGGCGGAGCTTAGGCGCAAAGACAGCAGATCCGGAAGTTGGCGAGCATACATTATCCTGGCATGTGGTTTATGAGCCGGGTACCCTCGAAGCGGTTGGGAGCCGGGACGGCAGCATTGCAGCAGGAGACAGGAAGGAAACAACAACGGACGCATACGCGATCCGCTTAGAGGCTGACCGAATGAAGCTGCTTGCCGACGGTCAAGACGTTTCCGTAATAACCGTCTCAGTTACAGATGAATTGGGACGGGGAGTGACGGTTGCCTCTAACCAAATTGAATTTCGTGTTTCGGGCCAAGGCAAGCTGCTGGGACTGGGGAATGGCGATCCGGGATGCCATGAGCCGGATAAAGGAAATACGAGAAGTGTATTTAATGGATACGCGATGGCTTTGATACAGTCCATGCATCAAGCAGGGGACATACGAATCGAAGCCATTGCTGAAGGGCTGGTACCGGGTGTATTAACGCTCCAGTCGGAGTAAGAGGATTTCATTATAAACAATAGAAAGCTCTTAAGATCATCTAGCGGTGATCTTAAGAGCTTTTTTGGGGTGTTAGCAGCCTCTACTAAGCAGCATCATATTTCCGGTCGGAAATAAAACAAACAATAGCCAGCAGCAGCGCTAAGCCTACCAGAATCGCGCCAACCCAAGGGAGGGACACTAAGGATAGGTGAGTAATGACAAATCCTCCGATGAAAGCGCCTGTCGCATTGCCCAAATTGCCGGCTGAATGACTCATCGTGGAAGCTAGTGCGGGAGCAGACTTGGCAAGGTTCATAATGCGTACCTGCATTCCCGGGAATACAGCAAAGGATGCAGCGCCCCAAAGAAAGATCGTCAATACGGCGGTAATTTGGTTATGAATTGTAAAAGTTAACACGCCGAGTATGATGCATGTTGCAAAATAAATACCAAGAATCGTAGGCATGAGCTTCCAGTCGGCCAGCTTGCCGCCTATGATATTACCAAGTGTGACACCGCATCCGAATAGAACAAGAATCCAGGTCACATGATGATCGGCAAAGCCTGTCACTTCAACGAGCAGCGGGGCGATGTAGGTGAAAATCGCGAACAGGCCTGCATTGCCCAGAACGGATATCATTAGAAATACAAGCAGTCTTGGATTCGCGACCTCTTTTAGTTGTTGCATGATGCCTGTCGCCTTTTCCTGTTTCAATTTCGGAATAAATATAATGATGCCGATTAGTGTCAAAACGCCCATGACAGCAATCGAGGCAAATGAAGCCCGCCAGCCCATATGCTGGCCGATAAAGGTTCCGAGCGGAACACCTATTATATTGGCAATGGTAAGGCCAGCCATCATCATGGAGACAGCGCCGGCCCTTCGGTCCGGATGGACAAGTCTTGATGCGATAACGGCACCAACTCCAAAGAATGTTCCATGCGTCAGTGCGGTAATTAACCGGGCAGCCATTAGAATGGAATAGTTCGGGGCGAATACAGCAGCAACGTTACCGAAAATAAACAGACCCATCAAAAAAATCAGCAGTTTCTTTTGCGAAATGTTGCGAGTCAGCATGGTTAGTATAGGAGCTCCGACCGCAACTCCGAGCGCATACATGGTTATAAGCTGCCCAGCTGCAGAAATGCTAACCCCCAAATCATCCGCCACATTCGGAAGAATGCCCATAATGACAAATTCCGTCATGCCGATTGCAAATGCTCCCACCGTTAGGGAAAACAAGGAGATCGGAAATTTTTTGGAAGCTTCTTGCGCAACACCAGGTTGAGATAAAATCATGACATTCTGTTCACCTTTCATTAATACCGATTATAATGTTAGCTTAGCCGGAAGCGGCTAAATCATAAGAAGATTTGTTTATCTTAAACCGCATTGATCAAAGAAACAATACACCGAGTGTAAAATTAAATAAGCAAAGTTCCCCTGTTTGATCTTACAGTCTAGAGTAACCTCTATGTCAATAGAAGAAGAGGGGGTTTATTTATTGTGAACGGGATGTTTGTCATGGGGAGAATGCCCGGTTTATTATGATAGAATAGAAGGAGAAATACCGCTAATCCGCAGGGCTGGCAGGCTGCCCCGACTAAGGTCTAGTGCAGATACCGCCGTAAGTCCGTTTTAGAAAGCCTAAAAAAGATCTAGAATAAGAACATAAGCAAGAGAGCAGCAGCAACCAAAAGAATAGAGCAAAGAAACGGAAAGGTGGTGGAGTTAACAATGGATGGTAAAAAAGTGCTTGGCATCTTGTTAGCCGTCGTAGGCGGTATCGTCGTACTTAATTTTATCGGGGTTCACATCGGTTCCATAATCGGCTTTTTGTTCCCGTTTATTCTGATTGGTCTTGGGGTGGTCGGTTACCGTAACGACAAGAAATGGCTCGGCGGCATACTAGTTGCGCTTGGTGCGATTTGGCTGTTTGGCAAATACTTGGGGGCGATCCTCGTAATCGCGGCAATCGTGCTTATCATATATGGCGTTTCCCAATACCGGAATAGACGCAGCTACTAAAATGAATGAAATTTGGCGAGGAGGTCATTGAATGAGCATTATGCGGCGAGTTCGCGACATTACGGTCGCTACCTTAAATGAGCGGCTGGAGAAAGCAGAGGATCCGGTTCGGTTGATTGATCAGTTTCTCTGGTCCACAAGAGAAGACATTATTCAAGCGGAGCGGCTGTATCAACAGTACGCCGGACATAGCAATCACCTGAAGGCGCAATGGCTTCAAGCGGAGCAGCAGAAAGAAAAACGCGAGCAGCAAGCGCTGACGGCGCTGAAGGCTGGCGAAGAGCAGCTGGCGAGAATTGCACTGCATGAGAAAGCAAGCAGCGAGGAGCGTTCGGCCCAATACCGCGATCTGTATGAGCAAAGCAGACAAAACACGGTTGAGCTGGAAGACCAGCTTCGTGAAATGCGCAGCGAGTATCAGACGGTATATGACAAGCGCGAATATTACGCAGCAAGGATGGAATCGCTCAGGCTGCAGCAGAGGCTGAATTCCAGATACTCTGGAGTCGGTGATCAAGGCGCCAATCCTGGCACGATGTTCCGCCGCTTGGAAGACCGGATCAGCGATATGGAGCTGGAAGCTAAGAGCTTTCAGGATCTGCGCAGAATGGGCCGGGAATTTGCTTCGGAAGCGGGACAGACGGTACAATCCGTCATCGAACGTGAATTGGAGCAATTGAAGCGCAAACTCGATAAGGAAGGATGGTCCTCTTGAAAAAACTGTACCGTTCGGCACGCGATAAAAAGTTATTCGGACTATGCGGCGGCCTAGCGGATGTTCTTAATGTAGACGCAACACTGCTGAGGATTCTGCTTATCGTTGCAGCGATCTTCACGAGCGGCATGGTCATCCCCGTCTATATTATCGCAGGTCTTGTCGTACCGAAGGAGCCGCCATATGATAACGGATTTGGTCCTGGACCAGGTTACGGAGGATACGGCAATGGCTATGGAAGCAACTACAACAACCAGTACGGAAACCATAACAACGGCAACTTTGGAAATAACTTCGGTACACATACAGGAGGCCCTTACAAAAACCCTCCGCAGCCGCCGAAACCGCCTTGGGGCAATAATGCAGCTGCTACGCAGTCCTCTGAACCAACGCCGCAGCAATCTTCGGCTCAGTTTGACCGGATGATGGATGATTTGGAGAAAAAAGCACTTCGTAAAGAAGTAGATGAACTTCGCGCTAAACTGGCGCAAATTGAGAAGGGAGAGAAATAAACATGGGAATTTTTAAAAGAATGAAGGATATGACTAAGGCTTCGGTGAATGAGGCGCTCGATAAAATTGAAGATCCGGTAGTTATGCTGAATCAATACTTGCGGGATATGGAAGCTGAGATTCATCAGGCAGAGGTGACAGTCGCGAAGCAAATGGCGAACGAGCGCCGTATGAAACAGCGTTTGGAAGAAGCTGTACGCAGTACGTCCGACCGCGAGTCGAAAGCGGAAGCGGCACTCCGCGCAGGACAAGAAGATCTGGCACGCAAGCTGCTGGAAGAAAAACTGTACTTCGAGCAAAAGACTGGCGAGTACACAGAACTTCATGCACAAACAAAAGCGCAAGCTGATGATCTGATGCAGCAGCTGCATGGCATGAAAGAGGAATTCTACCAGCTTCGCAACAAACGCAATGAGCTGGCATCCCGCGCTCAAGTGGCAAAAGCGCAAAAGCAAATGGCGCAATTGAGCTCTAACCATACGATTGACAGCGGCTCGGCTTCGAGAGGCTTCCACCGGATGGAAGAGAAAATTATGCAAATGGAAGCGGAAGCGGATGTGCTCCGTACACCGTACGCCTATGGCGGAAGCGGCGCGGCAGTTAATTCCTTCAACGTAGCTGACGTTGAAAAACGGATGAAGGTGGATGAGCAGCTCGAAGCGTTGAAGAGCAAGCTCAATAAATCTTCGGCTCCGGTTGAAGAGAGTCCAGCTGAGTAAGAATGAAATCGAAAGCAGATCATGAAGCACAGAGCGGATCGGGCGCGCCCGGTCTGCTCTTGCCTGCTTTTATCATGATTGGGATTGAGGGAGTGAGCAGAAATGGCGGATTCGAAGCCGTCCGAGCAGCAGAGCAAGGCGGCCCGTCGTAAACATATAACCGAGACGGTGCTATGGCTGATTATTATTATTAGCCTTGTCGTTATCGTGCTGCAAAGCATCGGTTATATTCAACTTTTCACCTTGCAGGGTAAATGGGCGGTAATGGGCCTTACCGTTATTGGAGCTTCTATGGCTGCAGCTGCACTGGTCGGCTATTTGCAGAACTCCAAATTAAAGGCTGCGATCCAGCGCTTGACGGAGCAGCAGCGCAAACGCAACATTCGCGTGACGATCGACACTCCGGATGACGCCTCTAACGAAAGCCAGTCTGATGAAGAGCAAAGCGATGCGATCTGGACAGAGAAGGTGAAGTTCTCTGCTGTTCTAGAGGAACGGCAGCGACTTGCCCGGGAGCTGCATGATGCGGTTAGCCAGCAGCTGTTCGCGATATCGATGACAGCAACGGCTGTTAGCCGGACGATTGAGCGGGATTGGGAGCGGGCCAAGAGACAGGTTCAGCTTATCGAGGAGATGGCTTCGGTGGCGCAATCTGAAATGCGCGCGCTGCTGCTGCATCTAAGGCCTGTTCATCTGGATGGTAAAAATCTGGGAATGGCGCTGACCGCTCTGGTGGACGAGTTGAAGCAGAAGGTTCCAATGGAAATTATATTGGAGGTAGACGATACGATTTCCCTTCAAACGGATGCAGAGGATCACTTATTCCGTATTGCTCAAGAAGCGCTGTCTAACACATTGCGGCATTCGAAGGCAGAGCGGATGGAAATCAAGCTGCTGCGCGATGGTCCTTACGTACGATTGCTTTTGATTGATGATGGAGTCGGATTTGATCTGGAAGTGAAAAAACAGACCTCTTACGGGCTGCTTACGATGGAAGAACGGGTAAACGAGCTGGGCGGGCTGTTACATATGCTCTCGAAGCCTGGCGAGGGCGCCATGATCGATATTCGGGTTCCGTTGGAAGCCGTATAAAAAATGAGTTAATATAGAAGAAGCAGATTAAGAAACGTTATAAGAAAGCGGTGGGAGCAGGTGGAGCCGATGGAACAGCTGAATCAACGGATTAAAGTGTTGCTGGTCGACGACCATGAGATGGTTCGAATCGGACTTGCGGCGGTATTGGATACGGAGGAAGGGATCGAGGTCGTCGGCGAGGCAAGCAATGGCTATGATGGAATCAGGCTGGCGCAGGCTTATAAACCGGATGTCGTTCTAATGGACCTCGTAATGGACGGCATGGATGGCGTGGAGACGACTCAGAAGCTGTTGGAACTGTATCCGGAGTGCAAAGTCATTGTGTTGACGAGTTATTTGGACGACAGCAAGCTGTACCCTGTCATTGAAGCGGGTGCTTTCAGCTATTTGCTGAAAACTTCGCGGGCGACGGAAATCGCTGATGCGATTCGTGCGGCTTCGCGGGGCCAGTCGGTATTGGAATCCCAAGTGGCGGCTAAGATGATGAGCCGGCTCCGTCAGCCGAAACAGCCGTCCCAAACACCGTTGCACGAGGAACTGACCGAGCGGGAGATGGATGTTCTTAAGCGTGTGGCGCAAGGCATGTCCAATCAGGAAATCGCCGATGAGCTGTATATTGGCATCAAGACTGTGAAATTTCATATTACGAATATATTCAATAAGCTTGGCGTCGACGATCGGACGCAAGCGGCGATTTATGCCCATAAACAGGGCATAGCGGAATAATTCATCCATGCAGTAACACCGGATATCCGGTGTTATTTTTGTTCCAGATTTGGTAGAATGAGTTTAAACATACTGATCGATCCATCTGCCTCTGCCGTTTCCGCCACCAAGTCTGCTCAGATGCAGGGAACGGTCATAGCTCGCATAGTCAGGTTCTCTCTCCTGAATGGAGTGGCGGGGTTTTTGCACCCATACAGAAGGCAGCTGAGGTTCATCTTCGCGGAACGAATAAGCAGCGCTGCGCTCGACTGCCTTCACAGGCAAAACGCGTTCAGCATATCGCGGAGTACGGTAGATCGGACGAATGGACATGGTAACTGCCTCCTTTATACATTCGGTTTTCTTGCCAGCGGGGCAGCCAGCTTTTTTTCAGCATAAACGGAATCAATCGCAAAGTCTGACGAATGCCGCTGTCGACTTTGCGGCGATATTGGCGATTCTATAAAAGCAGGAACAGGAAAGCCACTAAAGCAAGATCAAGTGCGATTTTCCCGCCAAACGGGAATAACGGATTGTAGGCATAGGGGTCATACGGATAGGCTTGTGCTTGCACCGTTTCCATTTTGGCAGCGGCCGCTTTTGAGCTCTTCCCTTTTCCTTTCTTCTGCTTGCCGGGCTTAGTCTGGTTCACTTCTGCTGCGGTTTCCACTTCGCCTTCTTGTCCGTTAAGCGTCAGTCTGCCGTTCCCGCAATGGCTCAGTACTCCAACATGACGCATTCCATCCCGCATAATAACGCATACCGGCAATCCGCAAAAATTAGCGATAACCTCTTCTCGAAGCGGATAAATTTGTTCCATAATGGCATCCCCCACTGATCGATTTGCAACCAGTGTATTCACCTACAGGCTCATGCGTATGGATAAATACCCAATTAAAGACGTGATCAAACAGATTGAGCGAATGATTGGCGAAATGATGTGTCGGGAGGCGGACCCTATCTCAACATCTTACTATTCGATTCGAACAATTAAGAACCGGAAACGGCAGCAAATGCACGCCCGTTTGGCTGTACTAGCAGCTATCGTTGTACTTGTCGCCTGCGGCTGGTGGGCATTCATGCAGAAAGGCAGTGATACAGCGAAGCAAAGTGCTTTTCAGCATGATATCCAATCGCTATGGTCCTGGACGGACAAGCTGTTTAAGGATGGTGCAGGTGCCGCGGAATGGAGCTTGCGCTGGGATGTAGAAGGGGACGGAGCAACGGTTGGAGAACTCGTACAGGCGATGACTTCAGTTATAATCTCAGAGGGAGCGGACGAGGCTACCGTTATGTTGGAGGCATACGGCGGAGAATTGTCCATTCATAGCCTTCCCGCCGGCAGACAAAAAAGGGCCATTCTGCAGTTCCGCACTAGCGGGAAGGCTAGCAAGCAAAGCTTGCTTGATCTCGTCTATAAAGTAGAGGCTGTGCTGAAATCGGCGGGTACGAAATACACAGAAGGTATAACCGTACGGGGGAAGACGGAATATAATGATGCAATACATCGTCTGGAGAAGGCGGGGCAGGCGAGGGAGGTTGAGCACTACGCTGATGGCGGCACCGTGAGCAATTCTTACTATACCGACCGGCTGCAGAAATCAGTGCAGAGCGGAGGCAAGGAGGGCAGGCTAATCAGCTTCCAAGCAGCTGTTCACCGTGAAGCTGGCTCCAAGCAGCATGATTTGATTGTCGGTCTTCCGTTAATTACAGGGGATTATGCAAATAGTGCCCCATAATCAGCAGAAATAACAGAACTCATCAGTTATTTTTATGCGGAAGATGAATAGCAGTTTAAGGATTATTATGCTAAACTACATAACATGTGAAACTACAAAATGAATAGGAAAGAATGAGGAAAATGAACCATACTACGAACCTGGAATCAACCCTCGGGCAGGGCGCCGTATACTATTTGTTTGGGGCAACAGGAGATTTGGCAAAACGTAAATTGTTCCCCGCCTTGTTCAGCTTATATAAGGAAGGCAAGCTGTCCGAAAACTTTGCTGTAGTCGGCCTTGCCCGCCGCACCCGCACGAACGAGCAATTCCGCTCAGACGTGTACGAATCTATCGTCGAATTCTGTCGTTACAAAGCTGATGATACCGAGCTATGGAACCGGTTCGCCGAGCATTTCGAGTATATGCCGCTCGATATCAATAACGTGGATGCGTTCCGTGATCTTGGAAAG
>NZ_CBVJ010000079.1 GCF_000513275.1 Paenibacillus gorillae | reverse complement strand
CCGCTCGATATCAATAACGTGGATGCGTTCCGTGATCTTGGAAAGCTTTCTGTACAGCTGGATGCGAAATTCGACATTCCGGGCAACCGTTTGTTCTATTTGGCACTGGCGCCGGAACTATTCGGACCGGTATCCTTCAACCTTCGCGACGGCGGCTTGCTGGAGTCGACAGGCTGGCACCGCGTCGTTATCGAGAAGCCGTTTGGCTATGATCTGGAGTCGGCCCGCAAGCTGAACGACCAGATTAGACAGGTTTTCAAAGAGGAAGAAGTATTCCGCATTGACCACTATCTCGGCAAGGAAATGGTTCAGAACATTCAAGTGATCCGTTTTGCCAACGCTTTGTTCGAGCCGCTGTGGAATAATAACCATATTGCTAACGTGCAAATTACGCTGTCGGAAACGGTTGGCGTCGAGGAACGCGGAGGCTATTACGACAAATCGGGCGCATTGCGTGACATGGGCCAGAACCATATGCTGCAAATGCTTACGATGATCGCGATGGAGCCGCCTAGCCGTCTGCATGGCGAAGATATTCGCGACGAAAAGGTAAAGGTGCTGCGTTCGCTGCGCAGCTACAACTCGCATGAAGATGTTCGCAGCAGCGTTATCCGCGGTCAATACAGTGCGGGTGAAGCGCGCGGAACACAGCTTCCGGGCTACCGTGAGGAAGATTCGGTAGGCGAAGGATCCAATACGGAAACGTATTTCGCAGCTAAAATTGCGGTAGATAATTTCCGCTGGGCCGGCGTACCGTTCTATATCCGCACAGGCAAACGTCTTCCGGTCAAAACGACGGAAGTCGTAATCGAATTCAAGTCGATGCCGCAAAACGTCTTGTTCGCGCAGCGTCATGATCTGGCGCCGAACCTGCTCGTTATTCGTGTCAATCCGACGGAAGGCATCTATATTAAAGTCAATGCAAAAACGCCAGGCGTCGATAATTCGGTACAGCCAGTAGCGATGGAGTTCTGCCAAAGCTGCCAGATTGGCTTGAATACGCCAGAAGCTTATGAGCGCCTCATTCATGATGCAGTTCGTGGCGACTCGACGTACTTCACCCGCTGGGACGAAGTTGCGCAAGCATGGGAATTCGTAGATCGCATCGCTGCTGCATGGCGCGACGATTCCGCCGACTTGAAGCATTATCCTGCTGGCTCTTGGGGACCAAAGGCAGCCGAAGAGCTGCTTGCCAAAGACGGTTTCCACTGGTGGCCAGTTAACGGCCAAGAGGAAGACAACGTCATTTGGATTACGAACAACAGCAAATAAATAATGTGAATTTCAGCGTCTCATCGTTTTTCAATAGCGATGAGACGCTTCGTAATGAGAAGGGAAGGCATGCATGAGTCAATCATTAGGTAATGAAATTAAGCAAGAAATTGATAAGCGCCGCACATTCGCCATCATCTCTCACCCGGATGCGGGTAAAACGACGCTGACGGAAAAGCTTCTTTTATTCGGGGGAGCTATCCGGCTTGCCGGTTCGGTTAAAGCGCGGAAAGCAAGCCGCCATGCCACTTCGGACTGGATGGAAATTGAAAAGCAGCGCGGAATCTCGGTTACGTCCAGCGTGATGCAGTTTGATTACTTGGGGCACCGCGTAAACATTCTGGATACGCCCGGTCACCAAGACTTTAGTGAGGACACATACCGCACCTTAACGGCGGCGGATAGTGCCGTCATGCTTATCGACGTCGCAAAAGGTGTGGAAGCACAGACGATCAAGCTGTTCCAAGTATGCCGAAAGCGGGGCATTCCGATCTTTACCTTTATCAATAAGCTTGACCGTGAAGGGCAAAGCCCATTTGAGCTTATGGAGGAGCTGGAGCGGGTGCTTGGCATTCGTTCTGTACCGATGAACTGGCCAATTGGCATGGGACGCGAGCTTTGCGGCGTCTATGACCGGATGAAAAACCAGGTCGAGCTGTTCCAGGGCAATGATCATAATACGATCGAAGTTCGCAAAGTGGATGACTATAACGATCCGATCATTCGCGAAATGGCTGGCGATTTCTTGCATGATCAGCTTGTGCAGGATTTGGAGCTGCTTGATGTCGCTGGCGACCCGTTCGATTTCGATAAAGTACGTGCAGGCGAACTGACGCCCGTTTTTTTCGGCAGTGCTGTTAACAACTTTGGTGTTCAGACATTTCTCGAAAACTTCTTGCAGCTCGCTCCGAAGCCTGAGCTGCGTATGAGCACGAATGGACCGATAGAACCAACGAACGAAAAGTTCTCCGGCTATGTGTTCAAAATTCAAGCAAACATGAACCCGGCTCACCGCGACCGTATTGCGTTTTTGCGTATTTGCTCCGGGCGGTTTGAGCGCGGCATGAGTGTCCGCCATGTACGGGCAGGCAAAGATATTAAGCTGTCGCAGCCGCAGCAGTTTCTGGCACAGGACCGCGATATCGTGGAGACGGCTTATCCGGGAGATATTATCGGATTGTTCGATCCAGGCATTTTCCGCATCGGCGATTCCTTGTCGCAAGGCTCCGAGATTGTATTCGATGAGCTTCCGACGTTCTCGCCGGAGATTTTCGCTAAAGTAACGGTTAAAAATGCATTGAAGCATAAACAGTACCAGAAGGGCATCGATCAGCTGACGGAAGAAGGAACGATTCAAGTCTTTCATTCTGCTGGCGGCTTCGAGGAGACGATTCTCGGCGTTGTCGGCCATCTCCAGTTCGAGGTGTTTGAGTACCGGATGCGCGGTGAGTACGGTGTAGAAATACAGCTTCACCGGATGCAATTCCAATTTGCCCGCTGGATCGTAGATGAGACGAATAAGATCGACCCTTCCAAATTCCGGATCAACTCTTCACTTGTGAAGGACAAAAAGGGCAATTATGTCGTTTTGTTCGAGAACGAATATGCAATGCGGACAGCAATGGATAAAAATCCGACGATGAAGTTTTTAGAGACGGCGCCATAAGCACTGTTTTTGCAGCAAATAGAAACTAACCATAAACAAACAACCCCTGATGGATACGCAGCAGTGTTGCTGCGTTCCGTCAGGGGTTGTTTGTTGTCTTAAAACTGCTGCTGCTGTTGATGTGTGCGGTGATGAATGATCTGCTCCACGAGCTGATGCTCCAGCACACTGTTGTATTCCCGCACCATTCTCGAAATCAGGCATAGATCGACGATGATCCAAATGAGCAGCGCAATCGCTGGTACAAGGAATAGAACAAGGGAGACTACGAATAATGCCACACTCCCTATTCCCTCATCAATAAAAGCGGTCATAAACGCGAAAAAAATATAGCCGCCGGATGCAATAAGGAAGAGAACGAGCTGAATAATGGCAGAAACCTTCTTTTTTAAATAAAAGCGGTGGACGCCCAAATGGCCGCCAATTAGCATAAGATAGGCGATCGCTGCGGATTTCTCCACATTTTTCATCTCGGAGTTGAACACGAGCAATTCATTTAAAGTAAGATCGCTTTTGTTCATAATTGCCTAAAACATCCCGTTGCCGGTAAATGCTTTATGAGATTGAATCTCGTTAATTACTTGAGCTTCGATCGCTTGATTGTGATCCTTGATCCACTGGTGAAGCAGGAAGGCGTCGACTACCCACCATATACCTGTAACGATCATACCGATACCTGTAAGCGACAAAATTAATTGTGCGACAGCAGAACCGGTACGTCCCGTATAAAAACGATGTCCGCCAAATATACCAAGGAAGTACCAAAGCACATAGGCGATAACCATGTTTTTGCCGCGGTTTTTAACTTCCTGGTCTAGCAAGAGAAGCTCTCTTGCATCTAACTGACTTTTTTGTGCTACATTAAAATTCATGACCGATCTTTCCCCTCTATCCTATTTATTTTATAGGGCAGTCTAGAGTATAACTGAAATGACAATATCAGACAAGATTCTGAAGCCGTTTGCACATAAAAAAATTATAAATTTACTTTAAAGTTTATTGACGGCAAAACGCTTTCATGACATAATGTACGCGTGTACATTGTTGAAATTGCAAGACATGAAATTGTTGAGGATGATGCTTTATTCGAAAGGAAGTTGCGAAGCTGGCCGGTGTATCGGAAGCAACCGTGTCCCGGGTGCTCAATGATGTAGGGCCAATCAAGCCGGAGACGAAGGAGCGGGTACTCGCCGCGGCAAGGGAGCTGGGGTACGTGCCCAATGCGCTTGCGCAGCGTCTTGCGCGCCGGAAGAGCGGCAATATCGGCGTTATTGTGCCGGTGGTGCCGAAGGTGCATCTATTCAGCACTTATTATTTCGCTGAAATATTGAGCGGGATCGGCGATGCGGCCAAACGCTGCGATTATGATCTGCTCCTTATTTTTCGCGAAATGGATGGGGAGCGTGATTATGCCAAGCTGTTTCGGACGCAGAAGGTGGATGCTTGCATCGTGCTTGGTGCGCAGAATGTGGCAGAAGAACGGGAAGCGCTTCGGGAGCTGAAGACGGAGGGGTATCCGTTCTGTCTTGTCAATCAGCGGTTTGACGGAGAAGGCTTCATGTATGTTGATGCTGATCATGAGGCGGGAAGCTACGATGCGGTGCTTCATCTTCTGGAGCAGGGTCATCGCAACATCGCTTTCTTGAATGGCCCGGGGGCGTATTCGAACAGCAGGGACAGGCTGGCGGGTTATACCCGTGCACTTGAGGAAGCCGGACTCCCAGTTCGGAGAGAGCATTTGTTCGAAGGCAACTACAGCCGTAAAAGCGGCTACGAGGCTGCCTCGGGCATTGCCAGACTGCAGCAGAGCGGCAGTATTGACGCTGTATTTGCTGCCAATGACCGGATGGCAATCGGCCTGATGGACGGCTTGCGCGAGCACGGTATTGAACCTGGCAGGCAGCTGGCTGTCGTTGGCTATGATGATTCGGATGGCTCGCGTATCGTAAGCCCGCGCTTGTCCACGGTAACGGTACCCTTCTACGAAATGGGCAAAACAGCTGCGCTACGTCTGCTGGCGCCTGCAACAGTGGAATTGCCGGAGGGGGACCCGCTGCTTCCGGTACAGTTCGTGCATCGAGAAACCTCTTAAATAAAATTCGAAAGGCGGTAATCGGAAATGAGCAAAGTTCGTGTCGGAATGGTCGGTTACAAATTTATGGGCAAGGCGCATAGCAATGCGTACCGTGCGCTGCCAATGTTTTTCCCTAATGCGGCTGCTAAGCCGGAAATGAAAGCGATTTGCGGACGTAATCCCGAAGGGCTGGAGCAAGCGCGTGCACAGTTCGGCTGGGAGAGCGGCGAGACGGATTGGCGCAAGCTGATTGCCCGCGACGATATCGACTTGATCGATATCAACGCGCCTAGCGACGCGCATAAGGAAATCGCGATTGAAGCGGCTAAAGCCGGCAAGCATCTCTTTTGCGAGAAACCGCTTGCGCTGACGCTGGATGATTCCAAAGCGATGCTGGATGCAGCAGAAGCGGCTGGCGTGAAGCATATGGTTGGCTTTAACTACCGGTTTGCTCCAGCCGTTCAACTGGCGAAGAAATTGATCGATGAGGGCAGACTGGGTGAAATTTATCATTTCCGCGCGGTGTTTCTGCAGGACTGGATTCTTGACCCGGACTTCCCGCTCGTATGGCGTCTGCAGAAGGAAATTGCCGGCTCCGGCTCCCATGGCGATCTTGGCGCCCATCTGATTGATATGGCGCGTTACCTCGTTGGCGAGTTCAAAGAGGTAGTGGGTATGGGAGAGACATTCATTAAAGAAAGACCGCTTCCGACGTCGATGACGGGACTTAGCGCCAAGGGCTCGAAGGATGCGCCTAGAGGTGAAGTTACGGTTGATGATGCGACTTTGTTCATGACCCGGTTTGAGAACGGCGCGCTGGGCAGCTTTGAAGCGACGCGGTTTGCGGCAGGCCATCGTTGTACTAACTCCTTCGAAATTAACGGCAGCAAAGGCAGCGTTATTTTTGACTTTGAGCGGATGAACGAGCTTCAGGTTTATTTCACGGACGATGCCGAGGATGTACAGGGCTTCCGCCGCGTACTCGCAACTGATGCAGCTCACGCTTATATGGATGCATGGTGGCCAGCCGGACACACGATCGGTTACGAGCATACTTTTACGCATGAAGTGCTGGAACTGATGAACGCGATTGCCGAAGACCGTCAGCCGGTTCCTAACTTCCATGATGGAGTGAAATGCCAAGAGGTGCTGGAGGCTGTCGAGCGTTCGGTTCAGGAGCGCCGCTGGGTAGCGCTGCAGGAGCTTCAATAAGATTGATCTGGGAGTTATCACAACGACAAGATATCGTCGTACTGAAGCTGCTCTAGTGCTGTAACCAGAGGAAGAACATGAATAAGGGCTAGTGAAGATGAACTTATACTACTATATGGCAAGGGAGAATGGCGGAATATGCGTAAAGCGCTAATCGTATGGGGCGGCTGGGACGGACATCAGCCGAAGGAAGTTGCAGGTATTTTTCAAGAGGTATTGGAGCAGGAAGGTTTTGAAGTCGAAGTATCGGATACGCTTGAAGCATTCGCAGATGGGGATAAACTGAAAGCGCTTGATCTGATCGTACCGGTATGGACGATGGGCAAAATCGAAAACCACCTCGTAGACAACGTATCGGCAGCTGTTCAAAGCGGTGTTGGCTTGGCTGGCTGTCACGGTGGCATGTGCGATTCATTCCGTGACAATGTTGACTGGCAGTTCATGACGGGCGGCCAATGGGTGGCGCATCCTGGCAATGACGGCACTAACTATGTCGTCAATGTGAAACATAGCTCCAGCACACTGACGGAAGGCATGGACGATTTCGAGGTATCCAGCGAGCAATATTATTTGCACGTTGATCCGGCTGTTAATGTGCTTGCCACAACGCGTTTCCCGGTTTCTGAAGGCCCGCATTCGCTTAATGGTGCTGTAGATATGCCGGTTGCTTGGACGAAGCGCTGGGGCGTTGGCCGCGTGTATTATAATTCGCTTGGTCATCAAGCCAATATCGTCGACATTCCGGTTGTGAAGGAAATGCTCCGCAGAGGCTTCCTGTGGTGTGCAGAAGGTAAAGAGGCAGCAGCTAATGGAGGTAAGAACTAATATGAGTAAAGTAAATGTGGGTATTATCGGAACAGGCAATATTAGCAGCGCTTATCTGAACAACCGTGCGCAGTTTCCTTCGATGGAAATCGTAGCATGCGCCGATCTCGATGTAACGCGTGCTGTTGCGAAGGGCGAAGAGTTTGGCATTCGCGGCTGCTCTGTAGAAGAGCTGCTTGCCGATCCGGAAATTCAGCTGATTATTAACCTGACCATTCCGCAGGCGCATGCTGCCGTATGCTTGCAAGCATTGGAAGCCGGCAAGCATGTCTATGTGGAGAAGCCGTTCACAGTAACTCGTGAGGAAGCTCAGCAGGTGCTTGAGCTGGCAGAGCGGAAAGGTTTGCTTGTGGGCAGCGCACCGGATACTTTCCTCGGAGGCGGTATTCAAACTTGCGTGAAGCTAATTGAAGACGGCTGGATCGGCCAACCGATCGCCGCTACTGCATTTATGATGTCCGGCGGACATGAGAATTGGCACCCGGCACCTGAATTTTACTATCAACAGGGCGGCGGCCCAATGTTTGATATGGGTCCCTACTACTTGACGGCGCTTGTGGCCATGCTCGGACCAATTAGCCGTGTAACCGGCTCGGCCCGCATCTCTTTCCCTGAACGGACGATTACGAGCCAGCCGAAATATGGGCAAAAGGTAGAGGTTGAAGTGCCGACGCATGTGGCTGGCCTTATCGATTTTGCGGCAGGTGCTGTGGGCACGATCGTAACCAGCTTTGATGTGAAGGGCGGTTCTGGATTGCCGCACATCGAAGTGTACGGCAGCGCGGGCACCTTGCGCGTTCCGGATCCGAATGGCTTCGGCGGCCCAATCCGTCTTTGCCGCGCAGGCTCCAACGAATGGGTGGAGATTCCGCTCGCATTCGGCTACACTGACAACTCCCGCGGTATTGGCGCGGCAGACATGGCGAAAGCCATTCAGTCGGGACGCAAGCATCGTGCCAACGGCAACATGGCGTACCATGTGCTGGAGGCCATGCACGGCTTCCACGACGCATCGGAGCAAGGCGCCCACTACGTAATGAAGAGCACTTGCGAGCGTCCGGCGCTCTTGCCTTTGAAACAAGGCTTGGAGCCGTTTGGATTGGACTAGAACTTAGTATAGTTGTGAGCAGCAAGCGTCCTGTTGGACGCCTTGCTGTTTTTTTGTTTACTTGGTTTAGGTGCGTAGTGTGCTACTGTGTTTGGTGTACGCACACACACACACGAACCAATTTCGCTGCACGTCGCTGGTAGGCTACTGATGAGGCTGTGTGAGGCCGAATAGCGAACTAGCTTCGCAAATTAGCGAACCGAACTTTGCTGCCCACCGCTGCATGCTGCTTATTAGGCTGCATGATGTTATACAGCGAACCAGCTTCGCTAATCAACGAACTAAACTTCGCTGTACACCGTCGTATGATGCTGATGAGGGTACATGATGACATACAGCGAACCAGCTTCGCTAATCAACGAACTAAACTTCGCTGTACACCGTCGTATGCTGCTGGTGAGGCTACATGATGACATATAGCGAACCAGCTTCGCTGATTAACGCAGCGAACTTCGCTGCCGACCGCCGTATGCTGCTTATTAGGCTATGTGAGACGGAATAGCGAACCAGCTTCGCAAATCAACGAACTGAATTTCGCTGTATACCGTCGTATGCTGCTTATTAGGCTGAATGATGACATACAGCGAACCAGCTTCGCTAATCAGCGAAGTTAACTCACTATACACCGTCGTATGCTGCTGAAGGGGCTGAATGTTGACCATATAGCGAACCAGCTTCGCAAAATAACGAACTGATCTTCGTTGCACGATGAGAGATTGGCTCAGCCATTCAGCACAGCGAACTAAATTTCGCAATTCACGAATCTAGGTTCATGGAAAGCGAAGGTTAGTTCGCTATAGAGATAGGTATAGTAATCTGTAGGGGTTACAGCGAAAATGGCTTCGTTAAACAGCGAATGAGCTTCGCTATTTCAGACTGGAAGCTCTGTATGGAGGTTTGAAGTATGCAAAAAAGTAGTTTAGATCATATAGCGAATCAGCTTCGCAAAAAAACGAACTGAACTTCGCTGAACGATGCATGAATTGATCAACCCCTCAGAACAACGAACTAAATTTCACAATTCGCGAACCTAGGTTCATGGAAAGCGAAGTTTGGTTCGCTATAGAGATAGGTAAAGCAATTTGCAGGGTTTCCAGCGAAAAAGGCTTCGTTAAACAGCGAATGAGCTTCGCTATTTTTGACTAGAAGCTCTGTTCGGAAGTTTGAAGTATGCAAAAAAGCAGGTTAGACCATATACAGCGAGCCAGGTTCGCAAATTAGCGAATTAAACTCAGCTGTACACCGTCATATGACGGTGATGAGGTTGCATGATGACATATAGCGAACCACCTTCGCAAAATAACGAACTGAACTTCGCTGTACGATGCATGAATGAATCAACCACTCAGCACAACGAACGCAATTCGCGAATCTAGGTTCATAGAAAGCGAAGTTTAGTTCGCTGTAGAGGTAGGTATAGCAATCTGCAGGGTTTCCAGCGAAAAAGGCTTCGTTAAACAGCGAATGAGCTTCACTAATGCATAGTCGGAAGTTACTTGTAGGGGATGGGGGTATAACGCTAGTTAGAGACATTTTACAGAAACCCATCAGCGGCAGTATTTAATAAACTGGAATCTGTTTACAGAACTTCAAAAATGCTATACTCAACAGTAACAGAAACGTTCGATGGAGGGAGGGGTACGTTTGAAACCAGTATGCATCAAAAATGGCTGGGTCGTTCTTCCGAATGCGGTAGTTAAAGCGGATATTTATTTGCAGGAAGGAAAAATTAACCGAATTTCAGTTATCGGGGATGGCGCGGTTTCGGCAGACACCGAGAGTGCGAGCTTTGATGCTAATCATCAGTTGATTGATACTAGCGATACGAGCTTCAATGCTAATCATCAGATGATTGATGCTAGAGAAAAGAACTTCAAAGCTGATCATCAGATAATTGATGATAGGGATGCATACTTTAATGTTAATCATTCGATGACTGACGCCGCAGGTAAGACCCGCGATGCCAAACATTCAATCCTCAGTACTGCTTCTAACGATGAGAATTTTACTGTTATCGACGCTAGAGGAAGATATGTCCTGCCCGGACTTGTCGATATTCATAACGACGCGATCGAAAAAGAAGTGCAGCCGCGACCAAATACGCTATTTCCTTTGGAGATGTCCTTATTGGAATTTGAGCGGAAGCTCCCTCTGCACGGGATTACGACGATGTACCATTCGCTATCGCTTGGCGTTGGCCTTAGTTTGCGCGGGGATCATCTCTTAACAGAGATGGTTGAGCTTATTAACCGGTATCGGGCCAAACGTTCGATCATTCGCAATCGAATCCATCTGCGTTACGAAATTTCTCATTTGAAGGGTTTGCACATCGTATCCCAATACATAGAAGAGAACAAAATTGATTATTTATCCTTTATGGATCATAGTCCGGGTCAGGGGCAGTATCGGAAGGAAGGTTCTTTCGAGCGTTATGTGATGAAAAATCAGGGGATGGAGCTAACAGAGGCGCAAGCTTTAGTCGTCGATTTGATGGAGCGCAGAAAGCAGATTGATTGGGAGCAACTGAGACAGCTTGGACATCAAGCTTTGCAGCAAGGCATTTCGTTGGCGTCCCATGACGACGATTCTTCGCAGCGGGTGGACATTTTTAAAAGCTATGGCATCAGCGTTAACGAGTTTCCCATCAACCTTGAAACAGCCCAATATGCAACGGAGCAAGGCTTGGCGGTTTGCATAGGTGCGCCCAATATAGTCAGAGGTGTGTCGCATGACCAAAATCTACGTGCAATTGATGCGATAGCATCAGGTGCAGCATCTATCATTTGCTCGGATTATCATTCATCTTCACTTCTTCAGTCTGTGTTCAAACTGGCCGATGAGAAAATAGCCGCTTTGCCTGCGGCCGTTCGAATGGCTACCCTTCATCCGGCGCAAGCTTGCGGCATTGAGGATGAGGTGGGCTCCATTGAGCTTGGCAAAGCGGCCGATCTCATTATCGTTCAGCGTTACAAAGGACATCCTTGGGTGACACATACGCTAGTTGGCGGTAAAACCGTGTATACTGCTGATACACATTACCAAGCGGATTAAGCTTTTCCCGTTGCCGGCTGCAGCTGCTGGAGATGATTGTAGAGTACATCAACGAGCTTATTTTGCTCCTGAGCATCAATTTGTTGCCAGATCATTTCGAACAAGACGCCAAGCCCCGGAAGGGTGCGCTCGTCATGGCCGACTGAACCTGTGATGACTTCTTCCAGCTGCTGTTTATCGTTGTTTTGAACACGTTGTACGATGGCTTGTCTTAAATCCAAAACCGGTGGTTTCATAAAAGGAACCCTCCATGTCAAAAATTCATCGATCGCTCTGCGACCGTTATTGGAATACACGTACGTAAATTACTATGTCCCCGAGTGCCTTTTTTCATCCCGTGCTTGGGGTTATGTTATAATGGAATACAACGTTATTAGGGGCAAAGACTTAGCTTTTTTTCAAAGGAGAGCATGAATCGGATGGCCAAAAAACAATTTGCCGTAATCGGGATGGGCCGGTTCGGATCTAGCGTAGCTGCTGCTTTGACTGGGATGGGCTTTGAAGTTCTTGCAATTGATTCGAATGAGGACCGGATTCAGGATGCGATCAACAAAGTGACGCACGCCGTATCCGCAGATTCAACCGATGAGGAAGCGATGCGTTCTCTCGGAATCCGCAATTTTGACGTCGTTGTGGTGGCGATTGGACAAGATATACAGTCGAGTATTTTGACGACTTTAATATTGAAGGACTTAGGCGTAGGTACGATAATCGTAAAAGCGCAAAGTGAGCTGCACGGTAAGGTGCTTGCTAAGATTGGCGCGGATAAAATAATTTACCCGGAGCGGGATATGGGACTGCGGGTTGCGCATCATTTGGTATCGCCTAATATTTTGGACTATATCGAAATTTCCGAGGATTACAGCATTGTTGAAATTAAAGCTCCTCCGGCTATGGTTGGCAAAAGCTTGGTGCAGCTCGATATTCGCCAGAAATTCAAATGCAATGTAATGGGAATCAAGACGGGAACCTCAATGAATATCTCTCCGTACCCTGAAGATCTAATTAAGGCGGGCGACGTGCTCGTCATTGTTGGTAAAAACCAAGATTTATCCAATTTGGAAATCGCTTATTCGGAAGGCTGATTAAAACCGTGAACAACTATAATCATGAAAAAATAACGTCCGTACAAAATGACAGGGTCAAGCTTTGGGCTTCCCTGCTGGATAAAAAATTCCGCGATCGAACAGGCAAGTTTGTGATCGAAGGCGTTCATCTTTTGCTGGAAGCGATAAAAGCTTCCGCTCCCATTGAAACGATCGTATACGACGGAGAGCGAGGTATTCCTCAGGAATTGCAAAATGAAGCTGCTGATTCATCAGGCTTCGAATGGGTGGAAACTTCCTCACAAGTAATGGCGAAATGTACGGGGACCGACACGCCGCCGCCGATATTTGCCGTTGTTGGCAAGTTGGAATGGGACAAGGAATCATTGTTCCGGGACAATAGTCTTGTTGTCGTATTAGACGGGGTTCGTGATCCCGGCAATGTCGGAACCATCATCCGCAGCGCCGATGCAGTTGGGGCGGACGCAGTAGTACTCGGTAAAGGCTGTGTCGATTTGTACAACCCCAAAACAGTACGCTCCACAATGGGCTCACTATTCCATCTGCCTCTGATCGAAGCAGATTTGATGGAGCTGCTGCCTGCTGCCAAGGAGCGGGGCATTAAGCTAGTCGGTACAAGTCTTCAAGCTACGCATACCTGTTATTCCTACGATTGGACGGCAGCTTCTTGGCTGCTGCTTGGCAATGAATCCAATGGTGTGTCGGCAGCAGTAAGCGAGCAAACGGACGAAGCTGTCATTATTCCGATGCGCGGCCAAGCGGAATCGCTGAATGTAGCGATGGCGGGTACGGTTCTGCTGTACGAGGCAATGAGGCAGCGGGAGTTTAACTAATTAATAATGCCTAACCACGACCGCTAAATAAGCGCTTAGGGAAAGTTAGGAATAAGCAAAGGATTGGGCTTTTTAGAAAAAAGACGATCCGCTCAACGCATCAAAGACTGGAGACTGGTTTGCAATCTGCCAAACCAATCCCTAGTCTTTTTTTCTGCCCTTTAATGCAAGCCCTCTAAAGCCTTATTAAGCTCTCTCAATCGGTCGGCCGTTTCTTTTATAAACCTTATTAACTTTAAATTCCTTTCATTGTACAAGGCTAATAAATCACATAAAATGGTTATAAGTAAGCTTATTTCAAATTTTTATAAGCGCCTTCATCATCCCTCCAATTTTTAAGTCCGTATCGTTGAGACCATGTTCCTTGATTACATCACATTTCTGTGAGAAAAGATCATCGCTATGACGAAGCCGCATCATTAAACTGTAAGTGTAGAATGGTGCTGAGTCTGACTAATCATAGTATTCATGATCGTACGTAAGCCAGGAGCGGAGGTTTATAAAATGTATAAAATACTAGTAGTAGACGATGAGCCGCGAGTGAGCACGGGGATTAAAAATTTTTTGCTCGGCTCAGATTTACAGATTACCTGTGTTGAAACGGCACTGAACGGATTTGAAGCGATCGATTATTTACGAATGGACAGCTTCGATCTGGTGCTTACCGATATTCAAATGAGCAGGATGAGCGGCATCGAGCTGATGGAAACGATCTATATGGAGCAGCCCCATCTGCCTGTCATTGTCATCTCCGCGCATGAAGAGTTTGATTTCGCCAAGAAGTCCATGCGCTTAGGTGCCAGAGACTACCTGGTGAAGCCCGTGGAGCAGGAGGATCTGCTGCGTGTGGTCCGCAAGGTGCTTAACGAGAAGGAAGAGATCGGCAAGAAATCGATGGAGCTCTCCAAGTGGCAGCGGGAAAAGGAAAAGTCCGCGTCATTAAGCCGCAATGAGCTGCTGATGGAGCTTGTGACGGAGAGAAATCTGACGAAGAGGGATTACAAGGAGTTGATCGCTGAGCTTGGCGAGCAACTCAAGGGCCATTACCTCGGTGTTGTATCGATTCGATTGGGCTTGAATCAGGGCGGTTTCAGTAATCGGGAAATTACTTTGCAGGATCGTAAGCTGCTGAAATACGCATCGATTAACATTATGGATGAGAGCTTGTCGGAGTGGAGCGGATTAACCTTTAACGGATTTGGAAATGAGCTAATTGGTATTATTCAGTTAAATGAGCAAGAGGTGTCGGGCCAGCGCTTTAACGTCAAGTCGCAGCTGCATCTGATTGGACAGATGATCCATATGAACTTAAAGCAATATTTGAATGTGGAGACGACTGTAGGCATGAGCACACTGCATTCCGATGTCTCCATGCTGCCTAAGCTGATGGAGGAGGCCAATTCGGCAGCGGAGTGGAAGAACCTGCATCCGAGCAATCGGGTGTTTTACTACGAGGATCTAAAGGCACAGGAAAATGTAAGCATTGTCGATTGGATGGCCAGAGTGGATGAGTTTGTCCAAGGACTGAAGGCGGGCTTCGAAAAACCGCTGCCGATCGACACGGACCCGGTCATTAAACCCTTGAAGGAGCTGGCTCCATCGGAGGAGCTTTTCAACAGCTATTTCGGCATGCTGGTCTACCGTCTATACGGTTTAATGCTGGAATACGGAACTGCCAACGGAATTTCACTGCAGAGGTTCGATCCTGACGCTTACTTCCGAAATACGGCGGGAGCAGCAAAAATTGACCGGCTGAGCGATTACATTCAGGAGACGGCGAAGCTGGTTCGATTGCTGGTGAAAGAGAGGGACCAGACGATTCTTGCTAAAATAACCGGATACATCCGTTTGCATTTTCGCAATCCCGCGCTGAAAATTCAGGATATAGCGAATGAGGTTCATTTTAGCACCACTTATTTAAGCTATTTATTTAAACAGGAAATGAAAAAAAGTTTATGGGACTATGTGACGGAGCTCCGAATTGAAGAGGCAAAGCATCTGCTTACAACGACAGATAAGAAACGCTATGAGGTGGCTTATGAGGTTGGCTATGAATCGCCCGAGCATTTCGGCCGCATGTTCAAACGCTACGCTGGTGTAAGTCCTGCTGAATATAGAAAAGAAGGCTAGGGGGGAACGGGCTGAAGCTGAAGTATAAAGTCACGCTAGCGTTTGCCCTTTTTATTGTGGGGCCATGCCTCGTTGTAGGCTGGGTGTCGGCATATAAGGCTTCGGATTCGATGAGAGACGAAGTTGGCAGAACGACACTTCAGCTCGTCAAGCAAAACCATGTCACGATAGAAAAAACTTTGTCGTCAGTCAATGACCGGACGATCACGCTATTGGATAACCATTTCTTTAGCGATTCCAAGCAATATAGCTTCTGGACAAACATTGAAACGCTCGGACAGATCAGAGAGGCCGATGCGATACTGGAACGATGGTCGTCAGACGGTACGGAATATACGTTGTACATGATGAATACAGCGGAGAAGAGTACACCCTTAGATCTCTCTTACAAAACCAAAGGGTTTAAATATTTCAATAAGGATATTGCCGACCAGCCAGAATGGGCAGAGCGTTCCTTGAGGGAAGGCGGTGCGGGAACGCTTCATCTGCTTTCTTCCGAAAGCGGGGTGCTAACGGTAAGTTTCATGCGGAGCATATTGAATCCAGAGGAGTATGACGAGTCCATAGGCTTTCTTATCGTATCCAAGCTTGAGGTATTGCTGAATAGGGATATCGTATCTGTACAATTGCCAAAAAACGCCGGAATCTATTTATTTAATGACCAGAATGAGCAGTTGATGAAGGCTGGGCCTGAGGATTCGCAAATGGCGGAGATTGCCCAAAAAGCAGGCTTTCAGGGGGAAGGCTACTATTTTGCAAGCGCAGAAGGAAAGAAATGGCTGTATGCCTTCTCCCACCGTTCCGCGTTCAACACCAGGCTGATCTACAAAATCCCGCTTGATTCTATTACAGGCAATCAGACGGTATTTCAATGGACGATTATGATCATTTCCGCGGTTTATTTAGCTTTTGTCCTCATATTTGTCCTCTATTTACTTCGAATCATCGTTACGCCTTTGATTAGGCTGGTGTCCATTACGAAGATTTATGAACCTGGAAAACAGCTTGACAGGGAGGATAAGCTGCTGCGTTCAGATGAGTTCGGCATTTTGTACGGAGCCTTTCTGAAAATGATGAACAGATTAGACCGTTCCATTGAAGAAAACTATGGCATGAAAATTAAGCAAAAGGAAAACGAGCTGGCTACGCTGCACTCTCAAATCACTCCACATCTGCTGTACAACACACTTGACTCTATTTATTGGTACGCACTGGACAGCGGCAATACGGAGGTTGGCGAGATGGTCAAGGATTTATCGAGACTGCTGCGGATCGGGCTGAGCAAAGGAAAGTCCATGATTACAATTGCGGAAGAAGTGGAGCATGTGCAAGCATACAGCCGCCTTCAAATGAAGCGTTACCCCGGCCAGTTTGAAGTGTTTTGGCATATTGACGAAGATTTGACTACGTATATGACCCCGAAAGTTATTTTACAGCCGCTCGTTGAGAATGCCATCTTTCACAGCGTCAGCAGCATGGATGGCGAAGGTTCAATTTGGATTGGAGTCCGGTGTGTGGACAAGGAAATTCAAATGACAGTGGAGGATAATGGCTTCCTGCCAGTCGATATGGAGCGTCTGAATCACATCGTTAACGGCGATACGAACGATAAAGGGTACGGTATCCGAAACGTTCATCAGCGCATTCAACTGCATTACGGCGATCAATACCGCCTTCGTTATGAGCGGCGGGAAGGCGGGGGGATTGTCGCAATCATCAATCTTCCTATGCAAGAAAAAGTCCTATAGATGAAGGCTCTGGCTGCCGGCCGGAGCCTTTTTTCGTTTCAAACAGGGGAGTTTATTTTACATCACACTCTTATAGGAATAGATCATCGTCACGGAGTCGGGGCCAAATTATACTAAAGCTAACAAGAAGGAGGTGGACACATTGAAAGGAAAAACAGTGGTTCAGGGCGTAAGCTTGCGGAGCCATTCGAGATCTGGGACGGCGTTGTTTTTTCATTTGCTCTGGAAATACAGATATTTGACGATGATGATGCTGCCCGCCCTGATCGTACTGCTTCTGAATAACTATCTGCCTATGTTCGGAGTGTTCATCGCGTTTAAAAATATTAATTATGTCGATGGCATTTGGAAAAGCCCTTGGGTCGGCTTCGATAATTTCACCTTTCTCTTCTCTTCAGGGTCATTGTGGCGAATAGCTAGAAATACGGTGCTGTACAGTCTCGTATTCATGGTTTTCAATCTAGGCTTATCGGTAGCCATTGCCGTTGCGATCAATGAGCTTCGCGGCCGGCTGCTGGCGAAGGGATATCAGACGTTTCTAATTATGCCGTATTTTTTATCGATGGTTGTGATCAGCTATTTGACGTATGCTTTCCTGAACCCGGACAAAGGCTTTCTCAACACGACGGTGCTCGAGCTGCTCGGCAAAGATCATGTGTTTTGGTATTCTGAGCCCGCTTACTGGCCATACATTCTAACGCTGGTAAACGCTTGGAAGGGCGTCGGTATCGGAGCGGTCATCTATATAGCTGCGATAGCCGGCATCGACCCTGAGTATTATGAGGCGGCTGTCATTGACGGGGCATCCAAATGGCGTCAGATCTTCCATATCACACTCCCTTCGATCCAGCCCATTATTATTATTATGACGATATTGTCCATGGGACATGTGTTCAATTCTGACTTCGGCTTGTTCTTCCAGGTGCCGATGGATTCGGGAGCGCTGTATCCGGTGACAGACACGGTCGATACGTATGTATACCGCGTACTGATGCAGATGAACGATATCGGCATGTCATCCGCAGCGGCCCTTGTGCAATCCATTTTAGGTTTCATAATGGTCATTCTTACAAACTCGGCTGTGCGCAAAATCAATAAAGATCAAGCCCTTTTCTAGACCCTATGCAGAGGTGATAACCATGAGCTCACGCCGGGAAAATAAAATTACCCCGCTAACGAATGCTGTTTTAAACGCCGGATTTATCCTTCTTTCCTTGGCCTGCGTGCTGCCCGTTATATTAGTTATTATCGTTTCGATTACTCATAATGATTCCTTGCTTGATAGAGGTTATAGCTTCATCCCTGAGAAGTTTTCCTGGATCGCTTATGAAAGCTTGTTTAAAGATTATTCAACCATTCTAGGAGCCTACGCGGTTAGTATCGGCGTCACGATAGCCGGCACTATTTTGAGTGTCATCTTCATGGCTTTGTATGCCTATCCAATCTCCCGTCAGGATTATCCATTCCGCGGCATCTTCACCTTTATTCTGTTTTTCACCATGCTGTTCAGCGGGGGGATCGTCAGCAAATATATCGTATTTACGCAAACGATAGGACTGCTCGACTCCTACGCAGCTTTAATTCTTCCATTGCTCATTGTCCCGTTTAACGTCATTATTATGCGAACCTTCTTTCAGTCAACGATCCATCCGGCGTTAATTGAATCGGCGCGTATTGATGGCGGAGGGGAATTGCTTATTTTTATCCGCATCGTGCTTCCGCTTTCATTACCCGTAATGGCCACTATGGCATTGCTCAGTACAATCGTGTTTTGGAACGACTGGTTTAATGCGCTAATGTTTATTCGAACCGAGGATAAATACCCGCTGCAATACCTCATGATGCGCGTCTTGAACGATGTTCAGTTTATGCGGGCAAACGTGCAGCTGGCTGCGCAGAATCCGCAGATGATGAGTGATTTGCCGAATGAATCGCTGCAGATGGCGATGGCTGTAGTGGGCATGGGGCCGATTCTGCTGGTATATCCGTTTTTTCAGAAATACTTCGTTAAAGGCTTAACCGTAGGTGCAGTCAAAGGCTAGAGTGTTCGGTAGTAATGACCTGAAGCTATGCGGCCTAAGGTCTGTTATTATAAATTTAGTTATTGGGAGGGTTAATAGAAATGAGACAGAAAAAAACGGTCATGTTAATGCTTGCTATGCTGCTCGTCCTATCGGTATTCCTGCAAGCGTGTTCAAGCGGCGACGGGAATGAAAAACCGGCAAACAAGGCAACCGCAACAAATGCGGAAAAAACGCCAGAGCCGGATAAGGCGACGAATGCACCATCTGCTGAGCCTGAGCTTCCGCCTTATGAGGTATCCATTGTCTACTTCGGTACTCCGCAGGAGGATGATGCTTTAGTTGAAGAAAAGCTGAATGAATTTTTCAAGGAAAAAATCAATGCTACAGTCTCTCTTCAGCCGATTGCTTCCAGCGATTATAAGAGCCGGACGGAGCTGATGATGAATACCGGGGAGAAGATGGACCTTGTCTTCAGTGCTTCATGGCTCAATTTCTTCGGCAATGCGTCTAAAGGCGCTTATCTGGAACTGGATGATCTGCTGGAGAAACACGGCCAAGGCATCAAGAAGCTGATTAATCCGCTGTATCTGGAAGCTCCACGCCTGAAGGGCAAGCTCTATGCGGTTCCGACCAACAAGGAGATTACACAGGGAAAGGCTTTCACCTACAGGAAGGATATTGTCGACAAATACAATATTCCGATCGATTCAATCAATAAAGTCATTGATCTAGAGCCTTGGTACGAGAAGTTTAAGAAAGAAGAGCCGGAGATGATCAGCCAATATATTAATGGCGGTTCAGGCAATTTTGGCGGTGGCCTCGTGATGTATGAGACCAATTCGAACTTCCGGCCAATCGGACCAACGCCAGCCAAAACCCCATTGTTTCTCATAGATTACAAGTCACTGGATATGACGATTAAATCGGTTTTAGATCCTGAGATTGTGGAGCTGAACAAAAACGAAATCGAAATGTTCCGTCGTTTTTATGAAAAAGGCTATATCAATTCCGATGCGGGAACGAGTACGACGGATGTAGGCGATTTAAGGAGACAGGGCAAGATCTGGATGCAGACAGCCCCGTGGAAGCCAGGCGCTGATATTGAAGCGCAAATTGCGGATAATAACAAATACGAGTATGTGTCGCATGTTGTGGAAGAGCCGATCGTCACGACGGATCTGGCTGCAGGCTCCATGCTCGCTATCTCTAGAACGTCCAAGGATCCAGAACGGGCGATGATGGTGTTGAACTACTTGCACACAGATCCTTATGTGATTAACTTGTTCGTGAACGGGATCGAGGGCAAGCACTACAAGAAGGTCGGCGAGAATCGCATTGAGCCGATTGCGGATTCAGGTTATGGCAAGACGGCGCTATTCTGGGTAATAGGCAATCAAATGATCAACTATTTGAAGCCGGGACAGCCGGATGATCTCTACGTTAACTGGGAGAAGTTCAACAATGAAGCTACACGCTTCCCGTTAATGGGCTTTGTATTTGACGATACGAAGGTCAAAAATGAGCTGACACAAATTACAGCCGTCGTTACGGAATACAAATTGATCTATACGGGGGCAGTCAAAGACCCAACGAAGCTGCTTGAGGAGAGAAATAAAAAGCTTAAGGCTGCAGGGCTTGAGAAGGTCCAGGCCGAGCTTCAATCGCAGATTAACGTCTGGTGGGCAGAGAATAAGAAATAGCTGACTATAAGATGATACCGTGGAGCCTCCAATTTGAATTTGGGGGCTCTTTTCTATTCGTATTATCGTTATATGATCTGTACCGGTACAGATACCGTTTTTCACAATTGTGGCAAAGACTTCTCCCGATTAGAATGATGACATAGTTCCATACATGGTTCATGCGAGGAGAATGAATAATGAATACAACACGAGTAAACGTTAGTGCTTATCTGGCTGCAATCGCCTATGCTGTTATTATTGGCTTTTCATTTTTATTTGTGAAAGTTACGGTAGCTGCTGCTCATCCGCTGGATGTGCTGGCGCACCGATTTTCTATCGGCTTGATCGCAGTTGCCATTCCTTTTCTGCTCGGCTGGGTTCGTATCCGAATTAAGCTGCGAGATATTTGGAGAATAGCCCCGCTGGCCTTATTTTCGCCGGTACTATTCTTTTTCTTCCAAACTTATGGGATGATAAATGCTTCTTCATCGGAAGGCGGAATTATTTTAGCAACGGTGCCTATATTTACTTTGCTGCTCGCGTCTTTCTTCCTTAAAGAACGCACAAGCCTTGTTCAGAAGCTGTCATTGTTTTTGTCCGTTGCCGGTGTGGTGTTCATGTTCATGATGAAGGATGGATTGGATACATCAAATTTCAAGGGACTTTTGCTGCTCCTGCTGTCAGCCGTTTCATTTGCGGGATATAGCGTTTTGACGCGGCCTCTCGCTCAAAAATATGCACCGATGGAGATCACCCTTGTTACGACAGGGATCGGATTTATCGTTTTTTTATCGGTTTCGTTGATCCGGCACACCGCTGAAGGAACGCTCCAGTCTTTTTTTCAGCCATTTGCCCAGCCTTCCTATGTACTGGCTTTATTCTATCTGGGTGTAGTGTCTTCAGTCGGTACGACGCTGCTGTCCAGCTTTGCATTGTCCCGGCTTGAAGCTTCAAAGGTTAGCGTATTCAGCAATTTATCGACATTAATATCAATAATGGCTGGAGCGCTTATTTTAAATGAACGAATAACAATTTATCATGTAATAGGTGCGATTATGATCATAGTTGGGGTGCTGGGTACAAATAGAAAACAACAACAACTGCGGCATCAGAGAAATCGGCCTGTAAGGGAGTTAGAGAGATGAGAGTAAAAAGCCTATTATTTTTACTGGGGATTAGTTTGATTTGGGGGTCACAGTTTTTCTTTGTAGACAAGGTGATTGAGAGCGTTCAGCCTGTGTCGCTTGCAGCAATTAAGGCAATAGTGGGGGCTGTTACACTAGCCTTGATCTACGGCCTGATGAGCAAGAAATCGCAAGAGCAGCAGACCACGCCTCGTCCTAAAAAGAACCTGGGCATTCTTTTTCTAACGATTGCTTTGTTTGAAGCCGTTTTTCCGTTCTTCTTAATCGGATGGGGGCAGCAGCGGGTATCGAGCAGTATAGCTTCCATTATTATGGGGACGATTCCGATTTTTACGTTGCTTATTTTGTTTATCCTTCGAATTAGCCGATTGCGCATGCTGCATTTTTTAAGTATAGGGATAGGCTTTGCAGGTATTCTCATTATGATTCTGCCCACGCTAACGATCGACTTTGGCAATCAAAGCCTGTGGGGGATGGCAGCACTTATAGGGGCTTCTTTAAGCTTCGCTTTATCCTTGGTACTTCTGGAAAAGCTGCCGCCGATGTCTTCCGTGCTGGCAATGAGAAATGTGCTGTTTATCGCATCGATTATTCTGATTCCGCTTAGTTTTATAACCGAGAATCCGTTAAGTATCAGACTTACCCCATTCGAGCTCATTTCTCTGCTCATTCTGGGTGTGTTCCATGCGGGCATCGTATACATGATGTACAATACGCTCATTAAACAATCTGGGGCGGCTTTTGCAGCTCTAACCAACTACATTGTTCCCGTCATAGGGGTTATTCTAGGTACCTTATTGTTGGGAGATCTGATCAGCGGTAACACCTGGTTTGCGTTAATCATCATTATGGTATCTTTGCTTTTGGGAAGCATGGCCTCTAAAAATAAACCAAGTGCAGAGCCTCAATAAACGGCTCTCATTATCCCAACTCTTATGGAGCTTGTCCGGCAATCGCTGCGGGCAAGCTCTATTTTTTATGGAAAAAGACTATTGTCACTTATATCGCGACGTGATATACTCACCTCATGATATATCACGTCGCGATATAACGTGCGGTGATGTAAGGTGCGGGAGGTAAAATCATTGGTTGAAAAACTGTTGCGAAGCTATTTGCCGATGTCGGAGACGGCCTACTACATTTTGCTGTCCTTGACGGAAGTCCGCCATGGGTACGGTATTATGCAGGATGTCGGCGAGCTGACAAGGGGCCGGATACATCTGGGAGCGGGGACACTGTACGGAAGCTTGTCTCGAATGGAGAAGGATGGACTCATTGCTGTTGTGCTCGAGGAAGAACGCAAGAAGTCCTATCAGATAACGGAAACCGGCAAGTTGATTCTGAGGGAAGAAATAGCGAGAATCGGCGAGCTGTACGATAACGCAAAGAAAATGGAGGGGAAGCTGTATGAGTGAGTTGAAGAGCCAGTTCAAGTGGTGGGGAGGCTGGGAGCCGGATAAGATTGAAAGCTGGCTCGAACAAAGGGAAGCAGACGGCTGGCAGCTCGTGAAAGTGAAGGGGAATGGTGTGCGGTTCCAGTTCCAGAAAGGCGAGCCCCGGAAGATAAGGTATTGCGTCGATTATCAGAATAAAATAGATCAAGCTTATATCAGTCTATTTGAAGAAGCTGGCTGGGAATTGATGTATAAAGGCGCAACTAACGGCTGGTTTATTTGGAGGATGGCTTACGAGGGCGATCAACGGCCGGAAATTTATTCGGATATTGATTCGCTGATCGAGCGGAACAAAAGATTTTCGACCACGCTGACGGTTTTGCTCATCATTCAATTTCCGATTCTGCTGGCGAACAATTCGATGGTAAGCAGGTTTCCTTATGTGCTGATTGTTTACATCGTTCTTTGTTCCTTTTTGTTTTACGGTATCATGCGGATCAACGCTGCCAATCGCCGTTACAAAGAACAGGGCGGCAGATTTGATGATCGCACCTGATCAATTTCCTCGTTCTTCGGCGGAATCTATTAACATGGCAAATCCATGCAGCATGTCTTTATAAATGCTTAACAATGCGTTAATATAATGAATAGAAAAGATAGAGAGGCCGTCGTCTTTGACGGCTTTTTTGCGTTCATAGATTGGAGTGATGACTTTGCGTTTGCAATTTTTTGATGATGGTTACCGGCGTTCGCCTTTTGCAGCGCTGCTGGTGCTGTTGATTGCCAAATTCGTACTGTTCCGCGTCTTTCTATTCAAAGGCGTTACGTTTACGGGCATGCTTTCTGATTTGGCGGCCATTCTCGCTGTTTTACTCGTATGCGAGCTTGCGATACCCGGCAGATGGAAGGGGCTCGGCTATTGGCTAGTCAATTTTATTATTTCTCTACTGTTGTTTGCATCAACCGTCTACTTTGCTTATTACGGCTCGATTCCGACATTTACGGCGTTAAAGTCGCTGAATCAAGTCGGGCAAATCGGAGACAGCATCAACGCGCTTATTAAAGGTGTTTATTTCGTCTATTTTATTGACCTTGCTATTATTTTCGTCATCTATCTCGTTAATAGATTCAGAGGCATACGGGTAAAAGGGCGCAGGCGCATCGGCCGGACGGCTATTCTGCTTGGCAGCGCCGTCTTCTGCCTTGCTTTGTCAGTTCGCTCCGTCTATGTAGCCAAGGCTATTTCGAATGAACTGGAGCAGGCTCAAAGTGTCGGCTTCATTAATTATCAGGCTGCGGCAGCATGGCAAGCAGGTAGTGAATCGTTAGCCGCCAAGAATGGGAGCTTGGAGGAAGTCACGGCTCAGATCAAAGAGCTGCAGTCGTCTTATCCTTATCAGTCCGGGTCCCAGTCTCAATCTCAGTCGGAGCACGCCGGACAATCGCCGGTTGCCTTCGGACAATCGAAAGGGAAAAACGTCATCGTTATCCAGCTTGAAGCGTTTCAAAACTTCCCCATTCATCTTAGCGTTGGCGGGGAAGAGCTGACGCCGGTGTTGAACAAGCTGGTCTCAGGAAGCTATTACTTCCCGCATGTGTTTCAGCAAATCGGGCAGGGCAATACGTCGGATGCCGAGTTTATGTCGAACACGTCCATTTATCCGGTAGGAAATATGGCGATGTCTACGGGTTACGGGGACAGGCAACTTCCGAGCATGCCGCGAATGCTGCAAACGGAAGGCTACGAGGCTTATACGTTCCATGTTAATGACGTCACCTTTTGGAATCGTGATAAATTGTACCCTGCGCTGCATTTTAACGGCTATTATGATAAACCGTATTACGAGAACGACAATTTCAATGAATTTGGTCCTTCGGATGAGGAGCTTTACAAGACAGGCATTGCCAAGCTTAGCGAGCTTCATGCCAAGGGACAGCCTTTCTACGCGCAGTTCGTTAGCGTCTCCAGCCACTTTCCGTTTAAAGTGCCAGAGGATCGCGGCCCGCAGCTGAACCTGCCAGAAGAAATAGACGGAACCCATCTTGGCGATTACCTGCGCGCCGTGCATTATACCGACTATGCTCTCGGCACGTTTATCGACCAGCTCAAAGCGAAGGGTATGTGGGATGATACCGTACTTCTCGTCTACGGTGACCACTTTGGCCTTCAGCCTGATAAGGCGGATGCGGCAACGATCAGCTCGCAGCTCGGCATTCATTATGATTCACGTCTAAGCCGCTTTAATATTCCGTTTATCGTTCATGATCCGTCGCAAAGGGAAGGCCATGTTATCGAGCAGCCGGGCGGGCAGCTGGATATGATGCCGACGCTTGCCAATTTGCTTGGCCTGAAGCCTGCAGAAAAAGGCGTCGTAGCCTTTGGACGGGATTTGCTGAATACGGATCATAACGTCTTCGGTATGCGTTATTATTTGCCGACGGGCTCGTTCTTCAACAATGAGGTTTTGTTCGTACCCGGCAAAGGTTTTGAGGACGGCACGGCCGTATCGCTTAAGACGATGGAGCCTGTTGCCGATATCGAGCAATACCGCAGCGACTACGATTATATAATGCAGCTGATGAACCTCTCCGATCAGTATGTAAGGCTGCTGCCGAAGCGGGGGCCAAGTCAATAAGACAGCAAAAAGCTGGCGAAAATCTGCAGCTGCAATATGCAGCTCTGATTTCGCCAGCTTTTTTAACATGTCTTCGATTTCGATGATTCTTACGAACGAGCGAAGCCTTCTTCATCCATGTACTCGACAGCTTCCTCATACGTTTCAAACGCCATCTCCAGATTCAATCCAGAGTAGATATACCACATCTCATCCTCAAGCTTTAAGGTGAGCTTCTGGTCGGAGAGGCCGTACCACTCCTCTTCCTTCACCTTTTTCCGTTTGCGCGAAGGCTTCGGCTCTGGAGCTTCTTCCCGGCGTGACAAAGAGTCAATAGCGTCGCGGATCAGCAGACGAAGCGAATCCTCGCTGAAATTCCTGATGTTCACAAGGCCTTTGTCATCTGTCGGATAACCTTTCAACAGGCCTGCATACACATAGCCGTTGCCGTTAGGATGCAGATGATAAACGACATTTTTACGGTCGTACAGACTGTCTTCATACTGAAAGTTAACTCTTCCGAGCGATACGTCGTTTCGCTGCAGCTCTTCGAAAGAGGTGATAACAGCCAGCTTTTGATCAAAATTCAACATTAGAAAAATCCCCCAAGCTATAGATGCTCCCGATTTACCTGTTCATTACGAACCATTTGCTCTAACTTCTCTACCAGTCTATCATGCTCAGGATCGGCCTTTTTCAAGCCAAACCATGATTTTCGCTTTTGCTGTTTCAGCAGCTTCAGCAGGTAGAGCTTTTCTTTTAACGTCAGCACTTGCAATCAACTCCTCCGAGAACGACGGGATCAAGTTGCTTTTCATTAATAGTACCCGATTTTTGCTCAGGCGGCTACCTGAAGGGCCAGAAGGGCGACAATTGGGGGCATAAGCGATTATGAAGTGCTGCGCATGGACAAAGCCAATTTGACCGGAAGTGAAGGAGGGATGGCATGCAGCCGGGCTTCCTTCTTTTTTGTCCCGCTTGTGCATAAGCATGAACATATAGGAAGCGGGACAAACGGAGCTTGAGGCTGAAATGGCAATGGAAAGGAGGGAACAAGGGTGGCAAGATGGGGAAGAAGGGGATTGCTGTCCCGGATGATGGACCGCTTGCCGAGCGGATCTATGAAACGGGTGAAGACAGTCAGTTGGGGAAACTCCTCAAGTAATAGGGGTAAGGCATGGGGCGGCAAATGGCAGCCAAAGCCTAAAATGCGGACGAAGGCGATGACCGGAGGGTCGCGGCCTGCTTGGGGCGGTCTTCGCAGCGCATCACGGATGCGGCCGCGCGCGTTCAAATCGTCAGGCAGCAGCGGGAGGACAGTTGTAATAAGCGGAGGCGATTCACCGCCAGTATCTCCACGTAGTAGAAAGAAACGTTATTGGGTGCTTTTCGCGCTTCTGGTACTGCTTCTAGGGACGATTCAATCCTTCGTCTACATCGAGAAGCATCTTCGGCCGCCTCTAATGAAGGTAGCGGAAATCCGGATTAAGCAGGTGGCAACGCAGGCCATAAACAAAGCGACAACGGAGGAAGTAGTCTCCAACTCGGACTTCGAGAAGCTCATCGATTGGAAAATGAACAGTGCCGGTAAAGTGTCCGGCTTCATGCTGAACTATGCGGAGCATACGAAAATACGGGCGCAAACGATCGATACCGTACAGTCTACGTTGTCTGATCTGAAAGAAATCCCCGAGCGTATTCCGATTGGCAACGCACTAGGAAGCGCGATTATTTCGTCTTATGGCCCTAGAGTTCCGGTTAAGTTTGAGCCGGTAGGCGCGGTAAAGGTCGATCTGAATACGAGGCAGAAAAATGCCGGCATCAATATGATCCTCATTGAAGTCTATATTCATATCGTGACGGAGGTTGCCATCATCGTTCCGTTTGAAACCGAGCCGCAGCTGGTCGAGACTGAAATTCCGATTTCTTACCTGCTCGTCGTCGGCGATGTGCCGATGTACTATTACGACAATAAAGGAAACCCGTTAGGCGACTCCGCAGCTCAAGCTCCTAATATATCGGTGCCGTTAACGAATGGCGAAGGCGTATCCAAGCCCTCGGATGGCAGCATGATTGAGGAGCATTTGAATTCTTCATCGCTTCCTGCGCCAGGGACCGCCGATAGTGGCGATTAATGGTTATGGACGCCAAAAAGCTGATCCCCCTTGTGTCTGACGGGGATCAGCCTTTTTTATCCATGGGTTCGAAGCCGCTTGCGTTCGTCTGTCTCCCATTTCTTGAGGAGAGGATAGGGATCGAAGGACCATTCGATCAGGCCTCGATCACGGTAGACGCCGTAGTGCAGGTGGGGCGGGAATTTGCCTTGTGTACCTGGCTTGCCGTAGCCGGAGCTTCCGACCCAGCCGATGACCTGCCCGGGATTGACGAGCGAGCCAACGCCAATGGACTTATCAAAGCCCTGCAGATGGGCGTAGTAATGATAGTAGTTATTGAGATCACGTATGCCGATTCTCCAGCCGCCGTAGGGGTTCCATCCCTTAACTTCAATAATGCCGTAGCAGGTGCTTCGGACAGGAATGCCGTAAGGCGCGAAAATATCAGTGCCCTCATGGCTTCGTCTGCCGCCCCAGCTGCGGGCATTGCCCCATGTGCTGCGGTAAGAGTAGTTATTGGTCCCTACCGGAATGGGAAAAGCATGCTCGAACAAATCCAGACGCTCATGAGCGGCGTAAATTTGCGCAAATTGCTGGATTCGTTGAACCGCTCTGCTGTTGCGGTAATAATCCCAGAGTCCAATTGCAAAATCATCCTCTGTAGAGCCGCCATGCTGCAGCAGCCGGCTTGTAATGGAGTAGAGCAGATCAAGGTCATTGTTCCGATCTGCTATGCCATCGCCGTCACCGTCTCGGCCTACCCCATTGAACCATTGGATAGAAACCGGTGAAGTGTCGGCCATATCGGGATTAAGCGGACCGGCCCATTGCTCCTCCTCGATAAATACGCCGCTGACATCGCCAAGCTGGGGTCGTAATTTTGGCTTTGCTTTGCTAAGCGTCCGCTCATATTGATCGATTGCAGCAATGCGGTACCACGGAATTTCCGATACGATACTTAGTCGTTCATACAACTGCTGCCTCAGCATGAGGATGTCCGCGTCGCTTCGCGTATCCGACGCCTCCGCTTGCGCTGCGGCCGGCTTGTCAGCTTGCTGCGCGGAGCAGGGCTGGCCTGCCAAGGCAATGGAAACGGCTAGTATGGCTGCGGCAATTGAAATGGTCTGTTTCAAACGTTCCACCCTTTCGCTGGCTCTTTCGCATAATCGTTATGTTTTGCAAATCATTGGCTTTTATTCGAAACGTGCTATAATAAACGGAGAACTTTGCACTAGCTTCACCGCGCGCTGTGAATTGCCGCGGCGGGGGGATAGTTGTGTTTATAGGCACAGTTACGTTGACAATCGTTTCTACATCGGTTGAAATCGATATTGAAAGCAGGGAAAGCTAATGAAACAGAAGCAGAAGGACAAACTGCCTAAGCCGGATTGGCTTCGCATAAAACTTTCGACGGATGGCAATTTTTCCGAAATCAAGGACATGATGCGCTCTAAGACGCTGCACAGCGTTTGTGAAGAAGCACGTTGCCCCAATATATATGAATGCTGGTCCAACCGTACCGCTACGTTTATGATCCTGGGCGATATTTGTACGCGTGCTTGCCGGTTTTGCGCGGTCAAGACGGGTTTGCCCACAGAGCTTGATCTGCAGGAGCCGGAACGTGTAGCAGAAGCAGCCGAGCAAATGGGGCTGCGCCATTGCGTTATTACATCGGTTGCCCGTGATGATCTGGCGGACGGCGGCGCTCAAATTTTTGCCGGGTCGATCAAAGCCATTCGCGAACGGATGCCATTTTGCCGGGTAGAGGTACTTATTCCCGATTTCCTCGGCAACGCAGATGCGTTGAAAATCGTTATGGATGCAAAACCGGATATTTTGAACCACAACATCGAGACGGTGGAACGGCTGTCTGATCGCGTTCGCGCGCGTGCGAAGTACTCGCGCTCGCTAGAACTGCTGAAACGGGCGAAGGAAATGAATCCGAAGATTCCGACCAAGTCCAGCATCATGCTGGGCGTAGGCGAGACTTACGAGGAAGTATTGCAGGCAATGGACGACTTGCGCGCTGTGGATTGCAACATCCTGACACTGGGACAATATTTGCAGCCGACGCCTAACCACTTGGCGATCGAGCGTTATGTGCATCCCGACGAGTTCGCCAAGCTGAAAGAAGAAGGACTGAAACGGGGCTTCCGCCATGTTGAGTCCGGACCGCTTGTCCGCAGTTCCTATCATGCCCATGAGCAGACGGATTCCGCTGAACAGGCGCAATCACGCGAGCTTACAGGGGTATAAGATATATTTTAAGCTCCGAGAGATGGGGGAGACGCGTTGATTCAGATCGGTGGAAAAATCTATGAGCTGCTGCATGAGAACCGCAACGGCTGGAATGCAGATGCTTTCAAGGACCGGTACAGCGAGGTGCTGGAGAGGTATGATTTTATAATTGGTGATTGGGGCTATAACCAGTTACGGCTGAAAGGCTTTTTTCGTGATAACCATATGAAGGCAACGAAGGATAGCGCATTCTCCGGAATGACCGATTATATTAATGAATATTGCAATTTCGGCTGCGCTTTTTTCGTCTTGGAGAAGACGGGCAGCGTGAAGCGTTCACCTGAGGAAGAAGCGAATGAGGAGGAGGAAGCGCTGCTGAACACAGATGCGGACGGACTATTGCCTGAAGGCGATGATTCGCTTATCTCGGCAATTGTTGCTGGCGTAGCGGCTGCAGCAGCTTCATCAGCGGCTCCAATTGCTGCAGTTCCCCCCTCACGTATCCAAGGGCACGCGAGAGCGTGAAGGACAAGGAGGCGCGCAGCCTCAGCAGCATGAGAAACAGCAGTCACGTGGCCCGCGCAACGAGCATCGCCGAGGCTATCGCCCGAATGGCGGCGATCGGAACAAGAAGCCGATCAAGCCTCCGGCAGGCAAAGCTGTTGCTGTTGCTTCCGAGAAACAACAGCAGCAACAGCAGGCTCAGGTTCCACAGCCCAAAGAGAGCGAACGCTCGACAACATAAAGCAAAAATACAAAAACTCCAGCCCATCCGGCTGGAGTTTTTGTTTTATTTTACATATCGATGAACGCATCACGTACGCGGTTCCAGAACGGGAGCGGGCGATAACGAGCGAAATTTACTTTATGGGAGCTGACCGTGCAGCGAATAGAGCGGATATCATTGCGCTGAATGCTGACGTGATCGATGACGAGCTGCAGCCTTTGTTCTTTTTTGGAGATGATATCGCAGTGATGATGCTTCGGCAGCAAAAAAGAAGAGCCAAGCGTACGGTACACCCGATTGTTAATGGAAGCAATCTCTGCGATTTGCAGCGATTCAATCGAAGGGTGAACGACGGCTCCGCCAACGCTTTTGTTATAAGCAGTACTGCCGGAAGGCGTCGAGATAACGATGCCGTCGCCGCGGAACATTTCAAATGGCTCATCATTAACGTTCATCTGAACGACCAGCGTCGCGTCTACCCCTTTAATTGTAAAATCATTTAGCGCAAAATAATGCAGCTTCTCGCTTGGCGTCTCCACTTCAATCTCGACAAGGGGATAATGAACCAGATGAGGCTCTTCCTTAGCCATCAATTGGACAAGCTTGCTAAGTTCATTGGCTTGCCAATCGGCATAAAACCCAAGGTGACCCGTATGAATGCCAACAAAGGCGACCTCTTCTACCCGGTGTACATAATTATGGAAAGCTTGAAGCAATGTGCCATCGCCGCCAATTGAGATGACGATTTCCGGCTTTTCATCTTCTCTCTGAAAACCATGCTCCGTCGCAAGTTGATGAAATTGCTCAGCAAGTGATTGTGATAATGTATCTCCTCGGTCAATAACCGCGTATTTCAACTAAATTGAACCCCTTCCGAAAACTCTGTATACCATAGATGATATCGGAATCTGTCGGCAAATACAATGAGGGGCGCAATGTTGTTTTATGGGGCGAGCCAGCCCCACAGCAAGTAGACTAAGGCGATGGAAATGAAACCGTGAAGCATTCGGGAGACAAGAAGAGGTGCATAACGCATATCGGTCCGGCTAAGCAAGCTGACAACCTGTGCATGAACCGATAATCCTCCCCAAGACAGCACCCAAGCGGCAATGGCTGCTTTATGCATCAATAAAGTGTCGGCGCTCCCCGCTGCTTTGGCTCCGAGCGTTACCTCGAAGAGGCCGTATATAACGGCATCGGCAAGCTGCAGCGGCAGGCCAAACCACTGGAACAAGCCGCGAAGCAGCTCTGCCATCGCCTCCGCAACGCCGGTTCGGGTTAGCATCTCGATAACGACACTGAAGAAGACAACTAGACCGCCGATGACAATCATGAGCCGCAGTGCCGATTGGATGGAATCCTGAAGCAGTTTGCCAAGGCTGCGTCCATCGAGCAGCCGGGCTTCATGCATCGCTTTTATGGCGGACGCGATTCGCGGTTCTCTCCGTTTACTGTGACCGTTGGACGGAAGGCGCTGTGGCCCGCTGCTCATCGGTGCTTTGCGGTCGTGGAAACGCATTAGCAGGCCAATAATGAGTGCTCCGGCATAGTGGGCGGCAGCAAGAATCGGAGCCAGAGCAGCATTGTGAAAAAAGGCCTACCGATACCGCACCGATTAGGAAAACAGGGTCTGAAGTGGTCGTGAATGCAACCAGCCGCTCTCCTTCGGCTCGGTTGACGAGCCGCTGCTCCCATAGCTGGACCGTTAATTTGGCTCCAACGGGATAGCCTGACACGTAGCCCATTGCAACAACGAAGCTGCCGATGCCGGGAAGCCGGAACAAGGGCCGCATGAGCGGATCAAGCAGCTTGCCGAAGAAATGCACAATTCCGAAGCCCAGCATCAGTTCGGAAATGACTAGAAACGGGAATAAAGCAGGGAAAAGCACCTGCCACCATATCATGACGCCTCTTAGCGAGGATTCCAATGTTTGAGACGGGAAGCAAGCCATGAGCATAATGATCAATAAAGCTCCTAACCCGGCTAATGAAGCCGGATGCGCGAGGGTGCGCAGCATAGACAATCCTCCTTGAAGCAACGCTTCAGTTTTACACGGCTAAGCTGTGAACGGCATAGGTGCGCGTCCCTTGGCAGCATCGTTGTCAGCGCTTAAATGCTTGTCTATTACTTATATGTGCGAGGGGAGACATCCATCCCTAACCAAAGATTGGAAAGATGAAAAATAATTCTCATTATTTTAAGAAAACGCTTGCAAGGACAGGGATAATCCGTGCTACAATATAAATATCCTAAGGGCATGGAGGGATCGGAATGTTCATGAGTGTAATTGCTGGCATCCTAGTCTGCGCGTTTGTCTATGTCATTCGAGAGTCTCTTACCGCACCTGGCGAAGAGGATTATGAGCGTTAAACAAGCAACTTCCACATATAGCGCCCCGCATCGACAGCGATGCGGGATTTTTTTAATTTGAACAAATTCGGGCTAGCGAAGCAGGTTCTTGAAAAAGCGAAGTTGACTTCGTTGTATCGTGACTAACCACGATAACAATAAAGATAGCGAAGCAGGTTCGCTGCAGTGTGGGAGGCCGTCGGGTGTGGCGGTCGAGCGAATTTTGCTAAATAGCGAGTCTGGTTCGCTGTAGGGAGAGCAAGCCGCGAGAACCGCATTATAGCGAAGCAGGTTCGTAAAATAACGAAGCTAGATTCGTTGTAGGAGGAGACTGAGGCTGTGTAGCGTACTGTAGCGAAGTAATTTACGCAATCCGCGAACCTAGGTTCACCAATAGCGAAATTTGCTTCGCTGTAGAAAGTTCATGCCGTGGGCAACGTATATTTAGCGAAGTTAGCTTCGTAAAATAACGAAGCAGGTTCGCTGCAGTGTAGGAGGCCGTCGGGTGTGGCGGACGAGCGAATTTTGCTAAATAGCGATTCTGGTTCGCTGTAGGGAGAGCAAGTCGCGAGAACCGCATTATAGCGAAGCCGGTTCGTAAAATAACGAAGCTAGATTCGTTGTAGGAGGAGACTGAGGTTGCATTGCTCGCTACAGCGAAGTGATTTACGCAATCCGCGAACCTAGGTTCACCAATAGCGAAATTTGCTTCGCTGTAGAAAGTTACTGATGTGGGCAACGTGTATTTAGCGAAGACAGCTTCGTTAAATAACGAATCAGGTTCGCTGCAGTGTGGGAGGCCGTTGCGTGTGGCGGTCGAGCGAAGTAAAATTCGCCTAAATAGCGAAGCAGGTTCGCTATAGAGAAACCGAGTCGAGAAAACCACATTATAGCGAAGACACCTTCGTAAAAAAACAAATCAGGTTCGTTGTAACGTAACCTTGCTGTCGTAAGCTATGCTTCGAGCGAAAATCAGCTTCGCTGCAAGCGGCCATAAGGCAGCTTGAGTCGTACGGTATGCATCTCATTCAAATATAACTTCGAACGCTAGATAGTCCTTTCCTCTCAACTCGTTTTCTATTATCCTCCAAAATACCTACATAATCACGCTGCTTTTGTCGATAGATAAGTATATATGCACATACAGAATAGGAGATGTGAACCATATGGATCCACTCTATCAGACAAACATGCAATGCATTTGCTGCGAAAGCAGCTATATGACCTCAAGGGTGAGGCCAAGCTTCAAGAAAGCAACGACAACGGACAGCGATTTTTGCGGTTATTATAAAAATGGGATCAATCCCGACTTTTATGTCGTTCGAGTATGCCCTAGCTGCGGGTTTGCTTCAACGGAGAACGGGTTAAGCCAATTAAGCGACCGGCAAAAGAAGCAATACTATGAGCAAGTTGGCGTGCGCTGGTCGGTACGGGACTTTGGCGGGGAGCGGGATCTGGAGCAGGCATTATCCTGCTATAAGCTGGCGTTGCTGTCCGGACAGTCCGTCGGGGAAAAGGAACGCGTATTAGCGGGAATTCTTCATCATATTGCATGGCTGTACCGGTATCAGGGAAAAGCGCAGGACGAGCAGCGTTTTCTGCGGTTTGCTCTGCAATCTTATATCAAAGTCTATGAAGAAGAAGGCGAGCAGTTAAACAATGCTAGGCTGATGTATATCATCGGGGAGCTTAATAAACGTATAGGGGATGCAAGCGAGGCAGTCAGGTGGTTTTCGCGCATCGTAAACGATAAGCGCATTATGGACGCTGCGATGATCCGGGCAAGCCGTGAGCAATGGCAGCAGATTCGCGAAGAAATGGCCGCCGCCGAACAAGGCGGCTTGTCCGCAGGCGGCCTGGCTGATAATAAGGAGCATCGTTCCAAGAGTCAGCCTGTTTAACCTTTTATTGTCCGCAAAGCCTGATCTGCCAGCAAATAATCGCTATCCATATCGACGATCGTTGCTTTATTGTGACAGCATGGAAAGACGAGCAGCTTTTTCTTGCCATGCTGAATGTCGGCAATCTCCCTAATTCGAAGCGGGATGAGCACATTGTCTGCACTGCAAAACGGGCAACTGGGCACGTAAACATCGTTCATAACGATGTCATAGGGCCAGCTGCGTTCGAATGGAATCATAAGGACGAGTCTTCCTTTTTATCGGTTTGTTCGGCAGCATTGCCGGCTTCAGCTTTGGCCAGCTCGGCCAGCTTTTGCAGCAAAATATGACGGGGCATATGCATCAAATGCTCAATCGGCACGCCAAGCTGCTTCGAAAGCTTGATTGCGGTGTCCGGCGAAATTTGCAATGGTTTAGACATGGTGGAATACCTCCATCAATCAGGATATAATTAAGTTATACACCGCTGATAGAGATTGCGCAAATAAAACGCGGATCGCTAGGGCGGTGTTTTTGTGCTTGTCATAGCGTATAATGAACAATTAATAGACAACAAGTAACGTTACATATGGATTAAGAGCAATGAAAGGAGAGATATAAATGGCTGAATATCCACTCAAATGGGACTTGGACATTTTTTATAAAGGAGGCTCTGTTTCACCAGGCTTTGCCGCTGAATTGAAAGGAATTGAGGATGATATCGCTCAATTGGATCAGAGGCTGGAAGCGTCTTCCGCCGAGCCGCTGGAACAGCTTGCTGCAACGACGGAGCTCGTACAATCGATTTTGCTGCGACTGCGGCAGTCGGATTCATTCGTTGCCTGCTTAATGGCGCAGGACATGAAGGACAAGGCGGCAAGCGGGCTCAATGACCGTGTAAAAACAGCAATGGCTAAGTTTCTCGGCGCTTTGACCCGCTATGATAACGGACTTCGTCAAATCGATAACGCCGAGTGGGAGGGCTGGCTGAACAGTGCTTCTAATGAAATCAAGCAGGTTGCCTTTAATTTGAACGAGCGGCGCGAACAGGCGCGTGAGAAGCTGGCACCGGAGCTGGAGGCGCTAGCCGGCGACTTGGCGGTGGACGGATACCATGGCTGGGGAGATTTATACAACTTGATCGTATCCGGTGCAAAGTTCAACACGACGGGGGCGGACGGGGAGCAGAAGACGCTATCGGCGGGGCAAATGTTCAATCGCCTTTCCGATGGCGACCGCAGTGTTCGTCAGGCGGCTTTTGCCGAATGGGAGCGGGTATGGAGCGAACTGGCTGATCTATGCGCCGACACGCTCAACCGCATTGCGGGCTTCCGTCTTAAGCTTTACGACAAGCGGGGCTGGCAATCTGTATTGAAGGAGCCGCTGCAGATCAACCGGATGAGCGAAGCGACGCTGGATGCGATGTGGTCTGCCATCGAGGCGGGCAAGCCTGAACTTGTCCGTTATCTGGAGCGGAAAGCGAAGCTGCTTGGCGTGGAGAAGCTGGACTGGCATGACATTAGCGCACCGCTTGGTTCTTCGGCCAAAACAATCGGCTATGATGAGGGTGCGCAGTTCATTAAGGAGCAATTTCATAAATTTAGCCCGGATCTGGCCGAATTTACGGAAATGGCTCT
>NZ_CBVJ010000078.1 GCF_000513275.1 Paenibacillus gorillae | reverse complement strand
AAATGGCTCTCAAGCAAGGCTGGGTCGAAGCGGAGGATCGGGCAGGTAAAAGGCCTGGCGGCTTCTGTACGGCCTTTCCTAAGGACGGGCAGACGCGTATTTTCATGACCTATGCCGGTACCCCGGACAATGTATCGACACTGGCGCATGAACTGGGACATGCTTACCATCAGCATGTAATGAATGATCTGCCTGCATTCTCGCAGGAATATGCGATGAACGTGGCAGAGACGGCTTCTACCTTTGCTGAGCTTATCGTATCCGATTCTGCGATGAAGGCTGCGACCGACAAGGAAGAGAAGATTGGCCTCTTGGAAAATAAAATTCAAAACTCCGTAGCGTTCTATATGAATATTCATGCCCGGTTCCTGTTCGAAACCCGGTTTTTCGAGAAGCGGAGACAAGGCATGGTAACGGCAACGGAGCTAAGTGAACTGATGGAGGCTGCGCAGCGGGAAGCATTCAGCGGTACGCTGGGTGAAGTACATCCGCATTTCTGGGCTTCAAAGCTCCATTTCTATTTGACAGATGTACCGTTCTATAACTTCCCTTATACATTCGGCTACTTGTTCAGTGCCGGAATCTATGCCCGCGCCCAACAAGAAGGACCAGCGTTCGCTGAGCGCTACGTACAGCTGCTGCGCGATACAGGCTCTATGACGGTCGAGGAACTCGCACAGAAGCATCTTGGCGTCAAGCTGGATGAGGAAGGCTTCTGGCGCGATGCAGTTGCTTTGACTAATGAGGATATCAAGCTGTTTCTGGAGCTGACGAACGAAATAGGCTCTCCTGCATAATAGAAGGCCCCGGTTAAGCGTGCGCTTGCCGGGATTTTCATACGAACATGATTCGACTGATTTCGGTTGGGGGACGGACTTATGAATGAAATGATCATCTATGTTTGCTCGGATGCCGTCGGGGAGACGGGAGAAGCGGTTGCCAAAGCGACATTGCGTCAGTTCGCATCGGAGGAAGTGAAAATTAAGCGGTACGGCCATATGAAAAGCGAAGATGAAGTCATTCAGGTCGTATCAGAGGCAGCCAGTACGGGCGGTTTTATCAGTTATACGCTCGTTCAGCCTAAGCTTCGGGCACGTATGAAAGAGGAAGCGTTCCGCTGGGGCGTGAGGGCAGTCGATGTAATGGGGCCGATGCTGGAAGCTTATGTCGATACGTTCGGCAGCTCTCCGAACCGCAAGCCTGGTCTGCTGCATTCTATTGATGAAGACTATCATCGCCGGATCGAAGCGATTGAATTTGCTGTCAAATATGATGACGGCAAGGATGCCAGAGGATTTATGCAGGCTGAAGTCGTCCTGATCGGCGTCTCTCGGACCTCGAAGACACCGCTAAGCGTTTTTCTCTCCCACAAAGGGATAAAGACTGCCAACCTGCCGCTTATGCCGGAGGTAACGCTGCCGGCGGAGCTGGCATCGGCACCTGGCAGACTCATTATCGGACTGACGATGCAGCCCGAGCATTTGATCGGCATTCGGACAGAGCGTCTCAAGACGCTGGGCCTTCCGCCGACAGCTCCCTATGCTTCGGAAGAGAGGATCGTTGAGGAGCTCCGATATGCCGAGAAGATTATGGAATCATTTCAATGTCCAGTTATTGACGTTACGAATCGTGCGATAGAGGAAACAGCAGGCCTTATTATTGAAATGCTATATCGGCAAACGGAAAAATCGGAATGACTGGTTTTAGGGTGTGTCTGAGAACTCTGAGGGCAGCAAATTTTGCCGAATTTTCGTTCCATGCAAGGCGCGTTTGTGAATGTGTACCCGGGGGTATGTCAAGCAAACGGAACGAAGCAGGGGGCGGAAAGGCGGTGAAAGATGCCACTGAACGGGTTTTCAGACACGCCCTAGTCGTTTTATGTCATTTTTTGACCGGGAATGGGATTAGGAAGGCTGTAAGTTGGCAATACGTATGAGTGAGGGCAATTGAGCGCAACACCCGGCTCTGCCATCTCATATTGGGCAAAGACACCGGGTAATATGTTGCGGAGCAGCTAATGAAGCTAGAGAAGGAGAGAATGGAATGGAACGTACATTTATATTAGTGAAGCCGGACGGTGTGAAACGCGGATTAGTCGGAAACATCGTATCGCGATTTGAAAGCAAAGGCTTCCATCTTGCGCAGGCGAAGCTGATTAGCATTGATCAATCACTGGCTGAAACTCATTATGCCGAGCATGCCGCACGGCCATTCTTCGGTGATCTCGTCTCGTTTATTACCTCGGGTCCGTCTTTTGCCATGGTATGGGAAGGAGACGGTGCGGTGAAAAACGCCCGTTCACTGATCGGAAAGACGAATCCCGCTGACGCCGAGCCCGGCACGATCCGCGGAGATTTCGCGTTAAGTGTCGAGAGCAATATCGTCCATGGCTCGGATTCCCCGGAGAACGCGGATCGGGAAATCGGCCTCTTCTTCCATTAATCGGATTTCAGCTTCAAAGAAGACCCCCGTACAGCGGTATTCATCCGCGTGCGGGGGTCTTTGCGTTTCACTTTAAGGGTGAAAAAGGGATTGACATGATACAAATTGTATCTTAAAGTAAGGAGTATTAGGGATACAAAATGTATCTAAAATGAATGGCTATACTTTTTTGAAAAAGATAGATAAACGAATAGGGATAGGGTGATGGAGACGATGCAAAAAAGTCAAAAAAAGCGATTATACCTGCTGCCGGACTTGGTACACGATTTTTTACCAGCCACGAAAGCTATGCCCAAGGAGATGCTTCCGATTGTCGACAAACCTACGATTCAATACATCGTGGAGGAAGCGGTCGCTTCCGGCATCGAGGATATTATCATCGTAACCGGCAAAGGAAAACGGGCAATTGAGGATCACTTCGACCACTCGTTTGAACTGGAAAATAACTTATTCAGCAAAGGCAAATTTGATTTGCTTGATGAGGTGCGCAGATCTTCCAACGTAGACATTCACTATATCCGGCAAAAAGAAGCGAAGGGTCTTGGCCATGCCGTCTGGTGCGCGCGTAATTTTATCGGCAATGAACCGTTTGCTGTTTTGCTTGGAGATGATATCGTCCGCTCTGAGGTTCCATGTGTCAGACAGCTGATTCAGCAATATGAAGAGACGCAGCGATCGGTAATTGGTGTACAGTCCGTAAAGCCTGAGGAGACGCACCGTTACGGAATTGTAGATCCTCTAGCATGCTACGGCCGGCTTTATGAAGTAAACCGGTTTGTTGAGAAGCCTGCCGCCGGATTTGCGCCTTCTAATCTCGCAATAATGGGCCGATATATTTTGACCCCTGAGATATTCGAATTTCTTGCTCACCAGGAGGAGGGGGCCGGCGGTGAAATTCAGCTGACGGACGCGATTCAGAAGCTGAACGCAGCCGAAGGCGTCTATGCCTACAACTTCGAAGGCATCCGTTATGACGTTGGAGAGAAGCTTGGATTTATTACAACGACGCTTGATTTTGCCCTTCGCAGTGAAGAATTGAGAATACCGCTGTTGGCCGTTATGGAGCAAATGATGAAGCAGCAATATTCGAATAAGTAAAAGGACAGGTGAAAGCGATGGCTCCAACATCCCCTCAACGGAATGACATCGAGGCTGTTTTTGAATCCGGGACTTTATATACCGGGTATGAGCGTAATCTTACATTAAGGTTCTATCTGAAGGCCAAACGGGCAGTAGATTTGCTAGGCGCCTCAGTTGGACTCATCCTGTTGTCGCCGATTTTGCTGGTGGTCGTTTTCAGTATAAAAATAGAGGATCCTAAAGGGTCCGTTTTTTTTACCAAAAGCGGGTCGGTAAAAATGAGCGTCAGTTTAATATGTACAAATTTCGCTCAATGGTATCAGATGCGGAGAAGCAGTTGGACGAACTTCTGGAACGAAATGAAATTGAAGGCGCCATGTTCAAAATGAAAAATGACCCCCGCATTACGAAGGTTGGCAAGTGGATTCGGAAGACCAGTATCGATGAGCTGCCGCAGCTGTGGAATGTTATCCGCGGCGATATGTCGCTTGTCGGCCCGCGCCCGGCTTTGCCTCGCGAGGTTCAGGAATACACTAGCTACGAAAGGCTCAGGCTGAAGGTAACGCCGGGCTGTACCGGGCTTTGGCAGGTTAGCGGACGAAACGCATTAAGCTTCCGGGAAATGGTGGAGCTTGATTTGCATTATATTGAACGGCGAAGTCTTCTATTGGACCTGAAGCTTATTTTATTGACCGTCAGAGTGATGTTTGGCTCTAGCGACGCCTATTAAGAGGGGAGAACAGGATATGAAGCTCGTATTGTTGTCCGGCGGATCGGGCAAGCGTCTCTGGCCTCTCTCGAATGACGCCAGGTCAAAGCAATTCTTGAAGGTGCTGGAGGATAAAGAGCAGCGCAGAGTGTCCATGGTGCAGCGGGTATGGGGACAATTGGAGCAAAGCGGCTTGGCGGAATCCAGTCTGATCGCAACGAGCCAGTCCCAGGTGGAGATGATGCATAGCCAGCTAGGCGAGCAGGTACCGTTAATTATTGAGCCGGAGCGCAGAGATACATTCGCCGCGATTGCGCTGTCCGCCGTTTATTTATATTCACAGCAAGGTGCAAGCCTGGATGAAGTAGCGATTGTTTTACCTGTAGATCCCTATGTCGAAACCCGGTTTTTCGACACCGTCAAGGAACTGGAAGCTACTCTCCAAGTCTCTCAGGCAGAGATGGCGTTGATTGGAATCGAGCCCGCTTATGCCTCCTCTAAATATGGCTATATTGTTCCTTCCTCTGAACCAGATGCATCCGCCCGGCAGCCCTCTTATCGCACCGTAGATCGTTTTGTCGAAAAGCCGGATGAAGAAAAAGCTAAAGCGCTGATAAGCCAAAATGCGTTGTGGAACTCCGGCGTATTTGCATTCCGGATCGGTTACATGATCGATCTATTGGAACGCAAGGGTTGCCCCATTCAATATGAAGAGCTTGCTAAGCAATATCATCTTCTGCCCAAAATAAGCTTCGATTACGAAGTAATTGAGCGAATGAACAATATCGTCGTCATACCGTACGACGGGTATTGGAAGGACCTTGGCACTTGGAATACGTTGACGGAAGAAATGAATAACAGTCAGCTTGGCAGAGGAATGGTTAGCTCCGATAGCATCAATACACATCTGATCAATGAAACCGATATGCCGGTATCGATTATTGGCGTGTCTAATGTAGTCGTCGCGGTTAGTCCGGACGGCATTCTCGTGACGGATAAGCAGGCCAGTCCGCGCGTGAAGGATTTCATCGATTACGATCAAGAGCCGATGTTCGAGGAGCGGCAATGGGGATATTTCCGTGTGCTGGATTATCAGAAATACGAGGACGGCAGCTGCGTCGTGACGAAGCGTGCCTTGATCCGGCAGCATAGAAGCTTTGGCTATCAATTGAATGTTCATCGTGAAGAGAGCTGGACCATCATAAAGGGAACAGGGGAATTCGTGCTGAACGGACGATTCATGTCCGTCAAAGCGGGAAGCACCCTGCATATTCCGATGCAGTCTCTGCACAGCATCCGAGCGATAACGGAGCTAGAGATCATCGTTATCCAGACCGGCCGAGATGCGGACCACAATCAGGTGATGGAGCTGTACCGGACTTGGGACGAAGTGGCGGAGCATGCGATATATAAACGCTAAGCGACCTGCTAAATAAATTTGTTTAATTTCATGTATTGACATGCTACTAATTGTATCATAAAGTAGAGTTGTAGCAAATGTTACAAATTGTATCTATCTATTAATTATCCGAAGCTTCGCGGGGGTGCGATTGTGGATTTAAATCGTTATTTAAGTTTGGTCAAAAAGAAATGGTGGCTTTTGGCTATATTCGTTATCGTAGCATGCGCAGCCGTTGCCGTTAAGAGTCTCTATTTCACGACGCCAATCTACGAGGCAAGAGCCAAGCTGATCGTAAATCAAGTCAATTCCAACCTCATGCCTAACGTAGGATCGCTGCAATTCGATTTAATGCTGATGGGCTCCTACAAAGAAATTATGCTGTCTTCAGCGATTTTGGATAAAGTCGTTGAGCTGTATCCGGAGCTTGGGGAATCTGCCAGTCACATGGCAAGGGAGTTGTCCGTAGCTTCCAGCACCAATTCTCAGGTGATGAGCATCGTATATCAGGACGAGTCGTATCAGCATGCGATGGATGTCGTGAATGCAGTCGTCAAAGTGTTCAAGGATCAAATTCCGACTATTATGAATGTCAATAACATTACGATCCTGAATGAAGCGAAATCTACAGATGCCAATAGCCTCTCTCCGATTAACAACAACATGGTCATGTCTTTGCTAATCGCCTTCGTCATTTCGATCATGCTCTGCATGTCTTTCATTATTTTTCTGGATTACTTGAACGATACCTTTAAATCCGAAGTGGAATTAAAGGAGCTGCTGGGTATACCGGTTCTGGCCTCGCTTAGCAAGACGCAGCGGAAAGATTTGAGAACGGGCCGCAGAAAAGCTGCATTAGCCAAGAAAAGAGAAGTAGGTGAGAATTATGCCACGCTCAATCAATGATTCACATTTAATCGTCTCGGCTAATCCGATGTCTCCATTCGCTGAGAGTTATCGTGTCCTTCGTACTAACATTCAGTTTTCTTCTATTGATACTCAGTTTAAAGTCTTAATGGTTGCGTCTGCGCAAGCGGGGGAAGGGAAGACGACGGTTATCAGCAACTTGGCTGTCGCTTATGCGCAGGAGGGGAAGCGGGTGCTGCTGATCGATATGGATCTGCGCAAACCTTCCCTGCATGAGTTCTTCTCCCAGACGAACTATAAAGGATTAACAAATTTGTTAACCGGACAATTTACCACTCAGGACGTCGTGATCCAAACCCAAATTCCAAATTTGTCGGTCATTACTGCCGGTCCGACGCCGCCTCATCCGGCCGAAATGTTAAGCTCGCAAAAAATGAGTCAGTTAATCGAGGAGTTAAGACAGGACTACGATATGATCCTGATCGATACGCCCCCGCTCCTTGCGGTAACAGACGGTCTGCTTGCTAGTGTACTGTGTGACGGCGTAATCTTGGTCGTTCAGGCAGCCGTTGTTAAGAAAGCGCTCGTGCTTAAGGCGAAAGAGCGGCTCGAGCATGTTCAAGCCCGCATTGTGGGCACAGTCTTAAATCAACTGAACCGCGACGACAATTTTAATATCGGCTATTATGGCATGTGAGGTTGAATAGTCTAGTCGTGACGTCCTGAAGCAATCGTTTCATTAGGAGTTGAAAGCAATTGCGGATTCATCTGATACAATGGCGAAATCACCTCGTTTTGTTCGTGGCTGCTGTTCTGCTTGCCGCCGTTATTGGCTTGTTTACACAGAGTAACCCCATGTTTATGCTCCAAATCGGCATCCTTATTGCTGTCTTTATTCCAGCGGCCGTGTTGTCGCTTCGGGATCATGCCGCACTCATTCCCTATATCGTGGGATGCTGGGTTTTTTCTGCTGAGCTCCGGAGAATTATAGATTGGGCGCAAGGTGAGTACAACCAATTATCGTTAATTCTCATCCTTCCGCATATCGTGACGTTTTCTCTCATATTCAGCATCATGAAGAACAGGGAAAACCGCAGCTTCGCCGAGGAATTCAAGACGAATAAGTTTTATCCTTTCATTGTGGGGGCTTACGTATATGCTGCATTCGTAGGCTTGATTTTGAATAAAACGGCTGGCATCTACGATATGATGGGATACCTTGCACCCGCATTAATTGTACCTTACTTTTTTTAAGACCGTTTACTTCTGCTGAGCTAAATAAAATCATTCAATTATGCGTGACATTTGCTTTGCTCATTTCCATTTACGGCTGGATTCAATATTTGACTCTCCCGGCATGGGATTTGTTTTGGATGAAAAATGCGCACATGACTTCTATTGGTCACCCGTTTCCCAAAGAATTCCGGATGTTCTCGACGATGACCTCGCAAGGCCCGGTAGCTGTATTTCTAGGCACGATGCTGGTCATCATGTTCGTCAACAAAGAATGGCGAGGCAAATGGGGCTGGCTGGGCATCATACTGGTTGCGTCCGCCTTGTCGATTACACTGGTTCGCTCGGCCTGGGTGACGCTAGTGCTTGGATTGATTGGTTACATCGCCTTCATGGACAAAGGGAAAAGGGTATCAAAGATTTTATCCATCCTTGTTATTGGTGCATGTCTTTTCTTTGTCATGAGCAAATTGCCGGGTGTAGAAAATGTAACGGCGAGACTTCAAACCTTCCAAAATATGGATGAAGATACGTCTTATAAAGATCGAATTGGCCTTGTCTTTCACGCGACGCCGATCATACTAAGTCATCCTCTTGGCGCAGGGTTTGGAAGTGTCGGACGGGGGACGATTCTTGGTGATGGAGAAGGCTTTGCTGGACTAGGGAGCCTGGACAACGGCTATCTAGGCGTATTCGCGACCTTCGGCCTTTTGGGGGGAATAGCGTTTTTCATTGGGATGTATTTATTGTTTAAGCATTTGCTAACGCTTAAGAACAGCAGTATTAAAGTGTTAGCGATTTCGACGATTATTCAAATTTTAGTCGCCTTCTTTTTTGGAGGAGGGCTTCAAACTTATCAGGGCGTTTTGTTTTGGCTTTTCGTATCCATGGCGCTCTCGCAATCCAATCCGAAGGAGCGACGGTTATGATTCATATTTTGCCGGGCATCAGAAGGAGATTGCGTAACTAGAAGGCAAAGGAGTATTTGGATGAAGGAGCAGCAAGGGGTAAAAGGACAATGGATGAGGAATACGCTGCAAACGTTTGGAAGCCAAATCGCTATTATGTGCATTACGATTCTGACAGGTGTCTTGCTTGCAAGGGGACTCGGCGCAGAAGGCAGGGGAACCTACATTGCGATCACGATGTGGTCTAATTTGCTGTACTGGGGATTCAATTTCGGAATTTATCAATCCGTCATCTATTTTTCGAAAAGCTATAATGGGGATAAAAAGGTTGTTTTTACTACCTTTCTTGTCTATGGGGCCATTCTTTGTTCCATCGCTACCCTTATAGCAGAAGTTTTGATCGTTCCGATGGTTACTGCAAACGGAAGCAGCGATATCGTATTTGCTGCAAAAATCTATTTCCTGGGCATTTTCTATGCTGCTTTCTCCGAGATTATTATTAGTACATTGGCAGGCGAGGAGAAGTTCGGATATTCGAATCTTCTTCGCATGGCAGTACCGGGTCTGACGGCGATTGCAATGCTTGGGCTTTATGTCATGGGCTATCTTTCGAGTGTAACGGCGCTGTATGCTTCATTCATCATTTCGACCCTTTTGTTCGTAATGAATGTGGTGAAGATTATCCATATGAAATATGTTGACTATAGGATCGATTGGCGGCTGATGTGGTCTGCTTTTAAATATGGCTCCAAGTCGCATGGAGGCAGTGTAGCCAGCCTGACTTCGGAGAACTTAACGCAAATGGTTCTGTCTCTCTTTATGCCACCGGCTGCCCTGGGCCATTATTCGGTTGCACAAAGCGCAACATCGCCAGTTAACACGATTACCTCGACGATTGCCATTACGACGCAGCCGAAGCTGACAGCAGAAGAAAAGTATAAGGTGCATGGCCGGGTTGTAGAGCTGATTAAAAAAGCAATCATTCTAGTAGGAATCGCCGTAGCGGGCATGACAGTTGTATTGCCATTTGGTATCGAATTCGTTTACGGCCATGAATTTGAAGCGGCGATTATTCCAGCTTTGATCTTGCTGCCGGCCAAATTATTTGATTGTTTGTCTAATGTTATGAGAAATGCCTTAAATGGTGCGGGTATGACGTTCATCAATACGAAAAGTGAGCTTATCGTACTAATTGCGACGCTTGTCTGCATGTCTGTTTTTTTCACTCGCTGGCATTTAATTGGGGCCGCTGCCGCGACCTTAATTTCTAGTTTGGTTCGAATTGCGATCTTTTTTATCGAATACCGGAGAAGGTTTGTGCGTTTTACTGTAGCGGAGGCGTTTCCGGGTAAAATGGATATGATGGAGCTCTATAGGGATGCGCACAGCCGAATCGCCCGGGGATGGGCAGACCGGCGTAAGCGCGGTCTATCCCCGGAGCGATCGGAATTATAGCGCCTTATAGGGCTGCTAATGTGAGAACGCCATTTCTGACGAGTAACTGATATCGGATCCCGCTGGCTTCGTCAGTCAGAATCAGGCCATTGCCAGAACCGCCGATCTCCAGACTTTTGTCCGCATACAGGTATGGCACGGGCGAGTAGGAGCTTACATGGTCGTAGGATACCATAACACCTGCAAAGTAAGTGGGATTCGTCTTGGAGAGGACATGAAAGGTTAGCCGATAGGCAAGTCCGCTTGGAATACCTTGCTCGCGTCCGAGCATGCGAAGCCAGCCTAATTGCTCAGAGCCGATGACATCGTCATAAATATTTGTCCCTTCACCTTCGATTCTTCCCCTTGAAGCGTAGTAGGTAAAGCTTGTAGGTGTTGTTGGCAGGACAAAATATTGCATAGCAAGCGGTCGGTTAATGCCAACATTGAGGGGAAGCGAAGGAGAATTGAAGTCGATTTGGAGACTAGGCTCATTGATTCCATCCGGTGTAAGCTTAATGATCTTGATATTGGTTCCGATAATCCGTTTCATATCATCGGTGATAGGGACGGGGAGTTCGGAAGCGGAGACGATGCTTAGCTTTCCTCCATCGCCAACTCTCCAGTTCTCCAATACTTCCGGATTTTTAAGCAGGTTAGCCGGGGCAATCGGAACGAATGAACGGGTGTCACGCTCCTTCATTCGCGACTTCAAGTCATCGGAAGTATAAAACGGTGCGATTTTTTCTTTGACTACGATATCGCTCAAAGTCAAACCGCTTAGATCCAATCTTCCGGTAATATTGGAGATCCGGTAAATATAAGCTGAGCCCAATGCGCCTTTATTTGTTGACTTCATCAATTTATTCAACGTATCACCGAAGACGACGGATGTCTGCAACGCGCCGAACCAGGCGGCATACTTCTGTTTTTCCGACATCGGCTTCAGATCGTCAGGCAGAGCGTATTGCCAATCGCTTTCATTATCCGTGTAATCGGGTCTGGACCAAGAGAAGCCGAAACCAAATGTCATGAGGTTAAACGATATTGATTTAGGCAATAACCGAATGGCAGCTTCACCACATTGCTCAAACTGCGCAAACATGAATATACCGCTCAAGCCGTCGACATCGCTGACGCTGTTGTAATCCTCCAAGCCGCTGTCGATGCATTGATAAATGCCGTATGGCGAAAATCCTAGATGCACTCTAGTGATTTGAACCCCCAGACCTCCGCGATGACCTGCAATGGGAAGCGTTCCCAGCAGAATGCCGCAAAACTCCCCTGAGATATTTCCGCCCTGGTAGAAATAATCATTATTGTTTTTACGGCAGTAGACGCCGATTAGGCCGCTCCAATTACAGTCATACGATGTTATATGGCCTGTATTGTTATTTAACAATTGTCCGACTTTTACGAAGCGGGTTCTTACATTCCGGAATATAGGCGTAGCATTTCCGCTTATTTCTATGGCTGCAGGGCCAACAGCAAACATTTCATACAGATCTTGATCAAACAGTTTTTTATCGATCCATTTACTTAAATAACGTCTGTTGTATTGAATCACTCCGTGGACAGTGAAATTTTCGAATTCGGCACTAATTCCCGCCGTTTCAATTTTTAAGCAAGGCAACAAATCGGTTTTCGTATCAATTGGATCCCATTGCAGTATCGCTCCATACTGTTCTCCATCCACATAAGGGCCGGTAGCGGATACAATACCCCGGCAGTAGCTAACCAAGGTTTGGCGAATACGGTATTCACCAAGCGGAAGAAATAATTTATAAGATGAATTGCAAAACTGCAAGGCTGATTGCATAGCAGCTGTATCGTCAGTCGTTTTATCGCCCTTAGCTCCAAACCAGTGAGGATAGACAAAATCGATTTTCGCCGCTCCGTTAAATAACCCTCCTGCTGTAATATCGAAGATCCAGTCATGAGTTCCCGCCTCAATCGAACCGTTAATCGTTATTACAATGCCTTTATCTGGTTTTAAGCGAGCATTATTTGCGAATAGCAGCCGCTTGTTAGCAGGTATCGTTATATTTTTTTTACGGCGTAAACCCCTTTTGGGATGAAAATGATATCTGAACCTGCGCCCATTGCCGCCACGATTGCTGCCGAGCTATCTTTGCTTCCGGTCGGATCTGCGCCCTTCTGAACGATATTGTTGCCAAAATCATCAATTCCCGCCATCTGAAAATCACCGCCTCAATAAATTAGTTATGTATCCGCAACCTTGCGCAGAAACAATAGCATATAAGATGAGTTGTGTGGGTGATCTCGTTGGATTACATACTAGGATATTATATGAGATTCACAGTTGATAGAGACGGCGTCTGCACCAGATTGAATACCCAAATCCATCGGGCCCATTATTTATCCTTTGTTAAAATAGCGGTTATGCTATTGACATGATACTTAATGTATCATAAAGTTAGATTAACAATGATACAAATCGTAACTATTAAGAGTCGCTTAATTATGAGCAAGGGAATGATGGGAATGCGGGTAAGCGTAATAATCCCTTCGTTTAATCGCGTACAAAGCTTAAAGCTATGCCTCGAAGGGTTAATGAGACAATGCAGACTGCCGGATGAAATCATAGTGGTTGTACGAAACTCAGACGACGCAACGATGACCTTTATAGCATCGCAGATAGATTGCAGAATTCGGATGGTTACTGTTGATGTTGTTGGCGTGATAGCGGCATTAAACACCGGCTTGCAGCATGTTTCCGGAGATATTCTCGTCATTACCGATGACGACACGATTGCTTATCCGGACTGGATAGAGAAAATCGCTGAGCATTTTCAATCTAACGAACGGCTTGGAGGACTCGGGGGAAAAGATGATGTGTATCACTCGGGTAGATTGGAAACGGGCCAACGAAGCCGGGTTGGCCAATTATTATGGTTTGGCAGAATGATCGGCAACCATCATATCGGATACGGGAGAGCGAGGCAAGCAGACATCTTAAAGGGAGCAAATATGAGCTTTAGGAGAAAGGCAATCGAAGGCATCCTATTCGATGAGAATTTGAAGGGGACAGGAGCTCAGGTTCATCTGGAGGTCCCCTTTTGTCTAGCGGTCAAGAACAGAGGCTGGGAGCTTATCTATGATCCAGGCGTCGGCGTCAATCATTTCCCGGCAGAGCGATTTGATGAAGACAAGCGGAATACGTTTAATGAAACGGCCTTTTTCAATATGGCTCATAACGAAACTTATTCCCTTCTGAAAAACTTGAACTCTGCGAAACGTTTTATTTTTCTTCTATGGGCGTTCTTAATCGGCAGCAAAGCTACTCCTGGGTTCATCCAGTGGATCCGGTTCATTCCTCAAGATAAATCGATGGGATTGAAGAAGCTACTTATTTCATTTAAAGGAAGAGTTGAAGGATGGAGAACATGGAAACTGTACCGAAATTCGAATTGAGTCCGCTGCGGATTGCCGTTATTGCTCTGGAGTTCATTTCTTCTCAGCATAGAACCGGAGGCGTGAGCCACTACAATCACCGGTTGTGCACGAAGCTGGCCGATATGGGCTATGACGTAACGGCAATCACATTGAACCCCTACCCGGAGAAATTGAATTATAAGGTGTCACCTTTATTCGAAGACACAGAAGCGAAAAATAGGTTTGCCCGTTACTACCTGGCACCGATTAAAGGCAGAGCCGTAGACTTCAGCGCGTATGATCTAGTCATTTCAAGCGGTGATGATTGGGCGATGCGCCGCTCGGAGAAAACCTGGGTCCGCATTATGCACGGCAGCGCCTACCGAGAGGTTCAGCATAACAAAAAGTGGCTGAGGAAGTTAAATCTTTCGGTGCTTTATTTACTAGAGCTGCTCTCTTGGAGACAATCTACCGTTACGTTATTCAATTCGCAAGATACGCAGACTCTATACCGTTCCCGTCCACAGGATAAAGTGCTGCATCTGCCGGTCGACCTCCAGCTGTTTCATCCCGGAAAGAAGGCAGAAGATCCGACTATACTATTCGTCGGTGCGCTGGATAGCCGCAAGAGGGGGCGTCTATTAAGAGATTTATTCGTTTCAGAGATTAAGCCGAAAATTCCAAACGCGAAGCTATGGATGGTGTGCTATCCTGATGAACCGCATGACGGAGTAACCTATTATCAAAGCCTGAGCAATGAGCAGTTGGCGGAGCTTTTCCGGCAAGCTCATATTTATTGCATGCCTTCCACTTATGAGGGTTTTGGCCTGCCTTATTTGGAGGCACTCGCCAGCGGTACTTTGGTGGTCAGCACGCCTAACCCTGGAGCGGTTGAAATACTGGATGGCGGGCAATATGGCGTCCTGGCCTCAGATGATCAGCTGGCTTCCGCCTTAATTGATGGCTTATCGAACATAGCTAGCTATCAGGAATTGGTGTGCAAAGGGCTGGAGTGGGCTCAATCGCATTCTTGGGAGCAGGTGGCCATCGAATATCTTTCTTATTGCCCCGGCTGGAGAGGCGTCCCCGCGCTCGAAACGGCAGGTGTGATGTCATGAACATTCTTCTCTCCATTCACCACGAGATGAACAAAAACGCGGGAGCACCCGGCGTAACCTTTCAACTATACAAGCACTATCAGAGAATGGGGCATAACGCAGTTATGTTCACCTTCGATGATATGCCCTCATACATTCCTGGAAAGTGGAAGGCTGTCCTTTTTCCGTTTTACCTATACCGCAAAATTAAGCAGCTTGCTAAAAAAGGACAATTAGATGTGGTTGATGCCTCTAGCGGCGATGCATGGCTATGGTCGCTGCTAAGAAGCAGGAAACGATCGCCTGCACTGGTGTCTAGAAGTCATGGCCTTGAGCATACGATGCATGAAAATATGCTGGAGGAGCAGCGCAGGGGAAACCTCAAATTGTCGTGGAAGTATCCGCTCTATCACGGAGGTCTTCGGCTTCAGGAAGTTGCAATCTCCTTTCGAAGAGCGGACGGAGCTTTGTTTCTGAACCATCGCGATTTTGAATATGCGATCAGCCGGCTGAGGGTGCGAAGTCCGCTTGCCCGGGTCGTAAGAAATGGTCTGCCGGATGAATTTCTGCATTTGCCGGTCGATTACAATATAGGCTCAGAGATTCGGATCGCTCAAATCGGCAGTTATATACCGAGGAAAGGCATTCACTACACGGCTCAAGCGCTAGACGAAGTATTGCGGCAATTTCCCCACGTTAAAATATCTTTTATCGGCACAGGATGTTCACGGGAAAAGGTTCTTCAGGATTACGACGAGCAGCTTCACGATCAAATTGATGTCGTTCAAGAATATAGTCATGAAGAGCTTCCTAGGCTGCTGGTGAATCACCATATCAAATTATTTCCAACCCTCTCGGAGGGTTTCCCGCTTTCCCTCTTGGAAGCGATGGCTTGCGGACTGGCCCCTATCTCATCTTTCACGACAGGCTCTTTCCTTATTGATGGACGAGATGCCTTGATCATTCCTTTCCGGGATGCTGCCGCCATTCAGAAGAAATTGATTCGCCTTATCGAAGACACCGATTACTTGCAATCCATCCGGAAAAAAGCTTATGAAACCGCGCAGCAGCATGAATGGGACCGTATCGCCGGAGAGGCGATTTCTTTTTATGAGCAATTGAAAGAGAGCAAGTTATAAAAATTTTTTATTTGTGACAACCACCCTATATCGATCAGAAAGAGAGAGAAGCGACAATGAAGCTGCTATCGACAGGATTGGGCTGGAATGAGCTGCAGCCGGGCGGATTAAATCGTTATTTTGCAGATTATAATGCCGCTATGAAGGAGTATGGGCATGCTGAGCTGGGACTTGTCGTGACGGAGAGTGGAGACCGGCTGTCGACGGAGTTGAACATTGTAGAGGCTGCGTCTTCACAAACGCCGCTAATCACCCGAATGAGATCGCTAAGACGGAAGACCCGTCAATCGGTGGAAGCGTTCCAGCCAGAGGTGTTCAATCCACACTTCGCGCCCTATGCGGCAATGGTGTCCAGATCCGTCTTACCGCAACATGTGCCCATCGTCACCCATTTTCACGGACCTTGGGCTTTGGAATCAAAGGTTGAGGAGCATCACCGTTCCCCTTTGATGAGAGAGTCTCGTTATTGGATGAAGAAACAAGTTGAATTGATGACGTATCGTCGTTCAGACAGCTTTATTGTCCTAAGCGAATACTTCCGGGACATCTTGACCGAACAATACGGCATAGAAGACAGACGCATACATATTATTCCTGGAGCGGTAGAGCATGAGAAATTTAAACCGCATCCGGATAGGGAGAGCTTAAGAAGGAAGCTTGACATACAGCCTGAGCAGCAACTGTTGTTCTGCGCCCGAAGAATTGTTCGCCGGATGGGCATCGACCGTTTAATCGAATCGATGACCGCTGTTGTGGCACTGCATCCCGGTGTTCGTCTGTTTATTGCGGGAGACGGGGCGATGCGAGAGGAATATAGCCGACTCGTCGAGAGTCTGCAGCTTTCTGATCACGTTAAGCTGCTCGGCAGGGTGTCGAATGAAGAGTTGGTGGAATGGTACCAGGCGGCGGATATGAGCATCGTCCCTACGATAACGCTGGAGGGATTCGGACTTGTCACCGTGGAGTCGCTGTCCTGCGGCACTCCGGTGCTCGGTACGCCTTATGGAGGAACGAAAGAGATTTTAAGCAGGCTGTCGACGGATTTGCTTTTCGAGGATGGAACGTCTGGGGCGATGAGCGATACGATAACAGCGGCTTTGGAACAAAGCTTGCGTATACCATCTCGGGAACAGTGCAGGGAGCATGTCCTGCAGCATTACACATGGGACAGGGTCGCAGATGCAGTGACTCAAGTATTCGAAGTTGAGCTTGAGAAAAGGAAGCGATTCCGTTAGCGGGTTAATGGGAGGTAGCAGGCCATGAGTATTCAACTCAGTATTTGTATCTGTACGAGAAATCGTCCCGAGGACTTGGAGAAGGCACTCATCTCGATCGAGCAGTCCACGATACCGGCATTTGAAGTCATCGTATCCGATGACAGTACCGATCTTCGTACAAGGGATTTGGTTGCATCGAAATTTCCGCAGACGGTGTTTATCGAAGGCCCGAGAAAGGGACTAGGTCCGAACCGTAATCATGTGCTGCAGCGGGCCGCAGGAACGCATCTCTTGTTTATGGATGACGACATGGAACTGGGAACGGAATGTATTGAGCGGCTGAACAGGCGATTGAACCAAGTGGAAGCGGCTCGCAGAGATAAGGCGATTCTGACTGGAATTGAATATGGCCGTAACAACGACAAAGTGTATCCGAAGGACCAATCATTTCTCGGATATCAGACCAAGCTGTACAACCGTTCGGAGGGGCTGAATACGTTAGTAATAGGGAGCGCGATTTTTCCTCGGGGATTGTTTCAGATGGTCCGCTTCGATGAGCAATTGGTGTACGGGTATGACGAGGTCGATATTTCGACAAGAGCTGTAAAAAGCGGCTATGAAATTATTTTGTGCGAGCAAGCTTTTATTACCCATAACAGTTCCCCGGTCAACCGCGATTATTATAAACCGGTTATAGAAGCTTCCAGATTTTACGTCACTTACAAACGTTATACGTACACGGAGAAGCTGCCCGTTAAAGGCTGGATCTTTTTTTCGTTGGCTTGCTGTCACTTGCTGCTCAGCGATTTGAAGCATAAGGGGCTTCCGGGACTTAAGGATGCAAGAAAAACGATGGAAACCTCTTTGACTTATATTCGGAATTACCGGCAAACGGAAGCCGGACGTTAGTTCCTTGTGTAAAAGGAAGAAAGGACGCGATACCGATGAGAATCGCTCTGTATAATCACACGAGCGAAGTGAGCGGCGCAGAAATTAATTTGCTGCTGACCGCAGCCTATATGCCGCAGACTTCCTTTGTTCTGTACGCGCCGGAAGGTGAGCTGCTGGAGCGGGCTAGAAGCCAAGGGATGGAGACGATTGCGTTGCCGGGCTATAGCGCGAAACTATCGATGAATCCAATTCGCCTGCTTAAAGGAGCTGCCGGTATGGCGCTTGCAGGCTGGAGATTTGCCTCTATGGTCAAAACAGCGAAGCCGGACGCGATTCATGCCAACTCGGTTCGTGCCGGCATTATGGCGTCGATGTTCCGCTGGTACCACCAGATTCCGCTCGCTTGGCATCTCCACGATATGCCGCCAAGAGGAATCATCGGCCGGCTGATCCGGACGCTTGCGGCCGGTACAACACAGGCGCTTATTGCGATCTCGCAGCCTGTGCTGGAGGGGATGAAATCAAGGACGCTGGAGAACCGTCTTCATCTTGTTCATAACGGCGCAATACTGAGAGATCAGGATGAGCTTGCCAGAAGGTACAGCAAGAAGGAGATTAGAGGCGAACTACAGACGCCAATGGAAAGCAGCGTGCTCGTCATTGTCGGACAGATTACGCCATGGAAGCGGCAGGAGGATGCAATTCATGCGCTAAATGCTCTGCTGCAGGAGGAACGCGATCTCTATTTATGGATCGTGGGAGAGCCGAAATTCCGCATGGAGAACGAGATTTATTTGGAACAGCTCAAGCTGCTTGTTTCTATTTTACATATGGAAGACCGCGTACGATTTACCGGCTTTCGCGAAGATATCGATGAGATTTGCAATGCTGCTGATATGCTGCTGCTGTGCTCGGAGAATGAGCCCTTTGGGCGGGTCATTATCGAAGCGATGGCGAAGGGGACGCCAGTCGTTGCGACTGACGGCGGCGGCGTATCGGACATTATTAAACATGGCGTAAGCGGTTTGCTGTATCCGGCGAAGGATGTAGAGGCACTCGCCGCCAGCATTGGGAGCGTACTGGATGATCGCAAGCTGCGGACATCGCTCAGTATACACGGCCGCCAGCGGATCGAAGATTTCTTTTCAATTGAAGGAGCCGCTGAAAAGCTGGAGCGTGTCTATGCGGGCATTGCCGGAACACACCAGAGGACAGGTGTGAATGCGAAGCCGGTTGAACGAGCAAGGGGGATTGCCAAATGAATAGTCCCAGAGTAGCGATTGTCCATGATTATTTGAATCAAATGGGCGGAGCGGAGCGGGTTGTAGGCGTGCTGCACAAAATGTTTCCCGAGGCGCCGATCTATACGACGATCGTTGATCAGGATAAGCTGCTTCCGGAGCTTCGATCAGCATCGATCATTACGACATGGATGCAGCGGATTCCGCGAATAACGAGCAGCTTCAAGCTCTACTTCTGGCTTTATCCGCTCGCAGTCAGATCGATGAATGTTAAAAACTACGATATTATCGTCAGCTCCAGCAGCGCCTATGCCAAAGGAGTGCGCAAATCGAAGGGGAGCGTGCATGTCTGCTATTGCCATGCGCCGATGCGATTCGCCTGGGATTTCGACAGCTATATGGATCATACCCGGCTGCCAAAGCCTTTGAAGGCGATAGCGAGAGCTTTCACCCTGCCGCTTCGCGCATGGGATAAGGCGAATTCCAAGCGGGTGGACAGAGTGATTGCGAACTCGAATGTCGTTAAGGGCCGAATTAAGCAATATTACGGACTTGATGCCGATGTTGTATTTCCTCCAGTCGATATAAGCCGCTTCTCCGTTGCTGATGAACAGCCGGATGATTACTATCTCATCGTCTCGCGCCTTGCTTCCTACAAGCGGCTTGATCTAGCGGTGGAGGCCTGCACGAGGCTGAATAGGAAGTTGCTCATTATCGGAGATGGAGACGACCGGGAGCGGCTGGAGCAATTAGCAGGGCCAACGGTTTCCTTTCTGGGCCGAATCGGCGACACCGAGGTCGTCTCCCATATGCAGCGATGCAAAGCGCTGTTGTTTCCTGGACTTGAGGATTTCGGCATTACGCCGCTGGAGGCCAACGCCTGCGGTCGTCCGGTCATCGCTTATCGCGGAGGCGGCGCTCTGGATACGATTGTTCCGGGGCTTAACGGGATGTACTTTAATACACAGACGGCAGAGTCATTCGCCGAGGCGCTGGATAGCTTTGACAATCATATCTGGAATGCCGGTGCGATCCGGGAGCATGCGGAAAAATTCAATGAGCGGCTATTTAAGGAGAAATTGCTCCAATTTGTAGATTTTACAATAAAAGAGAGAAAAAAAGATACAAATCGTTAACTTTATATGCTATAATTGCTACAATTAGTATCATTTAAGGGGGCAATTGCTCATATGATGCATGATCGTACGGTTAGGCAGTATCGGGCATTCGGCCTCCGAATCGCAAGCGATTTCGAGCTGCCCGAATTGCTGAGCGTGGATGAGCCGGGATTTGAGCCGGATCTCGTCGTGGAACAGGCTGACTTGACGGCCATCCGCAATGAATTGGACCCGAATCGGCCCTTCGCGGTTAAGGAGAACGAGATGGTGCTCGGCTTGGAAAACGCAGCGACCTACCGGATAACGAACGGCAGCCGGATTCAGATGATGCCGGCGGAAGGCGCCGATCCCCGTGATTATCGGATTTATTTGCTGGGAATCGGATTCGCGGTGGCCTTATTTCAACGCGGAGCCATTCCGCTCCATGGCAGCGCCGTTGTCATGGAAGGAAGGGCGTATGCCTTCGTCGGGGAGTGCGGTGCAGGCAAATCAACCTTGGCGGCAGCCTTTTTACGTCAGGGCTACAAGCTGTTAAGCGATGATATCGTTCCGGTTACGCTTGGAGCGGGTGGCAATGGCTTTGTTGCGCATCCGGGATTTCCGCAGCAGAAGCTGTGGCAGGAAAGTCTCGACTTTTTTCAAATGAACTCAGAGCAATTTAATGCCATCGCAGATGATTACGACAAGTATGCCATACCGGTAGCAGACGGGTTTCATCAGGAGTCGTTGCCGTTGGCCGCGATATTCGAATTGGAGGTGTCAGCGGACAGCGGAGCTGTTGAGTTGAAGCCGCTATCGAAGCTGGAGCGCATGCAGCTGCTCTATAGGCACACTTATAGCGGTGAGGTGCTGACGAAGCTTGATTTAAGACAATGGCATTTCCAGATGTCTGCAGCTATCGCATCGCAGGTGGATTGCTATCAGTTGAAGCGCCCGAAACACGGCTTTACGGCGGATTTGCTTGTGCATGAAGTTTTAAATCTAGCGATGAAAGGAGAAATGGTGAAATGACAACTCCATCCGGTGTTTTTGCAGGGCAGACCGTCATGCGTGCGGAGGGCTTTCTCGTAAGCGATATGGGCGGCGATAAGGTGATGATGAACGTCGCGACTGGAAAGTATTACAATTTGGGCCAGACGGGCGGGCGGATATGGGAGCTTCTGTCGGAGCCTTCTAGTCTGGAGGGACTGGTCGACTCGTTATGCTCGGAGTACGAGATCGATCGCGAAGTATGCGAGCGTCAAGTCACTTCCTTCCTGTCCCAGCTGACAGAGCAAGGACTCATTCAGACGCGTTCCGACGAAGCTTAACATGGCTGGCAGGGTCAGAAAATGGCTGGCGTCCGACCGCCGGACGAAGCTGCTGCTGCTGGAAGCCTACTGGTACCTGGGCTGGGCCCGGATTGTGAAAGCGATGCCGTTCTCCAAGGTAGCCCCTTCTCTTGGCGTGGCGATGGAAGAGACGGCTTACGTCTCTTCCCCTGACCATGAGGAGGCAGCCCGAATGATCTCTCGGACGCTGCGCATTATGAGCAAGTACACGCTCTGGGAGAGCAAATGCATGGTGATGGCGATTGCCGGCATGAAAATGCTGGAGAAACGGGGCATCGAAAGCACGCTCTACCTGGGGACGAAAAAGGATGGCAGCGGCAAAATGACCGCACATGCATGGCTTAGAGCGGGAGCCTTTTATGCAACAGGTGCGGAAATTATGAATCAATATACGGTCGTAGCCATGTTCGCCAACGATGCGACCGTGTTTAAAGGGGAGAGAATGGGATGAGCAGCCTGAACGCGCTCGACAAGCGTTTCTTTTCGAAGGAATTTAATATGCTGCTGTTGCTGCTGCGAAGCGGCAGAACCGTTACCTTTGAAGAGGCATGGGAGCAGTCGCAGCAATTAGACTGGAATGAGTTTTTATCCTATGTCGGCTATCATCACGTTAACCCGGTCGTGTATCCTCTGCTCAAGCGGCTGAATGACGAGCGGCAGTTCGTACCGCCGGCTATTATGCAGAAGATGAGCCAATATTTTATGAAAAATACATATGAAATGCTTCATCTGCGCGGAGAAATGGAGCGTATCGTACAGCTTCTGGAGGGCCGGGGCATACGTTCGCTGCTGCTCAAGGGCCCGGTGCTGGCCGCTCTTTTATACGGGGATATATCGGGCAGGACGTCGAAGGATCTCGACATACTTGTCCCTAAGGCCGACATCAAGCACACGGAAAAGCTGCTGATGGAAGAGGGCTACCGCCTCAGCGAGGATACACCGCTTCTGCTTAATAATACCGAGCGTAAAACCCATCATCTCTCCTATTTTCATTATGAGAAAGGGATTGAAATCGAGCTGCATTGGCGGCTAAATCCCGATACGATACAGGAGCCGGATTTCGAGCAATTATGGGCCAGAAGGCAAGCCAGCTCCCTGCATCCTTCGGTACAATCGCTGGGCAATGAGGATTTGTTCCTGTATCTTGTGCTTCATGGAACGAGACATGGCTGGTCCTGCTTGCGCTGGCTGCTTGATATCGATCGCATCATCGGCAGACCGCTGGGAGGGGATATGATACAGCAGCTGCTGCAGATCTATCGCGGCCGCGATCTGATTGGCCTTGCTTTCGTGCTTGCGCAGAGTTTGCTTGGGACGAAGCTGCCGGATGCTCTAGCTCCATTGTCTGCCTCTAACAAAGCGGATAAGCTTGCGACTTACGTATTGATTTTCATGCGGGAGCGGGCGATCCTGCATCCTAAGCCGGAGAAGCGCGATATCGCGATTCATTACAATCGCTACATGCTGGCTACGATGCCGTTCAGTCAGAAGGGGCTGTATCTGCTGAACAAGATTTATCCAAGCTCCTGGGATGCAGAGGTTCTGCCGCTGCCCAAGGCGCTTCATTTTCTCTATTTTCCGCTGCGTCCGTTTCTCTGGATATGGAGACAAATGAAGCGGCAGTCCATTTAAGGAGGCTTTTCCAACGTGAAGGCGACTCTCATCCTATTGAAAAAGCTGTATGCCGCAGCCGGCAGCAAGGTGCTCCTGCACCTGACGCTCATGCTTCTGGTCAGCTGTCTGGAAGGCATCGGCATTTTTTTGATCATTCCGCTGCTTAGCATTATCGGCGCTTTCGATATGAATGCCGATGCGGTGCCGTTCGTCGGTTCGGCGATGGATGCTTTGGAAGGAATGAATATCCCCTTGAATTTGCCTATGGTGCTGGCTGCTTACATTTTGCTCGTTGGAGGACAGGCGCTGCTGCAGCGGAATCAGACGGTTCTTTCTGAAAAAATATCACAGAAATACGTGAAGAGTTTGCGGGTCGAGACGCACCGCTCCCTGTTGAGGGCGAAATGGGAATTTTTTCTGAAACGGAGAAATTCGGATTTCAACCAGATGCTTTCTACGGAGTTGAACCGGGTAAGCCGGGGGATAGATTTGTTTCTGATGCTGATGTCCTCCGTGGCGTTTACCGTTATTCAGATTGGATTTGCCATGTGGCTTTCATTTCAGCTGACGGCCATCATCATTGCAAGCGGCCTTGTACTCTCGCTTGTTTCCCGCAGATTCATTCGCAAATCGGCGCAATATGGACAAGAGTCCTCCCGGTTATTTAAAAGCTATTTCGCCGGTTTGAATGATCATTTCGGCGGGATGAAGGATATTAAGAGCAATCAGCTGGAAAGCTCCCACATTTCGTGGTTTCAGACACTGGCGGGCAAGATCGAGAGCAACTATTTGCGCGCTTACCGTCTGTACGCGAATTCGCAGTTTCTATACCGGATGACGTCCGTGCTGCTGGTCGCCGTATTCGTCTATTTCTCGATAACGTTTCTGCATGTCGCTGCAGAGCAGCTGCTGCTCATCGTTCTGATTTTTACGAGGCTGTGGCCAAGGTTTATTTCGATTCAGTCCAGTCTGGAACGTCTGGTGTCGGAAATGTCGGCGTTTGAATCACTGACAACGTTGCAGAGGGAAAGTGACGAGGCAAGGGAAGCGCATGAATCGCTGGATGATGAGGAGATTGCGCCGCTTCGCGTCGAGGAAAGCATCGCTTGCAACGGAATTCATTATCGCTATGAAGGCGGCCCGGAAGCTCATTATGCTCTGAAAAATATCGATATTACCATCCCCGCCAATCAAATGACGGCAATCGTCGGCAAGTCAGGCGCGGGGAAAAGTACGCTGGTCGACCTGCTGATGGGACTGATTAAGCCCATTTCCGGCAAGGTTTTAATCGATGGACAGGAACTGACAGATGAGCGCCTATACGGGCTCAGGCAGTCTATCGGCTATGTCGCGCAGGATCCTTTTTTGTTTCATGGCAGCTTGCGCGATAATTTGAAGCTGGTCGTCCCGGAAGCGACGGATGAGCAGATGTGGGAAGCATTGCGCTTCTCGGCATCGGACCAGTTTGTCCGTAATTTGCCGCATGGGCTGGATACGATTGTGGGAGACCGCGGGGTAAAGCTCTCCGGCGGAGAGCGGCAGCGTATCGTGCTGGCAAGGGCGATTTTGCGCAAGCCTTCCATTCTGGTGCTGGATGAAGCAACAAGCGCACTGGACAATGAGAATGAGCTGCGGATTAAAGAGGCGCTTGAGCGGCTTAAAGGTAAGATGACGATTATCGTCATTGCCCACCGGCTGTCGACGATTCGCAACGCTAACCAGGTCATCGTGCTGGAGGATGGGGAGATCGTACAGCAGGGAGGGTATGCTCAGCTTTCTTCCGAGCCCCGTGGCGTTTTCCAGCGTCTGCTGGCGAGCCAGTCTTAAGGGGATGGCATTGCAGGCTTATTGCCTTCAATGTCTTTTTTTATTTGCCTGCAAAAAAATAAACCCAGTTCCTCTGCTGAGGAATAGGGTTCATTGTTAAGCTTTTTATTACCAAGGCCAACCCCAACCTCCGCTTTTCGGAGGCCAATGTTTGCCTTGTGCATCAGAATCACCCTCGTCGAATGTCATTTTCACATCCAACGTTTCCAACTCAGGAGCTTCCCATTGTTTTTTCATACCGGTCACCTCCTTTCAATGGTTATGGCAACTCATATGTATGAGCTACGTTACGTTTCTAAGTATAGCATATGTGATACGATTTGTATCTATTTTTCTAATTTTTTCAGTTTTTTTTGAAGGGAAATTGGTGGTTGACGAATCGATTGGACCTATGGTAAATTTTAGTCAATCTATAACGGCAAATACGGAAGCACCGTAAAAGGCCGCAGGAAACTGCGTCTTTTACGGTGCTTTTTTGCGTTTGTCCGATGCGCTGCGTTGGAGGAGGGATAAGGCGATGAAGCTGCAATTGGCGATCGCAGTCAAGGAATCGGAATATGCGAGAAGGCTGGCGGATTACGTCCGCGACAGTCCGTTCGGTGAGAAGTGGCAGCTAACGGCATTTACTCATCCGGAAGCTTTTGTTCATTTTCTGAAAGGGGGGTACCCTGTTGATTTTATAGCGGCGCAGCCTTCAATGCTGAAGACTGCGGGTTCATTTCTTCCGGGGGTGCCTACGGCTGTACTGGTTGGAGGAAATGGCGAAAGCGCAGATTTTCCGGAGCTGCGGCAATTTCAGCCGCTGCCGGAGCTGCTGCACCGGATTGCTGCGCTTTATGCCGATTCTGGCATATCGAGGCAGAAAACGGAAGAAGGGGCATCCGTTCTGACTGTCTATTCGGCTTCCGGGGGTGTGGGTAAGACGACTTTATGCTTGCAGTTAATGAATACCGCAGGGTCTGGGGGCTTACGTGCTTTTTATTTAAATTTGGAGCGCTGGAACGCTATGGAAGCATGGTTGGGGAAGGAGGCAGGCTCCTCGGAGGGGGAAGGGTTGTCGCAGCTGCTTTACTTGCTGAAGGCTCAGCCGGAGAAGGTAAACGGCTGGCTGCTTCAGCATCTCAAACGGCATTCTTTGCTCAAAGGCGACTACTTGCCGTCCTTTTCCAATGCAGATGATCGAATAACGCTTCAGGCGGGTGATGCCGAGGCAATCGTTAAGGCTATTGCCGGTTCTGGTCAATACGATTTGATTGTCATTGATATGGATGAGGGACTTGATGAGCTGCATCTTGCGCTCTATGAACGAAGCGATCAGATTGTTTGGCTGCTGACCGATGATCCTTCCGTCAGACGCAAGAGCGAGCTGGCATGCCGATATGGCTCGCAGCGCTGGGGCAGCCGGTTTCAATCAGTTGAACGGCGCTTCCAGTTCGTCGTGAATCGCCGCTCTGGAGGAAGCGGGGAGCGGCTGCCGCAGAGGAATGGGAATGAGACCTGGCCAATTGCTGCGGCTTTGCCGGAATGCGAAGCAGGCAGCATCCAGCCGCAGTCTGTCATTGCAGCACCTCAGTATAAGGCGGCCGTCGAGCGGTTATATCGGCAATTGATGAAGGAAGGAGGGGGAGAAAGGCTTGCTGACGGATGAGATCGTCCTTTCGCTTCGGGAACAGATACGCGCTCAAATCGATTTTGGAGGGGCGGTTTCCGACGAACGGCTGATGGAACTGGTTGAGCGGAATGTGTTCCGCTGGTGCGAAGAGCATCCGCTGACGGTCTCGGAGAAAGTAAAGCTCGTCCGCCGGCTCTATCATTCCTTTCGAGGACTCGATATTTTGCAGCCGCTGATGGATGACCCGACCGTAACGGAAATTATGATCAACCATCATGCGGAAATCTTTATTGAACGGGGCGGGCAAATCTCTCTCCTTCCCGCTGCTTTCGAGAGCCGGGAGCGGCTGGAGGATCTTATACAAGCCGTTGTGTCGAGCGTCAACCGGGTCGTCAATGAATCGTCGCCGATTGTCGACGCGAGACTGAAGGACGGTTCCCGTGTTCACGTCGTACTGCCGCCGGTTGCGCTGCGCGGACCTTCCATGACAATCAGAAAGTTTCCAGAGCGTCCGTTAACGATGGATTCGCTAGTTGCCGCCGGCTCTTTGTCCGCTGAGGCAGCCGGGCTGCTTCAGCTGCTCACGCAGGCACAATATAACCTGTTCATTAGCGGCGGCACAGGAACGGGGAAGACGACTTTTTTGAATGCATTATCCCAGTATATAGCTAATGATGAGCGTATCGTAACGATTGAGGATTCGGCTGAGCTGCAAATTCGCAGCGTCCCCAATCTCGTATCGCTGGAGACGCGAAATGCGAATACCGAGGGCAAAGGCGCCATTACGGTAAGGGAGCTCATTCGTGCTTCACTGCGGATGCGTCCGAACCGGATCATTGTCGGGGAGGTTCGGGGCGGCGAAACGCTTGATATGCTGCAGGCGATGAACACCGGCCATAGCGGATCCATGTCCACCGGCCATGCTAACGGCGCACGAGATATGATGGCACGGCTGGAGACGATGGCGCTATCGGCGGCCGATATGCCGGTGCAGGTCATTCGCCAGCAGATTGCATCGGCGCTGGACATTGTCATTCATCTGTCCCGATTCCGCGACCGCTCCAGGCGTGTGACGGAAATTAGCGAAGTAGTTGGCGTCGAGAATGGGGAGATAAGCGTCGTTCCGCTGTTTGTGTTCCATGAGGAAGGCGAGAAGGACGGAAAGGTAATCGGCCGCTTGAAGCGTACAGAGCATAGGCTGCTTCACCGGGACAAGCTGCGGATGGCTGGCTTGGCGGAGCGTCTGGAAGGGGAGGAGGGACAATGAATCGAACGCTCGGGACAGGTGTGAAAGCAACGAAGCAGCAGAAGAGAAAGACGGGACAGTCGGCGAAAGTAAAAGCGGGACTCGCATGGATGGGCTATTCAGATGCCGCTGGCGGAATCGGCACGGCATTGCAGGATTACGACGAGTACAGATTAACGATCCGTCAGTTTGTTCTGTCTGCTGCAGCAGGGTGGTGCATCGTATTTGCAGCAATCTATTTAATTTATCATTCGATCTTCGTATCGATTGTGCTCGGTTGTATTGGCTGCTGCGCCCCCAGGCTGTATAAGGCATCTTTGCTTCGGCGGCGCAAGGAGAGGCTGAAGCTGCAATTCAAGGAAGCTCTGTATTCTTTGACATCATCACTTGCAGCGGGAAGGTCTGTTGAGAATGCTTTTGTCGCTACGATTGATGATTTGAAGCTGCTGTATCCAGACCCGCGGACAGAGCTGCTGCGCGAATTTATGATTGTCAAACACCGGCTCGACCATTCGGAGCCGCTGGAGCATGCTTTGCGTCAATTTGCGGAGCGGGCGCATATTGACGATATCACGCAATTTGCTGAAGTATTCGCCGTGTGCAAACGCTCTGGGGGCGATCTGGTGGAAGTGATGAAACGAACGTCGCAGACCATTGGAGAGAAGCTTGAGGTGCAGCAGGAAATTGCTGTCATGGTCGCACAGAAGCGGTTTGAGGCTCGCATTATGATGGTTGTACCTTTTGTTTTTCTAGGTTTTCTTAGCGCTGCTGCTCCAGACTATATGGCGCCGCTCTACGGAGGCGCGGGGTATGTGCTGTTGACGGCAGGTATGGCGGTATTGGGCTTATGCTTTTGGTTCATTCATAAAATGATGGACATTCGAGTATGAGGAGGGGTGAGAAATGGCGGCAGTCCCGCTGATTCTTATGGCGGTATGGCTTCTTCTGCTGGGAAGGCCGACGCTGGACAGGCTCATCCGGCTTCGGAAAAATAGGCGTGCGTCACACCATGCCAAGGATTGGCTGCTGATTGATCCCTTTGCGAGAGTACTAGAGAAGAGCGGCATCTATGAGCAGATACAGCTCCCGCTCAGCAGCTACCATGCCAAGCAAGTTGTGCTGCGCGGCTTGGACTGGTCTTTCGATCAGACGAAGCGGCTGCTAGCAGCCGCTGCCGCTTATGGCTACGCAGCTATTGCCGTTTGCTCGCTGCTTGCTTGGATCGCGGATGAAATGACTTTAATGGCAATGGGGATCATTATTGGCGTTCTGCTGTTTCTCCGTCCGATGCTGGAGGCAGGAAGGTTAATTGAGAAGCGGAAGCAGGCCGTTATTTTGGAGCTTCCGGAGCTGCTCAGCAAGCTTATGCTGCTCGTCGGGGCAGGTGAAACCGTCATGCAGGCTTTGATTCGCTGTCAGGAAGGCAAGGAATCCCAAGATCATCCCTTGTATAAGGAGTGGGGCAAAGTTGTTCACTCGCTAAGCAACGGAGAGTCATTCTCTGTTGCAGCCGAGAAGTTTAATCGGAGCTGCTCGGTGCAGGAGGTATCTATTTTCACAACGGTATTGCTGCTTAATTACCGGAAAGGCGGCGAGCATTTCGTGCTTGCACTGCGGGAGCTTTCCTATTCGCTTTGGGAGAAGCGCAAGGCGGTGGCCCGTTCACGAGGCGAGGAGGCATCCTCTAAGCTGGTCTTTCCGCTGGTCGGGATTTTACTTGTACTAATGGTCTTCGTAGCAGCGCCAGCCATGCTGATGATGGGATAGAAGCAGACGTTAAATCAAACTAAAAGCAGAGAGGAAGATAGAAGATGAAGATGATGAAAAAGCAGCGGGGGCTATGCGTTCATTTTGGAGATCGGAGAGCGGTCTGGGCACGCTTGAAATTATTTTGATTATCGCTGTCGTTATCATTATTGCGCTGCTGTTTAAGGACTGGATTATTGGATTAATCGAGAACCTGATGGGGAAAGCCGATGAACAAGCGGATCAAATTTTCAGCTAGAGTTCGTTGGCTTCAGCAGCTGCGCTGTGAGCAAGGAAGCTTCACACTGGAGTCCGCCATCGTATTTCCAGTCTTGCTTATGATGGTATTAATTTTCGTTCTGTTCGCCATCTATCTGTATCAGCAGACCATTGTCTATTATACGGCGTCGGTTACGGCGGAGCGGACAGCCTACAGTTGGGACAATAGCAGCCGGAATACCCGCAGCGGCATAGTGGAGGGCGATGCCTATGACGGGCTGTACTGGCGAGTAGCTGAGGATCAGGCGCTGCAATCATTGTTCGGGCTGTCTGCTGGATCAGATTCTGATGAAGTCATGCTGGAATTGCCGACTGCTGGAGAACGGGAGGGCATGGGATTGGCCGCCCGGAAGCTGGCGGGAGGCTCCGCTTGGCTTGGGGAAGGGAAACTAGCGCATTTTCAAGGCGCGATTGCCTATGAACGGGGACTATTGAAGCGAGAGGTAAAAGTGAGTCTCAAGCAGCCAGTCTCGCTTGCTCCGCTGGAAAGGATGCTGGGCCGTACGGAGCCAGGAGCTATTGCCAATGCGAGCATTGTCGATCCTGTTGAGTTTATCCGAACCGTCGATTTGGTACGTTACTATACAGAAAAGTTTAAATCGGCGTGGGGCGGCACTGAAAAAGATGGTGCAGCCAAGACATTGGGCAAATATAGCGGCAAGTAAATGAATCAGGCGGGAGAGGAGGAGCGGCTTTGCGGTTTGCTATAAAGGCTAGAAGATTGTTCTTCCGGACGGATGGAGCGGTCACAGTGCTGTCGGCAATGATGATGTCCTCGCTGCTGTTATTTTCAGGCGTACTGATCGATTATGCGAGAATGGCGGCGCTGCACAAGGCAGCCGAGGATGCGGCAAGGACTGGTGCGCGTTCGGTGCTGTCTGCCTATGACGGTGAATTGTACGGAAGGTACGGCCTGTTTGGGCGCGGCGGTACCGAGAGCGATTTAATCTATGAGCTTGTTGCCAAAGCGAATCTGGAACGAAAAGCGAAGGCTTCAGCGCCGGCTATACGTCTCGTTCAACCGGAGCTTGTGTCGGCACATGCCAATGCTTCCGAATTTCTAGGCACTCATCGTATTTTCAAGAGGCAAGTAATGGAAGAAATGAAATATAAGGCGCCTGTCGATTTTACGATAGAACTGGCCGCAAAGTTCGCTCCAATGGCGGGACCTCTTAAAGAGGCATCGATCACAGTCGATTTGCTGGAGAGACTGAGAAAGCTGTACGAGCAGCGTGAAGCACTGCTGCAAAAGGTGCTTGAATTACAGTGGGAAGCCGTGCGCAGTGTTGAAGAAAGCGACTTGAAAAAACTTCTTCCCGAGGAAGGCTCGCGATCGATAGGAGTGAATACAGCGCAGCAGCTTGCGACAGAGCATGTTCAGTATGCGGAATGGGTCAGGATTGATGAGGCGCTGGAAGAAGCGGGCAAGGCGCGAAAATTCACGAGAGAGATAGAAGATTATGTGCGGCGGGCAAGGGAGCTTGTCCGGCAGCTTGACAGCATCCGGGTGAAAGCGGGGAAAGAGCATGATTCGCTTTTAGCGGCGGGGACAGAATGGCTGGAACAAGCCAAGGCAGTTAACATGCAAATGAAGCAAGTAGCTGACGAGGTTGAACGGCAGGCCAACAATGACGGTTATGACCGTGTTGCGGGGCAAGACATACCTGGAACCGACACAAGCCATGACTCTTCGGTGACAGAGCAGGAAATAAAAGATGTACAGGAATCGGCTGGCGATTTGGTGCTTCAGGATGAATTTTTCTCCGAATATCGATTGGAGCTGGATAGTCATGCTGCGGCCTATGAACGACTGGATGCCTCGGCCGAAAGTTTTACTACTGCTTTGTCAGCAGCGGTACTTGCGCCCGAATCGGAAGCTGGCAGTCAATTGATTACCGGTGCCAATAGGCTGATTGCAGATTATGGCCGTTACAGCAGCGAGTATATGGGAAGCGGCTCTATCGTGGAGCGGCGGCATTTGAGGTCGAATGACGATCTGAAGCAGAAGCGAAAGGAACAGGAGAAGAAAGCTGATTCGCTCTGGCGGCAGGCGCGCGCGATGCTGGAGGGGATGAAGTCTCTGCCAGAGGAGGACGAGCATGGGGCGCAATTTCAACAGGTGAAGCAGCGGTACGAAGCTAATCTGCTGTTTAACCAGCATGAAGCCAGCGGGGATGAGGCAGCTGAAGACGGGACAAGAGGCGGGAAGTCGTCCAATGATGCGCATGAGCAAGCGGAGTCTTCTATTTCTTTGATGGGCGGTCTGTTTGGAGGCATGGCAGATACGCTGGAGAAGACGAGAGATTCCGTCTATGCAGGTGAATATGTCATTTCAAGATTTTCCGCTTTCCAGCCGCAGCACTTGAAGTCGATGATTATGGACGGGGATACGGAGTCTTTAAAGCAATCGCTAGCTTTGCAAAATCAGGAAGCGGAATATATTTTATACGGTTTCTATCAGCCTGCTGCGAACGTAGCTGCGGCTTACGGTGAACTCTTCGGAGCGCGGATGGGGATTCGAACGATGGAAGGGCTGGTGCAATGCAGGTCGGCTGGTCATCCGCTGCTTATTCTCTCTTGTTCTTTAATTTACGGCTTGGAAAAAACGATGGAAGACTTCGTAGATTTCTCGAATCGAGGGGCAGCGCCGTTGTCGAAGTATGCCAAGGTTGATATTTCGTACACCGACTATTTAAGACTGTTTATGCTTTTGCATGGCGGAGCGGATCGTCCTTCGAGGCTTGCCCGGATGATCGCCATTATCGAGCAGAATCGCGGAATTACGCTCTCATATGTGCCTACAGCTGTAACTGGTGAGGTACAGGCAGCGGCGGAGCTTTGGTTTTTGCCAGGGGCATATAAGATGATGGGCGGTTTCGGATTTCTGCAGGGAAAGGTTGTCGACGGCCGGTATGAAACGACGCAGACGATTGGCTGGTCTTATTAGTCTAAAAAGCAGGGAAGGTGAGCGGGGCAGTATCGTTGTGGAAGCGGCGCTGGTGATGCCGATTTTATTAATTGTACTGCTTGTGTTTATCGTGCTTGTCCGGTTAAATGCAACGCAAATGGCGCTTCAGTCTGCAGCGTCGCAGACGGTAAGGCAAATGGCGGCTCATATTTATCCTGTAGATTTGGCTTATCAGCAAGTGGAGCATAAGCTGCCGGAGTTTACTCCAGCCAATGCGAACTTATCGGATTGGGGGCAAATAGCTGTCAAAGCGGCGGAATGGCTTCCTGATCCTGCCGGAGCTGCGGCGGCAGCCGTCATTCAGGGGGATTGGCTGCCTTTAATCGATACGGCGGCTACGGAATTAGGAAGAGCAGCCATAGAGCCGATGCTGCAGCATTATGCAGATGAAGCTGTTATTAATAAGGAACGTATCAAGCTTTCGCGTCTTGGGTTGCCGGATTTGAAGCATAAGCAGGAGCCTTACCTGACGATTGAGGCCGAGTATGATTTTCCGATGAAGATCCCCTTTACAGGAAAGAAAATACGCCTTCGGGAGCAGGCATCAGAGCGTGTATGGGTGGAGGATGCAGTTCCCGCCTCAGACGGGGGCAACCATGGAGAAGCTGACGTTATACCTGTGCAGATTATCTCGATCGAACCAACACCCCTTCGTCCCGGGTTAAAGGCAACTGTTGTTGCGCTCACCCGCCCCGGAGCCAGTGTATCGCTTGAAGTCCAATATAAGAGCGGGAAGAGCACTGCCAAGCATCTTGGCGAAACAACAGCTGACGCTAACGGCTATGTGCAGTGGACTTGGCATGTGTCCGGGAATACGACTCCAGGCATCTGGGAGCTGACAGCAACGTCAGCCTCGGGGGAGAAAGCGTCCAGACATTTCAGTGTAGAAAAGAAACCGAAAGGGGGATAACCATTGCCCATTCCGATAACGATTCCGTTTGCGGCTGCAGCTGTGCTGCTGGCTGCTGCGCTTTATACCGATGTTCGATCCATGTTGATTCCGAATCGGCTGACCCTATCTTTTTTTGCCGCGGCTATCGTCTACCGCTTGGTTGACGGAGGCTGGCATGGATTACTGCAAGGGGCTTTAGGTGCTGCAGCAGGTTTTGTGCCATTGCTGCTTCTGTACGCTGCCAAAGGTATAGGTGCCGGCGATGTAAAGCTGTTCGGAGCTTTAGGCGCATGGATAGGAGTTCCAGCGGTGCTCTATGCACTTATGTATGCTATTTTGTACGCTGGAGCTATCGGGTTGATTATTGTACTGCTGCAACGGCCAATGGCCAAAAGAATGATCGCCGCCGGACTAACGTTTTTGCTGCAAGGGGGAAGGCTTCGCCGAGGGCAATGGACGGCATGGGCTGAAGGCGGGCGAAGCTTCCCGTTTATGCTTGCGGCAGTGCCAGGTGCGATTACGGCATTTTTGAATTAAGGGGGAAGACGAGTGGCTGCATTTAAAATCGATTTCTCCATGAACCGGGGACATGAGATGATTATTGAACGGGAGCCTGTCATCCGCCGGGAGGAATTGGATGAGATTGAGCTTCAAATGCTGATGAACAGCAAAATTCCGGGCATGCTGCCAATGAACTGGTCGGATATGGATGGCATCATTACCTTTCGTTACGATCTGTCAGGTCGAAAGATGCTATCCCATCGCCTGCAAATGCAGCGTCTGTCGATGGAACAGTTTTATACGCTATTGCTCGCGGTTGTGGAGACGCTTGGGGAATGCAGCCATTATATGCTTAGGCCCGAAGGCTGCATGCTCGGGGATCAGTACATATTCATAGGCGAGCAATTCAACAATATTGGCATTGCTTATTTGCCGCTTCATGAGCCTTCGGCTGCCGCTCCTATGATGAATGGCGGCTCTTCGGGGCATGGGGATCTCTTGGCTCTCATCGTCCGATGGACATCCTTTGTCGGGCAGCTTGAAGGAGAAGGGCTGCAGCGGCTCCTTCAATTTTTCAATGACAAGCGCTGGCCGCTTGCTGAGCTTCGAGTTGCGCTGCTGGAATTGTTAAGCGGGCCGGAGGATCGCTTTGTACAGGCTTCTACGGTCAAGGAAACAGCAGCTAAGACATCTATAGGCAGCTTACGGGAAAAAGACGAGGATAGCGAGTATACCGATTGGCGGGCAAAGAGCGAAGACGTATGGAACAAGCATATTCAACTCGAGTTGGAGCCTTCCGGAAGCTTAAACGATACTAGAGGCAGGGAAAACAGTGCAATTAGTAAAGGATATCCGGCAGGCTTCGAGGAGGAAATTATAGAAGAAACGGATGCTGCGGCACATGATAACTCGGTCAAGAAAAAATGGGTAATTTCTGCTGTTGTCCTCATCGCAGTCGCCTTCGTCTGGCGATTTCTGTATTTGCCGGCCCCATCGAAAAACAGTCTATATATCAGCCTTGGCTTGTCCTTAATAGGAGCGGCTATTGTTGTGATGATCTGGCTAAGAAGCCCAGCCTTATCCATGCTATCGGAAGATGGAGGGGAGGAAGATTTTATTCCGGAATCCGGTCCGCTAGCCCATTCCTGGTCAAAAAATGTTTCTTCTGAATCGGCTGCTTCTTGGGATATGAAGAAACAGTTTCATTCGTCTTCCTCGCCGAAAATAGCGGAGCCAAGTAACGAAGCTCGCTTTGCAGTGGCAGTAATTGATCCTCCCCAAGCGGCAGCTAAGATCGAAGCGACCGTATTGCTGGGGAGTTCTCAGCCGCAGCAGGAGGGAAGACTCAGACTCTTCCGGGAATGGGAAGGGAAGAGAGAATGGCTCGACTGGAAGGGAGAGCGGTTTACCGTTGGCAGAGCTGGCGAGCAGGTAGATTATGCAGATGAAGCTGTAGGTATTTCACGGCTTCATCTCGAAATCGAGCGAAAGAACGGAGTCTATCAAGTAAAGGATCTGGGTTCGCGCAACGGAAGTCTATTAAACGGCCAGTCGATGATTGCGTACAAGATATATTCGTTAGAGGCGGGAGATGGCATTCAGCTGGCAGGGGCAAATGGCCCGAAATATGGCTTAGTTCCTTGTAGAGGAAATGATTAAGATACTGTATGCAATAAAATTTAAAGTTCATTTCACAATTAAAAAGGGCTTTATTAAGAGGGGATTACTAAATCTACAGGTTTCACCTTTGCTTATGCCTCAAAGTTGGGGAGAAAACATTTCGATTCATAGATGCAATTCCTAAGAAATAATTACAGTAAGAAGACGCTAGATCATAACGTCTTCTTACTGTCTGAAGTATTTTAGTGTGTATTATTTTTTAAATAGTTATCTAATTCATCAGAAGGTGTAGCTGAAACTTTGTAGTAGTCTTCAATTCTCTTGTTATCACTATCATAGGAAATTTTAATGTACATTGTTTTATATATATTGATTGAATTTTGGTCAATCTTATTCGGATCAAGTATGAATGCTCTTGCTAGGCTCGCGCCTTGGACTTCACCGTTAGGGATTATATTCAATTTTTCGTCATTATGAGTATTAGTTTGAAATACATTACTTGTGTTTAATTTTTGTAACATAGTTGGTTCTAAATAAAATGACATTATAACATTATTCATAGGTATTCTAGGTTCTTGTATAAAAGTTTCATATTCAATTCGATCAGCATCTTCGTCATTGAGAAGTTTAATACTATTAGTTAGTTTATAGTTGGAAGGCTCAATTTTGTTAAAATCATTTTTGTTAATTGCTTCTATAAGATCTTTTTCTTCGGAATTATATGTAATCTCACTGGTTAAAATATTCGAGTTCGATTTATTATTTTGACATCCTAATTGGAAAGTTACCAACAAAAGAATAATCGAATATAGTAAAGTTTTCTTCATGATACATCCCGTCCTAGAAAAGAGACCTGTTAACAAACTGTCAGGTCTCTTTGGAATTTTTGAAACTAGTCCATCCAGTCTTCGTCGGTATATCTCTTGTTTTGTAAATAGTTTAGATATGCTTGGTTAGTAATATAAGCATGATCAGTGTAATGTGGAGCAGATTCAACTTTTACAGCAGAATAGCCAGTAGCAGGAACGAAGTCTTTAGTTGCTTGACGAGTATTTTTGTTTTTATCTGTATAATAGCCATAATAGTGTTTGTAAGAATTACGATTTGTACTTTCAAAAAGTACATTCCATTTATTATTGTAATACACTAAACCTTGCTTTGTTGGGAAGTTATAAGAAATCATAGTTTTTGCTTTTGCTGTCTTTTGAATGTCAATATTTGAAATTGTAATATCAAATACCGAGAGAATAATTGCTCGGAATGGAGTTATTAGAGATCCTACTATAGTTAAAGTTATATCTTTTATAAGATCAAATTGACCTTCTTTTGAATCTTGTACTATTGGTTCACCATACCATGCATATGTAACCAATTTCAAATCTGTTGAACCTGTTCCTGGTAGTTCAGCGAATGGTTGTATGATATCAGGTACTGATAGGGCATCGATTTTATCATCCTGAACGATATAGCCATTTTTTTTAGATAGTTCGTATGAGGCTCTCCACTCATTCTTTTCATAGTCGGAAAATTCTGAATTTGCACTAACTACGGATGCACTTGTAGTAAGCATCGCCCCAATTAAACCGATTGTAATCAATTTATTAATTACTCTTTTCATAAGTACCTCCCCACGAAAGTTGTATGTTGTTATTTGAAGTACACCAAACCCGATAAACCTCCTTTATTGTAAAAATTAAACAACAACATGAATTAATGATAACACAATGAAGTGGCTTAATAACCGCAAATATATTTTGTAATTACCACAATGGAAATTTCGTTATTGATTTAACAAAAAAAGATAATTAACCATAAAAAGTTGTTTTTTTTGTGTATTTGTTTTGATGAAGTCTGTTTGGAATAACAAATAAATTTGCATAGGTACATTCATCCAAAATATATCCTGATGTCTTCTGGAGGAGAGCATTAGCTGGGGGTGGAATTGAAAAAAGGGATAAGCCCTGTTTAAAAGGCTTATCCCTTTAGTAATGTGCGCCCAGCATGGGCACTATCTCTAGGGTTCAAGTCCCGAATGGTGAAGGCAGTAGTAGCCATAGCTTAAGGCAAGGGTGTCCGCCGTGAGGCGGAATCTGAAGGAAGCCGGCGGCAAATCTCCGGTCTGAGGAACACGAACTTCATACAAGGCTAACGTACGTTGGATGAGACTGCATTACAAGTCAAAGTCCATACTGCCGAAGGCGTACGAGAGTAAATGGAGCAGATAGATGGAGAGGAAGATAGTGTTCTTACCTGGGGAGATCTGTACGAGAGCGAAGTGAACTTCGTAACCTTGTTCGCGAGGACAAGCTGAACGTACAGAAGTCAGCAGAGGCCATAGTACGCAGGCTGTTGCAACAGCTCGCGGAAGGGCTGAACATGGAATAGGAACGGATCAACTTGGCGTTCGTGGATGGGCGTTGAAAGCAGACAATCCCCGTTTTTTTTGAAGGGACTTATCTGAGGAAAGTAGCGGTGAATACGCGAGGGTACTCAGAAGGGCAGAGTCCATCTGCGGCACAAAGAGAAGAATCGTTCACGCAGGGAGTGTATCGAAAGATGATCGAGGAAGTGCTGTCACGAGCAAACATGCTGTCGGCTCTAGCAAGGGTCGAAGCGAACAAGGGAAGTCATGGCGTAGATGGCATGTCGGTAAAAGACTTACGCAGACACATCGTACAAAATTGGCAAGCGATTCGCGAAAGCATACGAAACGGAACCTATGAGCCTAGTCCAGTCCGTCGGGTCGAAATCCCGAAACCGAATGGTGGAACAAGGCTATTAGGGATACCTACGTGACAGACCGACTCATCCAACAGGCGATGACGCAAGTACTAACTCCTGTATTTGACCCCACGTTCTCCGAACAAAGCTATGGATTTCGCCCACAAAGGCGAGGACATGATGCGGTGAGGAAAGCGCGCAGCTACATGCAAGAGGGGCACCGTATTGTAATAGACATGGATTTGGAGAAATTCTTTGACCGTATCCATCATGACCGCCTAATGGCGAAGCTAGCGGAACGAGTTACAGATAAAACTGTGTTGAAGCTCATTCGGAAGTATTTGCAGGCGGGAGTTATGGAAGGCGGTCTTGTCCAAGCATCAACGGAAGGAGCGCCGCAAGGAGGTCCGCTTAGTCCGTTATTATCTAATATCGTCCTAGATGAATTAGATAAAGAACTGGAGAAGAGGAAGCACGCTTCGTGAGATATGCGGATGACTGTAACATTTACGTGAAAACGTGGAAGGCAGGCCATCGCGTGATGAAATCCATTCGCGCATTTATTGAAGGGAAACTGAAACTAAGGGTCAATCGAGAGAAAAGTGCGGTAGACCGCCCATGGAAGCGGAAGTTTCTAGGATTTACATTGAGCTGGGACAAAGAGAACCCGCGTATAAAGATCGCAAAACCATCTTTAGAGCGAGTCAAAGCAAAGATCAAAACGATCACCTCCCGCAGCAAAGCGATCCCAATCGAGAAGCGAATAAAGGAATTAAATCAATATCTGACAGGCTGGTGCGGCTATTATGCACTAATGGATACGAAAAGCGTGTTCCGAGAGTTGGATGAATGGACAAGAAGAAGGCTTCGAATGTGTGTCTGGAAGCAATGGAAGCAACCAAAGACGAAGGTTAGAAAACTGCTGTCGCTGGGAGTCCCGAAACAAAAGGCATACGAGTGGGGAAATTCGAGGAAGAAATACTGGCGTATTGCAGGTAGTCCAATTCTCCACCGATCATTGGATAACCAATACTGGTTATCCCTCGGTCTGAGAAGCCTGACGGACAGATACAATCAATTGCGGAATAGGATATGAACCGCCGTATACCGAACGGTACGTACGGTGGTGTGAGAGGTCGGGGGCTAGACGCCCCCTCCTACTCGATTGTTCGATCATTGTTAAGAGCCTGCTAATTCCTTCATCGCGCTGTCCACATCCGGATAACGGAACTGAAAGCCTAGTTCCAGCGCCTTGTGCGGAAGCGCACGCTGACCATCGAGCAGCAGTGAGGACATTTCTCCAAGGACAGTCTTCATGAGGAAAGCAGGGACGGGAAACCAATGCGGCTTGTGGAACGCTTTTCCCAGTGCCCGGCCGAAATCCTCATTGGTTACTGGCTCAGGCGCGGAGCCGTTGACAGGCCCTTGCACCTTGCGATTGTCCAGACAGAAGAGAATAAGCCGGACCATATCCTCAAGATGAATCCATGAAAGCCACTGCTTTCCGCTTCCAATCGGTCCTCCGCCGTATAGCTTATAGGGCAGCGCCATTAGCGGGAATGCTCCGCCTTTATTGTTCAAGACAACGCCAACGCGGAGCTTGACTAGTCGTTCCACTTCAATAGCGTTAGCAGCTTTCTCCCATTGTCTAACGACACCAGACAAGAAATCGGTCGTATTCATCGGACTCGACTCGTCGAAGGTTTCGCTTAATGAGCTGCCGTATGCAGAAATGCCGGAGGCGTTAATAACGACCTCCGGCTTCTGTCTAAGTTCTTGAACGATGCGTGCGACGCGTACGGTTGCATGGAGTCTGGAGTCTAGTACACGCTGTTTGGCAGCTGCTGTCCAACGCTGATTGATCGATTCCCCCGCCAGATTGATAATGGCCTGCACGCCCTCCAGCTTGGAGGGCTGCTCAGCGAGCTCAGTCCAGGTCGTATAGTACAAACCTTTGGCTGCCTGTGCCCCTGGAGATTTTGCAGTTCTGGAAATAATCCATACCTCATCTTGCCGTTCAAGCAGTGCTTTTACAAGCGCTGTGCCGACAAATCCCGTTCCCCCTGTAATCGCAACCCGCATCCGCCACTCATCCTTTATCGACTAAAGTTTCTCCAGCTTGCTTAAGTAAAGCAAAGTCATACCATCGATATTTTTTTCGGTATATTCGATTTTAATTTTATCATCGGGCTTAAGCTTGTTCAATGTGTCGGTAAAGGCATCGGTAATCTGTAGAACAAGCGGATTTCCGTCCACAGTGACCTCGATGCTGGTCGTATCGACTTGTCCGCCGTAGACGCCTTCTTTTGCAATTGCTGCAGCATTGTCAGTGCCATTGTTTCCTTTATCAGTTGCTGGAGTATCCGGGGAACCGGTTCCGGTCTCCGTTACGCCATTGTTGTTAGTGTTTCCATTACTGCTGCCATTTTCTGTAGTTTCATTGCTTTCGGAATCTGGTGTAGGCGTAGCATCGTTAGGCTGTTCAGTCACTTGATTCTGATTACTTTGATTGTTCTGGTTCGGCTTGTCCGTATTGCCTGATGCGCAAGCTGAGGCTGTCAGCATGATAGCCAGCAGAACGGCGCTTGTAGCAACTACGCCTTTCTTTTTCTTTCTCTTTGTTGTATTCATAACAACCACCTCCTGCCCTTATTAACGAAAAGGAATGCTTTTGGTTACATTTTTTCGTCAATTCTAGACCATAGTCCTATTTATTTAAAAGATGACTGTAGGGTGCATAGTCAATCCCTCTGCGTTCGAGAAAGCTAACCAAGCTGCGGTAATCGCGTTTTGGCGTAGCGCGTATGTAGCCTTCGATACAATGGTCACGAGTGACCTCAGCGGCGCCGTAATCAATGGCGACTTGGCCGATTCTGGCTGCTATGGAATGTTTGGCAATATCGCGAAAGGCGGTCGGCACCGGAGACACCAGCTCATCGAGAAAATGCTTCGATTCCTCGGTCCACATGCTGCGGCTTCGTTCCACCCAATAATTTTGCCAATCGAGCTTGGATTTGCCATCGCGCTGCGGGAGCACCTTCAGAAATTTACGGAACATGAAAAATCCGCCGATAGCCATAGCTCCAACCATGACAACCGCCCAAAAAATGATGAAAAACATAAACCAATCTGGAGCTGATTTCATCTTATCCCTTCACCTCAGCATGAATTATACCGTATTCCTAGATTTATTTCGACATTCCTTGTAAAATAAGGTTTGATCAACCGAAAGGGGCGTTTATTAATGTTGAAAATCGGTTCCCATGTTTCTTTTTCGGACAAAGGCCTTTTGACTGCAACTGAGGAAGCTGTAACATACGGTTCGAGCACCTTCATGATTTATACCGGGGCACCGCAAAACACCCGGAGAAAACCGATCGAATCTCTATATATTGAAGAAGGCAGATTGGCAATGGACAAGGCCGGCATCGGCGAGATCGTCGTACATGCTCCCTACATTGTCAATCTTGGGTCCTACAAGGATTCTACATTTGATCTAGCCGTTCAATTTCTGCAAGAGGAAATTCGTCGTACCGATGCGATTGGCGTCCGCAATATCGTGCTTCATCCTGGCGCGTATACGGACAAGGATGCGGAGTACGGCATTGCCCGGATTGCAGAGGGCTTGAACCTCGTGTTGGAAGGAACCAAGGAAACAAAGGTCAATATTGCGCTTGAAACGATGGCCGGCAAAGGTACGGAAATCGGCCGCAGCTTCGAGGAGCTGGCGCAAATTATCGAGAAGGTCGGAATGAATGACCGCCTTACGGTATGTATGGACACTTGCCATATGCATGACGCAGGCTATGACCTGATTGGCGACTTGGACGGAACGCTGGAGCAGTTCGACAAGATTGTCGGCCTCAATCGCGTCGCTATCGTGCATGTTAATGATAGTAAAAATCCGCGCGGTGCCGGCAAGGACCGTCATGCTCCGGTTGGCGCAGGCTGGCTGGGCTATGACGCGATTCGTTCCATCGTTCATCATGATGCACTCGCAGGCCGTCCATTTATATTGGAAACGCCATGGATCGGCAAGACGGATAAAACGCAGCGTCCGATGTATGAAGCGGAAATCGCTTTGCTCCGCGGCGATGCTGCGGGACGCTTCGGCGATTCGTTCTTCGACCATGTTGAGCGTTTGCATCATTTCTTCGGCAAGCAAGAGGTCGACCATCGCGAGTTCGTTCTCGGTACTTGGGATGTGTTGAAAAACGACGCGAAAGCGAAAAAAGCCGATCCGCGCGAGCCGATGGAGCGCTTGTACGATCTTGTAGCAGAAAGTGATGCGCTTCCTGGCGATCTCTCCGAGGAGCAAATCAACCAGCGTATTACAGCTTGGTTTGCCGGCAAGCAATTACTGGTCAACGCATAGATTTTACGAGCACGCCTTTGCTTCGCCCAGCCAATATGGAGGCGAAGCAAAGCGCGTTTATTAGGATAAAGCTTATAAATTTACTTATTTAAATAAAGACTAAACAAATTAGAAGTCAAGGAAGGAAGTTACTGTACATGTCTTCAAGCCAAACCCAAGCATCCGCTTCAAACAGCGGACGCGCCCGTATGCTCATCTCTTGTCCGGACCGGCCGGGTATCGTAGCAGCCGTTTCGCATTTCCTGTATGAGCACGGCGCCAACATCGTTTCATCGGATCAATATACGATGGATCCTGTCGGCGGAATGTTCTTTATCCGATTTGAATTCGATTTGACTGACCTCGACAAGGAGCTTCCAGTGCTCGTCGAGGATTTTGCGCGTGTAGCAGACCGTTTCGAAATGAAATGGCATACCTTCCGCGCCAGCCGCAAGAAACGTCTTGCGATCTTCGTTTCCAAAGAGGACCACTGTCTGATGGAACTGCTGTGGCAGTGGAAATCTGGCGATCTTAATGCCGACATCTCCATGGTCATCAGCAACCATCTGGATATGAAGGAAATGGTCGAATCCTTCGGCATTCCGTATCACCATGTTCCGGTTACGGCTGATACAAAAGGGGAAGCTGAGCGTAAACAGATGGAGCTTGTATCCGACAAGGCAGATCTTATCGTCCTTGCCCGCTATATGCAGATCATTACACCGAAATTTATTGAGGTGTTCCCTAACCGCATCATTAATATCCACCATTCGTTCTTGCCGGCTTTCGTTGGCGGCAAGCCTTATGCACAAGCTTACAACCGCGGCGTGAAAATCATTGGCGCAACCGCTCACTATGTGACAGAAGAGCTTGACGGCGGACCGATCATTGAGCAGGATGTGCAGCGTGTCACGCACCGCGACGATGTTGAGGAGCTGAAGCGCATTGGACGGACGATTGAGCGTGTCGTATTGGCTCGCGCTGTGAAATGGCATACCGAAGACCGAATCATCGTACATCAGAACAAAACCGTGGTGTTCAACTAGAATCGTTCGGGTTTAAGCCCTTTCATTCGTGAATTTGGGATGGCAAACGCCAGATCGGAATGGTACAATATTCAAAGCCATTGCGCTACAACTCGCGCTATATAAACAATTAGAGAGAAATGCAACATCGCTTCAACCAATGGATCTTTAGGAGGAAATAAGAATGACAGTTACTCAAAAATCGATTGACCAGCTTTCGATTGACACGATCCGCACGCTTGCTATCGACGCAATCGACAAAGCGAATTCCGGACATCCGGGCATGCCGATGGGGGCTGCTCCGATGGGCTACCAGCTTTTTGCTAAAAACATGGTGCACAATCCGTCCAACCCGACTTGGATCAACCGCGACCGTTTCGTTTTGTCGGCTGGTCACGGCTCGATGCTGTTGTACAGCTTGCTGCATCTGTCCGGATACGATCTTCCGATCGAAGAACTTAAAAATTTCCGCCAATGGGGCTCCCTGACACCGGGTCACCCGGAAGTTGGACATACAGCTGGCGTTGACGCGACTACGGGTCCGCTTGGACAAGGCGTTGCGATGGCAGTAGGTATGGCTATGGCAGAAGCGCATCTTGGCGCTACTTATAACAAAGAAGGCTTTAATGTAGTGGACCACTACACGTATTCGATCTGCGGCGACGGCGATCTGATGGAAGGCATCTCTCATGAGGCAGCTTCCCTTGCAGGCCACTTGCAGCTTGGCAAACTCGTTGTGCTGTATGATTCTAACGATATCTCCCTCGATGGCGAGCTGAGCTTGTCCTACTCCGAGACAGTACAGAAGCGCTTTGAAGGCTATGGCTGGCAAGTGCTTCGCGTTCAAGACGGCAACGATCTTGGCGCATTGTCCAAAGCGGTTGCGGAAGCGCAAGCTGAGACGGGCAAACCGACGCTGATCGAAGTGAAAACAGTCATCGGCTACGGCAGCCCGAACAAGCAAGGCAAAGGCGGCCACGGCGGTACGCACGGTTCCCCGCTTGGTGCTGACGAAACGAAGCTGACGAAGCAATTCTACGGCTGGTCGGAGGATCATGCTTTCTTTGTACCAGAAGAGGTTCAAGCTCATTTTGCTGAAGTGAAGCAAAACGGAGAGAAAGCAAATGCACAATGGGACGAGTTGTTTGCAGCTTACAAACAAGCAAATCCAGAGCTTGCGAAGCAATTCGAAACGGCGATTTCCGGTGAACTGCCAGAAGGCTGGGATGCTGACCTTCCTGCTTACACAACGGAAGACAAGCCGGTATCGACCCGTGTTGCATCGGGCAATGCGTTGAACGGACTTGTTAAAAACGTTCCTCAGCTGGCTGGCGGATCCGCTGACCTTGAGAGCTCGACGATGACTCACTTGAAGGGCCTTGCGCAATTCAAACCGGGCAGCTATGAAGGCCGCAACATTTACTTCGGCGTTCGCGAGTTCGGCATGGCGGCAGCGATGAACGGCATCAGCCTTCATGGCGGCATGAAAGTATTCGGCGGTACGTTCTTCGTATTTACCGATTACCTGCGTCCGGCTATTCGTCTGGCTTCCATTATGAAGCAACCGGTTGTGTACGTATTGACGCATGACAGCATCGCAGTTGGCGAAGACGGCCCTACTCACGAGCCGATCGAGCAGCTGGCTTCGATCCGTATTATTCCTGGTCTGACTGTTATCCGTCCTGCTGACGGCAACGAAACTTCGGCTGCATGGGCTTATGCGGTTGAAAACAAGGAAAATCCGGTAGCACTCGTCCTGACTCGTCAAAACCTCCCTATTCTGGAAGGCGCAGTATCGAATGCCCGTGAAGGCATCCGCCGTGGTGCATATGTCGTATCTGACGCTGCAAACGGTAAACCGCAAGCACAAATTATCGCTACGGGTTCCGAAGTCCAATTGGCTGTTGCTGCACAAAAAGCGCTGGCTGAAGAAGGCATCGCAGTTCGTGTAATCAGCATGCCAAGCTGGGATCTGTTCGAGAAGCAAGACAAAGCGTACAAAGACTCCGTTCTGTTGCCGGAAGTTAAAGCACGCGTAGCGGTTGAGATGGCTCATCCGTTTGGCTGGGAACGTTATGTTGGCGACCAAGGCACGATTATCGGCATTAACACCTTCGGCGCTTCGGCTCCTGGTGACCGCGTAATCAAGGAATACGGCTTCACCGTTGAAAATGTAGTAGCAAAAGTAAAAGCTGTACTGTAGAGGAGCCAACTGACATGTCGCAATTTGAAAATGTAACAATCGTCAAAGAAGCTAATGTTTACTTTGACGGCAAAGTAACAAGCCGCGCAGTACTGTTCGCGGACGGAACGAAAAAGACGCTGGGCATCATGCTCCCAGGCGACTATGAGTTCGGAACAGACTGCGTCGAAATTATGGAAATTCTCGCAGGCGATTTGAAAGTGCTGCTGCCGGGCGAAACTGAGTGGCTGCACATTCAAGGCAAAGGTGAGTTTACCGTGCCGGCGAATACAAAGTTCAAGCTGCAAGTAGCGGCTGTGTCTGACTACTGCTGCTCTTACATCTACGAATAGCATCAATTGCTGAAAAGCTGCTCCGCCTGTTGGCGGAGCAGCTTTTTTATGCTCATCGCTACGACTGCGAACATCAGGCTGGAGCGTCGATGAGACGCATTTCTCTATCAAAATTAAAATCAAAATGCAAAAGTGCAGGCTGAAATCTGTTTTTTCGGTGATATACCGCGTCAAAATGTAAAAGTGCAGGTTGATTGGCTTAAAAAGCCCGAATCTAGCGAAATAGAGAGATTTCAAATGCACTTTTACATTTTGATAGCGATTTGGAGTGTTTTGGGGCTAATTAAAATGTATATTTGCATTGCAAAATTTGCTGCCCTCAGAGTGCTCATACACACCCTAGATATAATTTTCCTGTTTTCCGTCATCTTCAGAAATTCTTTAGTTTTTTCTGCACTTTGTCTGAATCTTTCCTCTGTAAGATGAGGATAGTTGAAGTGAGAGTGAAGGAGAGAGGCAAGATGAAGACGATGCAAGAGAAGGTTCTGTTCCTGCAAAAATTTTCGAGGCAGCCCCGGATGATTGGCAGCATTACGCCTAGCTCCAGCTTTTTGGCGAATGCGATGTTACGCTCGATACCTTGGGGGCAAGTTAATGCGGTGGCAGAGCTGGGAGCAGGGACGGGCGCAATAACAAAGCGGCTTAGCGAATATGCGGGGCAACAAACGAAGGTGCTGCTGTTCGAACAAGAACCGGAGCTTTTTCACAAGCTAAAAAAGAATTACCCCGCGTATGACATTCACCCTGACGCCCGGTTTCTAACTCAAACCCTCCAGAAATCCGGAATTGACGGGCTGGATTGTATCATTTCCGGTCTGCCCTTTTATAATTTTCCGCAATTGATACGTGACCAGCTTATGAAGCAAATTCATAGCTCGCTGAAGCCTGGCGGCTTGTTCATCGCCTTCCAGTACTCGCTGCAAATGCGCAGACAGTTCAGCAGCTATTTTGAAGTTGAACGGATCCGCTTTATGCCGTTAAACATACCTCCGGCTTTTATTTATATTTGCAGGAAAAGGGAGAGCGCTTAACTTTATTTCATGATTTATGGTAATTTGGAGGGAGGAGGGATAATCAAATGGCTCAGCATATTGTCATTGCCGACGACGATTTGGAGATACGTGACGTGCTTCGCATTTATTTGCAGAACGAAGGCTACCGCGTAACAGAGGCCGAGGATGGCTTGCAAGCGCTTGAGATCGTCAGGACGGAGCCGGTTGACCTCCTGATACTTGACGTCATGATGCCGCGAATGGACGGGATTAGAGCTTGTATGACCATCAGGGAGACGTCAGACCTGCCGATTATTATGCTCTCAGCGAAAGCCGAGCCAATCGATAAAATTGACGGCTTGACGACGGGGGCCGACGATTATGTGTCGAAGCCCTTTAATCCGCTGGAATTGATCGCCAGAGTTAAAGCCCGGCTTAGAAGGCATATCTCTCAGAACCCCGCCGCAGCCAGCAATGATGAGGTTATTATCGAGCTTGGTGAGCTTGTTATCGATCGGCAGCGTCACATGGTCCGGCTAAGAGGGCAGGAAATCCCTTTTACACCTATCGAGTTTTCAATACTTGAGCTGATGGCAAGCCATCCTGGTATTGTATTTAATGCCGAAAGGCTTTATAGAAGCATTTGGAACGATGACAAGTACATTAGCGACAATACGATTATGGTGCATATCCGCAATATCCGCGCCAAGATTGAGGATCATCCTCGAGAGCCGCGATATATTAAGACGGTATGGGGAGTGGGGTATAAAATTGAATAAAAGCTCCCTTTTTGCCTGGCGCAGAAGCATTCGGGTCCGTATTATCTGGTGGCTCTTGCTCAGCTTTATATTTGCGCATATTTTGACGAACATCATTGAGGATTACATCCCTTATTTCAATTCCGGTACTACGGCTGCGAATTTGTTGGCGTTTTGGATGTTTATTATTTGTTTTTTATTGTTTTTCTTTTTGCTGACACGAAGTCTCGTGCGGTATTTGAGAAGGATAGCTGACGGGCTGATGTCCATCGCGGGAGGCAGTCTGGGGCATCGTGTGCCAGACGGGCGGAGGGACGAGCTGGGTGACGTGTCGCGCAATATTAACTATATGGCGGAGCAGCTGGAACTGACGATGACGAAGGAACGGGAGATGGAACGGTCGAAAATGGAGCTTATTACGAATGTCTCCCACGACCTGCGGACTCCGCTGACGAGCCTGATTGGCTATCTCAATCTATTAAAGCAAGAGGAAAGCGGACTGACGGGTGAGCTAAAACGGTATGTGGACAGCGCTTACTATAAGTCTGAGCATTTGCGATCATTAATTGAAGAATTGTTCGAATATACGCGTCTTACGGGTGGCGGCGTCCGGCTTTCTCTGGAGACGATCGATTTGCATAAATTGATTGAGCAGGTCATTACGGAAATCGAGCCGCTTGCTGAGGAGCAAGAGCTGATCATTCGCAGGCTCCAGCCTTATCGTGCTTTGCCCGCCGACATAGATCCTGATTTATTCGTACGGGTCATCGATAATCTGCTGATGAATGCACTTAAATTCGCCTCCAAGCCTGGGGAGATAAAGATAGGGATCTGGAATCGCGATGGAGGAATCGAGATTAAAGTCATAAATGAAGGAAAGCCGCTTCTTCATGTGGATGGAGAGCAGTTATTTGACCGTTTTTATAAAGGAGACTCCTCAAGGGGTGAAGGGGCAGGCGGTAAGCCTGGCGGTGCAGGTCTTGGGCTCTCAATCGCACGCAACATAGTAGAACTGCATGGCGGGAAGCTGTTTCTTCAATATGAAGACGGTGTTTACAGCTTTACGATTCAAATTCCGCAGCGGAGTGCCGAAAGTCACAATTCCGCAAACGAATCGTCATAGATTCGTGACATCGAGTCGCCGAACCGAATTGTTTTGCCCCGCCAAATCAGATATGGTAAGGGTATACATTGGTTACGAAGGAGAGTTCGATGAAGGAACGCAACTATACGCCGTTAATCGCCGTTTTGTCGGTGGTTCTTGTGCTGGTCATTACTGTATTGTTTTTTCTGCCGGCTTATGACGGGGAGATTCACTTTGATGTGACGCTTCTGCCGCTGCTGAATGCGGTGTTCAACAGCTTCACTTTTATTACGCTGCTGGTCGCTTTGATCGCGATTCTGAAAAAGAACGTCAAAATGCATAAACGTTTCATTGCGGCAGCTTTTACGTCTACGACGCTGTTTCTTATTTCTTATGTCACCTATCATTATTTGACAGAGTCGACGAAATACGGCGGTGACGGCGTGCTGAAGGGAATATACTTCTTCGTTCTGATCACACATATTTTGCTGGCTATCGTCATTGTGCCGCTTGCTCTTCTGTCAGTCGCGCGTGGTCTGAATATGCAGATCGAGAAGCACCGCAAAATTGCCCGCTGGACGATGCCGATATGGCTGTATGTCAGCTTTACAGGCGTTGTCGTGTACTTAATGATTTCCCCGTATTATTAAAATCCGGCTGCAGGATCATCTGCACTGGATCAAAATGAAGAGGCTGTCCCAAAAGTCACCGCTGGTGACTCTAGGACAGCCTCTTTATTTACGTCTGCCCAATCGCGTTTAAGCTTCGCCGCCGCCAAACTTGCGGCCGATCCATTGCTCATAAGCTTTGGCCACAACGCTCATATCATATTCGCCAAGACCCATCGCTTCGCCGATTTGGAGCTGGCTTTTCGCCGCTTCCAGTATCGGAGTCGGCACTTTCAAGCCATCCGACAGCACGGACGACAAGCGCAAATCCTTCAGCATAAGCGCGAGCGAGAATTGAACGTCGTAGTTGCCGGTGAGCAGCTTCTCACCTTTCAGCTCAGCCGTTCTGCTGGCCGCGCCGCCCGATTGAACGAGCTCGAGGAAAGCTTTGCCGTCGATGCCGCCGCTTGCTGCAATCGCCATGCCTTCAACCAGACCGAGCATGTTGATGCCTACGATCGTGTTATGAGCGAGCTTGGCTGTGGAGCCGCTGCTGTTTCCGCCCATATGTATAATTTTACGCCCCATAGCCAGCAGAGCGTCTTCGACCAATGCCAGAACCTCTGCGTCACCGCCGACCATGAACGTCAGCGTGCCGCCATCTGCCGCCGGCTTGCTGCCCGTAACAGGAGCATCGAGAAACTTCGCTTGCCGCTCTTCAGCGGAAGCCGTCAGCTCAAGCGCCAATGCAGGAGAGATTGTGCTGCTGTCAATCAGCGTCGTGCCCGGCTGCAAAGCGGAGAAAATACCATTTTCGCCAAAATAAACTTCACGAATTGCGTCGTCGTTGCTGATCATCGTAATGACCGTATCGTTTCCAGTTACCGCCTCTGCAGGAGTAGCGGCTTCTTTCGCGCCAAGCGTAAGCAGCTCACCAGCTTTGCCCGGTGTCCGGTTGTATACCGTGACCTCGGATCCTTTGCGAAGCAAGTTTGCAGCCATTCCATAGCCCATGACACCCAGGCCGATAAATCCGATTTTTTTGCTCATCTCTGCCATCCTCCAAATGTGTAATGTGTGCTTTCCGCACCGCGCGCGCTAGGAGCTGCGCGCGGTGCGGAATTAGCCATTCAAATCTTCTATATCCATTATAATATTTCTTCATGCATATTTCATGGTCATTAAACTTGTTTTTGACGGGTAAATCCGATATTCTAAATGCTAAGCCAAGATGCTTGTGAAAAACATTATCAGGGAGGCCTCCTTACTTATGAGTAAAACAGTTAAATTCGATTATAGCAAGGCGCTCACGTTCCTTGGACAAAACGAAATCGACAACCTGACAGAACAAGTACGCCTCGCTCACGATCAATTACATAATGGAACGGGGACCGGCTCCGACTACCTCGGTTGGATCGACCTGCCGAGCAACTACGATAAAGAAGAATTCGCCCGCATTCAGCAAGCCGCGGCAAAAATCCAATCGGACTCCGAAGTGCTGATCGTAATCGGCATCGGCGGTTCGTACCTCGGCGCACGCGCTGCGATTGAAATGCTGTCCAATTCGTTCTACAACCTGCAGACGAAGGAACAGCGGAAAACGCCTCAAGTGCTTTTTGCCGGCAACAACATCAGCTCCACTTATGTGACACATTTGCTGCAACTGATCGAAGGCCGCGAATGGTCGATCAACGTGATCTCCAAATCCGGCACAACAACGGAGCCTGCGATCGCTTTCCGTATTTTCCGCGAAGCGCTGGAACGCCAATACGGCAAAGAAGAAGCTCGCAAACGGATCTATGCAACGACTGACCAATCCAAAGGCGCGCTCAAAAAGCTGGCTACTGAAGAGGGCTACGAGTCCTTCATCATTCCGGATGACGTTGGTGGACGCTACTCCGTACTAACACCTGTAGGCTTGCTTCCAATTGCGGTAGCGGGTATCGACATCACTTCGATGATGCAAGGCGCTGCAGAAGCGGCTAAAGAATACAGCAATCCGAACCTCGCAGAAAACGAGGCTTACCAATACGCGGCTGCCCGTAACGCGCTGTACCGCAAAGGCAAAACAACGGAGATTCTCGTGAACTACGAGCCAAACCTCCATTTCGTATCCGAGTGGTGGAAGCAGCTGTTCGGCGAAAGCGAAGGCAAAGACTACAAAGGCATTTACCCGGCCTCCGTCGATTTCTCGACTGACCTGCACTCTATGGGTCAATTTATTCAAGAGGGCAACCGGAACATTTTCGAGACGGTTATCCAGGTGAATGAAGTGGCAGAACATATTTCGATCGGTCATGATCCTGCGGATCTGGACGGACTGAACTTCCTGACTGGCAAAACGATGGACTTCGTTAACAAAAAGGCGTTCGAAGGTACGCTGCTTGCGCATACAGACGGTCAAGTGCCAAACTTCATCGTCAACATTGCCGACTTCTCGCCATACACCTTCGGCTATCTCGTTTACTTCTTCGAGAAAGCTTGCGGCATCAGCGGCTACCTGCTGGGCGTTAACCCATTCGACCAGCCGGGCGTAGAAGCTTACAAACGCAACATGTTTGCGCTGCTTGGCAAACCAGGCTACGAGAAAGAGAAAGCGGAGCTTGAAGCACGCCTGTAGGCGCTGTTTCATGCGGGACAGCTGAATATGCTGGAGCGTTATTCGACGATTCGGGGAGATGGAACTGCCGAGGTCGTCATTAAAAAATCCAGATTTATCGGCCACGCCAAGCCTGTCGAGACGGAAGAGGAAGCGGTCGCCTTCATTGAGGAGATCAAGCGTCTTCACCGGCAGGCGACGCATAACTGCTCGGCTTATCTAATTGGCGAACGTGATCAATATCAGAAGGCGTCTGACGACGGAGAGCCAAGCGGCACGGCAGGCAAGCCCATTCTTGAGGTTATTAAGAATAAGGGGTTGAAAAATGTCGCTGTCGTCGTTACCCGCTATTTCGGCGGCATCATGCTTGGAGCCGGAGGCCTCGTCCGTGCTTATACGGACGGGGCGGTCGCCGGAATTGAAGCAGCCGGTGAAATCGTCAGAGTGCTGCACCGGGAAGTGTTCGTCGGTGTTGACTACACGTGGTACGGCAAGCTTGAGAATGAGCTTCATGGACGCGGAACGCGCGTTGGCGGAACGGAGTTCACTGACCGGGTTATCGTCAAATGCCTGCCGGAGGAGCCGGATGCAGAAGCGTTTGTAGCGTGGATGACGGATCTGACACAAGGTCAGGCGGAAATTACGCTAGGCGAGAGCGTCTATTATATTGAAGGCGAATAAGGGATGAAGGAAGCCCCGCAGAAGGTTCGAGCAATCGAATCCTCTGTGGGGCTTTTTTGGCGATGCCAGCAGTTAAGCCTATTTCCAGCAATCAACACCCGCCAGACAGAAAAAATGTTAATTTAGGATTGACTAGACCAGTTATTGTCTGCTAAATTTAGAATACCAAGTGTATTAATAGGAATTGTAATGAATGGTTTTAGGCATCATCATACGGCACGAGCCGATGGTCTGGAGGTTAAGGCATAGTGAATGTCATGTTTCGCGGCAAGCTGTGGAGCTTCGGGTTTCGCAGCACGGTCATGCTCTATTTTGTCATCCTTATCGTTCTGCCTATTCTAGGAATCTATTCGCAATCATTATCACTCGGATGGCACCCGCTTTGGGAAAGCATATCCGACCCGCTTGCTTGGAAAGCAGTGCTTCTGACGGTGAAGCTGGCGGTTATTGCAACCGTCATCAATCTGGTCATCGGTACGCTAATCAGTTGGGTACTCATTCGCTACCGTTTTCCCGGCAGGCATTTGTTGAACAGCCTGGTAGACTTGCCCTTCGCGCTTCCGACCGCTGTAACGGGATTAATGATCCTGCTGCTGCTTGGTCCCGGCAGCCTCGTTGGGGGCTTTGCCGCAAAGCTGGGCTTCGAAATTGTATTTCATGAACCGGCCATTGTCATTGCCATGGTATTCGTCACCTTTCCCTTCGTTATCCGGGCGGTACAGCCGCTGCTAGAGGAGCTCGACAAGTCGGAGGAGGAAGCGGCCTATACGATGGGGGCGACTCGGACCCGCACTTTTTTCAGCATTATTTTCCCATCGATGCTCCCTGGCATATTGAGCGGGGGGATGCTGGCGTTTTCCCGCGGACTGGCGGAATTCGGGGCAGTCGTTCTCGTTGCCGGTAATATTCCGGGCAAGACGCTCATCGCATCGGTTTATATTTTTGGAGAGATTGAAAGCAATAATCCGCAAGGGGCGGCCGCGGTATCCGTACTGCTGCTGACGCTATCGTTTCTTATTTTGTGGACGGTCAACTTGATTCAATCAAGGAGGCCGGGACAATGACGATACGCAGAACATGGATTGCCGCCGTTTATTTTATTTTTACCGTACTCTTGATTATTCCGCTAATTGAAATCGTTAGAGGGTCTTGGGCAGACGGCTGGGGCGGGTTTACCGATGCGCTTATGCGCCCCCAATCGCTACATGCCCTTGGAATGACCGGAATGATCGTAATTGTGGTTACACTGATCAATACGATGTTTGGCGTCATGCTGGCATTGTATCTCGTTCGGGCACAGTGGATTGGCCCAAGGATCAAGCGGCTGCTGAACAGTCTGGTAGATCTTCCTTTTGCCGTATCGCCTATCATCGGCGGCTTGATGATCGTACTGCTGCTCGGTCCAAGCACCGTCATTGGCGCCTTTTTCGAGGATGCGGGTTTTAAGGTCGTATACGCCTTGCCTGGCATGATTCTCGCAACCTTGTTCGTAACTTTCCCGATTATGGTACGCGAGGTACTGCCGGTACTGCAGGAAATCGGTGCTCAGCAGGAAGAAGCGGCATCGACGCTTGGCGCTTATTCCTGGTACACGTTCTGGAAAGTGACATGGCCGTCTATCCGCTGGGGCGTTATCTACGGCGTCGTGCTGACGGTAGCCCGTTCGCTAGGCGAGTTTGGCGCTGTACTGGTCGTTTCCGGCAATATTATGAATAAAACGCAAACCGCCACAACTCTTGTCTATCAAGATGTGGAAAATTTCAATGTGGTTGCTGCCAATGGCGTAGCGCTCGTTCTGGCCGTATTCTCGGTAGGCTTGCTGCTGCTCATGGAGTGGGCCAAAAAACGAAAGGAAGTGCATTAGCCATGCATATCGAAGTCCGCAACCTCAACAAAAGCTTCGGTGATTTCAACGCGGTGCAAAATGTCAGCTTTGAAATCGAGAAGGGCCATCTGATCGGCTTGCTCGGCCCAAGCGGCGGCGGTAAAACGTCGATTCTGCGAATGCTGGCGGGCCTGGAAACGCCGACCTCCGGCGATATCTTGTTCCATGGGAAGCGCGTCAACGATTTGCCGCCGCAGGAGCGGGGCATCGGGTTTGTATTTCAGAACTATGCGCTGTTCAAGCATATGACGGTGTTCGACAACATCGCTTTTGGCTTGAAGGTCAAGAAACAGTCCAAGGAACAAATCCGTCAGCGCGTTACAGAACTGGTCGAGCTAACGGGCTTGAAGGGCTTCGAGCATCGCTATGTGCATCAGCTGTCCGGCGGACAACGTCAGCGCGTTGCCTTCGCACGAGCTCTCGCACCAGAGCCGCAATTGCTGCTGCTCGACGAGCCGTTTGCCGCAATTGATGCGAAAATCCGTACCGAGCTGCGCACCTGGCTCAAAGAGATGATTGAGCGCGTCGGCATTACTTCGATCTTCGTCACGCATGACCAGGATGAGGCAATTGAAGTGGCGGATGAGATTATGATCATCGGCAAAGGCAAGCTGGAGCAAAAAGGGACACCTTGGGAAATTTATAAAAACCCGGAAACGCCATTCGTCGCCAGCTTTATCGGCGAGTCGACCGTTGTGGAAGACTTGTCTGTACTCAAAGGCTTTGAATCGGCAGCTGCGGATCATCCGGGCACGAAGGCGCTCATTCGTCCGGAATATATCGAAATCGGCAGACCGGGTGAGATCAAGCTCGCTTCGGCTACGCTGGATGCGAACGTGAAGGATGTTCATTTCCGCGGCAGCGAATGGCTTGTAGAGCTGCTGGTCGGCAATGTGAAGCTGATTACGTATCGCTCGCTGGAGAAGGAAGTTCTTCGTCCAGGCGATTTCGTCAATGTACTCGTTCACCGCGCTTATTTATTCAATGATAATGAAAGCTGGATTGCAGAGAACAGTCTGAAGACCGATCCGATGCCTGTCCACATCTAATCGAAAACTAACGAGGTACTCTAATGATAAATAATCGAGCAACAAGCAGGCGCATACTCGCTCTGCTGCTTGCCGGAGCATTGCTGCTGACATTGGCGGCTGGCTGCGGCAGCAAAGAGCAGAATGATGCCGCATCTTCCGCTCCAGACGGTGATTTGACGCTTGTAATCGGTGCCTATTCGGTCGTGAAGGATGCTTTCGAAGAGCTTCTGCCGCAATTCCAGGCGCAATGGCTGCAGCAGACGGGACAGAAAATTGTGTTCCAGCAATCTTATGAAGCATCCGGTACACAAGCCCGGGCGATAGCCGGCGGCTTTGAGGCTGACGTCGCTGTCCTTGCGATGGAAGGCGATATCGATAAAGTGGCCGACGCCGGATTTATAACGCATGACTGGAAGGCTCAGCCGCATGCCGGAATGATTACGAAATCGATCGTCGTTCTTGGTACGCGTGCGGGCAATCCGCTTGGCATTACCGGATGGGATGATCTGACGAAGGATGGCGTGAAGGTGCTGTATCCGAATCCGAAAACATCGGGAGGGGCGCAGTGGGATATTAATGCTATATACGGCGCCGGGCTCAAAAAGTCAGAGGAAGAGACAGGGAAACCTGATCCCGCTTATGCGAAAAACTATTTGAAATCGATTCATGCGAACGTGGAATCGCTCGATAAGAGCGGCCGTGCCTCGATGGCGGCGTTTGAATATGGCGTCGGCGACGTCATTGTGACCTATGAGAACGAATTGCTTTCCCGCATCAAGCAAGGCGTGAAATATGATATCGTCATTCCGCGGGATACGATATTAATCGAAAATCCTGCAGCCGTGGTCGACAAAAACGTCGATAAGCACGGTACTCGTAAAGCGGCAGAGGCGTTTGTGGCTTTTCTGCAAAGTGAGCAGGCACAGCGTGTACTCACCGATTATGGCTTCCGTGCCGTAGACGAGAAGGTTGCAGCCGATACAAAGGGACGTTATGTCCAGCCTGAAGGCTTGTTCGATATTACCTATCTTGGCGGATGGAAAGAAGTCCGCAAGACGCTCTATTCCAAACGCGGCGTCTGGTATCAGGTGCTGGCAGGCATTTAAGCAGTATTTAAATAAAGCTAACAAGGCCATTGAAAAGGCTTTGGTAGCTTTTTTTATTTTCAGAAGAATGGAACTTTCCGGCTGCTCAGTTGTCTGTTTAATAGGAGGTGCGGGAATGAAAACAGCTGGAGCAGCTAACGCCGCTCAGGAGGATTATCTTGCGACACTTGTAAGCGCAGGGCCGATGGAAATCGAAATGATTATCGCTAAATATTGGACTGATATTTGGAATTATGCTTTCGTACTAACGAAAAAGCATGATTTGGCAGATGATGTGGCACAGGATACTTTTGTTCAAGCCTTTCTTAGGCTGGACAAGTTCCGGGGTCAATCATCCGTAAAAACATGGCTGTTGAAAATATGCCATAACGTGGCGATGAACCAGTTGAAATCCGCATTTTTACGAAAAATATTCCCTGTTGCTGCTGTTAGGCATTCCGGACAATCGGCATCTGCAGAAAGTGTGTTTTTCGCAAAAACAAAGCTGGATGAAGTCTGGGAGAACATGCTCGAACTACCGCTAAAGCATAGGGAAGTTCTTATTCTAGAGATCAAGTACGAGTTGTCGATAGCAGATATAGCTGATTTCCTCGGTATTGCAGAAGGCACTGTAAAATCACGGCTGCATCGGGCCAAGGCCAAGATGAGAATGAAGCGGAAGGAGGAAGAATGATGCCGGTCACCAACTTTGAAGACTCGCTGCGGAGGGAGCCTTATACGGAACCTCGAAGAGTTACGGGCCAGCAAATTGAGCAGATAAAAGAAAGAGTGGCTCAGGGTGAAAGAAAAAAGTTTCATTTCAAATGGGTGATTCCTGTTTTGCTTAGCTTAACTGTATTAAGCGGGGTCTCCTGGTTCAACTTGCCGTTCATGCAATTACCGAAGGCGGCAGAGAGTATTAAGATGCCATCAGACGAGCGGACTCTAAGAATCATTAATAAATTTGATCCCGATAAAACTCGATCCATCATCCATCAAGAGTTGTTGAATAATCGGGAGATACTAGTACTCACTAAGGTTATCAAGTCAGATGAAAAAACAACGTTATGGGAAGCTGGGGTTCTAAATGAAGAGGATGACAGTCTGAGATGGTTGAAGAAGGGGGAAGTCACAACACCTTTCATTTCCAGAGAACAGTATGCCAAGCTCGCAGAGAAAGGAATAACGGATACGTTAACCCATGCTTTTGTTCCGTTAAGGGATGCTAACGGCCGAACTCTGGTCATAGGCACGTCCATCGATCCTCATACAAATTCGATTGACATCACCGATTCTAATAACAACGTATATAAGGCTAAAAAAATACAAACCAGCTTTCTATGGTATGCATTCCTGCCAGAAAAGCAAAAATCCGAATACCGCTATGAACCATCGAGAGAGGTTGTTACTAGAAAATAAAGAGCAGGCATAGATCTCAATTGGAGATCGCTGCCTGCTCTTTTGGCATATATTTTGTCTATTCCGCTTTCAGAACGAACTTATCGATCACATGCTTCACGCCGTCCTCATTGTTGCTGAGCGTCACGTAATTCGCCAGTTCTTTCAGCGCGGGAACGGCGTTGCCCATTGCAACGCCAAGACCTGCGGCTTCGATCATCTCACGGTCGTTCCATGCATCACCGATCGCGATCGTCTGCTCGATCGAGCAGCCTAGATGCTCGGCCATAAATCGGAGGGCATGTCCCTTCGTTCCTTCTTTATGCGTAAACTCCAGATAATGCGCCTTCGACTTGGTCATATGCACCTTATCACTGATAAGCGGCTTTAATTCCTCCGCAATTTGATCCAAATAATCGGGCTCGTCGATCATAAGCAGCTTCGTATTAGGCTTGTCCAGCAGCGCCTCGACGTCGTCAGCAACGACGTAAGGGATTTTGGATAATGCGGAGTAAGCGCGAGCGCGGTCGTTGTCTTCAGCGACATACAGCACATCATCGACATAAAATTGCAGATGCAGCCCTTTTTCCTTGGCAAAAGCATACAGCAGTCTCGTAATTTCTGTCGGAACACTCCGTTCGTACAAGACTTGGCCGTCCAGCAGCGTCTTAACGAGCGATCCCTGATACGTAATAATCGGGACGTTCAGCTGAATTTGGTCCGCGATTTTGCGGGCGGAAGCATACATCCGGCCCGTAGCGAGCGTAACGGTTACGCCTTGGGCAATGGCTTGCTCCAGTGCGGCTCTAGTTCCGTCCGTCACGATCAGTTCATCATTTAGCAGGGTGTCATCCACATCAATAGCAATTAATTTATACATAAGCGCAGTCTAGCTCCTCTCTCTATAGCTAGCCTGATTGTAGCGAAAAATAGAGCGGCCTACAAGCCACTGGCTATTATAGGGTATAATGAAAGCAATGGAATGCAAGCGCACGGATAAGACGATGGCAGCAGCGGCTATTTGCTCCGTCGCCCTCAGATGAGCTACATTTAGAAGGACATACGGGAACCGGGAGTGACGGAAGTGAAATATTTTACGAATGAAGTGATGAAACAAAGAGCGATCACGATAGCGGTGCTTGGTGCGGTCGTATTTGCAGCGGTCGGATTCGGTATCGGGTGGCTGTGGATGGGCTATAAGTATCCAATGCTTCGAGAACCCTCTTTCCGCAATTTTGCCGTCTCCTACGAGACGATCATGGACGATTATTTGAACGGTGCCAAACCGGAGGATCTCATTAACGGAGCTTCTCAAGGGATGGTCGCCTCGCTGGAGGACCCTTACTCCAGATATTTGATCAAGGAGCAAGGCAATGCCTATACACAAGGTTATGAGGGTGAGTTTTCGGGTGTAGGCATCACGGTCCGGGAAGAGGACGGATTGTTTGTTGTCGGTGCCTTAACGAAAGGCGCGCCAGCCGAACGGGGCGGCATTAAGCTGCAGGACGCGATCATTGCAGTAAATGACGAGAAAATGGCCGGCAAGAAATACGAACAGCTGATCGGTCTGATGAGAGGCGAGGAAGGCACGGAAGTGAAGCTTACCATTCAGCGCGGCAATCAGATGCAGCCTATTGAGGTGAAGCTGATCCGCGAAGCGATTCCGGTTCATACGGTTACCTCTGAAATGCTGGAGAACGGGATCGGTCATATTACGATCAGCCGGTTCGCTCAGAAGACTGGCGATGAGTTCGAGACGGAGGTTGCCAAGCTGCAAAAACAAGGCATGAAGAAGCTGCTGCTTGATATGCGCTCCAATCCTGGAGGCTTGCTGCAATCCACTCTTCAAATCGCCGACATTCTTGTTCCGAAGGGAAAAACAGTGCTGCAGGTCGTCTACAAGAACGATAAGCGGGTTATTACGTATAAATCCAAACAGGAGAAGCCTTGGAACATTCCGATTGCTGTTCTCGTCAATGGTCAGTCCGCAAGCGCCAGTGAGGTGTTGACGGCCGCTCTGAAGGAGTCTGCCGGTGCCACGGTAATTGGGGAGAAGACGTACGGCAAAGGCGTCGTGCAGGCGTTCCAGCAGTTTAAAGACGGATCGGTGCTCAGCCTGACGGAAGCGCAGTGGAAAACACCAGGCGGCACATGGATTCATAAAGCCGGGGTTATGCCGGATATCGATGTTGCACTTCCTAGCTACGCCTCGCTTCGTCCGCTTCCGATTGGAAGCGAGATGGGGAAGGGGAGCTTTGGCGAGGATGTGAAGACGCTCCAGACGATGCTGAATGTGCTGGAACGCCTGCA
>NZ_CBVJ010000077.1 GCF_000513275.1 Paenibacillus gorillae | reverse complement strand
CGCAGTGGAAAACCACCAGGCGGCACATGGATTCATAAAGCCGGGGTTATGCCGGATATCGATGTTGCACTTCCTAGCTACGCCTCGCTTCGTCCGCTTCCGATTGGAAGCGAGATGGGGAAGGGGAGCTTTGGCGAGGATGTGAAGACGCTCCAGACGATGCTGAATGTGCTGGGTTATGCGGATACCGGTCAGACAGGTCTGTTCGATGCGGAGACGGAGCAAGCGTTGCGCCGCTTCCAGAATGACCAGAAGCTACCGGCAAGCGGCGCATTTAATGATAAGACCGCTTATCGATTGCTTGAACAATTAAACAATAAACTGGAGCAGGAAGACACGCAGTTGAAAAAAGGACTGGATGTGTTGAAAATAAAAGCTGTCACTCTTGTCCCCGCTATTGACAACGGGAATGATAATTAATATCATTTGAGTAATACACCTATGCGTTTGCATGGCGGGTTACGGGGTGACTGGGATGAAGAAGATCAAATATTGCTCACGCAATATGAAGAATAACGGGACAAAGCCTGTCTACAAGGCGATGAAGTCGAAATATCCCGAGATTGAAATGAAAAAAAGGATTGCCTCGGAAACTGCAGGACATGCAAGCATGAGTGCTTCGTTATGATAAAATCGGAGACGGTGAAAGCTGATTCCGCCGATAAGCTATATAAGCAACTGAAAAGATTGATCGGATAAATTTACAGAGGGATGGCATTTGCCGTCCCTTTTATTTGTGGTAGAATATAGATAATTCTTGAAAAGATGAGGTGCATAAGCGATGAATGACAAATTAGCAGAGGCTTTAAACGATCAAATGAATTTCGAATTCTATTCGGCGCATGTGTATCTTGCAATGGCAGCCTACTGTTCGGCAGAAAGCCTTGAGGGCTTTGCCAACTTCTTTATTATTCAGGCTGAAGAAGAACGTTTTCACGCGATGAAAATATATAAGTTCCTGAATGACCGGAATCGTCGCGCTACGCTGGCGGGACTGGGCGATCCTAAAAACGAGTACGCTTCGATGCTTGATGCGTTCGAGCACGGTTACGCGCATGAACAGCAGAACACGAAACGGTTCTACGATCTTGCCGATTTGGCGCTGAATGATCGTGAGCACGCAACGATGTACTTCCTGAAATGGTTCATCGACGAGCAGGTAGAGGAAGAGTCCCTGTTCGACAGCATCATTCAGAAGCTGAAACGGATTGATAAGGACAGCAATGCATTCTATATGCTTGATGCAGAGTTCGCACAACGTACGTTCGTAGCACCGGCAGAATAATTCGACAACGAAGAAAAGGGACAGGCTGCAGAAGGCCGGTTCCTTTTTTTTATGCGGAAAGGAGTGTCTCGCTTGTTTTATAGCATTCAAAAGCTGGTCGGGTTTGCATTCGTGATAATCGGTATTATCAGTTTGCTTGCAGTTAGTCCATGGATAGGAGGAATTCTTCTATTTGGCGGTTTTGTACTTATTTCGTTAGGGGAATTGATTTTATTGTTGAAAGGTATGCATGACCGGCAGCTAGGACTGCCTCCCAGCAAAGAACAGCTTCATCGAATCATTCAAGCTACACCTAAATTAGAAGTGTTTTCTGGTTCCCTTACGATTTCTCCAGTGAATGGAACCGAGTATCCCGTAATCGAGCTTGATGGGGAAAAGTATGTGCGGGGAAGGGCTTTTGTACGGTATATGTCGCAGACTGGAAATCGGTATAGTTTTGAGTTTCCCAATACGGATAAGCTTGAGCTGCGCTGCGCAGTTAATTATAGCCCAGGCGTTTCGATATTCGGTTATCAGGAGCAGGTGTTTGTTAAACTGTCGGTTCTGCCGATTGCGTACCGTTTTGAAGCAGAGAAGCTGATTGTGGAAGCTTTGGAGACAGCTCTGCAGCAGTAGCTGTAGAATCGATCGGCAATATTGGCCGGTTCGTCCGAAAGGAGTTCCAGAGAACCGGCCAAGTTTAGTCATTGTAGAGCAGTAGTTTTGGTGTGAGATGAGTGCTATTCATAAGCCGATAACAAGAACGGAGAGACGGCGGCAGGCTTGCCGCGGTAATAGGCGGGAGAGCTAATATACAGCTCCTCCTGCGCCCGGGTAACGGCGACATAAGCTAGACGCCTTTCTTCCTCCAGCGCCGCCTCTGCCTTGTTGTCGCCAGCCTGCAGAACGCTGCGGTCGCTGTTCTTGTCGGCCGACATTGCCGAGCTGTGAGGCAGGATGCCCTCCGAGACGCCGCATATGAAGACGACCGGAAACTCAAGTCCCTTCGACTTATGGATCGTCATAAAGTTGACGGCATCGGCGTTGCGCGGGTCGAGCTTCAGCAGCTTCATTTCCTCATGCTTGGCAGCAATCTCATCGATAAAAGCGAGGAAAGGCTCAATGCGCTCGAATCGTTTGGCCGCCGCTTCCAGCTCATCGAGCATCTCTTTCAGCGACTCCTTGTGCTCTGTCAGTGCGGCTTGACCTTTATTCGCTTCCAGATATTGATCATAGAAGCTTGTCCGCAAAAGCTTAATAGCGGCTTCAGGCCGCATCGTCGCAAGCGAACGGATGAGCTTAATCCGTTCTTTGATTTTCTCTTTATGGAATTCCTTAATCATCGGAAAACGGGTCAAATGAATGAGCGGCCATTTTTTCGCCTGCTTTTTCTCCTCGTTCCAGATAAAGGCCATCGCCTGATCGGGCTTCACGTACATCGTCGCCAGCATCGCTTCCATCGCATCGAAATTACGCCGTTCGATCGACAGGCGCAGGTGGGCGATGACAGGACGAATAATGCCCTGCTCGTAAAAGGAATCTCCTCCGCCATAGTCGATGAACGGCACCTGACGGATGACAAGCTGATCGAATACAGCACGGCTGCTGCTCGCTGTCCGGAACAGAACGGCTATATCGCCGTAGCTGCAATTGCCTTTGCCTTGCTTGGCGATGATGGTGTTCACAATTAGCTCCGCTTCATCGTCGGAGTTGCCCGGACGCGCAAAGACCGGCGGTGCGCCATGCGGCTTGGCCGTCTGCAGTGTCTTGCTCCGCCGCTGCTTGTTGTGACGGATAATGGCATTACCGAGACCAACGATACCAGAGCCGGAGCGGTAGTTGACGTCAAGGACGACGCTGCGGGCTCCGGGAAACTGCTGCTCGAAGTTCAATATATAGTCATTGCGCGCCCCGTTAAAGGAATAAATGGTCTGATCGTCATCTCCGACAACCATTAAGTTGCGGCTGGGCTCGACGAGCAGTTTAATGAGTGCGTACTGCACTTTATTCGTATCCTGAAACTCGTCGATCATAATGTAGCGGAAGCGGTTTTGGAATGATTGAAGCAGCCGTTCTTCCCGAAGCAATAGCTTGTACGCTTCCAGCAGCATATCGTCGTAATCGATGAGATGAGCTTCGGTTTTCCAAGCCTCGTAGCTGAGAAACAGCTGCTTGAGCTGCCGCTCCTCCTCATCGCTTTCAGGGAGATCCTGAGCTTCGATCATTTCTAGCTTGTACGCAGATAACATGGCAATCAAGGTTTCAGCTTGGTACGTCTCATGCAAATTCCGCTCGCGCAGCAGCTTTTTGAAAAACAGCTGTTTGCGGCCGGTTTCTCCGAGAATAGCCTGTTTATAGCCGCTCCGTCGAAGCAGCAGCAGGCAAAAGGCATGGAAGGTCCGTGCTTCAATAGCGGATGCCGCGTGATCACCGATGTTGGGCAGCTTGGCAATGCGCTCGCGCATTTCTTCCGCAGCTTTTTTGGAGAAAGTCATCATCAGCAGCCGGTGCGGCTGAATACCGCGTACGGCGAGCAAGTAGCCTGCGCGGCAGACAAGCACCGAGGTTTTGCCTGATCCGGCTCCGGCAATCGTTAGAAGCGGACCGTCATGATGACGGACAGCGGCAATTTGCCGTGCATTCAACTGTATGCCGTGTGCCTCCAGCGAACGAAAATAGGAAGCATCGCTTTCGGTTGCGGCGACGAGTTCTGTGCTGGTGTCTGCCGATGCCCGCTCGGCGGCGGGGAAGTTTTTATTTACAATGCCAATTGGACGTTTGAAATACGTATAATTGTTTGTCCCTTTTTGATTTGTCGTCATATAATTAATCACCTGATCTCGATTATAGCATGATAGCCATGCGCAGATCGCGGTAAAATAGAACAAACATCAGTGGCTTTTAGCAGAAGAAGGAGGCAAGGCGTAATGATACAAGCAGCAAGGAAGGAAGACGGCCCGGAGGTAATGGCTTTAATGCATACGGCAATCGGTTCAATTGCCTGTTCGCTGGCGGGTGTTGACGGGGAAGAAGAAGCGATGGGCATCTTGGCCTCTTTTTACGAGGAGGAAGGCAACCGGATCAGCTATCGCAATGTTATTGTAGATAAGCGGGAAGACAAAGTAGCGGGCATTCTTATCAGCTACGGCGGCGATGATGCAGAAGCGCTTGATCGTCCATTCATAGAGAGAATCGAGCGGGTAACCGGGCGGACAGGCTATACCATTACGCAAGAAACCCGGCCGGGGGAATATTATCTGGACTCTATTGCCGTGCATGAGGATTTTCAAGGCCAAGGCATTGCCAAGGCACTCATGGCCGCTTTTGAGGTGAAAGCAGCAGAAGAAGGCTATGACCGCGTCACGCTGATCGTAGAGGAATATAATGACCGGGCCCATGCATTGTATGTAAAGATGGGCTACACGGAGGATGGTGTGCTAGAAGTAAGCGGGCACCTCTATAAACGTATGGTTAAACAAATTTCACTATAGAACAAGGAAGAGAGTGAAGCCGATGGCAGAGGTTGGGTTAGGCCGCAAAATCGCGTATAGCTCGGGTAATTTATCCGTCAATTTAATTGCACAGGCTTTTGCGACATACATCGTGTTCTACTACGTAGACGTATTAGGAGTCAGACCTTATCTGATCACATCGGCTATGGTCATTCATGGTATTGTGAATGCGCTGCTTAATCCGCTTTTTGGCTATTTGTCCGACCGGACCAAATCACGCTGGGGAAGAAGAGTGCCGTATATGCTGTTCGGCATGGTCCCGCTAGCGGCACTGTTTACCGCAATGTGGTTTCCGGTTGGAACGGGGACGGCTCTATTCTGGTATTTCCTTATCATCATCCTGGCTTATGATGTTTTATTTGTCATGGTCGTGCTCAACTATTCGGCTCTGTTTCCGGAGCTGTTCGTTACGATCAAGGAGCGGGCGGCAGTATCCTCCTGGCGTCAAATGCTCGGTATTATCGGCATGATTATTGGCGTCGCGCTGCCTCCTCTTATTTACGGCAAGCTGGGATGGGGCGTGATGGGCGTTATTTTCGGTGTTATCGCATTGCTATTCTTTATCGTTATGCTTGCCGGCAGTAAAGAGAGAGGGACCGCGCCAGAAGCGACAATCGGTTTCTGGCGTGCACTTCGCTATACGTTTTCCAACAAAGCGTTTGTGTATTATGTAACCGGAAGTCTGCTCGTGCAATTTACCTTTGCGCTGCTGCCGGCAACGATACCGTTTTTTGCAAAATATGTGCTTGGTGCAGCGGATAACGGCAGTACGATTTTGCTTGGCTCAATTTTTCTGGTTGCCATTCCTTGCGTGTATGTATGGGGGAGACTCGTTCAACGCTGGGGGCCGCGCCAAACCATTATTATCGCTGTCATTTGCTATATGGTTGCACTTCTTCCTTTTCTCTTCGTCACCACGCTTGCGGCTGCGGCCGTAACGGCAGGTTTAGTCGGCATTGGTCTTGCAGGACTGATGGTCTTGCTGGAGATTATGCTATCTGAAGTTATCGACGAGGATGAGAAACGGACCCGTGAACGGCGGGAAGGGATGTATTTCGGAATGAATGGATTTATCGTCCGCTGGGGTGTTTCCCTGCAAGCGCTTACGACTGGAATTGTACTTGAAGCTTCGCATTACGTGAAGGACGCGGTGCAGCAGTCGGATGCTGCGATTATGGGTTTCCGCTCTATGCTAAGCTTGATCCCGATCGCAGCCTTGCTGCTGGCCGTCTTGTTCTTCACCCTGTACCCGATTCGGAAAAAATAGCTACTCCATATACCAGAGAAGCTCTTTCGTCATAGGCCGCCCGGGTTTTCGTTCTGCTGATCCGCATAGCCAGCCCTTTAGCCGGTCTTTTCTCAGCCTGATTGCGATGTTCGTTCCGTCCGTTTGTTTGAGCAACAAATAGCCGAGACGTTTCGTTTCATTAAGTAGTGTAATGGGGGACAGGGTGTTCTTATAACCGGAATTATACGCAGGCAGGTATTGGCTCGCGGCAAGCTCATTGCAGGCAACCAAAGGGCGAAGCTGGCGGTTTGTTTCAGCCTGATATTGAAGTTCACGCAATTTATAGGGTTGCGAGGCACTGTCATCGTTATCTAGATTGAAGGCAGTGAGAAGCTCGTTTGTTAGCATGCTGCGAAACTGTTCAAGCTTGTGCTCCCACTCATCTCCTTTATGCAAATAACGAATGAGTTCTGGGGCTGACTGTGTATGTTGGGGATCGATTCTAAATGTGATGAGATCATGCCCTATAGGCGGCATTTGTTTATGCGGGAACGTCGAAATTTCGACGGCAACAATCGCGGAGCTGGGGCGGCTAACTGTCATAACGCTGTAGCTCCTCCGCTCGCCATAATAAGCTGAAACAGCTCGTCCAATGGTAGGCTCAAGCAGCTGCTGTAAAGCGTGATGCTCGTCAGACGGGAGTGCCGAATGAGCGGGCGTTGCATTTTGCTGCGTAAGCAGCCAGATAAACAAGAGGAAGATCACCGTCATATAGAGCTTCATCGCGTCAAACTCCTTGTTTGCATAACCTTCAAATCGTATCGTTCCCCAGGCATGAGAGGGCCATGCTTTCCCTTCAAAAAAAACGGCATACAGCCGATGTATTTACTATTCGCACAACAAGGAGAAGTGGAAGATGAATCTGATTCCTTCCGTATGGAGAACATTTGCTTACAAAATGGCGGATCTGGAGCGGCACGAAATCGATGCCGTGCAGCAAATTTACAATTCATGCACCGCGATAAGCGAATGGGATGGGAGAACCTATAATCCCAACTATGTTGGGGAGTCGTATGAGGCTGGTATTTTGCCGGAAGGCGGCGTCAAAGAGAACTTTAGAATCCAGACGATCCGCAATGAATCCATGGACGAAATAATCGGCTTTATTAGCCTATACCACGGATATCCGCGGGAGAGCTCGATTTATCTTGCATTTATGGGCATCGCAGCCGATCATCAGAAACAAGGCTATGGCAAGCAGGTTGTAAAGCAGCTGCTTATCGAGGCTAAAAGATTGGATTATTCGGAGATTCGAGTGAACGTATCGTTGAAAAACTGGCCGGCGCTCCGGTTCTGGACGCATTCTGGATTTAATCATATTAGCGGTATTTTTGGCGACAAAAAAATATCGGACGAGCATTTTGCAGATGTTGAACTGGTCAATGAACTGACTTAATGCTGCGAATAGCAGGTGGAGGAAGAATGGCAACGACTGTAGTGACAAAAATTGAGATTGAGGCGCCGATTGCGTTATGTTTTGCAATGGCAAGCGATATTGGCGTTCATACGAGGACGGTTTGGAAACATACACGGGAAAAGGCTGTAGCAGGTGTTACCAGCGGGCCGATCAAGGGAGGGGAGACCGTTACCTTTGAAGCTACGCATTTCGGCGTCAGGCAGCGGCTTACATCCCTTATTTCTGAATATGATCCACCCTACATGTTTGTCGACGAGACATTAAAGGGTGCTTTTAAAAGCCTCAGACATATTCATCATTTCGAGCAGATTGGTAAAATCACCGTGATGACCGACACGCTTCATTTTGAAGCGCCGTTTGGCTTGCTCGGGCGGATTGCGGAAATGCTTGTCTTAAAGCGCTACATGAGACGCTTTATTGAGCATCGCAACGAGCAGTTGAAGAAGCTTATACTAGAGGCACTGTAAGATAGGGGGAGTTACTCGTTTGCGCTGGAGTCTGATTCCACCTTCGCTTTTGCTTTGAACTCGGACAAGCAGCTTTTGCAAATGCAGGCCGCATTTTTGTAGGCATCTGGCACGGTATCAAGCAGCGCTTTCGGGAACGTTTCACGAGCACACCAGCAGCTGCCGAGCTCATTCCCTGAGGCAGAGGTGGTCGTCTCCATCACGCAACTGTGATTTTCACCGCATAGTGGGCATTTCATCAGTTTATCTCCTTCCGTTAAATAAATTGAAAACAAACGTTTACCTGATATCTATTTTGGTCTATAATAATAACTAGATTATAATTATTATAATCAAGAAGGAAGCAGGTGATTGCCATGAATGTAAACTCAAAAATTAATATAAGCATAGAGCAAAAGCCCGAGCTTGAACAGATCAACCGGCAATTGAAGACGAAGGGCTTTAAGCTTACTGCGCAGCGTGAGGCGACTGTGAACGTTCTTCTGGAGTATGAGAAGGATCATTTGAGCGCGGAAGAGGTTTATTTGCTGGTGAAGCAAAGCTATCCCGATATCGGACTGGCGACGGTATACCGTACGCTGGAGCTGCTCTGTGAGCTTCATGTGGTGGAGAAAGTCAACTTTGGCGACGGCGTGGCCCGTTACGATTTGAGAGGCGAGGACCAGCCCCATCTTCATCACCATCTTATCTGTACAAAATGCGGCACTGTAGAGGAAATCAAAGAGGATTGGCTGCTGCCGCTGGAGAACCGGGTGTTGGCAGAATTCGGCTTTACCGTTAGTGATCACCGGCTGGACTTTCAAGGCATATGCCGGGACTGCAACGCGAAAGCGCAAATGCCAGCTGTCTAAAATCATATAGGAGTCCGGCCAGACGGCAGTAACCGTCCGGCCGGACTTTTTTTGTCAGCTGCAGGGTACGCCGTTGATGTAATAGCTGTCTTCCCGGTATACCCGAAAGGCGATTTCGGAATCGGCAATACCGATCTCCTGCAGTCTTGCCGTAACGGCTGCTGCTACCTGGTCTCTGACAGCCTGTCCCCGTTCAAACCAGCCAATCTCCACAAACGGATAGCTGGTATCGCTGCTGCTTCCGCCATAGACGGATGTGGTCTGCAGCACATCCATCGTAAAATTATCGGTTCCGCACTCACAAATAGCAGCGAGCTCGGTTGCGAGTGCCTCGCTCACGGTGAGCAGCTTGTCGGCTGGAACACCTCTAAAAGTCAATTGTGGCATGCTGAATGCCCTCCTTCTCAACATATATAAATCAACCTTGACTCCCCTAGAATACTGTATTTGCGCTGCCTGTGAAAGAGCGGAAGGCAAGTTTGTCGGAGCAAAGAGAACTTGAATCTGAACATAGAGAAACCCGCCAATTACATATCGCCGACTAGTCCCATCATCCACCCAATCCGCACCTTCCCGCCAGAATGAAAACAAAATGCAAATGTGCATGTAGATTAGCCTCAAAAGGTCAAAAATAGCTTCCAAAATGTAAAAGTACATTTAAAATCGCCCATTATCATCATATCGGCTCTTTTTTAGCCGATCAAACTGCACATTTACATTTTGATGCGATAAATCGCTCATAATGCGCCTTACAACCTGTATTTTTGCATTTTGTTTCGAAGAAGGGGCGACGGGCGTCAGTTTGCTCGCATAGGGCGAGCGGAGTGTTTTGAGTTCAGGATGACATTTCGCAGGTTCCCTCCATCCCCTATCGCGCACGCGAATAGGTTGATGGAGTCAAGAACGGCAGCATGAACCAAAACGCGCAGCGACCCTGTTAATTGGCGGCAGTTTGCTCGCATAAGGCGAGCGGAGTGTTT
>NZ_CBVJ010000076.1 GCF_000513275.1 Paenibacillus gorillae | reverse complement strand
TTAATTGGCGGCAGTTTGCTCGCATAAGGCGAGCGGAGTGTTTTGAGTTCAGGATGACATTTCGCAGGTTCTCTCCATCCCCTATCGCGCATGCGAATAGGTTGATGGAATCAAGAACGGCAGCATGAACCAAAACGCGCAGCGACCCTGTTAATTGGCGGCAGTTTGCACGCATAGGGCGAGCGGAGCGTTTTGAGTTCAGGATGACATTTCGCAGGTTCTCTCCATCCCCTATCGCGCACGCGAATAGGTTGATGGAATCAAGAACGGCAGCATGAACCAAAACGCGCAGCGACCCCTGTTAATTGGCGGCAGTTTGCTCGCATAGGGCGAGCGGAGCGATTTGAGTTCATGCTGCTGACTATTCGCAGCAGAACGAAGCACGAATCGATATTATTTATTTTTTTATAGAAAAGCTCTATTAGCCGAATGGCTGTCTGCAATGATAAACTCGTTTCAATATTAAAGTCGACAAAACCAATAGGAATTATAAAAATTATGGTTCAGGAGGAATTCATCATGGCTAATCAACGTCAACTTAAGCTGGGCGCAGCACTTCACGGGGTAGGGGGCAATATTTCAGGCTGGAGGCATCCCGATGCCATCACCGACGCTAGCGTTAACTTCGAGCATTACAAACGCCAAGCGCAAAATGCAGAGGCGGGCAAATTTGATTTTGTGTTCATCGCCGACGGTTTGCATATTAACGAGAAATCGATTCCTCATTTTCTGAATCGCTTTGAACCGTTGACAGTGCTGTCCGCGCTTGCTGCTGTTACTTCGCGAATCGGCGTAGTGGGCACATTGTCCACTTCCTATAGCGAGCCGTTCACGGTGTCCAGACAGTTCAGCTCGCTGGATCATATCAGCGAAGGAAGAGCAGGATGGAATGTCGTTACTTCGCCTCTAGCTGCAACAGCCAACAACTTCAATAAAAAAGAGCATCCCGATCATCCGAAGCGGTACCGGATTGCAACCGAGTATTTGCAGGTAGCGCGAGGGCTGTGGGATTCGTGGGAGGACGATGCCTTTACCCGCGACAAGGAATCAGGCGTATTCTTTGATCCAGAAAAGCTGCACCGGTTGGATCATGAAGGCGAGTTTTTCTCCGTGCAAGGGCCTTTGAATATTGCCAGATCGAAGCAAGGACAGCCTGTCGTATTCCAGGCCGGTTCCTCGGAGGACGGAAAAACGCTGGCAGCCAAAGAAGCGGATGCGGTATTCACGCACCACGAGACGATTGAACAGGGCAAGCAATTTTATGAGGATGTCAAAACGAGAGCAGCAGCCTACGGAAAGTCCAGAGACGAAATCGTTATTTTGCCGGGAATTGGACCAATTGTCGGGGAGACGGAAGAAGAAGCGGAGCGCAAATATATTCAGTTAGCTGAATTGGTAGATATCGAGCATGCGCTGGCTTATCTCGGCCGCTACTATGAGCATCATGACTTCTCGCAGTATCCGCTTGACGAGCCGTTTCCGGTTTTGGGCGAGCTTGGGCAAAACAGTTTCCGCAGCACGACGGACCGGATTAAGAGCAACGCTGTCGAGAAGGGGCTAACGCTCCGTCAAGTGGCGCAGCAGGAAGCAACGCCTCGACCGGCGTTCATCGGAACGCCAGAACAGGTTGCTGACCGGATTCAGCAATGGTTCGAGGAAGGTGCGGCTGACGGCTTCATTATCGGCGAAGCGATTCCGAACGGTTTAAGTGAATTTATCGAATTCGTAGTACCTATCCTGCAGGAGCGCGGATTGTTCCGTACAGAGTACGAGCATGACACGCTTCGCGGCCATCTGGGCGTTCCGGTGCCGGTTAACCGTTATACGAAACAAAGAGAGACAGCGATCGCTAACGGATCGCTTGCATAAGAGGGGGAGACGACCATGGAGAGAAAGATGAAGAAGGCAGGCAAAGCAAGCTGGTGGAAATACGGAGCAGTGACGCTCGCGGCAATTATCGCGCTGACAGGCTGCAGCTCCGCCGCATCAAATAAAGAAGGGAACAGCAACAGTCCCGCTAAAGCTGCAGAAACAAGCGCTCCTGTTCAAGGAGGCGAATTGTCCTATGCGCTGGCTACGTCGCCGGTATCGCTTGATCCGCATACGAACGGTCTGGCAGTTGGTGTCCGCATCATTAACAACTTATACGATAATCTGGTTGTGCAATTGCCAGACGGTACGGTTAAGCCTTGGCTGGCGAAAGAATGGACGATATCGGAGGACGGCCTGACGTATACGTTCAAGCTGCGCGACGACGTCAAGTTCCACGACGGTACACCGTTTAATGCGGAGGCAGTCAAATTCAATTTTGACCGGGTAATTGATCCAGCGACGAAAGTATCCAATGCGTTTGCTCTCATTCAGCCCTATCAATCTTCCAAAGTGATAGATGAATATACGGTTGAAGTGAAGCTGGCTTCGCCGTCGCAAGCATTTCTGCGCAATATCGCTCAAGGCACGCTGGGCATCGTTTCACCAACGGCTGCCAAAAAGTACGGCGAACAGTTCGCAACGCATCCGGTCGGCTCCGGTCCGTTCAAGTTTGTGAAATGGGATGAGAACTCGGAAATCGTGATCGAGCGGAATCCTGATTACAAGTGGGCGAATGAAACAGCAGTGAACCAGGGCGCTCCTTACTTGGATAAAATCACGTTCAAAATCGTACCGGAAGAAGCGACTCGCATCGGCAGCGTACAAAGCGGCCAAGTGCTGGCAGCGGAAACCGTTCCGCCGCAAAACATCGTCTCCATTAAGAATGATTCAAAATTCCAGCTTCTGTCGACGAACACAGGCGGCTTGCCGTACACGCTGTTCATCAACGAAAGAAAGCAGCCATGGAACGAACTCAAAGCGAGACAAGCGCTGCAATCGGCCATTGATGTTACCTCCATCGTTAAATCCCTCTATTTAGGAACGTATGAGCAGTCATGGTCGCCGCTAGCGCCGGTCACGCTGGGCTATGATGCATCGCTGGAGAATGGGATTAAGAAAGACCTCGACAAAGCCAACAGCCTGCTTGATGAGCTTGGCTGGACGAAGGGTGCCGACGGCATCCGCGAGAAGGATGGCAAGAAGCTGACGCTGCACTATGTTGACGCCTCTCCGAACCGGGAGAAGCGCAATGACATTGCAGCCATTATCCAGCAGCAGCTGAAGGAAATCGGCGTTGACGTTAAAGTCGACATTACGAAAGATTACGTCAACCAAATTTTCGTCAATGATGATTACGATATTTATGGCAACAGCCAAGTCAATGCCGATCCAAACTCTCTCTATCCGTTCTATCATACGGCAGCTCCAACAGGCCGTCCGACGCTGCATGGCTATTCCAATGCGGAGCTCGACAAGCTTCTTGAAGACGGGGCGGTAGAGAAGGACGAAGCGAAGCGGGTTGAAATTTACAAGCAAGTTCAGCATCACATTATCGACAATGCCCTCATTATCCCGATCTACGTATTTCCATATACGATAGCTGCTTCTAACCGCGTTCAGGATATCAAGCTTGATGCGCTTGCATATCCGCGCTTCAATGACACCTATTTGACGAAATAAGGGGGCTGCTGCAGCATGGGCAAATCCGTTTTTGTACGGATCTATACTTCCCTTCTTGTGCTGGTTGGAGCGTTGATCGTCGTATTCATCATTATGAACGTGCTGCCTGGCGACCCTGCTCTCATGATGCTGGATCCCGCCGAGTCCACGCCCGAGATGATCGCCACGATGCGTCATCAGCTTGGCCTAGATCGTCCGTTCTACGTTCGTTTTGCTGAATATTTCGTCAACCTGCTGCATGGTGATTTCGGCAATTCCATGGTCAATTCGGACCCGGTCCTGCCGAAAATCATTAAACACTTTCCTGCGACGCTGGCTCTTACGGCTATGAGTTCGGCGATCGCAGTCGTTATTGGAATTGTACTTGGCGTGCTGTCGGCTTTACACCGCAATAAGCCTATCGATTTGCTGGCCAGATTAATCGGATTGTTCGGCATTTCCATGCCGACCTTCTGGTCGGGTATCCTGCTCATTCTAATCTTTTCGGTTCAATTGGGATGGCTGCCGGCGATGGGCTCAACCGGATTCAAATCGCTCATTATGCCGTCACTTACGCTTGGCCTTGTCGGAGCGGGCTTTATTGTCCGAATGGTGCGAACGAGTATGCTGGATGTCATTAACGAGTCCTTTATCGTTACACTTCGGTCCAAAGGCTTGTCGGAGCGGGTGATCATGTATCAGCATGCGCTTCGTAACGCCTTAATACCGGCGATTACGATGATTGGCATGATCGTCGGTGAGATGCTGGCTGGAACCGTCGTTATCGAGACGGTATTCTCGCGGCAGGGGATCGGCCGTATTATTGCAGATGCCATTATGGCAAAGGATTTGCCGGTTGTACAGGGCGTTGTGTTTTTCTCAGCAGTTGTGTATATCATCGTCAATCTGCTTGTCGATCTGTCCTATTCATTCATCGATCCTCGCGTAAGGCGGGCGAGTTAGAAAGGGGCGTTCCCATTCATGAAAGAAGCAGCGGTATCGAGCGGCGGCCTCTCGCTTGCAAGGAGAAGGCTGCTCCGTCTCCCACACTTTAATATAAGCAAGCTTTCCGCATCCGATTTATTCGTATACGGCGCAGCCATTGCCGTTGCTCTGATCCTTCTTTGCGCAATAGCGCCGCAGTGGCTTGCACCGTATTCCCCTACAGCGATGCAGGCCGACCAGGTGCTTCTGCATCCGAACTGGTCACATCCGCTCGGAACGGACTATTTTGGCCGGGATGTCCTTAGTGTCGTAGTATACGGCAGCCGTGATTCGCTTATTATCGGTTTTGTCTCCGTGCTGGTCGGCAGTCTGACGGGTGGTCTAATAGGGGCGCTAGCGGGTTATGCGGGCGGCATCATCGACACGATATTGATGCGTATCGTGGATGTGCTGATGACAATACCTGGCGTATTGCTGGCGCTTGCCATCGCTGCGGCGCTGGGGCCGAGTCTGACGAATGTCGTTCTGGCCGTTGCAGCCGCAACAGTTCCAGGGTACGCCAGAGTAATGCGGGGGCAAATTATGAGCATGAAGGCAAGGCCTTTCATTACGGCTTCGCGTTCGATTGGTGCGACAGGTCCAGTTATATTCTGGCGCCATGTCCTGCCGAATTCGTTATCGCCTATGTTCGTTATGGCGGCAATCGGAATCGGATCATCGATTTTGACTGGAGCGGGGCTAAGCTTTCTTGGACTAGGCACGATTAAGGAAATTCCGGACTGGGGAGCACTGCTCTCTCAAGGCCGAGGGTATTTGACCGTTGCCTGGTGGATTTGCACGTTTCCTGGACTGGCGATTACGGTATTCGTCTTGTCAGTCAATATTCTGGGTGACCGGGTCAGAGACCGGCTTGATCCGAAGCGCAGCCGGGGTTAAGGGCGGCATCTGGCATGTCGTACTCCGAATACTACACGAAGCATGCTGCATACATCGGCGGGCGCTGCATCAACCAATGAAAGGAGGAACGATATGAGCCAGCTTTTGGCCATTGACCGGTTATCGGTCGATTTCACAACCGCTAAAGGAAGACTGAGAGCGATATCGGATGTGTCTCTGCATCTGGAGGCCGGCGAGACGGTCTGTCTGGTCGGAGAATCCGGCAGCGGCAAAACGATTACGTCAAAGTCCATCATGCGGTTAATCGATTATGAGAACGGCGTTATCTCCGGCGGTTCGATCGTTCTGGACGGAGAAGAGCTGTCAACGATGCCGCAATCGGAGCTGCGGGCGCTGCGCGGCAGAAAAATGGCAATGGTCTTTCAGGAGCCGATGGCGGCATTTGATCCTGTGTTCACTGTAGGCAGCCAAATTATAGAAGTCATCCTGCGTCATAAGCAGCGCAATAAGGCGGGAGCATGGGAGCATGCTGTTCATTTGCTCCGGAGGGTTGGTATTCCTGAGCCTGAGGTTCGGATGAAGCAGTATCCGAATGAGCTTTCCGGAGGCATGCTTCAACGGGCGATGATTGCTATGGCGCTTGCTTGCGGCCCTGAGCTGCTGATCGCCGACGAGCCGACAACTGCGCTTGATGTGACGATCCAGGCGCAAATTTTACATCTATTGCAGGAGCTGAAGCAAGAGTTCAATATGGCGATATTGCTCGTCACGCATGATATGGGCATCGCGGCCGAGATGGCCGATCGGGTCATCGTCATGTATGCAGGTCAGGTTGTCGAGCAGGCGACGGCGGTACAGCTGTTTGAGCAGCCCCATCATCCCTACACGAGGGGGCTGCTTCAATCCATCACGACGATGGACAGCGACCGGAACGCCAGGTTGTATGCCATTCAAGGCTCGATTCCGAACTTGTCCGAGCTGCCGGGCGGCTGCCGCTTTCATCCGCGTTGTCCATTTGCAACCGAGCAATGCTTGGCTGAAACGCCTCCGCTTGCAGAGGTGAATGGCCGTCTCTCCGCCTGCTGGCATGCCGGGCGGCTGGTTCAATCCGATTCCTGGTATTCGGTATTGTCAGAGAAGACGGCTGAGACGAGCGAGAGTGTTGTACCGGACAAGAAGCAACATCTGGAGGTGAAATCGATTGCTGCGAATCGCCTCCAATTAGAGGTGGATTCGAATACTTCTTCGGATAGCAAGATCAATGAGTCCTCAGCTTCGGAGTTGCTATTCAAAGTAGAGGGACTGTCCAAGCACTATCCGATTCGGGGAGGTCTTCTTAACCGTTCTCAATCGCGTATTCGGGCAGTTGATCAAGTCTCGTTCGCTATTCGTCAAGGCGAGACCTTCGGACTTGTTGGAGAATCCGGCAGCGGCAAATCTACGCTTGGCAGGGTACTGCTTCAGCTTGAAGGGGCTACCGAGGGAAGCGTCAGCTTTCGCGGCCAAAGCCTGTCGGAGCTGTCAGGTGCGGATTTGCGACGTGCGCGGCGCGACATGCAGATTGTATTCCAGGACCCGCAAGGCTCAGTAAATCCTAGATGGTCAGTTGGCGAGATCATTGGCGAGCCGCTGCGCGTTCATGAGAAGGCGCTCGGCGGCAAAGAGCGCAGAGCACGAGTGGAGGAGCTGCTGGAGCTTGTTGGACTGAATCCTGCCTGGTATGACCGCTATCCGCATGAGTTCTCAGGCGGACAGCGCCAGCGCATAGGAATAGCAAGGGCGATTGCGCTTCAGCCCCGATTTATATTGGCGGATGAAGCGGTATCGGCGCTCGATGTGTCAGTGCAGGCGCAGATCGTCAATCTCATGAAGGATTTGCAGCAGCGGCTGAATCTGACCTATCTGTTCATCGCGCATGGCCTCAATATTGTTCGACATATCTCCGATCGGATCGGCGTTATGTATTTGGGCAAGCTGGTGGAAATTGCGCCCAGTGAAGAGCTGTTCCGGAATCCGGCCCATCACTATACGAGAGGGCTCATATCTTCGATTCCTCAGCCTGATCCGGCGCGCAAGCGAGAATTTATCGCCATTCAAGGCGAGATTCCTTCACCGGCGAAGCCCCCTGGCGGCTGCCGGTTTCATACGAGGTGCCCGGCTGCAACTGACCGGTGCCGTAATGAGGAGCCTGCGATGCGCGAGGTAGGGACCGATCATTTTACAGCCTGCCATTACCCGATTGGATAAACAAAGAACCCGGCATTCTCGTGCCGGGTTCTTTGTTGTGCATTGCTCCGCGCAACGAGGTGTCGTAAACTAACGTAAAAAGGTGTAGTGGTTCATTCGTTGCAGGATGTGGAGGAGGGTTCTCTTTTGAAAAGATTCATTTTGCTGCTGCCGCTTATTCTGATGCTGGCTGTGGCTTTGCCCGGGGCATTGTTTGCCGCAGCTGTACCGGATAAGCCGGAAGGCCATATCAAGGACGCCGCAGCGATGCTTGACGAAAGCCGGCTGGATGAACTGGAGCAGGCCGCTCAATCGGGTTTATACCAGTTTTATGTACTGACCATTAACAGTCTGGACGGGGAGGATTCCGCAGCATTTGCCACCAAGGCTTATAAAACGTGGAAGCTTCACACGGGTGATGTGCTGCTCGTCATTTCCAAGCAGGAAAGACGGATCGAGATGAACTTCAACAATCCCGGTCTGCAGGCTGCGATTGAACAATTGCCTAACGATTACGACGGCAATGGCGACGGTACGGAGTCGAAGCTGACCGAGCTCGTTAATTTGCACTTTATCCCTTCGGCGAAAAATGGAGATTTCGTTCAGGCTTCGATTTCGCTGATGGAGGCCGTCAATGTGCTGGAGGCTCCGCCGATTGCGGAAACGCCAGATGATGATGATGATGATGAGACCGGAGCTGTCGGATCAGGAGGCAGCGGTGCATCCCAAGGCAATGGCGGAAGCGGAGGGTCAGATCGGCCGATCGTAACGAATCCGTCTGTAAATCAGCAGCCTGTGCTGGAACATTCCAGGTCACAGCAAGGATCGGGTTTTGTGTGGGTGCTTGTGGTTTGCGCTTTAATTGGCGCATTGTGGGCAGCCGCTGTTTCTTTCTTCAAGCTGCGCAAGCTTGCGCGTCAGAAGGAAAGAACCGGCCGGTTGATGGTTGAGGTGGAGAATGCCAATGCCGATCTGAAGCCATTTGTCGGGTTGACGCAGGGGAAAACCGAGCAGCTTGTCGCATCAATCGATCAAAGCTTGTCGGAACTGCTTGTTGGTCTTGATCAACTGCGGACTAAAGCGGAGAGCGAGCGCATATTCCCGCTTCACTATCCGAAGCTGAATGCAGTGCACAACGCGCTGAAAGCGGCGCTTGACGGCTCGGAATCGAAGCTGTCGAAGCTGCGCGGTGAGATTGGCCGCATTGTGGAGGCTGATGCGAATGTACGCAAGACGACGGATGATCTGCATGAACGTCTGCCGGAGCTGCGCAAGCAGACGGACGAATGGCGTAACCGGCTGTCGTATTCGCTTCAGCTCATTTATACGGAGCTCGACCGGCTGGCCGTCAAGCTGGAGGAGGCGGACCGCCTCGAAGTATTCGATCCCATTGAAGCCAATCGGATTGCCACCGAAAGCTGGACGGACAGCGGTACGCTGCTTGGGCATATCGGTTCTATCGAGCGTTATATGAGCAAGCACCGTGATTTTGCTGCCGTAACTGCAGAACGAAGAGCTGAAATCGAACGGATTACGGATGAGAATGGAATCCGCAAAGCAATTATGCGGCTTAATCCTTTTGCGCTGCTGGATCAAGCCCGCGTAATGATGGAGAAGCTGAATGAAAGGCTTCGCGAAGGCGCGATGGACGAGGTGATTCAGCTTGGCGATGAAGCGGACCGGCTTTTGGCCGAGGCTGTCGGCATTGCAAACCGGCAAGCGGAGCTGAAGAAGCTGAACCGTAAAGATATCGATTACTTGGAGGAGAAGCAGAAGCCATTCCAGCAAGATATTTCGGAGCTGGAGCAGCAATTCAGCTATATCCGCTCGACCTATTCGCGGCATCATTGGCTTCAGCTATACGAACGGTTTGAACAAATGAAGGCAGATGTTCAAGAAGCTGCCCACCAGCTGCCTGAGCTGAATCTATTAACCGGAGACAGTGAACAGCATTATGACCGTGCGCGCGAGCTGATTGACGGCTGGCTCAGCCGATATCATGAATGTGATGATACGATTGCCGATTGCCGAGGAGTCTTCCGTGAACTGGACGAACGGCAGCAGCGCGTGAAACGGTCGGTCGACAGCCTTTGGAGCCAGTTCGATGGCATTCAAGCGCTGGTTAGACGAGAAGCTTTGCCGCTCAATCAGGGCTGGCAGCAATCCTACTCCGTCATTGAAGAATCATATGGCAAGCTGAGCCGCGTTCTGTCGCAGCCGCCGCTCCAAATGGATGAGATCGAAAGCGAGCTTCAGCAATTCGAAGGCGATATCCATGCGCTTCAGGGGCAAGTGAACCGGAAGCTGGAGGAGAAGCGGGAAGCCGAGCGCCGTATACGCGAAGCCCAGGCGATGTATGACAACGTCTACCGCAGAGCGGGCTCGAAGATCAACCGCCATACCTATAGCAGCAACTTTAATTCATTGAGCGAGCATACGAAGCAGATGATCGCGGCAGGCATGTACGCTCAAGCGATTAGTGAAATGGCCGGTCTAACCCGGATTGTGGATCAGATGCACCGGGATTATGAAGCGGTAGAAGCAGAAGAGCGCAGAGCAGAGATGATGAGGCAGCAACAACAGCAGCATTCATCCTCCTCCTCAAACCATTCCTCCGGCGGAGGATCATGGGGTTCGGGCTCCGGCGGGGGCAGCTCCAATAACGGAGGCAATTCGTCGGGAGGCTCTAACTGGTAGCTTTAGTATAAGGAGAGAGAACGTATATGTTGGAATTGGCTATCGATTTATACCGGGATTGGAATGACACGGTAAAAGAAATATTTCGTGGCTCAGGCTATCCGCTGCCGGATGGCTTGAGTGACAAGGAAATCGGCGTCGCCTATTTCATGCAGAGTGCACAATCGGAAGAGGAAGCGGAGAAGCTGCACGAAGCTAATGCACAGCGAATTATTGGCTTGCAGCAGACGATTCAGGAGAACTTCGAGCAGGTTATTTTGCCCGATATTCGCAATCGCACGGGTTATACAGGCAATTCCTTCTCGTTCAAGTGGGTATATAACAACGGGGAGCATATTATTGAAGAGCATTCTTCGTATCGCATTCCTTTATAGAAACAAATGAAAAAACGCTCGCAGCTTATCCATTAAGGGATGGCTGCGAGCGTTTTGGTTTCGTTCAGTCCAGCAGAGCCATATTACTCGGCTTCCCGGTAATGCTCGGCGCAAAAAGCGGCGAGCTCTTCCAGCTCATCGTCCTCGAGCTCAAAGTCGAGATGGCGATCCGTTTCTTTTTCAATCAGATCATGCTTGACGATGGAGCCGTTACCGTCTTCTACGCCGTAGACGACACGTAAATAAATGCCTTTGGCAGAATAGAGCTCATCCTCCTCGTCCAAGTCGAGATCAATCAGAAATTCATAGCGCCGTCCAGCCAAAATACCAAACGGATCTTTCACAAATTCAACGCTGTAGGCTGTAACCGTTAAGAGTTCCATGTTTTTGTTGTCCTCCATTGTAAATGTCTGTTTATTTCTCGCCCTTAAATGGACTATTGAACAGCTTTGGAATGCCAGTATCAAACCGCATCAGCTTGCCAGATGACGGATGCTCGAAAGCTAGTACGCGGGCATGAAGGCCGAGCCGTGGAATTGGTTTCGTTTTTGAGCCGTATTTTTTGTCCCCGACGACCGGATGGCCAATATCCTCCATATGTACGCGAATCTGATTTTTCCTTCCCGTCTCCAGATGAACCTCAAGCAGCGAAAACTGCCTTCCAGCCTGAAGCAGCTTATAATGGGTTACGGCGAGTTGTCCGTCATTCGGACGTTCGCTGGAATACATGCGCAGCGTGCTTGTTTCCTTCAGCCAGGATTTAATCGTTCCCTCGTTTTTCTTGACTGTGCCTTCTACCAGGGCGACATAGGAGCGCTCCTTGACGATTTCCTGCCAATTGGTCTGAAGCTTCTGTTGAACGGCTTCGCTTTTGGCAAACATCATGACGCCTGACGTATCCCGGTCAAGCCGGTGTACGACAAATATCCGGCTTTTCGGATCGTTTACCCGCACATGGGCAGTTAATTGACGGTATGCGGTCAAGTCGGCCTCTTTATCTGAGGCAATCGACAGCAGACCAGAATCTTTATTGACGATGATGAGATCATCATCCTCATGCAAAATTACGAGTCCGGCCAGCGGAACGGTCTCCGCAGTCCCCTCCTTGCGAATCGTGACGACTTGTCCCGGCTTCAGCAAGTAATTGTATTTCGTCTCGGCGCGTTCGCCGACAAATACTTGTCCGCGTGCAAGCAGTGATTTGATCGAGTTGCGGCCTTGATTGAGATGGGTGATGAGAAAAGAGAGCAGTTCCGCTTCCTCGTTGACCTGATATTTCCGGTCAGGCGAGCTGGATTTCGGTTTGGCGGAGCTGAACGGTTTCTTGGGCATTGCTGACAACCTCCTGCATGTTCCTTGCTGCAATCACTATATCATGATTGGGTTATCAATACTATTGGGGATGCCCCAAGCGGGCCCTCTGTACCCTCCTATTTAGGCTGTCAATCTATGAAAACCGTTTTCATAGACAAACAGCCAGCCGGAGTGTTACGATAATAGAACTTGTGAAGCCATTATGGCAATGTAGTAAAAAAATGGAGGATTACCGCTGTGAGAACACTACGATTGAAAATGCTGTTAAGCACTTGTATTACGGCGAGCTTGCTGCTCGCGCCGCTGTCCGGCGGGATTGCCAATGCCGCTGTCGCTCCTGTCTCAAGCGCAACCAAGCTTGCTGCTCCAGCAACGATAGCGAAGCCGATCTCCGTCTATGTCGATGATAAAAAGCTGACGCTCACGACGGCTCCTTTTACGCAAGATGGTGTTACTCTCGTACCAATGCGTCCGATTTTCGATGCGCTCGGCGCAAACGTATCCTGGGAAGCCACAACAGAGACGATTATCGGATCTAAATTCGGCGTAAGCATCTCGCTTAAAGTCGGCAAGAAAACGGCAATCGTCAACGGAAAGCCGGTTAAGCTTGATGCTGCTCCGCTCGTCCGGAATGGCGTTACATATGTGCCAGCCCGCTTTATCGCGGAGGCGCTGGATGCGAATGTGAAATGGAACAGCAAGGATTCGTCGATCCGCATTACGACGAAGGAATATGAGAATTGGAAGCTGTATCAGCAAATTATGAAGGATGCCGAAGCGAGCCGAGTGAAGCTGACGACGGCACAATTGGTAGAGGAGTATGATGACAGTGTTGTCACGATTACGACCAACCGCGCATTGGGCAGCGGCATCGTCGTAGGGAAGTATTGGATTCTAACCAATTATCATGTGATGGAGGATGCATCCTCTGCAACTGTTGTAACTTTAAACGGCGATGAGCTGGAAGTGGCAGGCGTTGCCGCGGCGAACGAGAAAGCCGACTTGGCAATCATCCAGATGAAAGAGCCGCTGGATGCTACTCCGGTAAGCTTGGGTTATGACCTCTTTTCCCGAAAGGGCGATAAGGTAATTGCGATCGGCAGTCCGCTGGGCTTGCAAAATACAGTGTCCGACGGCTTGATCAGCAATTTCATATATGAGAACGGCGTCCGTTATATCCAGACGAGTGCGCCAATCGATCATGGCAGCTCCGGCGGTGCCTTGTTCAATGAATACGGTGAATTGATCGGTATCACTTCTGCTGGTATCACGTCGAATGCAGACCTGAACTTTGCAGTAGCGGTTAGTCATGCGACGCTAATGCTTGGTAATTTGGGCAATAAGCCTGCTGCCAATGTGAAGTTTCTCGACCCGACACTTCCTGCAACGCTGGTAGGCGAATCAGAGGATACGATTCGGAAATTGATGGACAAGCATTTCTCTGCTGTTCAAATGCAAGACGGTACGGCGAAATTTACCGATTGGTCAGTAAAACGCGATTCTGAGGGCTGGCTCGTTATTTCGGCCAATATCGATCCTTCGTTCTACATGCAGTATGGAAGCTCGATTGCAGCCGAACTGCGCTCTTGGTCAATTAATATCGGCGCTGAGCTGAACCGGATGCTTCCAGATGAGAAGATCCAGTTCCTGGTCAAGTTTGACCGGACTTACGGCTTCAAGCCGCGCGGCTATGCGGCAGACGAAGTGACGGACTTAGGCAATGACAAATGGCGCTTGGCATTTACGGTAGTCGATCTGCAAGTGAAAAACTCGCTGATCATTAAAGTTAGAGATTAACGCTATCATTCATTTTTTTGCATAGATTATATAGAGTGGAGGTCCCCTCGGCATAGGTGCTGAGGAGGGCCTCTTCTTTTTTGCCCGGCTATTCGGTACAATGGTAGTGATTTTGGTTCACTTAGATTTGAAGTTAGAGAGGTAATGCTATGAAAGTTGTTTTGAGCACCCTAAATGCTAAATATATTCACACGTCACTGGCGCTTCGTTGTCTGAAGGCGTACAGCGAAAAAGACTTTGATATCGATATTGCCGAGTATACGATTAAAGATCCGGCGATGAACATCGTCTCCGATCTCTATTCCCGTAATCCTGATGTTGTAGGCTTTTCCTGCTATATTTGGAATATCGAAGAGACGATTACGGTAATCGGCATGCTGCGTAAAATCAACCCGAAGCTGAAGATCGTGCTTGGGGGACCGGAGGTCAGCTATGATACGGAGTTCTGGATGGAACGAATTCCGGAGGTCGATTTCATTGTCGTGGGTGAAGGGGAAGAGACCTTCCACCATCTGCTTACCGAGCTGAACGGGGCTTCCAAGTTCCACATGGTATTCGGTTTGGCCTATCGGAAGCAGCGTGCGGACCGGGTCGAGATTCTCGTCAATCCGGGCCGTCCGAAGCTGGACCTTGCTACGCTGCCGTCGCCTTACCGGTTCAAGGAGGATATTCCGACGCTGGCGAACCGTATCGTCTATTTTGAGACGAGCAGAGGCTGTCCGTTCAGCTGCCAATTCTGTTTGTCGAGTATTGAGGTAGGCGTTCGTTATTTCGATATGGACCGCACGAAGGCAGATATTTTATATCTGATTGATTCCGGTGCCAAGCTGATTAAATTCGTCGACCGTACGTTCAATATTAAGCGGGATTACGCTCTCGAAATGTTCCAGTTTCTTATCGAGAACCATCGCGGCTGCGTGTTTCAGTTTGAGATTACGGCGGACATTATGCGTCCCGAGGTGCTGGATTACTTGGCCGAGCATGCACCGCCGGGTGTATTCCGGTTCGAGATCGGCGTGCAGTCAACGAATGACCCTACTAACCTTGCTGTACAACGCCGCCAAAACTGGTCGAAGCTCGTTCGTACCGTGACGAAGGTGAAGGAGTCGGGCAAGATCGACCAGCACTTGGACTTGATTGCCGGATTGCCTTTGGAAAATTACGAGACGTTCAGCGGTACATTCAATGATGTATTTGCTCTTCGTCCGGAGGAGCTGCAGCTGGGCTTTTTGAAAATGCTCCGCGGTACAGGCCTTCGCCGTGACGCCGACAAATGGGGCTACATTTACATGGATCAATCGCCTTATGAGATGCTGGGCAATGATCTGATGCCTTTTGGCGACATCGTGCGAATTAAGCGGGTAGAGGATGTTCTTGAAAAGTATTGGAATGCGCATCGGATGGACCGTACCCTGCTCTACTTGGTGGACAATGTTTTCCCGTCGGCGTTCGCCTTTTTCCAGACGTTTGGGGACTACTGGGAAGCGCGCGGCTGGCAAAAGATCGGTCATCAGCTGGAAGACTTGTTCTCCCGTCTCTGGGCGTTCCTTCAAGAGTATAAAGCGCATGACGAGGCTTCCGGCGGCGGCAAGCTGGATCTGGAGGTCGTGCTTGGCTTGATGAAATACGACTTCTTCCTGAACCATAACTATAAGCCGCGTAAAACGTGGTGGGAGTTCACGATGGAGAAGTCGGTATGGGGCAGTTGGATGCGTCTTCTCCTGGAGCGTCCGGAGGACGTCTCGGCAGAGTTTGCGCAGCATCGCCTGTCCGAGAAGGAGTTGCATAAGCATGCGGTCATCGAGACGCTGCCATTCGATTTGGCTGCATACTTGGAGACCGGAGAGCTTCGCAAGGACAGTGCAACGCTGCTTGCCGTGCTCTATGCGCTAGATGGCAGCGGCGGCAGCAAGCCGGTTCCGAAGCCTTATATGTTGAAAATAAGCGGCGCGGCGCAAATTGCCGGCGCTTAGAGTGAAACAGCTTCGCAGGGATTGCTCCTGCGAAGCTGTTTTTCGTCGGTGACTAGGTTGCAGGGCTACAAATTCGGTTTTTCCTTGAAGTTTGTATTCTGCGGGACTATGTCCGGGTGGGGAGTAGCGAACCAGGTTCGTTATATAAGGAAGCTCGCTTCGCTATATGAGGGGTTATGCAGACCATGTTTGCGAATAGCGAAGTGAATTTCGCTGTTCGCGAACCTACCTTCGCGGAAAGCGAAATTCACTTCGTTAAGTGCTTGCAAGGTGCTTTATTAAGCTCCAACAGCGAAAATAGGTTCGCAAAAAAGCGAACCAGCTTCGCTCGAACGCTGTCGCTGCCCCCAGCGCTGCCGCTTGTCTGCCACACGGTATGCCGCCGGATCGCCGCACAAGTTGTAGCTGGGACTGCCGTACGGTATGCCGCTGTTCGCCGTACGTGTTATAGCTCGAGCTGACGTACGATTTGCCGCCGGATGGCTGCACGTGTTGTAGCTCGGATTGCCGCATGGTATGCCGCAGGCTCGCCAGACGTGTTGTTGTCACGCGGACTGTGCATAGTTTGCTGCTTAAGCTGTTGCACAACGCTACCGTTCGACATTATCATTTTGGTGCTCTCACTATGACGACACTAGTAAAGTTCGCTGATTCGTTGGAATGTACAAATCAAAATGTAAAAGTACATTTTGTTTGGCGCTTTTTCGCCGATTTGTCGCTTCAAAATGCAAATGTGCAGGTTGATTGGCGTAAAAAGTCCCCAAATGGGAGATTTGGCAGTTTTCAAATGCACTTTTGCATTTTGATCGATATTTGAGGCAATTTGGGGGTCATCAAAATGTATTTTTGCATTTTGTTCCACACGTGGAACGAGCAAGCGCGCATACGCGGTTGCTCGTGCGAGGGAGCCGGCTGATTGGACCGCCCTGAAGGCAAAGTCACAAGGTTTGTTCGCCGACGTGCGACCGAGTACCGAGTACCGCGTGCCGCGTGCCGCGTTGGTGCGGAAAGAGAACAATTATGCAGAGCAGCCACACTAAGCAAAGCTTTAAACACCGCAGCCGCTGCCTTGGCTAGCCGCTCCCGGCAACTCTGCATCGCTCTCGATATCAGACGCGCGATGCTCGGTGCCCGGTCATACTTCGAAGGTCACACGCTCGTAAAATAAGAGCCCGATGCATCAGCATCGGGCTCAATTCATTTAATCTGTATTAAGCAGGAACGACGCTGCGAAGCACCGTCATCGAGCCGTCCAGCTCATAGCCGCCGAGGTTCGCAGGAAGCAGGAAGCATTCGCCTGCTTTTACGTCCAAGCTGCCGTCTGCCCAGTTCAGCTTGCCGCTGCCTTCTGCAACGACAACGATAACGAAGCTTTCAGCTGTTGTCGAGTAAGCAGCTTTGGAAGCGACGATCCCTTTTTCAACGATGAAGTAAGGGGAGGATGCGATCGTCAGCCATTCGCCATCGGCGATGCCTTCAGTCGTCATGCGGCTTGCGCCCGAGCCCTCGTAGGCGATAACATTCAGCGAATCCTCGATATGGAGCTCGCGCAGCTCGCCGTCGAGGCCGAGGCGGTTATAGTCGTACAAGCGGTAGGTCGTATCCGAGTTTTGCTGGATTTCTGCTACTACTACACCAGCGCACAACGCGTGAACCGTACCTGCTGGGATGTAGAACGCATCGCCCGCTTTGACGGAAACCTCTTGCAGAGTGTCCGTAATACGGCCTTCGGATATAGCGGCTTCCATTGCTGCACGGTCAACGCCGTCTTTCAAGCCGTAGATGATTTTCGCGCCTGGCTTCGCATCAAGGATGTACCACATTTCGGTTTTGCCCAACTCGCCGGCAGGCAGGCCAGCGTAGTCGTCTGTAGGGTGAACTTGAACCGACAGATCGTCATTGCAGTCCAGCAGCTTGATCAAGAGCGGGAAACGGCCGTTTTTCTCGGAAAAGCCTTTCGTTCCGAAAAACTCGCGGCCATAGGACTCGCGGATTTCATCCAGTCCTTTGCCAGCCAGCTCGCCATTTACGACCTTTGTCGTACCGTTCGGGTGATCGCCGATCATCCAGCCTTCGCCAATCGAGCCTTCAGGAAGCGTCAGGCCGAATTGCTCCAGTGCGCGTCCTCCCCAGATACGTTCTTTCATTTCTGGTTGAAATTGAAGCGGGTAAGGTTTTACGTTTGCAGTCATGAATTTCTCTCCCTGTTTGTTGGTTTGTTTAATAGCAATTGATTGTGTTGTTAAACTGTTAATTAGCAGTCTAGCGCTGTCTTCTCTCGACGGCTACCAGATAAGGTGCGGTTGTTCGCTGCGGCTGCCGATAGACGACGGCAGCCGCGAGGGAACCCGGCAGCTGTGAAGCCCAAGCTTCAACGGCTGCGGCTTCCAGTTCACCGCCAGGATGTCCAGGGTAAAGCACGCAGGTAACGATGCCTCCGGGGCGGAGAAGCGACAACGCAGCGTCTAAAGCATTAATAGTCGTCTCTGGCTGCGTAATGACAGATTCATCGCCTCCCGGCAAATAGCCGAGGTTGAACATGACAGCCGCCACTTTCCCATGCGCGTCGTCATCTACAGCCGCGGCCATTTCGGCATGGCTTTGAAGCAGCAGCCGGAGCCTGGGCAGCCGGCCTTCCGGTTCCAAGGCGGCAAGCCGTTCCTGCGTCCGATCTAGCGCCTCCTGTTGAATATCGAAAGCGTACACGGTTCCTCCAGATCCCACCAGAGAAGCCAGCGCCAGCGTATCAACGCCGCCGCCTGCGGTAGCGTCGATAACGATATCGCCAGAGCTCGTCCGCTCGCCAATCCATTTATGAGCCATGCTCAGGACAGAGAGGAAACCCATGCTAGCTGTTCCCCCAGAGCTTGCCTTGCCAAGTATCGCGGCGTTTCAGCTCGTCGTCGATGGCATTGAGCACTTCCCATTTCTTCAGGCTCCAGGTGGGTCCAATCAGCAAATCGCGAGGCGCGTCGCCAGTTAGACGATGAACGATCATCTCCGGCGGCAAAAACTCCAGCGAATCGACAATGAGCTTCACATATTCGTCCTGCTCCAGGAAACGAAGCAGTCCAGCTTCGTACTGGCGAACCATCGGTGTCTTGCGCATGAGGTGAAGCAGGTGGATTTTGATCCCCTGTACGTCCATCTGTGCGACGGCGCGGCCGGTATCCAGCATCATTTCATGTGTTTCTTGCGGCAGGCCGTAGATAATATGGGCACAGACGCGAATGCCGCGCTCACGCAGCCGGCGTACCGCATCCAGATAGCATTCGGTGTCATGGGCCCGGTTAATCAGCGTCGAGGTCGATTCATGAATCGTCTGAAGACCCATTTCAACCCAGAGGTAAGTCCGCTCGTTCAACTCGGCCAAGTAGTCCACGACGTCATCGGGCAAACAATCGGGGCGGGTTGCGATGGATAATCCAACAACTCCCGGCTGCTGTAAAATCTCTTCATAATACTCGCGCAGCTCTTCAACCGGCGCGTAAGTATTGGTATAAGCTTGAAAGTAGCCGATGTACTTGGCATCCGGCCATTTCAAATGCTGGCGGTCGCGAATCGTATTGAACTGCGTGACCAGATCGTCACGGCGTCTGCCTGCAAAATCGCCTGATCCCCGCGCGCTGCAGAACGTGCAGCCGCCTTTGGCGATCGTGCCGTCACGGTTGGGACAAGTAAAGCCCGCGTCGAGCATGACTTTGAACACCTTGCCGCCGAACTGCTCGCGCATCTCGTAATTCCATGTATGAAATCGTTTATCGCCCCACAGCTGCGGCTGCTGAGGCGTCATTTGCAATGCGTTCATTCATTCTCCTTCTTCCTTGAAAGGCTGCCCCTCTATTTTATCGGAAATCGCGTTGAAATGCCATGCCGGATTGCTTCAGGTACTGGTTAAAATTAGCTGGAAAAATAAAACGTTTTCAAGAAAAATAGGCTTGATAAACCTTACATCATCTGTTATATTAAAAGTGTGAAAAGACAATAAAAAAACCTTACATGCCTTAATCGTAGCGATTGTCATAGAACGTCGATTAACTGGAAATGCTGTATAAAAAATCGATGAGGTGATATGAAATGAGTCAAACGACTAAAATTCCGCATGGCGATGAGAAAGTTACGGTTGAGTTAACGGTGAAAGAGCTGATGGTGCTTAGCGGCGTCCGCTTTCCCAATAATCATCATCTAGAAGTGTCGGCACGCAAAAAACTGAACGAGGTGCTCGAGGAGACGTTCGAAATCGAGCCGAGCGGCAGCCCGATCAATTACCAGATGCTCACCTAATTCCATATTCGCAAATTAGCCGCAGGGTCTCCTGCGGCTTTTCTATTTGCCGTCAACCCTTTACATGGGAGGCGGTCTTGGGGCAAAATAAGAATCAGTTTAATGGAGTCTAGGAGGACAAGATCAGTATGCGTCTAAGAGGAAGAAAAGGAATACGTGAAAGCATAGAAGCGCAGCCGGAGTTGGTCGTATTGGACGCCGCCCCGCATAAAGGCAAGTGGCGCGAGTTTTTCGGCAATGACAATCCGATCTATATCGAGCTGGGTATGGGCAAAGGCAGATTTATCAGCCATATGAGCGCCCGCAATCCGGAAATTAACTTTATCGGTGTCGATATGTATGACGAATTGATTCGCCGTGCCAGCGAGAAGGCTCGAGCGGTATGGGAGGAAAAAGGGGAAGAAAGCCCGCCTAATCTGGCGCTGCTCCGTGCGAATATCGAGCATATCGAGAATATGTTCGAGCCGGGAGAATTAGAGCGGATTCATCTGAATTTCAGCGATCCATGGCCAAAAGGAAAACACGCCCGCCGCAGACTGACACATCCGCGTTTTCTCGCGAAATATGCGCAGCTGCTGAACGAGCGCGGTGAGATTCATTTTAAGACTGATTCGCAGTCTCTATTCGAGTTTTCACTGAACAGCTTTGCCGAAGTCGAAATGCAGCTTCGCAACATTTCGCTTCACCTTCATAAGGACGGACCGCGAGAGGATCTCGTGTTCACCGAATATGAAATGAAGTTCATGGGCAAAGGCCAGCCGATCTACCGGCTAGAGGCCGTGATCGGCGAAACCGCGCTGGAGCAATACCGTACCAGCAAGCGAGAGGCTGCGAGCCGTGAAGCGGCGGCTGCGGAAGCCGCTGAAGCTGCGGAAGCCGCAGGGCAAGCCGATGGGGAAGAAACGGAGTAACAGTAAGCGACATTGAGCTGGAACTCCAGAATGAAGCTAGATCGGAGTCACCCAGTTATATTCGACCGCGATGGCTGTCAGCGTGCCGATAAGCGCGCCGACGGCCACGTCGGAAGGATAATGCAGGCCCAGATACATCCTCGACCAGCCCACCGATACCCCGATAATTACCGCAACTGGAAGCGCGATGACGAACCAGGGGCCGCTCGCCGCAACCAGCGGTATGAGCCAAGCAAAGATAGCGGTCGTATGACCGGAAGGGAAAGAGGAGTCCACTAGCGGCTTCCTGCCCGTATTCATTCCCTCCAGCGCCTGATAAGGGCGCAGCCTCTTGAATTTTCTTTTTACGATAAACACAGGAAAATGACTGATAACGACTGCGGTAAAGCAATGCCAGCCCGTTGTGTTCCAAGGAGCCGGAGCGAGGAGCGCGAAGAGCAGCGAGCTCAAAACGGTGAACGTAGCACCGCCCATATGGGTTACCGTAGACAGCCATTTGCCCAGCCATCGGTGCAACCTTCTGTGCCCCCGCCGTTGATTCGCCCAGACGATGAACTCCTGTTCGCGGGTTCTCAGCCATTCTATCATTCGTCTCATCCGTATCCTCCTAATAAATCATCGAGGGCAAAGCTCGATTCGCACACATTATACCCGATATTACGACGAAAATGTTTAAAAAATAATAAGTTGTGTATTTGAAATTTATATGAAGGCTTTACGTATTACAAAACGGCCCGATTGGTAAAGCTTATATGGAAGACTAGGCCTTCAGGGTCATCCGGTTCACGGTTTCGACACAATACGCCGTCCGCAGGGTTAGAAACTTTTTCGCAACTTTTCTCGTATGTAAGGTCGGAAGTGCTAAAAAATCAGCAAATGGATGAAAATAAGGGCGACGCGCCGCAAAAGGAGGTAATTGTGATATTGATGCGCCATGGAAGCGTTTTTCCGGTTGGAAAATGCATATTGGCGGCAAATTACGGTTTTGACAAAGATGGTCATTGTGTGGAAAATCAGATAGGTCGCAGAACGCTTCCAAATAGATAAAGCGCTGTACACAGACAAGAGAGAGAGTAATAAAGAGCTTGTCGGGGCCGCCGGCATTTCTTTTGGGCATGTACGACGGTGATCAGAACAAGCAATTAAAAAGGGGTCTCAAGGGGGCAGTACCGAATGTTCAATACGATAATGTTTGTGTTTCAAATCGGCTTTGCATTGTTAGGTCTGTATCAGCTGTTTCTAACGTTTTTCGGCTGGAGCAGGAAGAAAGAGGATTTATCCCATGCGCCGCAAAAGAAATTCGCACTGCTTATCGCGGCCCATAATGAAGAGCAAGTCGTTGGTGCATTAATCGAGAATTTGCTGAAAATGAAATACCCTCGCGAGCTGTACGATATTTTCGTCATTTGCGACAACTGCACAGACGGAACGGTCAAAGTCGTGAACAGCTATGACGGCGTCTACGCCTGTGAACGGGTGAACACGAATCAGCGCGGCAAAGGCTACGCTGTGGAGTGGATGCTTAAAGAGCTGTGGAAGATGCCGAAAAACTATGATGGCGTTTGTATTTTTGACGCTGACAACCTGGTGGCAACCGACTTCCTGCAGTACATGAACAACGATCTTTGCAACGGAAACCGCGTCATTCAAGGTTACTTGGATACGAAGAACCCGAACGACTCGTGGGTTAGCTCCGCGAATGCGATCAACTACTGGTTCTGCAACCGGTTGTGGCAGCTGCCGCGCACGAACTTGAAGCTCGCTAACTTTTTGGGCGGCACCGGTATGTGCTTTGAAGCCAAGCTGCTGAAGGAAATGGGCTGGGGTGCAACGAGCCTCGTAGAGGATCTGGAGTTCACAGTTCGTTGTATTAAAAGGGGCATCTATCCGAAATTCAACTTTGAAGCGAAAGTATTTGACGAAAAGCCGATCACGTTCCAAGCTTCCGCACGTCAGCGGCTGCGCTGGATGCAAGGCCATTTCGACGTTACCCGCAAATATATGCTGCCGCTGTTGTGGCAGGGCATTAAAGAAGGCAGCTGGACGAAGATCGACGCTGCGCTGTATGTTTTCAATGCTTATAACTATCTGGCCGGCTTTTTCATCACAACGATCGTCTGGGGCGATATCTTCTTGTCCGGCGGCGACAATGTGACTTCGGTATACAACATGCTGCCGATATGGCTGAGCATCCCGTACATGCTGTATATATTCACGCAAATCCCGCTTTCGATGTACATGGCGAAAGTCGACTGGAAGCTGTACCTGCGGATTCCGACGTTCCTGTTGTTCACACTGTCGTGGTGGCCGATTACGGTTCACGCCTTTTTCACGCAAAACAACAAGAAGTGGAGCCATACGCAGCACACGCGTGTTATCCGGCTGGAAGAAGTACAAAGCAAGCAGTTGTAAAAGGGTTGACACCCATATGACAGCTATGATATATTAACTCGGTAGCAGTTTTGAAAAGATGAATAGTACGCACAAGAAGAAGCACCCGCTTCTCACCTTTCGGCAACGCTGACTGGTTTGCGATAATCGATTGTTATCGAACATTTCGTTATGAAATGCTGAGAACGGTTATGGAATGCGGGTTCGCGTGAACCCGCATTTTTTATTTTCTTGTAACTATAAACGATTATTCCACTTTGGAGGTGGCACGTTATTAGCAGAGAACATCAAATCAACGATGAGATCCGGGCTAGAGAAGTACGCCTTGTTGGCGCAGAAGGTGAGCAAATCGGCATTAAATCAATTCGTGATGCTATGCAAATGGCAATTGATTTAAACCTGGATCTGGTGAACGTCGCTCCTACGGCTAAGCCGCCGGTATGTCGCATTATGGACTACGGCAAATTCCGTTATGAGCAGCAGAAGAAAGAGAAGGAAGCTCGCAAAAATCAAAAAATCGTCGACTTGAAGGAAGTTTGGTTCCGTGCGAATATCGATGAGCATGACTACCAGACGAAATTCCGTAACGTCGTGAAATTTTTGAATGAAGGCGACAAGGTCAAAGCTTCCGTTCGGTTCCGTGGGCGTGAAATCGCCCATGCGTCGATCGGCCAGAAGATTCTGGACCGTCTGTCGCAAGAGGTTGCCGAAATATGCAGCGTTGAACGTGCACCGAAGCTGGAAGGCCGGAGCATGATTATGATTTTGGCACCAAAAAGCAACACTTAATTTAAGGGAGGATAAACGACATGCCTAAGATGAAAACACACAGCAGTCTGAAAGACCGCTTCAAAATTACCGGTACTGGTAAAGTAAAACGCTATAAAGCGTACCGCAACCACTTGCTGTCCCACAAATCGGGACGTCAAAAACGTGTACTTGCTGGCCAACCGCTTATGGCTGCTGGCGACGTTCGCCGCATTCAGCAAGGTCTCGCTAACCTGAAATAGTATTGTACGACCATTATAAAAAGCAAATTCAACTTACAGGAGGTTTCCACTCATGGCAAGAGTTAAAGGCGGTTTTGTCCGCACTCGTCGTCGGAAAAGAATTCTAAAGCTAGCTAAAGGTTATTTCGGTTCGAAACATCGTCTGTTTAAAACAGCGAAGGAGCAAGTAGGTAAATCCCTGCTGTATGCTTACCGTGACCGTCGTGCGAAAAAAGCGCGACTTCCGCAGACTGTGGATCGTTCGTATCAACGCGGCTGCTCGCCTGAACGGCTTGTCGTACAACAAATTCATGTACGGCTTGAAACTGGCTGGCGTAGAAGTAAACCGCAAAATGCTTGCTGACCTGGCTGTTAACGACATCAACTCGTTCAACTCCCTTGCAGGCGTTGCAAAAGCGAAAATCAACGCTTAGTATTGACTAAGCGATATCGAAGAGGTTGTCCCGGGAGGGGACAACCTCTTCTTTTTTTATGTGCGCTGGCCGGTGCTCTGGGGGGCATGTACGCCTGCACGCTGAAGCGTAGGCATATTGGTCTTTAAAAGTAATTTATCTTTGCCTCTGCCCTCTACTGATGGCAAATCCGCATACTGAACATACCTAGCGCAAAAAGTTACTTTATTATGTCATTGTTTTCTCTAATTAGACCCTGTTTATCGTGAAACGAAGTTTTAAGGTATAAAAGTAAACAGTAGCGGAAATTGATTTCGCAATAGAGAAAAAACTTCACTTATATCCCTAGAAGCAAGCAAAAAGAGCCAATCCCCATATAAATTAAAGAAAAAATATCATGATACAGCGAAGGAGATTTCTTTAAGCAGCTTGAACTGCAAACTTGATATGTTTGGGGTGCGAAGATAACATGGCGCGTACTCTCCATTACTCAACAAAGTTGTTCAGATGATAGCAGGTAATCCGTTTCGCATCGGGAGAGGCGCATGTAAGCATTCCCTCATCCAATAGTTTGCGCAGCCAGTTGCCCGCCGTCCGATTTGAAATTTGAAAAAGCTTGGCAACATCGTCTGGCCGGATTTTACCATCCCTGCTTATAGCGAACTGGGTAATGAGCTGCTTTTTGATTTCCCATAGCTGAAGATGATCACCGCTTTGGGGGCCGTATGTCCGAGACCACCAGTAGCCGATAGCTTGCATAAGCGTCTGGCGGCAGCGCTCGGGCTGATGCTCGACTTGCCAAGCGGAAAAACGAAGCAGCAGCCATCCTGAAAGGATCAGATCGTTCTGACGCGACAGGTGATCGTTAAATTCGCCGTGGTTAATATCCCGCGCATGAGTGGTAAATCCGTCTACCTCAACTAGTAAGCGAGTGCCATTACGGGTATACACAAAATCGGCAAAACGCTGGCCCCCCTTATAATCGCGAAAAGGGAATTCCGCCGTTAATCCTTCGTAACGGTAGTTAAAGGCAGGGCCCCATACCTGCTCCAGAAACAGCAGTTCCATTCGGCCCAGCTTGCTGCGAAGCTTGCCATTCTGCACAGCTTCGCGTTCATAGGCTTCAACAAATCGGGATAGTTCGTAATGCATCTCAACGCCTCCTCAATGATAATCTGGGGAATAAAAAAACACCCGGGCCTAAAGCGTCAAATACGCCAAGGCCGGGGTGTGCTTCACTCCCTGCAATATGCAGTAATTGTATGCGATTTCCATCAGGAAGACAATATGTTCGTACTAAATAGACTATGCGAGAATAACCCCCCGCCTTCTCCAACATATACCCATATCCATTCCCATTCCTATCGGACAAACAAACAAGCAAATAGATTTAAAGCGAATAAACTATAGAACAACGGGGAAGGGAGGGATTTGGCATGGGTAATGTCACTAAGGAACGGGCAAAGCAGTTGATCGGCAAAACAATTTACGCGTTGCGCAAAGATGGTTCTGTCGTGAAAGGCAAACTCGTTCGGGTGCATAACAACAAGCTCGTCATTGCTCCGCTGAGGAAAAAGACCAAAGGCAAAACCGTTCATACAAAGGGGTTTTTGCTCCCGCTTGTATTGTTTGATCTGCTAGCAATCGGGACGCTTTCATTCTTCGGCGGAGGCGGAGGCGGAGGCTGCGGCTGCGGAGGCGGAGGCTGCGGTAAATGTGGGGGCGGCTACGGCGGCGGCTACGGAGGCGGATATGGCATAAAAAACTACAATAGCGGAGGCTATGGCGGCGGTTATGGCCAAGGCTACGGTCAAGGCTATGGCGGAGGCTACGGCGGTAATTATGGCCAAGGCTATGGTCCTCAAGGCTATAACGGCTACTAATACGAACTAGATTCCAGACTGAGGCTGGGGCGGAGCAAGCGTCTTAACCATCTCGTAGCAGCGCAATTCAGGATCATATCGGACAGCTTGATAACCAAGCCGGGTGTAAAAGCGTTGTGCTTTTGTATTGATATCATCCACAAAAAGTTTTGCGTGTGTGCACTGATGCGTTGAGCCGTATGCTTCGCAGCTGGCCATCAGTTTTTTACCCCATTCCCGATTGCGATGATGAGGATGGGTGACGAGCATATCGATGTAGAGAAGCGGACCATACTGTTCAAAATGAACAAATCCGTACGGTTTTGAGGTCTTGCCCGCAGCTGCAACATAAGTTTTGCCAGTCCGGAAACGGACAGGCAGCTCACGTACAGCATGTGCATCAAGCGGGTGAACGGAATGGGCAAGGGGCATTAATTCCGTGCGAATTAATCTGAATATCTCGGAATCATCGGTTCTGGAGTTTCGCATTCGAATCGTTGGCATCAACAAAACAATCCTTCCTGCTTAGGAATGAGATTGCCAAAAACGGCTATACTATCATATGTGCATTTAGGCGCTGGCGGAACGTGTCCGTATTTTTTGGAATTGTCCGTTGGAATGTTCTTGACGTAAGAGAATTGACGGAATATAATGAAAGCAATCTTATTTTTTATATGTCATCGGCAATGATGAGGACGAAGTATTAAGGGCTCTTTTGCTCAGAGAGTGGACGGATTTGCTGCAACCGTCGCCAGAATCCCTTTTTGCGAGCTCACCTCGGAGCTGTTTCCCTGAAAAGCAATTTGCGTATTAGGGGAAATCGCAAGGCACGCGTTACTGTGCCACAGGTATGGACGTTTTGTGCACACACGTTCTTACCTATTGAGGTTATACATCGAGAGATGTATAACGAATTTGGGTGGTACCACGGAAGTTCAACCTTTCGTCCCTCGAGTCTTCGATTTATGCGAAGCAAGAGGGGCGGAAGGTTTTTTTGTTTTCGTCGAACTAAAAAAAGGTATGAAGTAAGCTAGGAGGAGGATGGCAGATGGTCACGCAAAGTGCAACACTGAAGTCAAAGCAAGAATTAATCGAAAAATTGCAGAAACCTGAAGTAATTACAGGTTCTGAAATGTTACTCCGTAGTTTGGTGCTGGAAGGCGTCGAATGCGTGTTTGGCTATCCGGGCGGCGCAGTGTTGTACATTTACGACGCGATGCACGGATTCTCCGATTTCAATCATGTGCTTACCCGCCACGAGCAAGGAGCGATTCATGCGGCAGACGGCTATGCACGTGCCAGCGGCAAAGTTGGCGTATGTATTGCAACATCAGGCCCAGGGGCAACGAATCTGGTAACGGGTATCGCAACTGCATATATGGATTCTGTACCGCTCGTTGTCATTACCGGCAACGTTATGTCCAGCTTAATCGGCAGCGATGCTTTCCAAGAGGCGGACATTACCGGCATTACGATGCCGATCACGAAGCACAGCTACTTGGTGCGCGACGTTGAAGATTTGCCGCGTGTTATTCATGAGGCTTTCCACATTGCAAATTCGGGCCGTAAAGGACCGGTATTGATCGACATTCCGAAAGACGTATCGGCGAACAAAGCCTTGTTCAAACCGGTAACGGAAGTGAGCATCCGCGGCTACAACCCTACGGTTTCGCCGAACAAGCTCCAAGTCGACAGACTGATTCAGGCAATTGAGCAAGCGGAACGCCCGCTTATTCTTGCAGGCGGCGGCGTTGTATACTCCGGCGCTCATGAGGAATTGCTTGAATTCGTAACGAAGACAGAAATTCCAATCACGACAACGCTTCTTGGTCTTGGCGGATTCCCAAGCGGCAACGATTTGTGGCTCGGCATGCCGGGTATGCACGGAACGTACACAGCTAACAAATCGATTCAAAGCGCGGATCTGCTAATTAATATCGGAGCCCGCTTCGATGATCGCGTTACGGGTAAACTTTCCGGTTTTGCACCGCTGGCGAAAATCGTTCATATCGATATCGATCCGGCTGAAATCGGCAAAAACGTTCCGACGGACATTCCGATCGTTGGTGATGTGAAAACTGTTCTGCAGCTTGCTAACCAGCAAGCGAAACGTGCTGACAAGGCAGATGATTGGCGTACGAAGCTTCAAGCATCCAAGCTTGAGTTCCCGTTCAGCTATATCGACTCGGAAGAAGTGCTCAAGCCGCAATGGGTTGTGGAGATGATCCACGACACGACAAACGGCGACGCAATTGTAACAACAGACGTAGGCCAGCATCAAATGTGGGCTGCGCAATATTACAACTTTAACAAACCGCGTTCTTGGGTAACCTCCGGCGGTCTTGGCACAATGGGCTTCGGATTCCCTTCTGCGATTGGCGCTCAAATGGCTAATCCGGATCGGGTTGTCGTATCCATTAACGGCGACGGCGGCATGCAAATGTGCGCGCAAGAGCTTGCGATCTGCGCGATCAACAACATTCCGGTTAAAGTCGCGATTATCAACAACCAAGTGCTCGGCATGGTTCGCCAATGGCAAGAGCTTATCTATGATAACCGTTACAGCCATATCGACCTCGCCGGCAGCCCGGATTTCGTTAAGCTTGCTGAAGCTTATGGCGTTCGCGGCTTCCGCGCAACGAATAAGGAAGACGCTCGCAAGGTATGGGAGGAAGCACTCCGCCATCCGGGCCCAGCGGTCGTAGAATTCGTCGTAAATAAAGAAGAAAACGTGTATCCGATGGTTGCCCAAGGAAGCACGATCGACGAAATGATCATGGGGGATGCGTAATGAAAAAGCATACAATTGCAGTAATCGTTAATGACCAACCCGGCGTATTGCAACGTGTATCCGGCTTGTTCGGACGCCGCGGCTTCAATATTGAGAGCATTACAGTAGGAACAAGCGAAGAGCAAGGCCTCTCCCGCATGGTTATCGTCACTTCCGGCGATGACCATACGCTGGAGCAGGTAACGAAGCAGCTTTACAAGCTGATTGATGTCATTAAAGTTATCGATCTCAGCTCCAACCCGATGGTTGCCCGCGAGCTTGCGCTTATTAAAGTAAGCGCAGAGCCTGCGGCTCGTCCGGAAATTCTCGGCGTTGTCGAAACCTTCCGTGCGGCTGTCGTCGATATCGGCACTCATTCGCTTATTGTACAAGTTGTCGGCGATACCGAGAAAATCGATGCGATGGTCGAGCTCTTGAAGCCTTACGGCATTCGCGAGCTGTCCCGCACAGGCGTAACTGCGCTGAACCGCGGCAGCAAATAAGATCGAAGTCACTAATTAGTTCAGTCTACTATTTATCCAAATCACCAATCCCGCTTTGAGCGGGAGTTTAAGGGGAGAACGAATTTCTCTGCTTAAACACCCGTTCAAAAGGGTTAAATCAAAGGAGGCAATCATTAACATGGCAGTTACAATGTACTATGAAAAAGATTCAGACATCAGCGTTCTTCAAGGTAAAACAATTGCAGTAATCGGTTACGGCAGCCAAGGCCACGCGCAAGCGCAAAACCTTCGCGACAGCGGCCTGAAAGTCGTTATCGGCCTTCGTCCAGGCAAATCCGCTGACGTTGCTAAAAAAGACGGTTTCGAGGTTCTGACAGTTGCTGAAGCGACTAAAGTTGCTGACGTTGTTCAAATCTTGCTGCCAGACGAAACACAAGCAAAAGTATACGCGGAAGAAATCGAGCCTAACCTTAAAAAAGGCGCTTCGCTCATGTTCTCCCACGGCTTCAACGTTCACTACGGTCAAATCGTAGCTAACAAAGATACAGACGTATTCCTGGTTGCGCCTAAATCGCCAGGTCACATGGTTCGCCGTACTTACCAAGAAGGCTTTGGCGTTCCTGGCTTGATCGCAATTCACCAAGATGCTTCCGGCAAAGCGAAAGAAATCGGCCTTGCTTATGCAAAAGGTATCGGCTGTACGCGTGCAGGCGTTATCGAAACTTCTTTCAAAGAAGAAACAGAAACTGACTTGTTCGGTGAGCAAGCGGTATTGTGCGGCGGCGCTTCTGCGCTCGTTAAAGCAGGCTTCGAAACTTTGGTTGAAGCTGGCTACGCTCCAGAAATGGCTTACTTCGAGTGCTTGCACGAGCTGAAGCTGATCGTTGACCTGATGTATGAAGGCGGACTTGCGACTATGCGTGATTCCATCTCCAACACAGCTGAATACGGCGACTATGTAACAGGTCCTCGTATCGTTACTGAAGAAACGAAGAAAGAAATGAAACGCGTTCTGGAAGACATCCAATCCGGCCGTTTCGCTCGTGACTTCATCCTTGAAAACCAATCGAACCGTGCTATGCTGACGGCTACTCGCCGTAACGAAGCTGCTCACCCAATCGAGCAAACTGGTGCACAGCTGCGCGAACTGATGCACTGGATCAAGAAGTAATTAACGAGTCCAATTCATATTGGCAGCCTAGCTAAACTAGACTGCAAATGAACGATATTATCCCGGTTCGCCGGAGCAAGTCCGGATGCTTTGCGTATCCGATCGCTTCGCTCTGTGCAAGCCGGGATAATTCTGTTTCCTGCTCTAATGACAAAGTCCTCTCCAGGGCTTTTTTCTTTATTTGCTTATCGCAGACTGCTCAGTTTGCAGTGAGTTATCCAAATTGAAAGGGAGAGGAACGAAAATGGTCATTAAAGAAACGCTGCGAACGTCCAAAAGGGACGAGATGATCGATATTACGCGCCAGGTAGCCGCTGTTGTCGCCCGTGAAGGGCTGTCGGACGGGCTGGCAGTCGTCTATTGCCCGCATACAACAGCAGGCATTACCATTCAGGAGAACGCGGACCCTGACGTTAAGCATGATATTCTAATGCGGTTGGATGAAGTATATCCGTGGGAGCATCCGAAATACCGTCATGCGGAAGGAAATACAGCATCTCATCTAAAGGCGCTTACAGCCGGGACAAGCCAGACCGTAATCGTTAGCAGCGGACGCTTGCTGCTGGGAACGTGGCAGGGCATTTATTTTTGTGAGTTTGATGGGCCAAGAAGCCGTACTTTTTATGTGAAGCTGCTTCATGGATAGCGATGAAAGGGTCAGCTTATAAGGATTGCCTATAAAGATGATAGATTTTATATCTTTGTTTAAATGGACGAAATGTGGTACAAATGATAATAGTTTGAGAATCGCTAATTGAGCTTAAATAAGGGAGTGTACAGAATTATGTCAGAAGTTAAAAAAATCGCGGTTATCGCAGGCGACGGCATTGGTCCCGAGGTAGTAGGCGAAGCGCTTAAAGTATTGAAAAAAACGGAAGAACTGTTCGGCTATCAATTCGAAACGGAAAACGGTTTGTTCGGCGGTATCGCCATCGACGAGAAGGGCACACCGCTGCCGCAAGAAACGCTTGATCTTTGCAAAGGCGCAGACGCAGTATTGCTTGGCGCTGTTGGCGGACCGAAATGGGATAACAATTCGAAGGAGCTTCGTCCGGAGACTGGCTTGCTGGGCATTCGTAAGGAACTGGGTTTGTTCTCGAACATCCGTCCTGCAACGGTATTCGATTGCTTGAAAGAAGCGTCGACGCTGAAACCGGAAGTGCTGGAAGGCACGGACCTGATTGTTGTTCGTGAGCTGACTGGCGGCATCTACTTCGGTGAGAAATTCCGCCGTGAAGGTGCGAATGGCGAAGAAGCTGTTGATACTTGCGTCTATAACGTACAAGAGGTTGAGCGTATTGTTCGCCAAGCTTTCGATATTGCAATGACTCGCGGCAAACGTCTGGCTTCGGTCGACAAAGCGAACGTTCTCGAAACTTCCCGCTTGTGGCGCGAAGTCGTTAACCGGATTGCGCCTGAGTATCCGGAAGTTGAGCTGGAGCACGTACTCGTCGACAACTGCGCAATGCAATTGCTTCGCCGTCCTTCGAGCTTCGACGTTATCGTAACGGAAAACATGTTCGGCGATATCTTGAGCGACGAAGCAGCTATGCTGACGGGCTCGATCGGCATGTTGTCCTCCGCTTCGCTGGGTGAAGGCAGCTTTGGCCTTTATGAGCCAGTCCATGGTTCTGCTCCTGATATTGCAGGACAAGGCATCTCCAACCCAATTGCAACGATTCTTTCGGTTGCGCTGATGTTCCGTCTTACGTTCGGTTACCACGAGGCAGCTCAAGTTATTGAGGATGCTGTTAAAAACGTGCTGGATGCTGGCCACCGTACTGGCGATATCGCTGTTGATAAGAGCAAAGCGATCGGTACGACTGCAATGGGCGATCTTATCGTTGCAGCAATGAAAAAAGCTTAATTATAATTATTATAAAAAAATAAAGACTTTAATATTGACTTTATTATCGTCTGGTGATAAGATTTATCAAGTGAGTCACCTATATAAAGTGACAAAAAATATGATAGATAGGTCAAGGAGGAATTCAATATGGCAGAACGTTTGGTAGGCCGCCCGGCACCTGATTTTACGATGGATACAGCAACTGGTGACGGTAAAGATTTCGGTACGGCATCTCTTTCGGATTACAAAGGCAAATGGCTTGTTCTTTTCTTCTATCCACTGGACTTTACATTCGTATGTCCGACAGAAATTACGGCTCTGAGCCTTGCTGCTGAAGAGTTCTCCAAGCTGAACACTGAAGTTCTTGGCGTCAGCGTAGACAGCAAACACAGCCACCGCGCGTGGATCAATACGCCGGTTAACGATAATGGTCTTGGCCAGCTGAACTTCCCGCTTGCTGCAGACATCACGAAAAAAGTAGCATCCGACTACGGCGTGCTGATCGAAGAAGAAGGTATCGCGCTTCGCGGCCTGTACATCATCGATCCGCAAGGCGAAGTGAAATATCAAGTGGTTAACCACAACGATGTAGGCCGTAGTGTTGACGAAACGCTTCGCGTACTGCAAGCTTTGCAATCCGGCGGTTTGTGCCCAATGAACTGGAAACCAGGCCAACAGCATTTGACTGCGAAGTAAGATTTGAAGAGAAAGCCCGTGCCGGAAGGCACGGGCTTTTTTTGGATTTTACCAGCCTATATCGGGGCAAATGTGCTTGTAAAGCAGGAATTTCGACCCTCGGCCTAGAATAAGTTATTGAAACGAATCATTATCGTTCGCCAGCGTTATGCAGGCAGGCGTATAAGGAGGGAGCCGTCAATGAGCTTCTGCTGCGGTGCAAGTATGATTGGCACGAAGGGAACGTTAAAACATTTTCGGACCCATATCCATAATGTGCCTATAATGTTCTGTCCGGTTTGTCACCGGGTAGAAATTCATTATCTCATCGAGAACGAATATGAAATATTGGCAGAATACGCGCATGGCGACGGCGCCGCGGAAGTGGATTTTCAAGAGTATGTCGAGCAGGAACACAAAGCGCTGCTGGAAAACTGCGTCAATCATGAGAACGAGGATCCGATGGACGTCGTACTTAGCCAGATTGATATGGCGCTGGATTTGCTGAGTTTTGCCGGACAGATCGGCGATAAGGAATGGCAAGAACAATTGAAGAAACGGTTAGGCACCTTAAACGGCAGACGCAATAAGTTGAGGCAGAGAAGAACTTCTGTTTAATGTTGTTGATTGACCTGTGATGCCTCCTTTTACGGGAGGCTTTTCATTTGCCGCCGCGAGGCGGCAAATGCCCGTTTAAAGGCCATTCTCATAAATTTAATTTATTACCCCCTAAATCCATAAAACGTTATCGATACATATAACAGAGAGGTGGAGCGGTTTGCTACTCTTATTGTTCAAACGGTTTTTCGGAAAGACCGCTTCTCCAACAGATACAAAACAAAATAAAACTCCTGAAGCCATTGTGACGCAGATTAGGCAAGGCGATGAGAGCTTACGGGAGCAATTTATTTCGGACTACAGACCGTATATCGCCAAAGTAACCAGCCGGTTCTGTAAACGCTACGTAGATCCGTCAAGGGATGATGAATTCAGCATTGCCTTGATGGCTTTTAATGAAGCCATTAATCAGTTCTCAACGGAATCCGGCAGATCCTTTCTGGGCTTCGCCGAAACGGTTATGCGACGCCGGCTGATTGACTTCGTGCGCAAGGAGCAAAGGCATACCCAATCGCTTCCTTACAGCACTTTCGAGATGCAGGATGAGGATGAGCAGACCTATAATCCCATTGAGACGAGGCAGGCATTGCAAGCCTATGAGATGAAGCTCGCTTCCGATGAACGGAAGATGGAAATTCAGGAATATAGCAAAGAGCTGGAGAGCTTTGGAATCTCTTTCATGGAGCTGGTGGACAGCTCGCCAAAGCATGCAGATTCCAGGCTAATGCTGCTTGGCATTGCCTCTACTCTTGCAGGAGAGACGCATTTATTCGAGCATCTTCGCGCAAGCGGCAAGCTGCCGGTCAGAGAACTGACAGAGCTTTGCGGCGTGTCGCGCAAAACTGTCGAGCGCAATCGTAAATATATAATTGCAGTTTCATTTCTTTTACAAGGGTCGTATCCCTATTTATATGATTATTTGAACATATCAGGACAAGAGAGAGATTTGAGTGAGGAGGCGGGAAGATGAATCGCGGTGTCGTAATGCAAGTGAACGGGAAACAGGCAGTCGTAATGACGGCGGACGGCAGATTCGTATCCATCCCGCTGAAGGAGAAGGTCCAGATTGGCGAAGAGATTCTCTTTGAAGCGAATACAGGGGCGGGGGCTTCCACTGCCGCTGCTTTTACTAAGCCGAGAAGGAAGCGCAGCTACTGGTATGCTGGAGCTGCAGCCGCAATTATTCTGCTGATGCTGCCGATCCTCTTTTTCGTCCAAAGCGAGAATCATCCCGTTGTTGCCTATGTAAGCATGGATATCAATCCGAGTATTGAAATCGGTGTTGATGCGAAGAAAAAATGTGTGGGAGCTGCGTGCTCTGAATGAAGATGGCAGTAAAATGATTAAAAATATAGCTTATAAGGGTAAGCCGATTGAACAGGTTGCAGATTCAATTATGAAGAATATAGCGGGAGCCCATTATTTGAGCGGCCCTGAAAAAGATATCGTCATTACGAGTTTGCTCCTGAATCCGAAGATTGGACCCGAGTTTGAAGCGGCCTTGTCGCTGCAGGTCGATCAGGCGATTAAGCGGATGATAAGTCAATTAACGCTCGACACGAAAACAAAGATTACGGCACTGTCGATTCCGGTCGAACTTCGCGATGAGGCGGCGATGAATGGAATCTCCTCAGGAAAGATGGCCGTCTATTTGATGGCAAAGGCAGAAGGTTATGCGATACCAATAGAGTCATTGAAACAGCAGTCTATCGATAAAGTGACAGAGCCAATCGGCGGTGTAAATACGATCGTTGAGCAGTCTGACCATACGAGCAAAGAGAAGCTGAAAGAACTTGTGGACAAAGAGAAGCTGGAGAATGAGGCAAAGAAAGATAAGGGAAGCAAGGCACCAATCATAGTCAAGCCTGCAACCGATGGAGGCAAGCCTGCGTCAGCAACGATTACCAATAAACCCAATAAGCCTTCTGCTACACCGGGCAAGCATCCTATTCGTAAACCGGAAACGCCGCATAAGCCGAATAAGCCAAAGGAACCAGACAAAAAGGGAGACTGGAAGGAACAAAAGGACAACCGTAAAGGAGGAGGTTCCGGCAGGGAGCACGAAGGTAAAAGCGGAGGCAACCACCGGGACTGGGAGGGTCACAATCACGGAAAAAAGGATAAAGAGGAACGAGGGCAGAGGGGCGGCGGTCACAACTGGAATTCCGGCAACGGTAAGGACAAGGGCAAGGATAAAGGCAAACAGGGGGATCAGAGCAAGGAACAAGGCAAGGGAAACGGCAAGAACAACGGTAACAATGACAATGTTAACCACAACGGCAACGGTAAAGATTCCGGTCATAAACATAAGGGGAAAGGCCGTCATCACCAGAATAATGAGCAGGTCGGATAATAAAATTAGTCGAAAATGATCAGGTTCACAGGGGGAAATTTCCGTTATTATGAAACATTCCTAGTACCCTCTAAGTCTAGTATAGGTGTACAGCCACGGGAAAAACGTCACCCATCTATTTCTATCATAACCATTTTTCGACAAAGTTTCCGGTTGACATCTATTGTTAACAAAATTTATGATTAAATAAATATTTGCAATGATGTCTATAGATTTGCCGGGGAGGAGTTTATGATGCAGCTGATTCGAAAGCGCTATTTCCCGGCGCTTGCCGAATATGTTAAGAGCGGAAAAGAAATGTCCCTTTACAAGGCATCGGAGCTCGGTACTGATTTGCATGGCATGCATCCAGAGGAAGTTATCGCGATACATGAAGAGTGCATGTTAATCATCGTGGCGAATGTCGATTCCGACGAAGCAATCCAGCTTTATAATCGTTCCTTTATTTTTCTGATTGAAGTCATGGTCACGCTGCGTTTGCACCGCATTCCGGAAAAATCACCGGAGCAGCGCTTTACTGAAATGCGCGAGATGCTGTTTCATTCTAATCGTTCGTTCGAAATGGTTAAAAATAAATATGAAAATGTGCTGCAGCATATGGATAACGGCATTGCGCTGTTTGACAGCGATGGAATTTTATCTTTTATCAACGTTCAAATGGCTAAGATGCTGGATATACCGCGCAAGACGCTAATTGGCTGCAACTTGAATGAAATTTTGACACATAGGCAGCTCAGTACGGCCACTAAGAAAGTGATCGTGCGGCTTTATAAGGAAATGTTTCTTCGCCGAAGCGGGTATTATGAATTTCAGGACAAGGATGGCAAGCATTTGCTTGTCACTGTTACATACGGCGATCAGCTGGAAGGCGATTTTTTGATTAACGTCAAGGATGTCTCCGAATACAAACAAATCGAGCAAACCGCGCTTCAGAACGATAAGCTGGCTATGCTGGGACGTATGTCCGCAGCCATTGCCCATGAAATACGGAACCCTTTAACCTCCATCCGAGGCTTTATACAACTTCTCCGTCCCTACTTAATGCAGCTTGGCAAGGAAGAGTACGCACGCATTATCTTAGCGGAAATCGATCGTGCCAACGATATCATTTATGAATTTCTAAACTCATCCAAACCTTCTGCTCCCATGAAGAAATCAGTATCGATCAATCGACTGATTAATGAAGTTGTATTGCTTTCAGAAAGTGAAGCGTTAATGCGCAATTGTCAATTCCATGTCGAATCCTATGACGAGGATACGGAAGTAATGGTATCGATTGACGTCAAACAAATTAAGCAAGTGATTCTGAATATTTTGAAAAATTCATTGGATGCCATTGAAGAAGTCAGTGATCAGCGAAGGGGGAGAATTGATATCATTACCCGTTCCGACGGTCAGAATGCCGAGATAACGTTAAGAGACAATGGCAAAGGAATGGACAGGGCGACATTGGCCCGTCTATTCGATCCCTTTTTTACGACAAAGGAGGCCGGAACCGGTCTTGGCCTGTCGGTAAGTTATCGAATTATCCGCAATCATGGCGGCTCCATACGTGTTGATAGCTTGGAAGGAAGCGGAACATCGTTTACAATCTATTTGCCATTAACCGAATAAACGATTAAAATCGGGGTATGCACCCCGATTTTGTTTTTGAAAGAGAGGAATTATTGATGAGTACATCATTTACATATGAGACTGCGGCTTCAGCCGGAACAGTGGAAGCTGTCATTCGTCTAATTAGTCCTTCTGAGCTGAAGGAGCAGGAGGCGCAATGGGTACAGCCGCAAATCGACAACGCCTTGCGTGCTGCTCAAACGAAAGGGCTGTTCAGAGGCGAGCTTGAACAAGCAGAGGCATTCGCTACACTGGGACTCCATTCCGCAAGCCATATCGTATTCGTCGGCATCGGCGAAGATGCGGGATTAGACGGGCTGCGGCTGGCTGGTGCAGTTGCATCTAAAGCAATTATGAAACTTAAAGCGCAAACCGTGCAGCTGCTGCTGCCGGAGAGCATACTAGCGGGCAAGCTGTCGCCAGGAGCGGCAGCTCAGGCATTAACGGAAGGGCTAAGGCTGGCGGTACATGACAGGCTTCCTGAGCTGCGTAACGAGAAGCAGCGGTATTCGCTTCCGAAGCTAACGTTTGCTCCAGCGGCGCAGCTTGCCGATCCCGACAGCTTTGCCCGCCAATGGGCGAACGGCATCGCACTTGGGCATACGGTGGCTGACGGCGTCATTGCGGCACGAGATTTAACGAATATGGCCGGAAATCGGCTGCGTCCCGAGGACTTGGCCACCTATGCCGAGGATCTGGCGCGGGAATATGATTTGGATATCGAGATTATTGATGAATGGACAGCGCTTGAGCAAGGAATGGGCGGGTTGCTCGCAGTAGGTCAAGGCAGCGTTTATCCGCCGCGAATGATCGTGCTTCATTATAAAGGTGCTCACGATGATGCTGAGACATGGGGGCTTATCGGTAAGGGCATTACTTTCGATACAGGCGGCATCTCGCTGAAAAAAGCAGCGGGTATGGAGGCGATGATCTCCGATATGGGCGGCGCAGCAGCTGTATTAGGCGCGATGCGCGTTATCGGCGAGCTGAAGCCTTCCGTTAATATCGTCGCTGTAGTGCCTACAGCAGAAAATATGCCTTCGGATCGTGCGTTCAAGCCTGGCGATATCATTAAGATGATGAACGGATTGACGGTTGAAGTCGTCAATACGGATGCTGAAGGACGGCTTGTCCTTGGCGATGGCTTGACGACGGCAATCCGCCGCGGCGCTACGAAGCTTGTGGATATCGCGACGCTGACTGGTGCTGTGCTGACTGCGCTTGGCATTGATGCAACTGGCGCCGTGACGAACAATGAAGCGCTGATGGAGCAGGTGAAGCGGGCTTCGGAGCGAAGCGGCGAGCGGGTATGGCAGCTTCCGGCTTATCCGGAGTACAAGAAGCAGTTGAACAGCGATGCAGCCGATTTGAAAAATACGGGCGGCCGCTATGCGGGTACGATTACAGGTGGCTTGTTTGTCGGCGCATTTGCCGAGGAGCTGCCTTGGGTTCATCTGGACATCGCAGGAACTGCCTTCTTGGACCGCAGCAGAGGCTGGGAGCCTAAAGGCGCTACCGGCGTAATGGTCCGCACATTAGTGGAACTGGTTACGGAGAATTAAATTTGAGGCGGCCATTGGCCGCCATTCCATATTGGCTTTGGAAGGAGCAACGGCATGCAGCTTATTAATCAGAAGAGAGTCCAGCAACGAATCGATGCCTGGAAGGATCAGTCGCTATATGTACATGTCGAGATGACATCGGGCGCTTATGCAGCCCATAATGACAGCTCGAAACATCCGGCGGCTACTTTTATTACGAATGCTGTTATTCACTACTCAGCGGGCTCTATCGCTGGAGAAGGCCCGTATCGGGTAGGGCTTAAAGCCGCGACCGGCTGGATCTATTCCGAAGGCTTGACACATTGGGACGAGCTGGATGAAGAACGGCTCATATTGGCTGGTCATGACGGACAGGGCAAGCTTGTAGTCGCCTTGCAGCTAAGTCCAAGCCCGTTTTAGAGAAACAAGGTAAGAGAGGAGCACATATCGATGGCAACTTTTCAACCGTATCAACGCATTCTCGTCATTTTACCGCATCCCGACGACGAAGCTTTCGGCCTGTCTGGAACGCTGGCTAAAGCGATCGAGAATGGCTCGCATGTCACCTATGGCTGCTTAACACTTGGCGAAATGGGCCGGACGATGGGAATTCCGCCTTTTGCCAACCGTGTGACGCTGCCGAAATTCCGCCAGAAAGAGCTGGAGGAGTCTTGTCTTGCCATAGGTATCCAAGATTTAAGGCTGCTTGGCTTCCATGATAAAATGATCGAATTCGAAGATCAGGACAAGCTGGACGAAACAATCGACGGATTGATCAAAGAGGTTGCGCCGGATGTTATTATTACATTCTATCCGGGATACAGTGTCCACCCCGATCATGATGCGACAGGTGCTGCTGTCGTAAGAACGGTTGGCCGTCTGCCGGTCAACGAGCGGCCTCCGGTACTATGCTTGGCCTTCTCAAGAAATACGGTCGAGAATATCGGCGAGCCCGATGTGTATAATGATGTCAACGACTTTTTGGAGCAAAAGGTCGCCTCCGTGCTTGCGCACCGTTCGCAGTTCCAGATCAAGGAGCTCGAGGGGCCAGACAGCTGGAAGCGCAGAGAAGTGCGCGAACGCTTCGGAACCGAGCGGTTCTGGACGTACAAATTCAAATAAACAACAAGAGTCCGCCGGCTGTGAGAGTTGGCGGACTCTTGTTGTTTATTAATGTTCCAGTCACACGTATACACCGTACAATTAGGCTAATCGTACTTTGTTGAAGTTTACACGATGAGGGTGATGTCAATGTTGTCAGATAAAGTTGGCAGAGTGAAGAGAGCAGCATTCTCTATAACGTTATCTGTATTACTAATTGCAATTTTGCTTAACTTTGTTCCAATAAAATTTGCAGTAAAACTCGAAGATGCACAACTGAAATTAGAAGCCGGAAATTATATTTGCGTAACAGAATCAAAATATGTGCTTGATACAGGATGGATTGCCAAAACAAATATTAATTCAAATCTGGAAGAAAACATTGCTGTAAAAGTATTTCGAAATAACCCTAACAAGTACCTATCTAATAGGGAGTTTGATTTTAATTGGTTTGAGGTAGAGAACAGTTTCCTTTTTATTGGTGAAGTTGAGCATGTTGAAAGAAGCAGGGAAACGAATGTTTTGTATGCTAATCTTGATGTAGACAAATGGGAAATCGTACATCCAATCAAAAGAGCATCTATAAGGAAATACATCACACCAAAAAATTATCTCAGTATTTATGATTACGACTTAATAAAATCGATTAGGACAATAGGATAAATAGTTATAGTTATTTGACCACATGTGAGTATACACTCCTATGTGGTTTTTCTTTTTCCGCCACGACATGCTCGATATTATGAAGTTAGCCGAATAGACTACCTTCTTTAAATTTTCCCCCAACAACCGCTTGACATCTTCAACTGTGTATTTTATTATTACAGTACTAAATAAAGTTACAGTTTGACTATTCTTGATTAAGGCGGTGTCTGTCATGAAATACGAAGTGAGCGACTGGGTACAGGGAAGAACGGTTAACGGTGAATTCATTTTTGGATTTGTTGAGCAAATAGACGCACTGCAAGGAATCGTGAAGGTCAATGTGGTGAAATCGGATAATGAGCGTTCGATTGGCAAGCCGACGGTTGTACGCGAGAAATGGCTGAAAAAGCTGCCGGAGCAGATTGAACAGGATGAGGCTTCTGTTCGTAATCTGATCGATCTTGCACTTTCGACCTGGGATGAGACCTGGTTTATGGAACTGACAGAGCAATTGAACATGCTTGAGTTTGAAGCAAGCCAAAGAAAAGGAAATGATGCAGCAGATGAATCGAGATTATCAGCTTTTATTTGACCATGCAGGCGGCGGTAAGGAAGAATCCCATACGCTAGGAAAGCCGTTTGAAGCGAATGGCGGACATAAAGGGGCATGCACAACCAAAGCTGCTCCATCCTCGGACAACAATTACAACAAACCCGACCCGATACGGAGAACCGTCGAGCGTACGCCGAACTGGTTCCCAATCGGGGATTAATATAAAAGCTGTCTCGAAAGGTTGATTTCGAACCTGTTTGAGGCAGCTTTATTATTTTCATCCCGCTTGTCATTCATACGACTTTAACCGGAACATTTGTATTGAGGGAAAGCGCTCTCTCCGATATACTAACAAGGACAAGCGAACTATGCTTCGTCAGTGGCTAAGAAGGGGGACTCGAAACCTAATGACTTACGAAGAAGTAATGGAAGCATTGGCCGGAATGGGTACGGAGCAGACGAAAAAAACCTATATACGGCATGGGGCGAAAGAGCCGTTCTTCGGCGTCAAAATCGGTGATATGAAGAAGCTGGTCAAACCGGTTAAAAAGGATCAGCAGCTGGCGCTGCAGCTTTATGAATCGGGAAACTACGATGCGATGTATTTGTCGGGACTGACCATAAATCCCAAAATGATAACAAAGGCCGAGCTCCAAAAATGGGTTCAAAAGGCGTACTGGCACGCACTTGCGGAATATACAGTTGCAGGTGTAGCGGCGGAAAGCGCATATGCTCATGAGTTGGCTGTTGAATGGATAGAATCTGAGGAAGAACTGATCGCGGTATGCGGCTGGAGCACTTACTCCAATTATGTGTCGATTACGCCTGACGAAGAACTCAATATAGAAGAAATCCGGAACTATCTGGCTAGAGTGCGTACTACCATTCACAGCGAGCGGAATCGCGTACGCTATTCCATGAATCAGTTCGTCATTTCGGTTGGCGCTTATTTACAGGAACTGACGGAGGAAGCAAAGGCGGCCGGAGAAGCGATCGGCAAAGTACATGTCGATGTTGGCGATACCGCCTGTAAAGTGCCGCTGGCGAAAGCCTATATTGAAAAAATTGAAACGATGGGCAGAATCGGCAGCAAAAAGAAAACATGCATCTGTTAATCTATCAACGGCAGCTAGAGGCGATTTAAACTGAGCATATGCTCATCGCCCCGGCTGCCGTTTATTATGCAATACGGCGGGGAAGAGCTTGCGGGACGGCTACAGCGATAACGCTTCGCTATCACTCTCTTTGCCGGCATTCTCTTGACGGACAAGCTTTAGAAACTCCCGCATGAAGCCGGGCAGGTCCGGCCAAGCATGGCCGCTGACGAGCTTGCCGTCTACATGAAGCGTATTCTCAGCATAAGTAGCACCTAAGCGTTCAACCTCAAGTTTGCAGGCATTGTAGGCTGTCAAAGTGCGGCCTTTAAAGTAGCCAGTGTCCGGCAGCGCCAGAAAGACTTGAGCACCGTGGCAAATTGCACCTACAGGCTTGTCTGTGTCGAGGAAATGCTGAACGATGCGCGGCAGCTCCGGGTTCTGGCGAATATATTCTGGCGCTCTTCCGCCTGGAATAATTAGCGCTGCGTAGTCGGCGGGATTCACGTCGGCGAAGCCGATATGAGAAGCAAGCAGATGCGCCGGCTTTTCTGTATAGGTATCCCAGCCTTCGATGAAATCATGAACGACAGTATGCAGCACTTTCTTTTCCGGGGAAGCAATAACAGCCTCGTAACCTTCCTCCAGCACACGATAATACGGATAGTAGACTTCTAAAACCTCAGCTCCGTCGCCAGTCAGAATGAGAATGGGTTTGGACATGGGCTCACACTCCTCTTTATCGATTATCGACATCGAAACAGACTGCCAGAATTATTATGCTTTCTCTGGAAAAGATTGTATATGATTCCAAAGTCACAACTTTGTAAGGAGTAATTTGCTGCATTTGTCGATTGAAGTCGGGATGTGCAAATTCGGTAAAAACAACTATAAAATAAGTAAAATTAAACATACTGGATGTTCGCTTTTTTGCTATATTAAGGATAAGAGCTGGGGGTGCAGCACTAGATGAGAGCGGGCTTTAGAAATCCGATGACGAGCATTAAAGTGAGGCAGCAGCTGATTCTGCTGTTTCTGATCCTGGTTATACCAACCTTCCTTCTTCAGTGGTATGGCAACAACAAGGCGGAGCAAATTTTGAAGCGCCATGTAACCAATGCCTATGTCGAGCTGAACAAGCAAAATCATACGCTGATTGAACGGGATATTGATACCGTTAATCGAATTACGACGACGATTATTCAAAATCCGACGACACAGCAGCTAATTCCTAGAGAATCCGATACGGTCATTCAACGCGTACGCAAATATGACAAAATGGATAAGCTGCTTGCCGCCTATTCTACGCCTTTGAACGGCGGAGAGGCAGTCTATTATTCTCTTTATATTTACGATCCGAATGATTACTATTTTTTTGCGCCAAAGCTCCAAGTGACGCCAAGCGGTGTGTATTTCTTTAATAAAGCCAACAAGCCTGTATGGTTTGATGCCGCCGTTGAGAAAAGAGGGCAGGGCTTTATGCGCATTACAGAAAGCAATGATATGCTGCTGAAAAAGCAGACGCTCGCCTACGTCCGCGCGGTATATACGACATCCGAGGGACACGGCGTCATCGGAGTGCTGATTGCCACCAAGATGGAGAAAAAAATCGGCGAGTCGCTGCAGTCGGTCGAGCTGCCGGGCAGTGAAATCTATTTTACAGATACAAGTAACAAGGTACTCGCTTCCAACGAGCCAGGCATGATGGGAACGACGCTTTCGCTCCCTGAAAACGTTTACCTCGGCAAGGGTGAAGCTCGTCCCATCATGACGGGGGATTACATTTATGTAATGCATGAGAATGAGACATCACAGCACCGGCTGATTTATAAAATTCCGGTCAAATCACTGCTGCAGCAGCAGAATGAACTGAAGCGGGTTATTCAATTCATTTCCATCGGATACGCGCTGTTTGGATGTATTCTGATCGTCTATTTCTGGCGATCGCTCATGAGACCGCTTCAGAAGCTGGCTTCCTTCGTCCGAGGCTACGAGCCGGGCAGACGTGTACCGGAGACCCCCGGCGGAGGGCGCAACGATGAGGTTGGTGTTCTCATAGCCGCGATGTACGATATGGCACGGAGATTGAATGTGCTCATCCATAACAATTACAAGATGGAAATTAAGCAGAAGGAAAATCAGCTGCAAATTTTGTATCAGCAGATTAATCCGCATTTGCTGTACAACACGCTGGAAAGCATTTATTGGAAAAGCTCACTGGAAGGCAAGTCCGAATCCGCTGAGATGATTAAGGAATTGTCCAAGCTGATGAAGATCAGCTTAAGCCGCGGGAGAGAGCTTATCACGCTTGCAGAGGAGCTGGAGCATGCGGCGGCTTACGTCCATCTGCAATTGAAACGTTATGATTATGACTTCAAAGTGATTTGGTCCGTCCCGGCCGAGATGATGCATCATCTTATTCCGAAGGTCACCTTGCAGCCGTTGATCGAAAATGCGATTTTACATGGCGTTCGGCATATGGGCGAGGATGGGGAGATCGTCATATCGGCAGCTTACGAGGAAGACAAACTGCTCATTCGTGTAGAGGATAACGGCTATAAGGAAGTGGATTACAAAGCAATTGAGGGACTGCTGAATGAAGAACCCTCTAATCCGTCGCCGCTGGGCTACGGAATCCGAAATATTCATCAAAGGCTCCGGCTGCATTTCGGCAACTTGTATGGCATTCATTATAGTAAACGCGGCGGCGGCGGTACGATTGTGACGATCATACTTCCAGTTGCTGTTGAAATGGGGGAGCGAAGCGATGTATACGATATTGGTCGTTGATGATGAACCGTTGATCTGTAAAGGGCTTTGCAGCCTTCTGGCCGCTTCTGGCATCGATATTCAGACGATTCACATGGCGCATAATGGATACGAGGCACTGGATTACTTGCGGGCGGAGGATATTGACCTGCTAGTTACAGATATACAAATGGGAACGATGAACGGCATTGAATTGATGCAGCAGGCGAAAATGATTAAGCCTTGGATAGAGACCATTATCATATCCGCTCACGAGACATTCCAGTATGCGCAAATGGCGCTGCGGCTCGGGGCGAAGGATTATTTGATCAAGCCGTTGAATGGCGATCAATTTCTGGATACGGTAAGGAATGTGCTGCTCAAAATGCGCAAGCCGGAGCCGGCGGGGCAAGATGAGCTCATCGCGGGCTTGCGGGAGCATTTTCATATGGCAGAACCGCTCCCGCAAAGCGTGGATTGGCTAAACCGTCTCGTAGCTGATCCGCGAGGTGCAATCGAGCTTACGGGGAAGCTGGAAGCGAAGCACGGGATTCGGCTGGCCGGCCCGTATTTCTCGATGCTGCGTATTCGATTAAACTGGAAAGGCGGGCCAGACGACAGCAAACGAAAGCTTGTTAGTGGTGACAGCAAGCTGCTGCAATATGCCGCACTTAACATAACGAACGAGCTGCTCAACGAGCAGAGAAGCCATACCGCCTTCTATTGCTCCGATCAAGAAATCGGCGTTATTTTGCAATGGAACGAGGAGCAGTATGAGGAAGCGGGAGCTGATCGTGTCAATGAGCTTGATATGATCGGCCGCAGTCTTAATTTCAACATTCATAAGTTTTTAGGCATATCGAGCATGGTCGGAATCAGTCAGATTATGAAAGGGATCGAGTATCTCAATGTATTAAATGAGCAATCGAACAAAGCGCTGCAGCTCAGCGGGCAGCATCCGGATCATTTCGTCTTTTATTACGGTGATTTCAATTGGAGTCTCTATCCGAAGCAGCCATCCGAAGAAGAGCTGAGCGCACAGACCAGCATGATCGTAGACAAAGCGAAGACGTACATTCACGAACGTTATGCGCAAAAGGGGCTGACCTTGCATGAGGTCGCGCATAACAATCACGTAAGCCCGAATTATTTAAGCTACTTGTTCAAAAAGGAAACCGGCATCAATTTATGGGAGTATGTTATTAAATTGCGAATGGAAGAGAGCCGTCGGCTGCTTCTTCAGACCGACTTGCGGCGCTATGAAATATCGGAACGGGTCGGGTACGAATCGCCCGAGCATTTTAGCAAAATTTTCAAAAAATATTTCGGAATTAGTCCTAGCGAGCTAAAGAAGTAAAATTGCCTATCATTAGCTTAGATACGCACCTTATCTAGTAGGGGTCTTTTTTTCTACAATGAGATGGAGCGATAGATAAGAAATGAGGGAGACATAATGGAACAATCAACACCAGCTATGTATGGGCCGCCGGATACCGCACCTAAGCAGAAGAGCAGGCTGGCCCGCGGGACAAGGAAATATTTTTGGGGACTCTTGTTTCTATTGCCCGCAATTGCAATCTTCATCCTGTTTCTATGGGTGCCGATTGTAAAAGGATTTGTATACAGCTTCTATCACATCGATTTTGTCAAAGGCGACAATTTTGTCGGCTTCGACAATTATAAGTCCGTCTTTGGCGACAGCGATGTATTGATTGCAGTGAAAAATACGTTATATTACATGTTGCTATGTCTTGTTATCGGCTTCTGGGTTCCGATATTGTTTGCGATTGCAATATCTGAATTGCGCCGGTTTCAAGGGTTTGTACGGGTGGCTGCTTATTTGCCTAACGTTCTTCCCTTTGTCGTTCTCTACGGCCTATGGCGCTGGTTCTATGATTCTGTTGGCCCGATCAACGGGCTAATCACAAAAATGGGACTGGACCCCATAGCCTTTATGACCAATAAAAGCTGGTCGATGATATCAATTGTCTTCATGGAAACTTGGCAATCCTTCGGTTCTGCCATGCTGATTTATTTGGCTGCTGTACTTAGTATTCCTCGCGACTGGTACGAAGCGGCTGAAATTGACGGCGCCGGCGTCTGGAACCGGATCCGGTACATTACATTGCCTTCCATCAGCAAATTGGTTGGACTTCTCTTGATTCTGCAAATTATTGCAACAACGCAAGGCTATCAATCTCAACTCGCTATGCTTGACGGCGGACCTAATAAAGCGACGCTTACGTACTCGCTATATATCGTCAAGAATGCGTTCACGAGACTTGATTACGGCGTTGCATCGGCGCTGGGTGTACTCATGTTCCTCGTATTGGGCGGCATCGGCGTTTTGCAATACAGGCTGCAGCGGAAAGGGGAAAACTAACAATGAAGCCATTGGACAGGGGGATAATGTCCCCGCATGACTTTAAGAGAAGACCGAACCAGATCGGTTACGGTATCATGATACTCGTTATTATTGCTATGGTTGCATCGATGTTGTATCCGATTTTGTCTACGTTGTTCAACGGTATGAAGGCAAATGTGGAGGTCAATTCTTTCCCGCCGCATTTCCTGCCGCAGGATGGATGGCATTTCGAGAACTACAAGAAAGCGTGGAATTTCATTGAGCTTCCGCTCTTTTTCCGCAATACGATGTTTATCTTCCTGGGCAATATGGTTGTAACGATCGGCGTGCTGGGACTTGCTGCATTCAGCTTATCCAAGCTTAATGTGCCTCGTAAAAAAATGGTGCAGTTTTTCTTCATGATGACGCTGTTTATTCCTCCAACAACGTACATCATTCCGAACTTTTTGAACCTGAAGGATTTGGGACTGTTGAATACGTTTGCAGCATTCTGGCTGCCGGCTGGCGCTAATGCATTTTTCCTGCTGCTGCTTAAAAATTTCTTCGACGACCTTCACTTTGAAATGTTCGAAGCGGCAAGAATCGACGGAGCCTCTGAATGGAGAACGTACACGCAAATTGCCGTACCATTGTCGATTCCGATCTTTTCGACACTCGCGATCTTCGTCTTTTCGACGGCATGGAATGACTGGTTCTGGCCATCGCTCGTCATGCACAATAACCAACGCTATCCGCTGGCAACGGCTATTTACAAGTATGTCATAGAAGCACAAAGGATGGATGTCAACATTCGCTTCGCTATTCTGACCTTCGTCATGCTTCCGCCGATCGCCATATTCTTGGTCTTCCAAAAGTACATTATGAGAGGCTTGCATTTGGGCGGAGTAAAAGGCTAATGACAAATTTCACGGAGCGTAATGATGCACACAATCGGAATAGGAATACACCTCGTGTTGTATCGCTGCGCTCCCTTATGATGAATATGCAACAACATTTCGAAGCGAAAAGGGGAGTTTCCATGCGTAAATACGCAGGCATTTTTATCAGTCTTGTCCTTTTGATCTCCATGCTTTCGGCTTGCAGCGGCGGAAGCAAAAACAACAACGAACCGACAAAAGAACCGAACACGGAAACGCAAAAACCGGAAGCTACGACAGACGCAACGGCGGCACCGGAAGATGACATTACAAAGAAAAAATTAAAATCAGTATCTACTATCCGCTGCCTGACCAAGTGGAAAACCGCAAGATGGAAGACGACAAAATTGCACGTTTTAACGCCGTTTATCCGAATGTTGAAATCGTGAAGAGCGATTGGCACTATAAACCGGAAGAAATCGGAATTAAAATGGCTGCGAATGAAGCGCCAACGTTCTACAACACGTTTGCGACAGAAGCGAGCTTCCTGGTTGTAAAAAGGCTGGGCGGCTGACATCACTGAACTGTATGATAACTATGAATTCAAAGATCAAATCAACCCTGTATTGCAAAACACGTTTAACATCAACGGTAAAATTTACGGCGTACCGCAAAAAGGCTACGTAGTAACGACTGTTGTGAACAAAAAAATGCTGGATGAAAAAGGCGTTGCCCTTCCTTCCTATGACTGGACTTGGGAAGATATGCTGAACACAGCAAAAGGCGTAGCCGACACGAAAAAAGGCATCGCTGGTATCGCTCCTATGGGTAAAGGAACAGAAGCTGGCTGGAACTGGACGAACTTCTTGTTCGAAGCAGGCGGCGATGTGCAAACAGTTGACGGCAAAGTAACATCTGCATTCAACTCCGAAGCTGGCTTGAAAGCGCTTGAGTTCTACAACAAGCTGAGATGGGAAGCAAACGTTATTCCGCAAGACTGGGCACTGGGCTGGGGCGATGCATTAGGCGCATTTGCAAATGGACGTACAGCAATGGTTATGGCTGGTGCTGAGAACATTCTGGAGCAAGCTTTGAACCAAGGCGGTATGAAAATTGAAGACGTTCTGACTTACCCGATGCCTGCAGCTGAAAAAGGCGGCAAGCACACTGGCGTTCTGGGTGGCGACTACCTGATCATTAACCCTAACGCTACGAAAGACGAGCAAGAAATGGCATTCCGCTACATTACGTTTGACTATTTCACAGACAACTATTTGGCAGCAATCGAGAAGGATATCCAAACTCGTAAAACGGAAGGCAAATTCTTTATTCCGCCGCACATCAACTACTTTGCAGCGGATTCGGAATATGGCAAAAAACTTCAAGCAATCTTCGACAAATACGACAATGTATACAAATACAACGCTGAATCGAATAAATTGCTGGACGGTAAAGCAGAAGCGCAGTACAACACGCAAGATTACTACGGCGCTATGGCTAACGTCATTCAAGAAGTCTTCTCCAAAAAAGGCACTGACCTGCAAGGTCAATTGGATGCTGCAGCTAAGCTTGTTCAAGAGAAATTCTTTGATTCCATTAAAGTTGAGTAGTTTTAAACAGTAAACCAGGCTGGCCTTTGAGCAGATTTGATGCTCAAGGGCTAGTCTTTTTTTTGCAAAGCTGTTTTGCGCCTCCAGCGAAGCTGCTTCGCTATCTAACGAAGCCATATTCGCTATTTGCCTATGCTCTAAGCCGTTTTGTTCAATTAGCGAAGTGATTTTCGTTCTTCGCGAACCTTGGTTCACCAATAGCGAAGTTTGCTTCGCTCCGCTGCGGTAACAACCGCACATTGACTCCTGCAGCGAAGGTAGCTTCGTTAATTAGCGAAGCTGCTTCGTTGCAAGCCATTCAGAGGGCAGCCATGATGAGTTCTAGCTAGTCCCTTTTGGCGACTCAATTCTCCGTTAATAGCGAAAATGCAACGCTGAAGTGATCAGCGAAGTCCCTCTTAGCTGCCTTCAAGCATATTTACTGGCCGTTAGGCCGTTAGACAACTGCCACAAACGAAAGCGGCTTCGCTATTTGCGAAGCCGCTTCGTTTAAGGAATGTCTAAGCCGGGAGAGGAATAGCTGAATTGCACAGTTTCATTTATATACCCGCCCGCTTGCTTAGTCAACCAGCCGCTTCACAGAGCTGCGGACGACGAGCTCAGCGGGGAGCACGATCTTTTTCCACGGACCGGCATCCTCGCGGTTCTGAATCCGGTCGATGAGCATCTGCATGCCCATATAGCCGAATTGGTAAGCTTGCTGCGCGACCACTGTAATGAAGGGATCGATCTCGGAGTAGGGGCCGAAGTCATCGAAGCAGACGATGGAGATGTCTTCAGGGATACGCAGTCCGCGTTTGCGCAGCAGTCCGATCACTTCGACAGCCAGCACGTTGTTGCCGGCTACGATGGCCGAAGGCAGCGGATCCAGCGAGCTGATCCATGCGTCAAGGCCGGTCAGGTCGCTGCGCGGGCCGAAGCTCGTCTCGAAAACCCGATCTTCATGCAGCGGCAGTCCGTTCAGCTTGAGCGCCTCCTCATAGCCTAACCGCCGCATTCTGGCACTGGAGACAGAGCTGGAGCCATTAACCAAGGCGATATGCTTATGGCCTTGGCTGGCCAGTTGGTCAACGAGCTGCCGGGCTCCTTCTTTGCTATCGCCAAGCACGATGTCGCATTCGATACCGGGTACTTCACGGTCGAGCAGCACAAACGGAATATTATGCAAGCGCAGCTGCTCTAGGTGAGGCAGTGAAGGATCGCCGGTAGGAGCGATGAGCACGCCGTCTACCCGCGTAGTCAGAATCGTATTCATGTAGCCGGCTTCCTTCTCCAGATTCTCATCGCTGTTGCCGAACAGGAGGCGATAGCCGTTTTTCGTAGCGGCATCCTCCGCTCCGCGTGACAATGTCGTATAGAAGGGGTTTGTAATATCGGTAATTAGGAGAAAAAGAATCCGTGTCTGCTGAAGAACGAGGCTGCGCGCCATCTGATTCGGCACATAATTCATTTCCTCCATCACTTTCTTGACCTTAGCCTTCGTCTTCTCGCTAATCCGTCCTGTGTTATTGATAACTCTAGAAACCGTCATAGCCGATACATTCGCTTTGGCGGCAATATCATAGATCGTAACCATACCGTTAAGCTCCTCGCGTCAAATCATAATTTTATATTACAAGAGAAAGAAGTTGACAGCAAGGTACAGCCTTGATAAATTGGAGTTATCGGTAACGCAAATGATTCGATACCGGCACTCATTTTAACATTGGAGGGTTTATTATGGTGGATACAGCATATCGCTTTCAAAGTGGTTTCCCGAAGATCGGTATTCGTCCAACGATTGACGGTCGTCGCAAAGGGGTTCGCGAGTCGCTTGAAGTACAAACGATGAATATGGCGCAATCGGTCGCCGATTTGATCTCGGAGCACTTGCGCTATCCGAACGGCGAACGGGTGGAATGCGTCATTGCAGACAGCACCATCGGCGGCGTGGCGGAAGCAGCTGCTTGCGCGGATAAATTTGCCCGTGAAAATGTAGGGGTATCGATAACGGTAACGCCTTGCTGGTGTTATGGTACGGAAACGATGGACATGAATGCATCGATTCCAAACGCAGTATGGGGCTTTAACGGCACAGAGCGTCCTGGTGCGGTTTATTTGGCTGCTGTATTGTCCGGCTATGCGCAAAAAGGCATTCCTGCTTTCGGTATCTACGGTCAAGAGGTACAAGAAGCATCTGACACTTCGATTCCGCAGGATGTGAAGAGCAAGCTGCTTTCGTTCGCAAATGCAGGTCTGGTTGTTGCTTACATGCGCGGCAAATCCTATCTGTCGATGGGCTCTGTATCGATGGGTATCGCTGGTTCCATCGTTAATGATGCGTTCTTCCAGGAGTATCTGGGCATGCGCACTGAATATATCGATATGTCCGAATTTGTACGCCGCTTCGAAGAGCAAATCTATGATGTTGCGGAATTCGAGAAAGCGCTTGCATGGACGAAAGAAAACTGCCTCGAGGGTCCGGACAACAACCCGGCCAGCATTCAAACGACGCGTGAGCAGAAGGACAAGGACTGGGAGACTGTTGTCAAAATGGCACTCATCGCCCGCGATCTGATGGTTGGCAATCCGCGTCTAGCTGAGCTTGGCTTCGGTGAAGAGGCGATGGGACATAATGCGATCGTCTCCGGCTTCCAGGGTCAACGTCAATGGACGGACCATTTCCCGAACGGTGACTTTATGGAGTCGATCTTGAACTCTTCCTTTGACTGGAACGGCATCCGTCCTCCATTCCTCGTATCGACGGAGAATGACAGCTTGAATGGCGTCGTTATGCTCTTCGGCTACTTGCTGACGAATACGGCGCAAATTTTCGCCGATGTGCGTACGTACTGGAGTCCTGAATCCGTTAAACGCGTGACGGGCCACGAGCTGACAGGCCATGCTGCCGGCGGTATTCTTCACTTGATCAACTCCGGCTCAGCGACGCTGGACGGTACTGGCGAACAGCAGATCGACGGTAAGCCGGCGCTCAAGCCGTTCTGGGATATTACGGAGAAGGAAGCAGCTGACTGCTTGTCTGCGACTTCATGGCGTCCGGCTGGCGTGGAATATTTCCGCGGCGGCGGCTTCTCTTCGGACTTCCTGACTCGCGGCGGCATGCCAATGACGATGTCCCGTATCAACTTGGTTAAAGGAATCGGGCCTGTGCTGCAAATCGCGGAAGGCTATTCCGTTGATCTGCCCTCAGATGTGCATGACACGCTCGACAAACGTACGGACTCCACTTGGCCGACAACTTGGTTTGCACCTGTCTTGACAGGCGAAGGCGCGTTCACGACAGTCTATGACGTTATGGACAATTGGGGAGCGAACCATGGCTCGATCAGCTACGGCCATATCGGCGCGGATCTGATTACGCTGGCCTCGATGCTGCGCATTCCGGTTAACATGCACAACGTGCCGGAAGAGAAAATCTTCCGTCCACGCGTTTGGGGCCTGTTCGGCACAGAAAGCAAAGAAAGCGCCGACTACCGCGCTTGCAGCAATTTTGGACCACTGTACAACTAAGCTAGCTTGACGCATGCCGAGCCGTTTCTCCCACCCGAGAGGCGCTCGGCTGCGCTATGCCATTAGGCAGATAAACGATATTAGGGATCGGGGGAAAATAGGATGAGCAGCATGGACATTCGTCAGGAACTGTGCAAATACGCAAAAAAAACGGTAGCTAATAAATTGGTGGTTGGTCCCGGCGGCAATATTAGCGCCAAGCATGAGGGTAAAATGTATCTTTCCCCAAGCGGCTTTGCACTGGATGAAGTAGAGCCGGAGCAATGGGTAGAGGTGGATATCGAGACGGGAGCCATTACAGACATCGGTCTGCGTCCTTCCTCTGAAGTACTGATGCATCTGTGGGCTTACCGGGCAAATCCGTCGATCGGAGCAATTGTTCATACGCATCCGCCTTATTGCATCGCGTTCACGCTCGTGGAGACAGAGCTTCCGATTATGTTCCCGGACCAGGCAGCTCTCGTTGGCAAAACAGTTTACGTGCCATACGTATTGCCTACAACGGACAAATTGGCTGAAGCGCTTGTTGAAAAAGTAAACGACGCAAGTTCGATTCTGCTCGGCAACCACGGATTGGTTACGACAGGCCGCAATTTGCGCGAAGCGTATTACCGGACCGAAGTGGTCGAGGAAAGCTCGAAAATTTTCTTGATCGCAAAAGCGATTAAAGAGCCAAAGGTGCTCACCAAAGAGGAATTCGAGGAAATCGCCTCGCTGGAGAGCGAAGCTTACCGGATTCAATTGCTGCAAAAAATGCAATAAGGAAAGGGGCGGCATAACGATGTTGCTGTCAACCGTATTGGCTTTCGATCTGGGAGCAAGCAGCGGGCGGGCGCTAATCGGCAAGCTCATGCAAGCGGAGGACGGGCAGCGCGAGCTGAAGGTCGAAGAGATTCACCGTTTTCCGAACCATGCGATTGGAGTCGGCGGCCATTTGCACTGGGATATTTTACGGCTGCTGCATGAGATGAAGAAGGCGATCCGCAAAGCGTTTCAAGAAGGGCATCGCCCGGAAACGTTTGGCGTCGACACCTGGGGAGTCGATTTCGGCCTGATCGACGGCAATGGCGAGCTGCTTGGCAACCCGTATCATTATCGTGATCCGCAGACAGAGGGGCTAATTGAGGAAGTTATCGGCATGGTCGGCAAGGAGGAACTGTTCCAGCAGGGCGGACTTCAGTTTATGCCGTTCAATACCATCTATCAGCTGTATGCGATGCGAAAGGCGGCTTCTCCGAAGCTGGCTGCGGCTGCGACTTTGCTGTTGACACCGGATCTGCTCGTTTATTTCTTGACGGGCCGTAAGGTGTGCGAGTTTACGATGGCAACGACGACGCAACTGTACCATCCCGAGCAGCAAGCGTGGAACACGGAGCTGATGGATCGTCTGGGTATTCCGTCCAGTATGTTCCTGGAGCCGATTCATCCGGGTACGCGTATTGGTCCATTGACGCCAGAGGTATGCGAGGAACTGGATGTGCCGCCGATAGAGGCGGTAGCTGTTGCTACGCATGATACGGAATCGGCGGTAGCCGCAGTTCCAGCAGGCGAAGGAGCATTTGCCTATCTCGTATGCGGGACTTGGTCGCTGCTTGGCACGGAGCTGGATCAACCGCTTGTAACGGCAGAGGCGATGGAGCATGACTTCTCGAACGAGGGCGGCGCTTTCGGCAAATACCAGCTGCTTAAGAACATTATGGGCTTATGGATATTGCAGGAATGCAAGCGTGAGTGGGATGAGAAGGGGAATGTCATTTCATTCGCCGAGCTTGCCGAATTGGCGGGGCAGGCCGCTCCGTTCCGCAGCTTGATTAATCCTGACGATACACGTTTCTTTGGTCCGTCCGATATGACGGAGAAGGTTCGTTCCTTTTGCGCGGAGACGGGGCAGCCGGTACCGGAGACGGAAGCGGAGATTGCCCGCTGTATTCTGGAGAGTCTGGCGCTCAAGTACCGCCATGCGCTGGAGAAAATGGAGCAGTTGACCGGTAATGCCTACGCGGGAATGCATATGGTCGGAGGCGGTATTCAGAACCGGCTGCTGTGCCGTCTGACCGCAGGCGCGCTGGGTCGCCCGGTATGGGCTGGTCCGGTAGAGGCGAGTGCGATCGGCAATATGCTGATGCAGTTAGTGGCGCAGGGCCAATGCTCCAACTTGGCAGAAGCACGCGAGCTGTCTGCAGCATCTTTCCCTGTGGAGACTTACTTGCCGGATGAGGCGGAAGCTGCTGTCTGGAACGAAGCCTATGAGGCATACAAGCAATTGCTTTAAAGCTTGCTTTGAGCGATGAAGAGTGATCGTGATACAACCTGAAGGAGTGAGATGAATGCTGATTGGTATTTCCAAGCTGATTTCGCCCGAGCTGTTGAAAATATTGATGGAAATGGGTCATAGCGACGAGATCGTCATCGCCGACGGCAACTTTCCTGGCGCTAGCCATACGCAGCGTCTTGTAAGAGCGGACGGGCATAACATTCCGGAGCTGCTGGATGCGATTTTGCAGCTTTTCCCTCTCGATCAGTATGTCGAGAAGCCAGCTGCGCTGATGGGCGTTGTGCCTGGTGATACGGCGGAGACGCCGATCTGGGCGGAATATGGCGCGATTATTGAAGCGCGGACCGGGCTGAAGGAGCCGTTCGAGGAAGTGGAGCGTTTCGCTTTTTACGAGCGGGCAAAAAAGGCCTATGCTGTTATCGCAACCGGCGAAAGCGCGTTGTATGCGAACCTGATTTTGAAGAAGGGCGTTATTAAATAAACGCCATTGAATAAGAGGAAGTCCGTTGACGTCACAAGTCAGCGGGCTTCTTTTTTTACATAGATCGGCAGTGGAATGACGCACTAAAGTATCGTTCTCGATGCCTGACAGAGCAGATTGCCCGCAAGCGGCCATTGTCCAGCGTTCACCGGAAATTCCAACTGTTGACACTTTAGCCGACCTGATCTACTATTAATCCAATCCACTAAATCCTAGTTATCTAATTGGAAAAGTAAACAAAGAGCGGGCAAGGGGGAAACGATGATGAATATCGACAATATCGAGGCGTTTGTCTACGTCATACATTACGGAAGCTTTAACAAAGCGGCGGAAATTTTATTCTTATCACAGCCGTCGGTAACGGCGCGTATTCAATCGCTGGAGCGGGAGCTCGACTGCAAATTATTCGACAGGCTGGGGAAGCAAATTCAGCTGACGGAGGAGGGCAAGCGGTTTTTGCCTTATGCGCAATCGATTCTTCAAACGCTGCAAAAAGGAAAACTTCATCTGCATCAGAAAAAAGCGCTCCCGAACGAGCTGCGCATCGGCTGCACCGTGTCGGTATCCAACTACGTCCTGCCGCATCTGCTGCCGGCCTTCAAGGAAATATATCCGGACATCCACTTTAAAGTCATTACAAGCGGAACAGACGATATCGTCAATAAGGTGCTGGGCAAAGAAATCGATATCGGCTTCGTGCGCCATACGAATCATCCGAACCTGCAGTCAGTGAAGCTGTACGAGGACCCCATCCGTCTTCATGTATATAAAGGCCATCCGTTCATCGGCGATTCCGAGCTTACGATCGATCGAATCGGGCATTATCCGTTTGTATTCTTTGAATGCGGCGCGCTGGATTGGATTCGCATTCACCGTGCCTTTGAAGAGTTGAATGAGCCGCCTGCTATCGTCTATCATACCGACAATTTGGAAACAGCCAAAAAACTCGTGCTAGAGCAAGCGGGGATCAGCTTCCTGCCGAGCTTGTGCGCATTCGAAGAAGTGAACAGCGGCCAGTTGTTCCCGATTGACTTCCCTGAGGTCGCCGGGATTTCACTGCAGACGAATATGATCGCACTCGGCGGCGAACATACGACGTACTTTAATACCCTTCAGAAGCTGGCCAAGGAGCATCCGTTTTTCCGCTAAAATATAGCTCTGACAGCCTTTATTGGATTGTTGAATTCTCTTATAGAAAAACTCTATTATCCGGCTTATTGACGGCGGAGAAGGCGGATGATAAATTAATGTCAAATCAATTCTTACAAAAACAGTAGGAATTATAGGTTTAATAAAAATTCATGGGGGAATTGAAATGAAAAAGTTTTCGATAGTAGCGGCATTGATCGTATTGGCACTGGTCGTGTCCGCTTGCGGAGCCAATAGCGGGGGCGGCAACGGTTCTAGCGCTGCATCGGGGTCAGGCAATAATGGCGGAACGAAGACGGTTAAAAAAATTATCGTCGGTACCGGCACCCAATTTCCGAATGTTTGCTTTATTGACGACAGCGGCAAGCTGACCGGGTTTGACGTTGAGCTTGTCAGAGAGCTGGACAAACGTCTGCCGGAATATGAATTCGAGTTCAAGACGATGGATTTCTCCAATCTGCTGCTGAGCCTCGAGACGAATAAAATAGATTTCATCGCCCATCAAATGGAGAAAAATCCGGAGCGGATCGAGAAATTTCTATTCAACAAAGAGCCGTACAGCATTTTCTTGACGAAGGTGACTGTAGATAAAAACGATACGACGATTAACTCCATTGAAGACTTGAAAGGCAAAAAGGTATATACAACGCCAACCAGCAACGCAGCTTACTTCCTTGAGCAATACAACAAAGAGCATGACAACGCGCTTAACATCGTTTACTCCAGCGGCGCAGCCAATGACCTTGTTAATATTATTCAAAGCAAACGTGTTGACGCTACGATGGCAACCGACTTTGCATTGGCGTTCTACCCTGGAGCAGACGGCAAGCCGGCTTTGAAAACGGTAGGCGAGCCGCTTATCCAATCGGATGTGCTGTTCGTGCTCCGCAAAGACAGCCAGGAGCTGTCCGATAAGCTGGACGAGGCGATCAAATCGGTGAAGGAAGACGGCACGCTGTCGAAGCTTAGCGTTCAATGGCTGGGTCAAGATTTCACGAAATCATTGGACGAAGCAACGACGAAGTAATCTTTAAGTTAATCATTTGGGTATAAGGTGAGGTGTGAAAATGGGCAAAAAATTCGACATAAACTACGTGCTCGACTTTATACCCAAATTGCTGTCTTATTTGGACATTACATTGTTTATCGTTACGGCGTCGCTTGTGTTTGGACTGCTAATTGGCTTTCTGGTGGCGCTCCCGAGGATGTACAACGTTCCGGTGCTGAAACGAGTATCCCAGGTTTATGTATCTTTTTTCCGTGGCACTCCGATTCTTATTCAGCTGTTTCTTGTCTATTACGGCGTGCCGGAGTTGTTCAAGCTGGTGAATATCGATCTATCCCGGACGGATGTGCTTGTGTTTGTCATTTTGTCGTACTCACTGCATAGCGGGGCTTTCATTTCCGAAGGCATCCGGGCTGCGGTCAACGGGGTGGAGCGCGGGCAGGTTGAAGCGGCCTACTCGGTTGGGATGAACGGCTTTCAGGCCTTTACCCGGATTATATTGCCGCAGGCGCTGGCCATCTCAGTGCCGATATTCGCTAACCTCACGATTGCCAATTTGAAAGATACGTCGCTTGCCTTCACGCTGGGTGCGATGGAGATGACTGGAAAGTCGCAGACGCTAGGCACGGCGACGCAGCATTTTATCGAAACCTATATTGCTCTATCGCTCATTTATTTCGTAATCAGCACGGTGCTGGAGCGTGCGTTCCATTATGTGGAGCGCAGACTGCTGAAGCATGAGAAGCAGCTTGTCCAGCATGGGCACAGATCGAGAAAACGCAGCTTATGGGGCAAACCGCTCGTGACGCGCATCGAGGAAGGGGGCTAGATCGATATGCAGCTTGATTTCAGCTTTATCGGAACGGCACTGCTGAGTTTGTTCAAAGCCCTTCCGAACACGTTGCTTATTACGGCTGTATCGGTCCTTGTCGGTTTCCTGATCGGTACGGCAGTGGCGTTAATTCGCATTTACCGTGTTCCCGTGCTTCATCCCATCGCCTCCGGCTATGTTCTGTTTGTCCGGGGGACACCAATGCTTATGCATCTGCTGCTCATCTATTTCGGGCTTCCGATGCTGATCGACGGCATTGCTGGAGCGCTTGGCTGGGGAATTCGTTCAACGGCCATTCCGCTAATTGGATTTGTCTATATTTCATTCTCCATAACAGCCGGCGCTTATATGTCGGAGGTAGTCAGAGCAGGTATTACGGCCGTTAACAGAGGCCAGCTGGAAGCGGCATACTCAATCGGAATGACAACGCCGCAAGCGCTGCGGCGGATCGTAATGCCGCAGGCACTCGCTGTCAGCTTGCCTAACCTGTCGAACAACCTGATCGGCATGCTGCACGGATCAACGCTTGCGTTTACCGTGTCGGTCGTTGAGATTAATGCACAGGCGCAGATCGTTGCCGCAAGCAATTGGAAATTTCTTGAGGCCTATATTGCAGCAGCGCTCTTGTTCTGGGGAATGACGATATTGATCGAACGGGGCACAGCACTGCTGGAGCGCCGGATCAACAACTATAATCGAGGTGGTGTAGCATGATCAAGCTGAGTCGGATTTCAAAATCATTCGGGAAAAATCAGGTGCTTAAAGATATTACCCTTTCTGTAGAAAAGGGAGAGGTCGTTGTCATTCTGGGCCCGAGCGGCTCCGGCAAAACGACGCTGCTGCGCTGCCTGAACTATTTGGAGCGGCCTAATGACGGCACGATTGCAATCGGCGATTACACTGTAGACTGCAAGCATGCCGGAAAGAAGGATATCCACCAGCTCCGTCAAAAATCGGCAATGGTGTTCCAGCATTACAATCTGTTCAAGCATAAGACGGCACTGGAGAACGTCATGGAAGGCCTCGTCATCGTGCAAAAGCTGCCTAAGGAAGAAGCCCGCAAACGAAGTGTAGAGGTGCTGGAGAAGGTAGGACTCGGCGCCAAGCTCGACGCTTATCCGAGCCAGCTTTCCGGGGGACAGCAGCAGCGGGTCGGTATCGCCAGAGCATTGGCGCTTAACCCGGAAGTGATATTGTTCGATGAGCCAACATCGGCTCTTGATCCCGAGCTGGTCGGTGAAGTGCTCGATGTTATCCGAAAAATCGCTAATGAAGGCATCACGATGATCGTAGTGACTCATGAAATGAGCTTTGCCCGTGAAGTATCCAATCATGTCGTCTTTATGGACGGCGGTGTCATCGTCGAGGAAGGCAAGCCTAATGAACTGTTCGGAGCGCCGAAGGAGGAGCGGACGAAGCAATTTCTGAAGCGAATTACATCGGACTGGGTCTATAACATTTAGTACAGCGCTAGCGCAAAAGGGAGAGGGTACCGATGACGATCAAGCTTAGCATTTTGGATCAAAGTCCGGTTTTTGAAGGAGAGACGCCTGTCGATGCATTCCGCCATACAGTAGAGCTTGTTCAGCACGCGGAGCGTCTTGGCTATCACCGGTTCTGGGTGTCCGAGCATCATGACGGTTTTCTGGCCGGATCATCGCCGGAGGTGCTGATTGCCTACTTGATCGGCCAAACGGAGCGGATTCGTCTCGGCTCCGGCGGCATCATGCTGCAGCATTATAGTCCATACAAGGTTGCGGAGAACTTTAATATACTTGCTACACTGGCTCCAGGAAGAATTGATCTTGGCATTGGCCGTGCGCCGGGCGGACTGCCCCGTTCGACCAAAGCGTTGCAGAAAGGGATTACGGAACCGCAGACGTTGTCAGAAAAGCTGGAGGAGCTGTCGCATCATGTGAACAGCACGCTGCCGGATACGCATCCGCTAGCTGGCATTCAAGCATCGCCAATTCCACAGCAGCCTGCAGACATTTATCTGCTTGGAACGAGTGTCAGCAGTGCGGAGCTGGCTGCAGAGCAGGGCCACGCTTACGTATTTGCCCAGTTCATTAACAGCGACCCGGCTGTCGCCGAAGAAGCGCTGGCCCTTTACCGCGAACGATTCCATTCAGCTTCCGGCAAGAAGCCTAGAGCCATTATTGCATTATCTGTAATCGTATCGGATACTGATGAAGAGGCGGCACTGCTCGCAACGGACATGAAAAATGTCCGGATTACGCTGGCGGATGGCAAAACGCTGAATCTTGGAACGGTTGCGCAAGCAGAGGAATTCGGCAAACAGTCGGGTCAGGAATATACGATTACGGAGAGGGACGCCGAGGTGACTAAGGGCTCCAAGGAAACGGTTCGGCGCAGACTGCTGGAAATTCAGCAGCAATACGGTGTAGACGAATTTATCGTCACGACCGCTGTGAAAGATTTTGGGCTGAGACTGCGGTCCTACGAGCTGCTCAGCGAGGCGTTCTCCGAATTGTCGGTAGGCAGCTAATAAAGGCTGCGGAAAGAGGAGGAGCTGCATATGGCTAATCAAGCACGGAATGCTGCGCCGGATTTTGATCAGTATTTGATCGATATTCGGCGCCATTTACATCAATATCCGGAATTGTCGAATGAAGAATTCGAGACGACGGCAGCCATTCGGCGCTGGCTGGAGGAAGCGGGAGTACGCATTGCCGATTATGGACTTGCCACTGGCGTAATCGCCGAGATTGGCAAGCCTGCGGGCGAAGGACCGCTCATCGCCATTCGCGCTGATATCGACGCATTGCCGATTCAAGAAGAGACGGGGCTTCCGTTCGCTTCACGTATAGAAGGAAAGATGCATGCTTGCGGGCATGATTTTCATACAGCTTCCATCATTGGCGCGGCTGTGCTGCTGAAGCAGCGGGAGCATGAGCTGAATGGAACGGTTCGCTTCCTGTTCCAGCCTGCTGAGGAGAAAGCGCAAGGCGCGCTTAAAGTAATTGAGAGCGGAGCGCTTAACGGTGTGCAGGCTGTATTCGGAATGCATAATAAACCGAACCTGCCAGTTGGCGTAGTTGGCGTGAAGGAAGGACCGCTAATGGCAGCGGCGGACGGCTTCATCGTTGAAGTCGACGGCGTAGGCACACATGCAGCGGTGCCGGAAGCCGGCAATGATCCCGTTGTAACGGCGGCTCATATCGTTACTGCGCTGCAATCCATTGTCAGCCGCAACGTCGGTACGCTGCAAAGCGCGGTTGTCAGCGTGACGAAGCTGAACAGCGGCACCACTTGGAATGTGGTTCCGGACAAGGCAGTGCTGGAGGGGACGATTCGCACATTCGAAGAGGATGTGCGGCAGAAGGTGCTGGCACGGTTTGAAGAAGTTGTTCTTGGCGTAGCTTCCGCATTCGGAACAACGGCCAGAGTACGATGGATTCAAGGGCCGCCGCCAGTCTATAACGATAAACAGCTTGCTGTCGTAGCGGAAGAGGCTGCTGAAAGAGCGGGACTGACAGCAATCGTACCAGTGCCTTCGCCGGCTGGCGAGGATTTCTCCTTTTATCAGAAGCAAGTGCCAGGCGTCTTCGTCTTTATGGGGACAGCAGGGCCGCAGGAATGGCATCATCCGGCGTTTGATCTGGATGAACGGGCTTTGCCGCTAAGCGCGGGTTACTTCACCGAGCTTGCGCTGCTTGCGTTGGAGCAGTTGAAGGAGCCAGCAGCAGGGAGGATCAGCCAGTGAGTACGTTGCGATCCTCTTATGATGTAATCGTAGTTGGCGCAGGCTCGATGGGTATGAGTGCCGGCTACCATCTGGCGAGCCGGGGAGCCCGGACGCTATTAATCGACGCGTTTGATCCTCCGCACAGCAATGGCAGCCATCATGGCGAGCCGCGCCTCATCCGCCACGCCTACTCAGGAGGAGCCATCTATACGGAGCTGGCGCTTCGCTCACATGAGCTGTGGAATGAGCTTGAGGATGCGAGCGGCGAGAAATTACTCGTGCAATCAGGCGTCATAAATATGGCTTCACCAGGTGTTTATTCCTTGGAGGACAAGCGGGACAGCTCGGCAGCCTTTAAGGTCGAGGTTGAATATTTGGACGCGGATGAAATCCAGAAGCGCTGGCCGGGCATTCAGCTGCCGGAGCATTATCAAGGGCTTTACGAGCCGAATGCCGGTTATCTGTTCAGTGAGCGCTGTGTAGCGGCTTATCGGAAGCAGGCGCTGGCCGCAGGGGCGGAACTGCTCGTTAACACGATTATTCGCCATATTGAAGCGGACGGCGAAGGTGTTGCTGTACACACGCCCGGCGGAATCATTCGCGCCGGCAAGGTCATCGTAAGCGCAGGAGCATGGTTCAAGACGCTGGAGCCCTTCATCACATTGCCCATTCGTCCTGTCCGCAAGACGGTGGGCTGGTTCGAATCAGCGGAGCCGTTATTCAATGAATCAGTCTTTCCCGGATTTACCCTTGGTACGGAGAACGGCGGCTATTATGGCTTCCCGAGTATTGGCGGCGCCGGGGTGAAGATTGGCCGGCATGATACAGGGGTGCCTTGGCTGCCTGGAGAGGACGTTAAGCCTTTTGGCAGCTACCCGGAGGATGAGGGCGATATTCGCCAAGCATTAGAGACCTTTATGCCGCAGGCAGCAGGCAAGCTGCTGCGCGGAGCGGTGTGCAAATACGAATTTACGCCGGATGAGGATTTTATTATCGACGTTCATCCGGAACAGCCTAATGTATGGCTTGCCGGAGGCTTTTCCGGTCACGGCTTCAAGTTTTCCAGCGCCGTCGGTGAGCTGCTTGCAGACTTGGCTTGGGATGGCAGCACGAAGCGGGATATCGGATTGTTCTCGCTCGCCCGGTTTCAACAGGCATCGTCGCGGTAATGAATAGGGATAGTGATGCAAGCGGTAAAATTCGATTATTGGAGGCAGAGACAATGAGCAATCAACCAGCAGATGTACAAGGCTATTTAAATACGCATGATCAATTGCAGGAAGCGATCAAGGGACTGGATGCAACGCAGCTGAAATGGAAGGAAACGCCAGAGAAATGGAGCGTGACGGAGGTGCTGACGCATCTGGCTGATCACAATATCGTCGTATCGTTCCGAATTCGGGATATATTGGCAGATACGAAAGCCACGCTGCCTGCTTTCAGCCAAGATCTATGGGTTAGTGGACAACAGGGGAATCAAGGCGATGCATCTGATGTGCTGGCTTTGTTCAAAGCGCTGCTCGTCTACAACAGCCTCTTGTTTGGCAGATTAAGCGAGGCCGACTGGGGGAAATCGGGCATTAACTTTAAAGGCGACGCAGTTAGCGTTGCTGCGGCCGTTGAAGGATTCACCAATCACGTTCAGCGCCACATCGGGCAAATCGGCCGGATTAAAGAAGCCTATTCAAAAATTTAATACATCGATCGAAAAGGTTGATTTTACGGCTGGACCTGGCTCATGTTAAGGTAAATATATTAATCTTACTTATTTCATGGGAATTATAAGTTTTCCGGGAAAGCTTTGCTTTAAGCTAGCACGGCAAATAGGGAGGATGATGATCCGATGACGGAAATTAACGGTATTATAATCCGTGATGCGGAGGACAAGGACCGGGACGCTATTCTAGCGCTCATGCTGGAATCCTACGGTCAATATGAGAAGGTAATGCCGGGTGACGGCTGGCTGCAATATGCAGAGAGTATTAGGGAGTCTGTTGACCGGGAGGGACCGGTTGCCCGCATCGTTGCGGAGCTGGACGGTGAAATTGTCGGAAGTGTTCAGATGTTCACCTCTTCGGAAACCGCCTACGGCGCGCCGGAGCTCGGGATCGATACTCCGATTATCCGCCTGCTGGCTACCTCGCCGAAAGCGCGAGGCAAAGGCGTTGCAACGTCTCTTATTAAAGAAAGTGCCCGCAGGTCCATTGAGCTTGGCTCCGACACGCTGCATCTGCATACCTCCGATATGATGGAGTCTGCTGTCCGGTTGTACGAACGGCTGGGCTTTGAGCGGGCTTTCGATAAGGAAATGCAGAAGGGCGAAGTGCTGGTTAAGTGCTACCGGCTGCTGTTGAAAGAAACAGCTTTGTTAAGTTAATGCTTACAGGAAATTGAATGGCATTGTGTTGGCGCTCGGCAAACGGTTTATCACGATATAATTGGAGGGAAACATAATGGCTAAACGCAAAAAACTGAAGTTCGGAGCTCTCATTCACGGTGTTGGCGGACATATAGGCGCATGGAGGCATCCCGATGCGTTAACGGACGCTAGCGTTAATATCGAATTTTACAAACAGCAGGCGCTGAAAGCGGAGGAGGGTAAATTCGACCTGATCTTCATTGCGGACGGCCTTTATATTACCGAGCAGTCGATCCCGCATTTCTTGAACCGTTTTGAGCCGATTACAATTTTGTCCGCTTTAGGTGCGGTGACGAAAAACATCGGTCTTGTGGGAACGCTCTCGACCTCCTATAGCGAGCCGTTTACGGTCGCCAGACAATTTGCCTCTCTTGATACAATCAGCGGCGGCCGCGCAGGCTGGAACGTTGTAACGTCTCCGCTGGAGGGTTCAGCTAAAAATTTCAGCAAGAAAGAGCATCCGTCGCATCCTGAACGTTATAAGATCGCCGAAGAATATCTGGAAGTAGCAAGAGGGCTGTGGGATTCCTGGGAGGATGACGCTTTCGTCCGCGACAAGGAATCCGGCGTGTTCTTTGACCCCTCCAAGCTTCACCGCTTGGATCACGAAGGCGAATATTTCAAGGTACAAGGGCCGCTTAATATTGCCCGTTCGAAGCAAGGCCATCCCGTTGTGTTCCAGGCGGGCTCATCGGAAGCCGGCAAAAACTTGGCAGCGAAAAGCGCTGATGCCGTATTCACTGGTCACGAAACCATTGAGGAAGCTAAGCAGTTCTATGCCGATGTGAAAAGCAGAGCGGCTGCCTACGGCCGTTCGGCCGACGAGATTGCGATCTTGCCTGGCTTCGGGCCTATTGTCGGCGTGACGCAAGAAGAGGCCGATGCCAAATACGAGGAACTGACTAAGCTCGTTACAATCGAAAAAGCGCTTGAGTACCTGGGTCGTTTCTTCGAGCATCATGATTTCTCGCAATATCCGCTGGATGAGCCGTTCCCGGATCTGGGCGAGCTTGGCGGCAACAGCTTCAAGAGCGGTACCGACAAGATCAAACGGATCGCGAAGGAGCAAAATCTGACGCTGCGTCAGGTTGCGCTTCGCTCAGCTACGCCGCGCACGCCGTTTATCGGCACGCCGGAAAAAAGTCGCTGATCTCATTCAGCAGTGGCATGAGGAAGAAGCGGCTGACGGCTTTATTTTCCACGCGGCTACACCTAAAGGACTGGATGAGTTTGTAGAGCTGGTCGTTCCGATTTTGCAGGAGCGCGGTATTTACCGAACCGAGTATGAATCGGGTACGCTAAGGGGCAACCTGGAGCTGCCGGTTCCTGACAACCGTTACGCCAAGGTGAAGGTAAATAGTTAACATAGGCATGTGCTCGCCTGGCGGGCAGATTGGAAGAAGCGGAGCGATGTGGCTCCGCTTTTTTTCATGTGTTGAGGGGGCTTGGTGGGGAGGCTAGGTCGGCTTGCGCATAAGCGGCTAATTACGATACACTTAAATGTATACACTGTCATGATTCATAAGGAGGATATGCCATGAATACGCGAAGCATACAAGTCGGTCCACCACGGTTCGGAATAGCCGTTCATGCGCTTATCTGGTTGGCCCAAAGCGGAGGATTCGTCACAAGCGCATCGATCGCTGGGAAAGTGAACTCCCATGCTACCTTTCTTCGCAGAGTGCTGGCACTGCTGTCACAATCCGGTATTGTGGAAGCCAGAGAGGGCCGCGATGGCGGCTACTGCTTGAAAGTGGTGCCGGAGAAGCTTACGCTTGGCGACATCTATATAGCGGTGAAGTCCGATGATTGCAGTGCAGGCGAGCCGATCAAAGAAACGGAATGCAAGCAAGAGCTGGAGTCGGTCAAGGGCACAGAGTGCAATCAAGCCGGTGAAGCGATTATGAAGCTGGATGAAGCGCTAGGCAGCATTATGGCCGAGGCGGAACAGCAGACGATACAGCTTCTTGCAAAATATACGTTAAGCGATTTAATGAGCCATGTTGATTTCTGCCAGCTGGCCAAACAGGTATCGGAATGAGAGGAACGGCCGTGATGGCCGTTTTTCTTTCGTTATAGCTTCTTATTGAGCTTGATGGCTGTCTATGTCTATGTCTATGGCAATGTGCGTCGCATAACGAAGCTGCTTCGCAATATAGCGAAGCATATTTCGCTGTTCGGTGAGGCTGGGCGTGCATGTGAAGGGCTAGCGAAGAGAATTTCGTTTTTCGAGAACCTTGCTTCTCCATTAGCGAAAATTGGTTCGCTGTAATCTGTATGGAGAGGCGGAGCGGCTTTATTAACGAAGCGGGATTCGCTCAATAGCGAAGCTACTTCGTTCTAGAGGATGTTGATCAATAAGAAGGGGTTAGCCCAATTCCAGGGCCGTAGAATGCTACAGTTTTTACTGATTTGCTCCTTTTCTTTTACTAATTTTCCTTCTTTGTAACTATTGTCTTTTCCAGAAATTGTACTATAATCGGTTGAAATAGAAGCCGAAGGGGGATGGCGATGATGCTGCCTACATTAGAAACAGACCGATTGTTGCTGCGGCCGTTCGAATTGTCGGATGCAAGGGAGGTTCAGCAGTTGGCTGGTCATATCGAGATTGCCCAAATGACGCTGAACATTCCCCATCCTTATCCGGATGGCGGGGCGGAGATATGGATACGTTCCAGCAAAAATAACAGCCGCGAGGGCAACGGATTCCCTTTTGCAGTCGTTACGAAGGACGATGGCAAATTAATCGGCTGTATCAGCCTGAATTTATCTAAGCCGCACCGTAAGGCAGAGCTGGGTTATTGGCTGGGCAAGCCGTACTGGGGACATGGCTATTCGACGGAAGCGGCAAAGCGCGTGCTTTCTTTCGGCTTTCAGGAGTTGGGACTCAACAAAATTTACGCCATTGCGATGGTCAAAAATCCGGCGTCCACGAATGTAATGAAGAAGCTTGGAATGAAGTGGGAAGGCGAACTGAAGGAGCATATTTTGAAGTGGGATGTGTTCGAAGATATCGTGTACTACGGCATCCGGAAATCGGAATATGAGTCGCAGCAGACAGATTTAATTGTGCAAGGATAAAAGTAAAGCGTGCAGAGGAGGGCAGTTCCGCCGTCAGCACGCTTTTTTGTATGCATTCTATGTAACTTAGCCTTTGTTCCGATTAAAGCCCGGCTTCAAAAAGCCTTCTAAGCTCGTCCGGCACCGGACGGCTTTTCCTGGTTTGAGGGTCCATTGCGACGCTCGTGACGAGTGCTTCAGCACAAAGGACAGCCGCCTCGTTATAGATTCGCTGCTCCAGTACGAAGCTGCTTCGTCCAACGGTTTTTGGCTCGGTTGCTACAGTTAAGTGGTCTCCTTGCACACATTCATGCCGGTAGCTAATATTAATATTCACCGTAACGGTCTGAACGCCTAGCGCTTTCAATACGTCGTAGTGGAGGCTGCCGGCTTCATACCATTCCTCGCGGCCCCACTCCAGATACTCCAAATATTTCGCATTGTTCACATGGCCGTTCACATCAATTTCGGTGGGGCGAACGATAAGCTCCAGTTCTGTTTTCATCGTAAGTAACGCCTGCCTTCCGCTCTGTCCTTATTTCTAAAAATTATAGCATTGTTAGGCCCATGGCGAAAAGCCGAGGGCAAACAGCAATTTGTTCTACGCAGTCCCGAATTTATTGCACAAATACCCCCGGACACCTTCTCAATAGGAAGGAGTTCGGGGGTACACGTTAGGAATAAACGCTAGGAAGCTGCCAAGCCGATGCGTGCCAGCGCCTGCTGGAGCAAGCGAATCATTTCATCCACATCGGATTTTGTTGCAATCAGTGGAGGCATTAAGCGGATCGTAGAAGGCTTTGGCGCATTAATCAGCAGCCCTTCTTCCATGCTTTGGGCGACGAGGGATTGGGCAGAGCTTTCAGGAACATCAAAAGCAAGCAGCAGTCCTTTGCCGCGAATATTGGAGAGCGGATAGACTCGTGCCAGTTCTTGCAGCTTGCTGATGGCATAACTGCCGACTATGGCGGCTTGCTCTGCGAGACCGAGGCGCACGATTTCCTTGACGACTGCGAGACCGATGGCCATCCCTAGCGGCGCCCCGGCGTACGTACCGCCCTGATCGCCTTGCTCGAATAGGTCGAATTTACTCTTCGTCAACATTGCGGATAACGGGTAGCCTCCGCCGATTCCTTTGCCAAGCGTTAACACGTCAGGCTGAACATCATAATGCTCGAAAGCAAATAGCTTGCCGGTTCTGCCCAGTCCTGTCTGAATCTCATCCACAATTAGCATGATGCCGTAAACGTCGCATGCCTTGCGGATTGCCTGCAAATAAGCGGGATCGACCGCATTCACGCCGCCCTCGCCTTGTACAAGCTCCAGCATAATCGCGCAGGTGTTGTGGCTGATTGCCGCAAAGCAAGCGTCAAAGTCATTGATTGGCACATGAATAAAGCCGGGAACCTTCGGCTCGTAAAGCGTATCCCATTGGGCTTTGCCCGTGGCTGACATCATAGCCAGCGTTCGGCCGTGAAAACTGTTCGTTAGCGTAATGATCTCATATGCACCGCCCAAGTGAAGAGCGCCATGCTTACGCGCCAGCTTTACCGCGCTTTCGTTAGCTTCGGAGCCGCTGCTCGCGAAAAAAAGCTTTATCAAAGCCGGAAATTCCAGTTAGCAGCTGTGAAAATTCAATCATCGGCTTATTGTAAAAGCCGGGGCTCGCATGAACGAGCTCTCCAGACTGCTTCAGGAGTGCTTCCCGCAAAATAGCAGGCGAATGACCAAGCGACGTCACTGCCCAGCCTCCGATAAAATCCAAATACGACTTGCCTTCCGTATCCCATAAATGCATGCCCTCGCCGCGTTGCATTACTACAGCCGGACGTTTCGCCGTAAACAGCACCGATTGCTCCGCAGCAGCCAACAGGCCGGCCGTTTGCGATTGTACAGCTTTCGTCATCCTCATCAAACCCCCATCACGTATTGATTATTGAATAAATATACACTTAAACGAATAAAAATACAATCATCAAATATGGAATTCCGCAAAAATATGTTTATCTAAGCAATAAACAGAGCAGGAGCTCGGACTGTAAAGAAGAACCAAATTCTCTAGCCGTTTTTATTAACAAGAACGTTGTTGTATGATGAGCTATACGGAAAAAGAGGGAATACCATCCATTTAAGGGAGGCTAACGATTGCTCTATCATATTAGCGAAGAGTCGGATATTGCACAATTTAGTCCCAGACCGCCTGCTGCATATCCGGGAATGTCACCGGTTGTATGGGCGCTGGATGAGGCGCATCTCGTTAACTATCTGTTTCCGAGAGAGTGTCCTCGTGTCATCTATGCATTATCAGACGGAGTGAGCGATGGGGACCAGGAGCGATTTTTTCTCCTTTACGACTGCAAAGGTCATTATTGCAATAGAAAGCGGTTGGTACGAGAGAATTAATCAGACGAGGCTTTATCAGTATGCTTTTGACCACATTGGATTTGAATGCTTTGATGAAAATGCAGGCTATTATATTTCGGAGAACGCCGTTAAGCCGCAGGCTGTCGAACCGATTGATGATCTGCTCCATAAAATAACGGCTTCAGGCGTTGAGCTGCGCGTTACACCGAATCTGCATCCGCTCCGGGATGCGGTGTTGTCTTCTACCTTGGATGATTTCTCTATTATAAGATTCCGTAACGCGGCGCCACATTTGTAGCATCTATATAGAAGCTTCACAGGGGGGAGAACTAGAATGGAAGAGCAAATTACGTTGAAACGGCTATCCTCTCAAGAGGAAGCATCGGCGCTGGATGAAAACTTTTCAGCCATCTACCCGTGGTATAGCTCTAGTGATTATTACGAGAAATGTTTGGCTGAAAACCGGGAGGGCACGCGGGTAACGCTTATCGCTTATTACGGCAGCGAATTAGCCGGATGCTGTCACTTGCTGTACAGCTCCGCTTATCCTGATTTTAATCAGAAAGCAATTCCCGAAATAAACAGTTTGGACGTGTTTCCGGCATACAGACTCAAAGGAATTGCCAGTGCCTTATTTGACAAACTGGAGGCTATCGCTGCCAAGACTGGCAATAAGATTGGCCTAGGCGTGGGCTTATACAAGGACTACGGGAACGCTCAAATGATGTATACGAAACGCGGCTACGTTCTGGATGGTAACGGCATTATGTATAGTAATGAGGAAGTGAAGCCCGGAACTACCGTCAGAGTAGATGATGAGCTGCTGTTGTATATGGTTAAAACACTGGTCTAGCGCAGCCGCGCCAGATCACATGTATAACATAAAAAGGCTGCCGGAATCGCAAGCAAGCGACCCGGCAGCCTTTTTATGTCCTTTTGTTACCTTCTATTATATAGAAGATTTACTTGCGGATATTAAAGCCAATGAACGCTTTCGTATTGAAATCGAATACGGCGGTCAACGGCCCAAGCAATTCATCCTGATCGGTAGTGTAAGTGACCGTTACGAGATTGCCGTTCGCAGCTTTAATTTCGGCAAGCAGCTTTTTTCTGCTCATCGCTGGAAGCCATAACTCCTGAGTGCTGTGCAGAGACGATTTCAACGACTGCTTCATCTTTTTTGGTTTTGATGTGCTTCGCTTGATCGGATACTTTCGCCCAAGCCAAATCACGGTATTGCTGAGCAGCTTCAGGCGTCATTTTACCAGGAGTCTGGACGTCAGACAGCACGACAAGATAGAACAGCGGGCTTTGCGGCGGGATGCTTTTCGTCTCGAACGGACCATAGTAAGCACGTACCTTCGTGCCGGCTTTCAGATCCTCCCATTTCACCGATTCGCCCTGAGGTGTCAGGACGCTAGTTTCTTTGCCGGCATTCAGTGTCAGCGTTGGAACAGCTTTGCCATCCTTGGTCTCGCCGAATTGAACTTGCCAGCCATCCTCCGTATGTTTAACCGATTGAATGACATCTTCCTTCACAGCACGGTCCGCTTCAACTGTAATTTTCGCAGCGTGTGACTGGCCAGGGAAGCTCATCGTCATCACCGGCCCATATTCTGCGTTAATTTGCTGGCCGGCTTTCAAATCCTTAGCCGCTACGGTCTTGCCGGCTTTATCCTTAATAACAGTCTTCGCGTCGGCGAACAGAATCACCCAGGAGTTGGAGCCTTTGCCGAGCAGCTCAATCCGGTATTGCCCTTTGTCCTCCGTCACATTGACGATAACGCCGGTACCGCGCATATAGTCAGCCTCTTCCTGGCCTTTGCCATTCAGCTCGATTTCCTTGTTTTTCGCATCATAATGGAGTGTGTATCCCAGCTCAGTTGCAGCACCGCGGACCGGAACATACGCTTGTCCGTTAATGTAGACGGGGGTCAGGGAGGTGTTCTCTCCATTGACGACTACCTTCACGTCCTTATGCAAAATACCCGTTACTTTCTCTACCATTCCAGCAGCTCCAACTACAGCAGATGTGCCTAGCAAGCCGGCGGCGGTCAACAATACGATCAGTTTTTTCTTATGTGTCATACAAGCAAGCTCCTTCCGTATTTACCGAGAATGTATGTCATGTAGCTTGACACCCCTCAGACGTGAACGATTTTTGAAAGGTTGCAGAAAAAGAAACAAACAGCTATTTAAGTTCGTAAATGTGTGTTATTATGAAAACGAACATTTTCGAACATCCCTATACGAATGAGGAGGAATTGACAATGGAAGTGCGTCACGCAACGAACCCTGAGGATTTCAAAACATACACGACAGAACGATTGAGAAAAGATTTTTTGATCGAGGGCTTGTTCAATCCTGATCAAATTTCGATGACATACAGCCATTATGACCGGATGGTCGTAGGCGGTGCTTTCCCGATTCAAGAGAAGCTGGAGCTGGCAGATCCCGATACGCTGAAAACGGACTATTTTCTGGAGCGCCGTGAAGTCGGCTTTCTGAATATTGGTCAAGGCACAGCGGTTATCTCGGTAGACGGCGAAGTCTATGAGCTGGAGCGGCTGGATGTACTCTATGTCGGCAAAGGCAAACGCGAGGTTCATCTTGCCAGCAAGGACAGCGCCAATCCTGCGAAGCTGTACTTCTGTTCCACCTCTGCCCATAAAGAACTGGAGACGCGGAAAATGACGGTGGAGCAGGCAAATCCGACACATCTCGGCTCGCTTGAGACGTCCAATGAGCGGGTGCTTTACAAGTATATCCATGCAGACGGTATTCAAAGCTGCCAGCTGATGCTTGGCGTAACCAGCTTGAAGACGGGCAGTATCTGGAATACGATGCCATCCCATCTCCATGACCGCCGAATGGAGGCATATCTGTACTTCGACCTGAATGCGGATGCCCGTGTATTTCATATGATGGGCGAGCCTTCGGAGACGAGACATCTGGTCGTGGCTAACGAGCAAGCGATTCTTTCTCCGCCATGGTCGATTCACTCCGGAGCGGGCACGAGCAACTATACGTTCTGCTGGTCGATGGCGGGAGAGAACTATACCTTCACCGATATGGATGTCGTAAAAATGGACGAGTTGAAGTAGTATGCTTGCGGCAGAACGTCATCGGTATATCGTCAAGCAGTTGGAGGAGAAAGGAAGCGTCAAGGTTTCCGAATTAAGCGAATCGTTTGGGGTCACAGAGAAAACAGTACGTGAAGACTTGGAGAAGCTGGAGGAGAAAGGGCTTCTCAAACGGATTCACGGCGGAGCCGTCATGGCTCAGGATGGCGAAGACAGCCTGCTGCCGCTGCAAATTCCGAACAGCAAGCATCAGAAGGAAAAAGCGGCCATTGCTGAGCTTGCGATTTCTGTCATCGAGCCAGACGACATTATTGCGCTGGATGCAGGGAGTACGACGCTTGAAATTGCGAAGCGGCTGAAAAACATGCCGATTACGGTGTTGACCAACGATTTGCTCATTATTCGCGAGCTGACGGCGAAGGACCAGGTTCGGCTTATCGTGCCGGGCGGTTATCGTCATCATAACTTGTTGATCGGCAATGAGTGGCATGAGTGGATTAAGCGGCTTAACGTGCACAAGCTGTTCTTATCGACGACGGGCATTCATATGGAATACGGCTTGACGATTTTTACCGAAGAGCTGACCAAGCTGAAGCAAGTTTATATGGAATGCGCCAAGCAAATTTATTGTGTAGCCGACCATAGCAAATTTGACCGTGGCGCTCTAATTACGTTCGCAGAGCTGGATGCGGTTCATTGCATTATGACGGACGCAGCTGTCGATGATGCTGTCGTACGCAAGTATGAGGAGCAGGGCATCCGGATTATGAAGGCGTAGGGGGAACGTAAAATGAGTTTTTTTGATCTAACTGGAAAAACGGCAATTGTAACCGGGGCAGGCCGGGGGCTTGGCACGGCGGTTGCGATTGGTTTAGCCAAAGCGGGAGCTGATATTGCGCTCGTAACGAACAGCACGCCGGCTTCGGCTGTTCAAGCCGAGATTGAGGCGCTTGGCCGTAAAGCGATTACGATTCAAGCGGATATATCGGACCGCAGCCTGCTGCCAGGCATCATTGAAGGGACGCTGCAAGGGCTGGGACGTCTGGACATTCTCGTCAACAATGCAGGCATTATCCGCCGTACACCGGCAGCTGAGCACCGGTTTGAAGATTGGCAGGATGTACTGGACGTGAACTTAAATTCGGTATTTGTACTTTGTCAGCTGGCGGGCAATCATATGATCGCTCAAGGCTCGGGCAAAATTATTAACATCGCTTCGATGTTAAGCTTCCAGGGCGGCATCAACGTTCCGGGCTACACGGCGAGCAAGCATGCCGTTGCTGGATTAACGAAGGCGCTGGGCAATGAATGGGCGGCAAAGGGTGTCCAAGTGAATGCGATTGCTCCTGGATACATGAGCACGGATAATACGGAGGCGCTCCGTGATGATCCGGTGCGCAGCAGGCAGATTCTCGACCGCATTCCGGCAGCGCGCTGGGGAACTGCGGAAGACTTAATGGGGCCGGCGATTTTTCTTGCATCGCAAGCCTCGGACTATATGGCGGGTCACGTATTATGCGTGGACGGCGGCTGGATGAACCGGTAGAACTGTGGTAAACTTTGGACAATTATACGGTTAGACTGGGTGGTTGTCCAAAATGGCGGATAAAGAGGAATTGACGAGGTTCGGGGTATCGTTCCCGGCGCCTCTGATCGAACAATTTGACGAATACGTCGAAGAACAAGGCTATTCGAATCGTTCTGAGGCAATACGGGATCTGGCGCGCAAAGCGCTGCTGGAGCCGTCCCGTTTGAAGCCGGAGCAGCTAGTCGCAGGTACGATCGTAATGGTCTATGACCATCATGCGAGAGAGCTGCCGCTGCTGCTGATGGAGATTCAGCATGATTATCATCGCGATATCATTTCGAATATGCATGTGCATTTGAATCATAACCAGTGCCTTGAGATCATCGCGGTCCGGGGGCAGCTTGCCAAGCTGCGCCAATTGCATCAGCAAATTCAGGTGCAAAAGGGTGTAACCTATGCCGAATTGTCTGTAACGTTCGCGGAAGAAGAACATGCCGGGGAAGAACATGATCATCCGGGGCATGGGCACCGGTAATGGACGAAGGCTCCTTGCATGGCCGAGTAATGGCCTGACAAGGAGCCTTTTTTATGGTCATCCGGCTGTATAGCTTGGTAATTATGAGATTGTGCGCCTATTTGCTCAGCCGATCATCGCTGGGGATGGACCGTGCTTATTTGATTTCGTCCCGTCCATGCCACAACCTGACCTTGAATGGCCGATTCAGATACTGGTCCTTGGACGATGCTGCTATAGAAGCTTCTCCACCATAGATCGCCTAGCAGAAAATAGTGCTCCTCAGGCAGCGTCAGCTCCATATTAATGGGATCGGGAGATTTCGCCCCTTGGAGTCCAAACGATTCCTGACCGTAAAACGCATCTAGCCTCATGCCGTCGATATAAATCTTGCTTTGTCGGATACGGATCACTTCGCCCGGGAGTCCAATGATTCTGGCCATATCGAATGCTAAGTTATCAGCAGGTGTTTTGTAATAAACAACATCTCCTCTGCGGTATACCTGCGTCTCGTATTTCGGCTCAACGACAAGCAGCGAGCCTATAAGATATTGTTCGGTATCCCGGAGCATGCCATCGCTTGGCAGCGGAATAACCAATAAATCCTCATTCGGTTTATTGATAATGGGCAGCTCGTAGGGGGGATAAGGGTCGGTAAGCGTCTCCTCTTCCACTTTGGCTGTGCAGCTAGTGAGCAATAGTAGGAGTAAAGCTAACATAAGAGCAGCTTGTTTTTTGATAGGCATGTCATTCCCTCCGAGTTGAAGCCTCATTTTTCCATTATAAACCACCTAAAACGATGATACTACCAATATATTAGATTGACGTTAGGTTTTCTGACTTTACAATCAATTTTTAAGGGGAAAAGGGATGTTCGTTTCCTTTTTCTGTGTTACAATTTTGTTAAAACGTGGCACGATAGCAAGCAGGCGGAAACTGGTTTGCAGAAATGAGCTTTTATAAGAAGGGGAGAGAGAGCAGGATGAGCAATAAACGATACTGGCAAAGGACAACCCTTTTATTGGCATTGTCGGCGTTATTGGTTATTTTATCGGGATGCTCAGGTGCGGCGAAACCTGACCGCCAGCCAGTACAAGCAGCAGAGGCTAAGGATGAATTGCTTCTGGCTGTAGGCTCAGAGCCGGAAGGGGGCTTTGATCCAACGACCGGATGGGGAAGATATGGCTCTCCGATGTTTCAGAGCACGCTGCTGAAGCGAAACAGCGATATGAGCATTGCCAATGATTTGGCGAAGAAGTACTCGCTGTCTGAAGACGGCAAGCAATGGACCGTTGAGCTTCGCGATGACGTAAAGTTTTCTGACGGGAAACCGCTGACCGCCTCGGATGTGAAATTTACGTTTGAGACAGCGGGAAGCAAAGGCTCAGCCATCGACGTAACGAATATAGCGGCTATTACGGTCAACGGTGATGATGAGATCGTTTTTTCGTTGAAGGAACCGCAGTCAACTTTCATTACACTGCTAACGTCACTTGGCATCGTTCCTGAGCATGCTTACGGCGGTGACTACGCGTCGCATCCTGTCGGCTCCGGCCCTTACAAGCTCGTGCAGTGGGATCGCGGCCAGCAGGTTATTGTTGCCTATAATGATCTCTATTACGGAGACAAGCCTTTTTTCAAAAAGATGACATTCTTATTCTTGAGCGAGGATGCTGCATTTGCTGCGGCCAAATCGGGTCAGCTTGACGTCGCATACATTCCTTCGGCATTCAGTAAGCAGGAGGTAAAGGGAATGCGTGTTGAAGCCGCGAAATCGGTTGATAACCGGGGCATTATGCTTCCTTATGTTAAGCCTGGAGAAAAGACGGATCAAGGTTATCCGATTGGCAATGCCGTAACCTCGGATCTTGCGATCCGTCAAGCGCTTAATTATGCACTCGACCGCCAAGCGCTGGTAGACGGCATTCTGGAAGGTCATGGCACTCCGGCGTACACAGTCAATGACGGGCTTCCGTGGTGGAATCCGGATACCGTATTCCAGGACGGAGACCTTGCCAAAGCGGCCAAGCTGCTGGAGGACGGCGGCTGGAAGGATACGGACGGAGACGGCATCGTGGAAAAGAACGGCGTCAAAGCGCAGTTCTCGCTGCTGTACCCGGCAGGCGATATGACGCGCCAATCGCTGGCTCTTGCAGCAGCGGATATGGCGAAGGAAGCGGGCATTCAGATCGATGCAGCGGGCAAGAGCTGGGATGATATCGGCAAGCTGATGTACTCGGATGCGGTCTTATATGGCTTCGGCAGTCAGGACCCGATTGAAATGTATAATCTATACAGCAGCAAGTTCCGTGGTGTCGACTACAACAACTCTGGCTATTACAGCAATGCGGCGGTCGATGAGTGGATGGATAAGGCGCTTCGCGCGACGAAGGAAAAGGATGCGATGGACTACTGGAAAAAATCGCAGTGGGACGGCAAGACGGGCACAAGCGTACAAGGCGATGCGCCGTGGGCATGGCTCGTCAATATTGATCATTTGTATCTAGTAAAAGACGGACTGGATATCGGTAAGCAAAAGATTCATCCGCATGGGCACGGCTGGCCGGTTACCAACAATATCGAGCAGTGGCGCTGGATAAATGAGTAAAGCAAGCGAACGGAGAAATTATACTCTTCTGCAAGTGACGAAGGCGCTGCTGTGGAAGGCATTGCGGCTCGCTTCCTTGCTTGCCGCGATCAGCATCGTATCGTTTGTCCTTGTCAGCAATTCTCCTGTCGACCCGGTTCAGGCTTATATCGGTGCAGATATGCTCGTCGTCAGTCATGAGCAGCGTGAGCTTATCGCCAGCTATTGGGGGCTGGATGATCCGCCTGCGGAGCAGTTTATGAGATGGGGCTCCGCTTTGCTGCACGGCGATCTGGGCGTCTCGATGATTTATCGGCAGCCGGTCATCGAGGTAATTGGCGAGCGCTTTGTCAGTTCCTTGTCGCTAATGGCGGTATCTTGGCTGCTATCTGGCGTTATCGGATTTACGGCAGGCGTTCTCGCCGCAATGAACAAGGATCGCTGGCTTGACCGGATCATTAAATGGTATTGCTATGCACTGGCCTCAACTCCAACTTTCTGGATGGGACTGCTGCTGCTCATTGTTTTTGCAGTGTGGCTTGGCTGGTTTCCGGTTGCGCTTGGCGTGCCCGCAGGCAAGCTTGCGGAGGATGTGTCGTTGTTTGACCGGCTTCGACATATGATATTGCCGGCCTTGACGTTGAGCATTGTGGGAATCTCGAGCATCGCGCTGCATACACGGCAAAAGCTGATCGACGTGTTGGACAGCGATTATGTGTGGTTTGCCAAAGCGCGCGGAGAACAGGGATTTACGCTCTTTTTCAGACATGGCCTGCGCAACATTGCACTGCCCGCACTGACGCTGCAATTTACATCGTTTGGCGAGCTGTTTGGCGGTGCGGTGCTGGCGGAGCAGGTTTTCTCTTACCCGGGACTCGGACAAGCTACCGTCGAAGCCGGATTGCGCGGCGATGTTCCGCTGCTGCTTGGCATCGTACTGTTCACGGCGATGTTCGTATTTGCGGGTAATGCGATTGCCGATATCCTTTACCGGACTGTCGATCCGAGAATGAAAGAACGGGGGACGCTGTAGATGAAACCGGTACCGGTATTAAAGCAGAGATCGTTCAGCGGCCGCCGCGCGCTATGGTCGGGAGGCATCTCGGTTCTGTATCTGGCGATTGCTGCGGCAGGAGGACTGCTGCTGGGCAGTGAAGCGCTGTCTACGCATTTGGGCAGCCGGAACTTAGCACCTTCTCTGGAGCATCTCTTTGGTACGGACTGGCTGGGCCGCGACATGTTTACCCGTACGGTCAAAGGACTTGGCCTGAGCATGGCTGTCGGTTTTCTCGGGGCGATTTCGAGCAGCGTGATCGCTGCTGTTGTTGGTCTGCTTGCTGCGACTATGGGGAAAGCGGCTGACCGTTTTTTAAGCTGGCTGATCGATCTATTTCTCAGCGTGCCTCATCTGGTCACCTTGATTCTTATCGCCTTCGTGTGCGGCGGCGGATTGAAGGGCATCGTAATCGGCATTGCCTGTACGCATTGGCCTAGCCTCGCCCGGGTTATCCGGGCTGAAGTGATGCAACTGCGCAGCGCCGAATTTGTGCTAGTGTCGCAAAGACTGGGCAAATCACGACTCTGGATTGCCATGCATCATATGGCGCCCCATTTGGTTCCGCAGCTTCTTGTCGGTATGCTGCTGCTGTTCCCTCATGCGATTTTGCACGAGGCGGCAATTACGTTTATCGGGCTTGGGCTGTCGCCGCATCAGCCTGCAATCGGCATTATTTTGTCGGAATCGATGCGCTATTTATCGACCGGCATGTGGTGGCTCGCTTTTTTTCCGGGATTATGCCTGCTATTTACGGTACGGGCCTTCGGTATGTTCGGCGAACTGATGAAGCGGCTTGCGGATGCCAGAGGATTGCATGACTAGACAGGGGAGGCGGCATGAATGGCTTTGTTGGAAGTAGAAGGGTTGACGGTATCCTTCCGGCGGCAGTCCGGTTTGTTCAGACAGAGGACGATGGAAGTCATTCACGGGCTGGAGCTTACTGTAGATGCCGGACAAGTCGTAGCGGTTGTAGGCTCTAGCGGCTCTGGCAAAAGCTTGCTTGCCCATGCGATTATGGGCTTGCTGCCGGATAATGCTCATTATAGCGGAAGCATCCGCTATGACGGCGCGCCGCTTGATGCAGCCAGGCAGGCGGCGTTGCGGGGCAAGGAGATTGCGATTGTGCCGCAATCTGTTACCTATTTGGACCCGTTAATGCGGGTCGGGAAGCAGGTGCGTCATGCCGTTGCGGCTAGCGGTGAAGGGGGTGAACAGCTGCAAAAGCAGGTGTTTGCCCGCAACGGTCTGGCGGAGGAAACGGCGCGGTTGTATCCGCATGAGCTGTCAGGCGGCATGGCTAGACGCGTATTGGCGTCGACGGCAATTGTGAGCGGCGCCAAGCTGATTGTGGCGGATGAGCCGACTCCGGGTTTGAATGAGGAGGCTGCGCGCGAGACGGCGCGGCAGTTCCGCGAGCTGGCGGACGCGGGCTGCGCCGTGCTGTTCATTACACATGATATCCAGCTTGCTTTGAGCTTTGCGGATCGAATTGTTGTGCTTTATGCGGGAACCGTGATGGAGAACGCAGCGGCAGCAGATTTTGCAGGTGATGGAGAAAGGCTGCGGCATCCGTATACGAAGGCGTTGTGGCAGGCGCTGCCGGGCAATGACTTCAAGCCGCTTGGCGGCTCGCAGCCCCATCCGGACAAGCTGCCGCCTGGCTGTCTTTTTGCTCCGCGTTGCAGTCATGCTTCAGAAGAATGCGGGTCGCAGCGGCCGGAATTTATGCCGTTGCGGGACGGGGCCGTGAGGTGCTTCTATGCTTCTTGAGGGGAAAGGACTGGGATACCGTTATGACCGTCGAGGAGATTGGATATTCCGCGATCGGAACCTGTCGGTAGCCGCCGGGGAAATTGTCGGGATAGCGGGGCCAAGCGGCTGCGGTAAGACGACATTTGCCAAGCTGCTTGCGGGTTGCGCGATCCCCGGGGAGGGCGAGGTGCTGTATGGCGGTATGCCGTTGGCTGTTAAAGGCTATAGTCCGGTGCAGATGGTGTTTCAGCATCCCGAGCGGGCCGTCAATCCGCGCTGGCGCATGCAGCGGATTGTAGCGGAAGGCGGGATGCCGGAGCCTGGGCTGCTGGAGGCGATGGGCATTGCCGAGGAGTGGCTCGGCCGGCGGCCCGGCGAGCTGTCCGGCGGCGAGCTGCAGCGCTTTTGCATTGCGAGGGCGCTGGGCGGGGGTCACAAAGATGCTGATCGCCGACGAGATGACGACGATGCTCGATGCGCTGACGCAGGCGCAAATCTGGAGCGCCGTGCTGGAAATCGCGAGGCAGCGCCAGCTTGGCCTGGTCTTCATCAGCCACGAGCGGCCGCTGCTGCACCGGTTGTGCGACCGGATTGTAGAGTGGGAGGCTTAACTGTTTGTTGTTTGCTGCTGATAGGTGCGGTTGTACTTGATTGCCAGGACGTTGTGAGCGCTCGGGTGAAGCAGCAATAGGAGTAAGCCTTCACATCCGTGCTAGACGGATGGCTATTGAGCGAAAGAAGCAGGGTGCAGGAAGGTAAAAGTAACATTTTATTGGGTTAGGCGCTAAGAGGAGGGGGGATCCCCCTCTTAGCGCCTTTTGCGCTTTTAGTGCTGTGCAGTGGGCTAGAGCGAGGCTGGTTCGCTGTAGTGAGGCTGGCTGCTGGGGGTTTTGTATTGGGCATTGAGCATTGGGCATTGGGAAGAGCGAAGCAGGTTCGCAAAATAGCGAACCGAATTTCGCTGTAGGCCTCTGAGTCGGGCAGCGTCGGCTCAATAGCGAATTGATTTTCGCAATTGGAGAACCAAGGTTCACGAATAGGGAAGCTACCTTCGCTGCAGCTTGCTGCTATGTGCACAGTATCATCGGAGAGCGAAGTTAGTTTCGTAAATTAGCGAAGCAGGTTCGTTCTAGAGTGGCGTGCTGCTGGGCGTTTGGGTAGAGCGAAGTTAGTTTCGCAAAATAGCGAAATAGGTTCGTAGTAGTAGAGTGGCGTGCTACTAGGCGTTTGGGTAGAGCGAAGTTAGTTTCGCAAATTAGCGAAGTAGGTTCGTAGTAAAGTGGCGAGCTGCTGGGCGTTTAGGTAGAGCGAAGCAGGTTCGCAAATTAGCGAACTAAATTTCGCAGTAGACCTCTGTAACAGGGAGTATGGGCACGATAGCGAATTAATTTTCGCAATTGGAGAACCAAGGTTCACGAATAACGAAGCTAGCTTCGCTGCAACTTGCTGCTATGTGCACAGTATCATCGGAGAGCGAAGATAGTTTCGCAAAATAGCGAAGCAGGTTCGTTCTAGAGTGGTTTGCTGCTGGGCGTACGGGTAGAGCGAAGTTAGTTTCGCAAAATAGCGAAGTAGGTTCGTAGTAGAGTGGCGTGCTGCTGGGCGTACGGGTAGAGCGGCGTTCTGCTGAGTGTCAGGAGAGAGCGAAGCAGGTTCGCAAACAATAGAAAAGAGAGCCAGAACACAACTAATGTGTCCAAGCTCTCTCTTTCCTTCTAAGCCCTCAGCTTAGCCGATCATAATTTTCCCTTCCGGGTAGCGGTACAGCTCCTTCTCGCCAGGAGCGAGCGTGAAGGCGAGGGTCAGCGGCCCCAGCCGGCCGATGAACATCATCGTAATGATGAGCACCTTGCCGAGCAGCGTCAGATGGGGCGTTAATCCCATCGATAAGCCTGTCGTACCGAACGCCGAGGTGACTTCGAACAGCGCGGTCAATATCTCGACGTCCTCCGTGGCGCTTATTAACATGGTGAACAGGACGATGGCGGACAGCGCAACGATGGAGATCGTCAGCGCTTTATGAACCCGGTCCTTTGCCAGTCTTCTTTTGAAAAAGACGACGTCTTCCTTGCCGCGGATCATTGTGATGACGGCGCCGACGAGAATGGCGAAGGTCGTTACTTTAATGCCGCCGCCCGCTGAACCAGGAGAAGCTCCGATGAACATCAGCAGGACGATTAAAAACTGGGTCGCGCTCCGCATAGCGCCGATGTCGAGCGTATTCGCCCCGCCTGAACGAGGGGAAATCGACTGAAACAGCGAGCTGTAGAGTTTGCCGGTGATGCTGAGCGGCTCCAACGTTCTGGCATTCGTGAATTCAAAAATAAATATAAGTACAGCCCCGGCTAAAAAGAGTACGCCCGAAGCGGTCAGCACTACTTTGGAATGGAGGCTGAGCTTGCGAACCTTCGAGAAGTCCCACAACTCCGCCAATACGATAAAGCCGATGCCGCCGAGAAAGATTAGCATAATAATGACGAAATTGACGATCGGATCGTTTACGTGGCCGACAAAGCTGGAGAAGGGGCCATTTACCGTTCCCATCACGTCGAAGCCAGCGTTCGTAAACATGGAAATACTATGAAAGATGCCCAGATAGAGCGCCCTGCCAATAGGCATCGTTAGCGAAAAACGCATTGCGAGCAGCAGCGCGCCAACGATCTCGATGACAAATGCATAGACCAGCACCCGCCGGATAAAGCGGACGATACCCTCCAGCGAAGCCTGATTCATCGACTCCTGAAGCAGCAGTCTTTCCCGCAGGGAGATGCGTTTGCGGAAAGCGAGTGCGAGCATCGTCGCCATCGTCATAAAGCCGAGGCCGCCAATCTGCATCAGTGCCAAAATGACGACTTGTCCAAACATCGTAAAATGGGTGCCCGTATCCACAACGACAAGGCCGGTTACGCATACCGCCGAAGTGGCCGTGAATAGAGCATCGATGAACGGAGTTCGGATTCCATCAGTGCTTGCGGCCGGAAGCGAGAGCAGGAGCGAGCCGATGCTTATAATAATAATGAAGCCAAGCGTCAAAAATTGAGGCGGTGTTATTTTAAGCAAAATTGCTTTTGTCTTCGTCAATGTAATTCTCCTTTTATTCAACAAAAAAGACGCATTGCGCCAGATTGAAATGTTCACTTTATTATCTGGTATAATTAGGTTAGATGCAACCGAGATTAACGCTGAACGCATTGGTTTGCAGGACAGTCGTTTCAGAAGGGAAGTAAGCTTGATGAGAACAAGATATATCGCAACGATTTCGCTTGCCGCAATGGGTGCGGGATTTATCGTCACCAAATATATGCTGCCGGATGCAGGCTGGGCCAGAATGCTCGAAAGCGGCTTTGAAGCAGGGCTTGTCGGCGGTATTGCCGATTGGTTTGCGGTGACCGCGTTATTCCGCCATCCGTTTGGCATACCGATTCCACACACGTCGCTGCTGCTCAAAAACCGCAATAAAATCGTGAATTCACTTATATCGGCAATGGAGACGGAGCTGTTGAACAAGGACAGCATCAGCCGCAAGCTGAGCGAGTTAAAGCTGTTCAATGGCATTGCTTCAGGAGCCGTTCGGCTGATCGGCAAACGTAAAACGAGGCTGAGTCTCGTCCAATTCGCGCAAACCTCGCTGGATCGGCTGCCTTTGGAGCGTTTTAGCGGAATCATTCGTGGATTTGTCGCCGATTATGTGCGGAAGCAAGACATTCGGCCAATCGTTCTGAAGCTGACCGATAAGTTTGCTCATGAGGGCTGGGACGAGAAAGCGCTCGATTATTTGCTTGGAGCGGGCAAGCAGTGGGTGTCGAAGCGGGAAACAGAGCAATTGCTCGGAAAATTAGCCCACAGCAAGCTGGAGGAGCTGCAGGTTGGCGGCTTTATGGGATTTGCTGTACAAGCGTTTATCGGATTTATGAGTGCAGAAAAGCTCGGTCCAATGGTGCAAAACATGCTGCTCTCTGCCATTCGCGACTTGAGCCAGCCTGGAAGCGAGAACCGGACCAAGCTGTTGAACGAAGTGAAGTCCGCAGCCGAGAAGCTGCATGAGAATGAAGCGCTCATGAAACAGCTTAAGCAGTGGCTGGAGAACGGAGCTGACAGCGTGGAGCTGGAACGGTTTATTCACCTGCGCCTGGAAGAACTGCGTCAATTGCTGCTGGACAAGCTGGAGGAAGAATATAGCCGGGGCGGCCGCTCTGTGGTGAAGGGAGTCCGTTACTTAACGGATCGCGCCAAAGAGAAGGAGGAGCTGCTTCAGCAATGGGAGCGGACCATACTCGATTATACGGTTCAGCTTATTGAACGCAATCATTACCGGATCGGCATGCTCGTTCGAGACAACTTGGATAGAATGGATGATAAATCGCTCGTCGAAATGCTGGAGCAAAAAATCGGCAATGACTTGCAATGGATTCGCGTTAACGGCGCGATCTGCGGCTTCGCCGTCGGAATTGTGCTGTCCTTCTTCTAAGAAACCGTGTATAATTCATAGCATTCAGGTATGAAAAAAAGCGTTGTATAAATATATGTCATGTCGTATGGTTATACATGCTTCAAAACTTGAAAACAAAACTTCATATGAAGGAAACAGGTGCTCTTATCCGACTAGACCCGGATTAGAGCTTAAAAGGGAAGTCCGGTTCAATGCCGGCGCGGTCCCGCCACTGTAACAGCGGAGTCCATTCGCATTATAAAAGCCACTGATCCGGTCGGGATTGGGAAGGCAGCGAAGGATGTTGAGGCTGAAGCCAGGAGACCTGCCTGTTTCGACAGCACTGCTGTACCTACGGGAGATAGGGAGGTGTTAAAGATAGCCATCGTTGCTTATACGGGGGGCGTCTTTACCTATGCTTCTTTCGAACTTGGGTAAAGATGGCTCTTTTTTTGTTGCGCTTATTTATTGGAATTTTACAAATCGATTGGGAGGCTGAAATCATTGACTATTTTGAGAAGCAGCAATTTGGGTTATCCGCGTATTGGTGAAAACAGAGAATGGAAAAAGGCGCTTGAAGCTTTTTGGGCAGGCAAGCTGGAAGAGTCAGAACTGCTGACGCAATTGAAGTCGATTCGCTTGAAGCATCTGCAAGTACAGAAAGATGCCGGAATCGATCTTATCCCGGTTAACGATTTTTCGCTGTACGACCACATCCTTGATACAGCAACGATGTTTGGTGTCGTGCCTGCGCGTTTCGGCTATTTGGGCAGCGGTCCAGTGCCAGTATCCGTCTATTACGCAATCGCTCGCGGCAATAAAGAAGCATCGGCATCGGAAATGACGAAATGGTTCAATACGAACTACCACTACATCGTGCCTGAGCTTAACGGCGCTGCGCCAAAGCTGGTTGAAAACCGTCCGCTAAACGCTTACCGCGAAGCGAAGCAGGAGCTTGGCATTGAAGGCAAGCCTGTCATCGTGGGTCCTTACACATTCCTTAAGCTGTCGAAAGGCTATGAGCCGTCCCAGTTTGCAGCGCTTGTTGACCAGTTCCTGCCTTTGTATGCGCAGGTGCTGCAAGAGCTGGAAGCTGAAGGCGTGAAGTGGGTACAAATCGATGAGCCTTCGTTAGTGGCAAGCGTATCGGAAGAGGAACTGAAGCTGGTGCAATCGATTTACGCCTGGTTGAACCAAGCTGCTCCGAACTTGAATTTGCTTCTGCAAACCTACTTCGAATCCGTTGAGCAGTATGAAGCGGTAGTCACGCTGCCCGTACAAGGCATTGGCCTCGACTTTACGATTGGGGACCGCAGCTTGAAGCAGCTGGAGGCGCTTGGTTTCCCGGCTAATAAAGTGCTTGCCGCAGGCGTTGTGGATGGCCGGAACATCTGGCGTGCCGATCTTCGCGACAAAACGGCGCTTGTAAATCGTATCGCAGCTGTCGTTCCGCAAGAGAGACTTATTGTACAGCCTTCGTGCAGCCTGCTGCATGTGCCGGTATCCGCTAAAGGCGAGGTTGGCCTTGCTGCCGAGCTGTCCGATGCACTCGCATTCGCGAACGAGAAGCTCGAAGAGATCGTTGTTATTGCCCGCGCAGTCCGTGAAGGCGAAGCGGCTGTGCAAGATCAGCTGGACAACAATGATGCTGTGCTTCGTACTCTGAATGAATCAGCTTCCCGCAACCGGAAAAGCGTTCAGGATGCTGTAGCCGAGATCGGCAAACAGTCCTCGTCCAGAAAATCCGTATTCGCATCGCGTAATGCCGCGCAAAAAGCACGCTGGAATCTTCCGTTCCTTCCGACGACGACGATCGGCAGCTTCCCGCAGACAGCTGACGTTCGTGCGGCACGCCAGCAATGGCGCAAAGGCCAATTGCAGGATGAGCCTTACAAAGCATTTATTCGCGAGCATATTGCGAAGTGGATCAAGCTGCAGGAAGAAATTGGCCTTGATGTGCTCGTACATGGCGAATTCGAACGTACAGACATGGTCGAGTTTTTCGGGGAGAAGCTGGACGGCTTTGCCTTCACTCGCAACGGCTGGGTACAATCTTACGGTTCCCGCTGCGTGAAGCCGCCGATTATTTATGGCGATGTACAATTCAGCCAGCCAATGACTGTTGAAGAAACGGTATATGCGCAGTCGCTGACTTCTAAGCCAGTAAAAGGAATGCTGACAGGTCCGATTACGATTCTGAACTGGTCCTTCGTCCGTTCCGACATTACGCGTGAGCAAGTTGCGTACCAAATCGCATTAGCTCTTGCAGAAGAAGTGAAGGCGCTGGAGAGCGCGGGCATCGAAATGATTCAAGTGGATGAGCCGGCGCTGCGTGAAGGCTTGCCGCTCAAACGTGCGGATTGGGAGCATTACCTGAACTGGGCAGTGCTGGCGTTCCGTCTGTCGACTTCGGACGTTGCGGACACAACGCAAATTCATACGCATATGTGCTATTGCGAATTCCATGACATTATCGATTCCATTCGTGCACTGGATGCAGACGTTATTTCGATCGAAACGTCGCGCAGCCACGGCGAGCTGATTCACAGCTTTGAAGAGCATACGTATGATCTGGGCATTGGTCTTGGCGTATACGACATTCACAGCCCTCGTGTACCGGCGGTTGCTGAGATGACGAACATGATCGGACGCGCACTGAAAGTGCTGGATCCGGAACTGTTCTGGATTAACCCGGACTGCGGATTGAAAACACGCGGCATCGACGAGACTGTCGCATCGCTGCGTACGATGATTGAAGCGACAGAAATCGTCAGATCGCAATTCGAACAGGCTAAAGCAGGCGTATAATAGATAACAAAAAGACTTGCCGATTCGCGAAGATTTAATCGTGAATCCGGTAAGTCTTTTTTATAATGATTCTATTCGAAATGGACGAATTGTTCGGGATGCAGACGAATATATCGGGTAATTACGTTCCAGGTAGAGTGTGACGCCTCCAAATAAAAATGATAAAAATTGCTCATCTCGACATGAAGCTTAGGATCCGTCTCCATATCCTGCAGTGAGACGTCGAAGTTTGCCAGGTTTCTAGGATGATTTCGCTGTCTCAGCGATTGTTCTGTACGTTCCAGCAGAGCAAGCATTTCAGAATCATCGAAATACTTGAGGCTTTGCAGCAGTCCCTTCCACCTCAAAGGCTGGGCCATATAATAGGCCGTCCACCAGTAATAGTCAGCTTCAGACTTGATGGCATGCAGGTAATGCGTTCGGAATACGAACAGCGCCTTTTGACCTGAAGTCAGAAGCGGGTACAGCTCGGCGGAGAAATCTCCTCCCCGGCTCTCAATCTCCTTGTAAGCCGTAATTAATGGCTTAAAGCAAGCGGATGCCAGACTTTCATCGTCATACGAGATAAAAGCCTGCCTGTTTATTGCTGTCAACAATAGAATATCACTCCTTCTCTCCCATTATACGTGAAGCGAAGAATCGATAGAAGAGATATGTAAGATGGGCAGCATCAGGTTTATAATGAAGATATACATATACTCGTACAAACGAATTACGGGAGGAACAAGCTTGGCACCATTATTAAGCATGAATAAGATAAGTAAACGAAGGCCGGATAAAGCGGGAGAATGGCTGTTCCAAGAGATTACGGCTAGCATAGATAAAGGGGAGCGTATTGCGCTACTGGGAGCTTCAGGCACGGGGAAAAATGCACGCTGCTGCGCATTGCCGCCTTGCTAGAATCGATGGATGAAGGTGAGCTTCAATTGGAAGGCAAAGCACAACAATCATTTAAACCGGAGCAATGGCGGAAAAAAATTTAGCTACGTCGCGCAGGCACCGGTTATGCTTGCCGGGACTGTGGAACAAAACTTGCGAACAGCCAGCCTGCTGCATGGCACGCCTTTTGATGAACAGCTAGCCCGCCGCTGCATGGCCGAAGCGGAGCTTGGACATTTGGATTGGACGAAGCCTGCCGTAGAGCTGTCGGGAGGCGAGAAGCAGCGGACTGCGCTGGTCCGATCCTTGCTGCTTCGTCCATCGATGCTTTTATTGGATGAGACGACTTCTTCCTTAGATCCGACTAGTAAAGAAGCGGTGGAGCAGATGCTTAACCGGTGGGCTGAGCGAGAAGGGGCGGCAATGGCATGGATTACGCATGACATGGAGCAAAGCCGGTCAGTCAGCGATCAAATTTGGTTCATGGGCGAGGGAAAGCTGCTGGAACGCGGAGATACGAAAGCTTTTTTTCAAGGGCCATCTACCGAGCAGGCAAGGCGCTTTATTCAAAAGCCTCTTGAAAGAGAGGCGGATGGGGATGAGTAATTTAGCGCTGGCGAGTACGCTTGTTTTTGTCGCCATTACTGCTTTTTTGTCCATTTGGAAAAAGCTTGGCTTGGAGAAGGACATCCTTATCGGAACGGTCCGCTCTGCGCTGCAGCTGCTTTTTATCGGCTATGTGCTTCACTTCATATTCGATACGCGTAATCCTGTATTTATCGTCCTTATTTTGTTATCTATGATTGGCGTCGCGTCTTGGAATGCAGGGTCGCGAGCTAAGGAAATACGCGGCATTCGCCTTCGGATTGCGATAACGCTGGCTTGTACGGAAGGGCTGACGATGGCGCTGCTGCTCGGTTTCTCCATCATAGAGCCAACACCGCAATATATTATTCCGGTGAGCGGTATCGTGATCGGAAGCTCTATGATTGTAGCCGGCATTTATTTGAGTCAAATGAAGCGTGAGCTAGAATCGTCCCGGGGCGAGGTCGAGACGCTGCTGGCGCTTGGGGCGACAGCCCGGCAAGCGATACAGGGATCGGTCAAACGGTCTGTCCGCTCCAGCATGATTCCGACGATTGACGGAATGAAAACGGTCGGACTCGTTCAACTGCCCGGCATGATGACGGGCATGATTGTGGCCGGAGCCGATCCGATCGAAGCGGTCCGTTATCAGATGCTGATTATGTTTGTACTCGCATCTTCCGCAGCATTAACGGCAATTTTGTTAAGCCAGATCAGCTATCGCTTATGGTTTACGAAGGACGTGCGGCTTGTGCCAAGCCCGCCGCAGGAAACGAAGCGGGCTTAGCACGGGACATCAGTTTCTCTCTTCCAGAAACTTTCGGATTTTTTCCTTCGTTACCCCGTCATCGAGCGGAATGTGAATGGAAATTTTCAAATCCGGCTTGTCCTGCGGCTGGAACGAAATATAGTCGAATGCAAGCTCGCCAACAACCGGATGCTGCATAATTTTATGCGCCTGGGTATAGTCCAAGACGTCATGCTGTTCCCAGTAAGTCTGAAATTCCTCACTGATCCCGGACAGGTCTCTGACCTGCTCGCCCCACCAAGGATCGTCTCCGTAACGGGCATAATCAGCACGGAATTGAGCGACGGTCCGGCGTGCATGATCTTCCCATTGCGGCCCCTTCAATTTACGGAAATCATCGTTTGTAAAAGTATACCATAACAAATTCCGCTGCCTCTCCGGCATCCGGCTCAAATCGCCATTCAGTATGTAGCTGGCCTCATTCCACGCCACGATATTCATTCGGGCATCCATAACGCAAGACGGGCTTAAGCCCTGCGCGTCGAGAAAGCGCTGCAGAGCCGGACTCACTTCGCTTTGCGATTTCATTTGCTCAGGCGGGGGCTGCCGATGTGCCAGCAGAAACATATGCTTGCGCTCCGCCGCGTCTAATTGCAGGGCAATCGCTAGTCCTTCCAGCACTTCCGTTGACACATGAATCGAACGGCCTTGCTCCAAGTAGGTGTACCACTCCAAGCTGACTCCGGCAAGCATGGCAACTTCTCCGCGCCGCAGTCCGGGCGTTCGCCTGCGGCCGGCTTCGGGAAGCCCGACCTGCTTCGGCGTTAAGCGTTCTCTGCGATTTCGGAGAAAATGAGCTAATTCGTTATATCGGTTAATTTCAGTTGTGGCCAAATTCCAGTCCTCCTGTTCATGATCGGTAGAAGGGTGGGAGTCGTAATACCAGTATAACCAGACACCTTCTTGATGCGTTTTTTCAGCTATACAATAGCTTATGTGAAGACGCAGCATAAATCAATTACACGAGAGGGAGAATGGATATGAAACGGGATTCCAATACGATTCTCATTACCGGAGGCGCGAGCGGCATTGGCTTGGCGCTTGCCGCAAGATGGATACAGGCAGGCAATAAAGTAATTATTGTTGGACGAAGAGAGGACAAGCTGGCGGAAGCAAAAGCGCTTTATCCGGAGCTGCATACGTATCGATTCGATGTGTCCAAGGAAGAAGAGCGTATAGCACTGTTTGAACGGGTCACACAGGAGCATCCGGACGTCAATGTGCTCCTTAATAATGCCGGTGTCATGCGGTTTATAACGGTGGATGGCGGGGAGCCTTGGAAGGATACAGAGGTTGAGCTGACAACAAATTTGGCAGCGCCGATTCATCTGGCAGCTTTATTCACGCCGCATTTGAAAAACAAGGAGCAATCGGCCATCCTGAATGTTACATCCGGTTTGTCTCATGTGCCTATCGCATCTGCTCCTGTTTATAGTGCCACTAAAGCGGCGCTTCATTCATTTACGCTGACGCTTCGGCATCAGCTGGCTCAGCATGGCGTTCAAGTCATTGAGATTTGTCCTCCGCATACGAATACCGACTTAGGGATACCTGGAGCCAATACCGCGGGCGTGCCGCTCGACGAGTTTGCCGATGCCGTTATGGAAGGCCTCGCGCAAGGCGAAGAAGAGATTGCGTATGGCTGGTCCAAGCTTACCTCGCAAGCTTCCCGCGCGGAACGCGACGAAATGTTCAAGCAGTTGAATAACGCACAGCATGTCTAATGAATTATGAAACCGGGCTGGTGTCCTTTTAAGGACGCCAGTCCGGCTTTTTTTGTGAAATGGCTTTCTGCGAGCACAGCACCTTATTAGATCAAGTGTGCATAAATCTTTTTAAGGTGTCCAGCGCTTTATTCTCAAGGTGCATAATACCGCTAATGAGTTCGATGCAACGCTCTTTTTCTTTCAGTTCGCGCACGGGAGGCTCCGAGTAAGGATACATAGCACCTAATATCGAATAATCTGCGGCAATTTGGTTGTAGATTGCAATGCTCTCATTCAGCAGTGACGGATCTAATGCCGGAAGTTTTTCTTGCGCTTCAGTCAGAAATTGGACTGCATTGCGTCTGGCTTCCCGTAACACTTCTATGAACAGGCTGAAGTAATAGGCATCCGCCTCGCCTGCCTCAATAGCTGTCAGCCATTTTTGATAAGCCTTATTGCCAACGCTGTATGTTTTTCCTGCCTTGGTGTATTGCTCTTCATCATTTAAGCGGATGACGAACGCCAACGTTTCCTTGAATGCAGAATAAGGATCGGCAGCCGGAGCAGACGTTGCCCAGTGCAAAGAAATCAGTCTGTCTACAGGAAGGGGAGAGATTTCTGTTTGATCTCGGGTTTGGACACAATTTATGCAGGTGCAGCGGCTAAACCCCAGATCAGTCCAGGCGATGACGTTGTCTGCGAACTTTTCTCCGGTATGCCACGAATCCGTATAATAGCCGGTTTTATCATAAGCGGTAATAAGGGAAGTCTGATTGTTGATGTCGAGGTTTTTAGCGAATACAGGCTGTCCGGCATTAATGGCGAGCTTCGCCTTCTCCCACATCTCCTTCTGAAGCTGCAGAAAACGCTCACCGTTGGCATATTGATGACGGCCCTGAATATCGATTCCAATATTCCGTACTAGCCGAAAAACATCAGGCTCAATATCGCCGCCGTTTGGTTCCTTCAAGTTTTCGTCCAAAATATGCAGAAAAGCGTTGCCTGTTATGCCATACAGCCATGCGGTAGAAACATCGATTTGATAATAGTCTGCTGCTGATTTAACGGCGCCTACAAGAGAAGCATCCAGTCCGCTGAATTTGTAGTTTTTCAGAGATTGAACGGCATGGATGTTAGTTTTATGGTGATCTGGCATAAAAGACACCTCCAGTTTTTAGTAATCATTTCTGCATTTTGAACGAAATTCCTCTATCGTATTGTTTGCAGCTTTTTGCCGCTCGTATGGCGAAGGGTAACTCCCCAAAATAGAAGAGCAATGCCGCTGACAGCTGCGCCAAGCCAGCAAACGCCGTGCCATCCGAAATTTCCGTATACAAGCGTCGAGGCGATGGAGCCTGTCGCGCTGCCTATCGAATAGAAAATCATATAACCCGCTGTCAGCCTGCTGCGCGCCTCCGGCCGAATGGACAGAATCATGCTTTGACTCGTAACATGAACGGCTTGAACGGCAAGATCGAGTAAGATAATGCCTGCCACAAGTGCGAACAGCGACTGAACGGCGAAGCTAATCGGCAGCCAGGAAACGAGCAGAAGACTTAGTGCAACTCCGGTTGTCCGCTGGCTATGCCCGCTGTCTGCAAGGCGTCCGGCTCGCGCAGCTGCAAGTGCGCCTGCCGCCCCGGCGAGGCCAAACGCGCCGATTGCCGTATGAGAGAGTGAGAGTGGCGGACTGCTTAGCGGAAGCACAAGAGAAGTCCATAAAATGCTGAACGCACTGAAAATAAAGAAGGCTAGAGCAGCGCGGATGCGCAGTACCTTTTCTTGGACGAAGAGCAGCAGCACCGATTGGATAAGCCGCCAGTAAGGCAATGCTTCCCGTTGATGTACTTGCTCGCTATTAGGCAATATCCGGAACAGTGTCACTGCCATAATGAGTGTGAGCAATGCGGATACGAGATAGACGGCACGCCAGCCGGCGAGGTCCGTCAAGGTGCCGGCAAACGTCCGGGCAAGCAATATCCCGATGACAATGCCGCTTGTCACAACTCCAACTACACGACCGCGTTCAACGGGAGAAGCTAAGCTAGCAGCAAACGCAACGAGTGTCTGCGTGACAACCGCAAGCAAACCGATGGCTGCGACACCAGCAAATAGGAAGGTTGCGTTAGGCGCGAATCCGACGGCGAGCAGAGCCGCAACGGACAAGAGCATTTGTCCGGAGATCAGCTTGCGCCGGTCCAGCTTGTCGCCTAGCGGAACAAGCAGCAGCAAACCTAGCGCATAGCAGATTTGTGTAGCGGTGATGACGATACCCATAGATGAGGGTGCAAGGCTGAACTCGTTCGACATCGTGTCCAGCAATGGCTGTGCATAATAAATACTAGCTACGGACAAGCCGGCAGCTATAGCGAATAAAAAGGCAGTGAATCCGGATATGGCAGATGCCGGTGCTGCATTTCCGTTTGCGGAATTATCGATCATGCTTAGGAAGCCTCCTTTTTTATACTGATCGGTACAAAATTATTGCTCGATAAATATATAGTGTATAATGATCTCATGTCAACTGTTTGACATTGATCTTGCTTATTCGTAGTATTTATATATACCTTTCAGTATGAAAAGAGGGATGGGAATGGTACGTCCACGGGAATTTGACGAGGAGAAGGCGCTGACTGCCGCAATGGAGCAGTTTTGGGAGAAGGGGTATGAGGCGACTTCGTTAACCGATCTGACATCGAGCATGGGGATTCAACGGCCGAGCCTATATTCCGCATTTGGAGATAAAAAGCAGCTGTTTGAAACGGCTTTTCGGAAATATACGCAAAATCATGCTGCATCCATTCGGGCTAGTCTTCAGAAGAATGCATCTGTAAGAGCAGCGTTTCGCTCGTATTTTGAAAGCTTGGCGGATGAGGCTTACGAGCAAGTTCCAGGCAGGGGATGCTTCTGCATTAATACGATGGTCGAGCTTTCGCCTCATGATGAGAAATTCGAGATTTTGACACGGGAGCACCAGATGTACTTGTCCGTTATTTTTCAGGAAACGATTGAGCGCGGCATACGCTCGGGGGAGTTAGATGATGGCATCAATGCCAAACAGACCGCTCAGTCGCTGATCATTCAATTGATCGGGCTTACGGTTTTTTTGAAATCCCGGCCTGATCGTTCGTTCGTTGCAAGTGCCATAGACACTGCGCTGAGCTTGATTAAGCCGGCTGAGAGCGAGGGGTAATGTGGGGCTGTTGCTATGCGTGGAATCGCTGCACGTTTTGGCTCGTACTGCCGTTCTTGATTCCATAGTACTCATCGCATTGCGCTGAGAAATGGATAGAATCTGCAAAAAGGCAGTCCGAGCTCAAAACGCTCCGCTCATCCCAGGTATGCAATCATGCGGGAGCGGGCTGTGTGCGGGAATCGCTGCGCGTTTTGGCTCGTACTGCCGTTCTTGATTCCATAGTACTCATCGCATTGCGCTGAGAAATGGATAGAATCTGCAAAAAGGCAGTCCGAGCTCAAAACGCTCCGCTCATCCCGTGTAAGCAACCATGCGGGAGCGGGCTGTG
>NZ_CBVJ010000075.1 GCF_000513275.1 Paenibacillus gorillae | reverse complement strand
ATGCGCGGGAATCGCTGCGCGTTTTGGCTCGTACTGCCGTTCTTGATTTCATAGTACTCATCGCATTGCGCTGAGAAATGGATAGAATCTGCAAAAAGTCAGCCCGAGCTCAAAACGCTCCGCTCATCCCAGGTATGCAATCGGTGTCGTTGGATTCATATAAGGTAACCGCCCTACAGCCAGCTCACGCATCATTTCGGGCTTGCTGCTGGCATGGAATTTGAATCAAAATGTAAAAGTGCAGGTTGGAGGCCGTGTTTTCGGCGATTTTAAGCATCAGAATGTAAAAGTACAGTTTGATTGGCCCAAAAAGCCCCGATTGGTTGAAATGGAGCGATTTCAAATGCACTTTTACATTTTGAACGCTGTTTTGGCCCTTTTGAGCGCAAACAGCATGTACTTTTACATTTTGTTGGCTCAATAGTGCGGCAGCGTGCGGACAGTAAAGCTAGTAATAGCTCCGTTAGGCAAATGGAATCGTATTTGCAATGCGGATTAGCCATTCGCGATCGCCATGTTCAGCGCGCAGTTCATATTGCACAGCTCTTGAAGTCCGGGGAACTTCCATTGCCCAGATTAGCTGTCGCACCTCGATGTTTTCCAAGTAAACCGCCTCTTGGCCGTGGATGAGCAAACGCTCGATCGTTTGCTGCTCCGTATCGGGCACATGGATTCGGCTTTTTGTCGTTCCGAATAGGCGGCACTCAAAGCTTCTGCCTGCTTGGTCATACAACAGCCTTACTCCAACTATATTCGTGTTGGGACGAAGATCGCGGACGACAGGCTTGCCTTGCCCCTCGCTTTCAGCAATCATTTCTTCGATCTCTTCTTCCGTTACATCATCGAAGCCGTAATAGACTTCAATGCGGCGAATATCAGCTTCGACGGGCAGAGGCGGATTCCAGGGTGCAGCAAGCTCGAACAGCTGTTCCAAATTATGAGGCCAGAGGACAGCCTTATAATTCGTTTGCTGGCTGACGGTGCGATCGCCCTGGCTGGCGATATAGATTGCCTTTCCCATACCTGGCTTCAATTGTTGGATGATAGCATCCATCGGATCATCGGGTTGGAACGCGTCGACACGAACGGAAGCCAGCAAATCGCCGTTGCCGTTGCGCATTTCGATTTGCTCCATAATTTTACGCTTCAAGTGAGCGGGAGGCAGTATAGATTCCGCCTTCGATTTCATGCGATTGATCCAAGCTTCTTCGTTCACATTTTCGGAATGGTTCATATCATTTTCTCCTCCAATTTCTTCCTCATTCGTACAAGCGCCTGATTCAATCTGGACTTGACCGTCCCGATTGGAATGGCCAGCGCATCGGCAATTTCCTGCTGGGACAAGTCGTTAATGTAACGAAGCACAAGCACCTCCTTCAGCTTCCCGGGAAGGCTGTGCAATTCATCCATGATGGAATCACCTTGGGCATCGCCGAAAGAAACATCATTGTGAACCGGAAGCGGCGCTGTTTGATGTTTCCGCTGCTTTTGCTCCCTTCGGTACTCCTTCCATCTCCTCCTCCTATGGGCGTGAAGCTGGCGGATCGTAATGCCGTACAGCCAGCCCTGCAAGGAACGGGAATGGTCGAATTTGTCCAAGCTTCGATAAAGCTCCAAGTATACATTTTGCGCAATATCTTCGGCATCGGTATGGCTGCCGCCCAAATAGTATAAAGTGCGGTACACTTCGTTGACCGTCTCGTTATAAAGCTGTTCGAAGGCATCCTTCTGTCCTTTCAGTGCCAAGCCGACAAGCTCAGACATCGTTGTTACCGCCACAAACAACTCCCTCCTTTACTGCTGTTACTCTATTTGGTCATTTTTCCGAAAATCGTTCGTTTTCTTTTTATTTTATTTCAAAACCCATACAAATGGAAAATATTTACCTGTATAATAGTAGCTCTGCATCTTTACGAGATTGATATCGAATAGAGGAGGAAGTCTATGTTTCCTGATTTATCGGCTCATCTCGATTTTGTAAGCGGACAAAGCATGCCCTGGTGTAAACAGCTGGCTGCAAGGACTGGAAAATACGAGTACCCATGGACGGCAAATGTGGAGGGGCAGGCGGCGGAGACGGTTTTGACTGAAAAACTCGCTGCTGCCGTACAAGGCAAAGTGCTTGATGTCGGCTGCGGGCATGGAGAGTACACGAACCGCTGGGCGGAGCAAGCAGTAGAGGTCACCGGTTACGATATGACGGAAGGCTTCATTCAGACGGCCAACGAGCGTTATCGAAGTGACAATGTCCGGTATGTAGTAGGCTCAACGAAGCAGGGGCTTCCGTTTCCCGACGATTATTTCGACGTTGCCTACACGAAGAAGGGACCAACAAGCTGGTATGGGGAAGGGAATCGGGTTGTCCGGCCGGGAGGCTCGCTAATTATGCTCCACCCGGGCGACGGTAATGGAGAAGGCGGTGAATTGGGGGAGGTGTTTCCCGGCTTATTCGCCGGACCTGCACCAGGTACGCCTACGCTGGATCGCATTCAGGAGCGGCTGGCGGTTAGCGGACTTACTGACATCCGAATGTCGGTGTTGAAGGAGCTGGTATGGCTGCCTGCGGCTGAGGATATTTTGGCACTGCTCTGCTTTGGTCAAAGCGACAGGTTCTCGCAATATGTGAGGGAAACATGCTTCAAAGATATCGTGACGCAGTTCAATAAGCATGCGGAACCTCGGGGGATTAGGACGACCGGATTTTATTACTTCATTGAAGCCAAGGCATCAGCTAAATAGAATCGCATCATTTCGAGTCACATAGATGAAGCCGCCTTGCACATTCGTGAGGCGGCTTCATCTATGATCCCGACGACATATAGGATAGCTAGTATAAGGACAAATAAAAGACCGATTGACGGAATAACTCGGCATATTCGGTTTGTGAAGGCTGACGCGATTCCGGACGGGACTGGCCGCGGCACACTTGGCGTACAGCGTCATCGAAGAGACTCCGCAGCTCGTGATTTCTGACGTTCTCCGAACGGGAAGGGCCCGCTGCGGTATGCAGGTTGACCCAGCCCATATAATGAGGCGCAGAAGAGCACCAAGCGTTCCAGTCTGCAGGCTGCTCCTTCTGCTGGATGAAGAGCTCGCCCCACCCGATGCCGATATTAGTTGATAAGCGCATATAGGCGCGGTGACCGGATTCAGCCGGGATGATATACAACTCCATATGAAGCACTTTTAATAATGACGGCAGCTGCTGAATATCAGGCAGCGGTTCCGTTCCTTCGTATACTACAGTTATCATTATGCCATTCTCTCCTTGATTTCGCTTACGGAGTTAGCTGACGGATTCGGGATAGAGAGCTTCCCTACAGACGAGCGCAGCGCGCTTTCGTCCGATTCACCCCGTGCCCTACGATCATCGCATCTTACGGCTATGAACGCAAGCGTTGGTTCCCCCGTTTCTGTTCGATCAGAATTCAGCGATAGGTGTATGTGCCGTGTTCCGGCATGGCGTTCATACTAAACCGGAATCATCGCTTTGTAAAATGACGGACGGGCGATATGGCCCTTCTTTTCGGCAAATTGCCAAAATACCCGCCATTATCCTCGTAAAATCCGCCTCATTCTTTGAAATTCTCATTACGGCTTCCGCAATCGCATGCCATTAAAAACGAGTTGAAATGATGCTAAAGCCCGTACTATATCCCCGATACCTAGTTTTTGAAAACGAGAGAAAGAACGAGATAAATCGATTATTTTCAAGAAGTAACGTTATGTAAGCGTTATATCCTATCATTTCCCCTCGAATTTTCAACCAATTTGCACCCGCTATCGCTTTACACAAATATTGGCTGGGAGTATGATTCGATTCATGGTTACGTATTCTGTTTCCATTGCTGCACTTGCTGAGTTCCCGTTGATTGCAACGGGAAGCGGGGGAACCACAGCGGGATAGTTCCAGTATTCTGGAATTTCCCGTTTATCGCGGCGCTGCGATCCGATGTGAGAGTCGGAGGACGGCGCTGCAGGGGTGAATCATCGACCGAAAGCCATGGACTTCGGCCGATGTAGGGCAACTCTCACTGCCCGAATCCGACAGCTAACCTCGTAAGCTTATAGTTGAGAGAGGCGACAATCAACGCGATGACTTCGTCATGGCTTGTTGGCCGCGTAAATCCAGTATGCCCTTTAGCTGCCTAGTGAAGGCGGAAGGAAGTATGCCGTTTACGCTGTCCGAGCGATGTCTTTAAGAAGCCGCGGGTGAGCACCTCTGCTCCCTGCCGGCTTCTTTTTTGTTGCCTTTTCTCCGCACGATTTCATGAACAGGAGGCGTTTTTGGGAAATGGAAACGATCGCGGTAGCCGGTTTTAACGAAATTAGCGTTAATTTTATTCGTCAGCTGCTCTACCGTCAGCTTCCTTTCGTCGTGTTGACCAACAGCAAGCTGGAGGCAAAACGTATAGCGGAGGTCGTAGATGCATCCCTAGTCAAGGTTGTGAGGGTTCGAACAACTGCCAGAGCGTGGAGTATACCGGAGCTGCCGATTGTAAAAGTATATATTTTCGAAAGCAGTCTTCCGCTAAGCTGCCGCTATTTAAGATATTGCAGGTCCCAATGGGCCAATGCCCATATTTGCGTAATTACGACTAACTGGCATCCGAAGGCGATATACAAGGCGCTTGGAGCGGATCAGATTGTTTACACGCAAGGGGAAGAGGTCGGTTTTTTGCTTTCATTTGCGGAGCAAGCCCCAGACCTATAGGACAAGACAGGAGGCTATATTCATGATGGATTTCTATATGGTTGTACTGCTGCTTGGCGTGTTCGCTATGCTGGCAGGTTTTCTGGCTTGGTGTGCTAGAACGGTCGACGGCAAAGGAGGAGAGGGAAGGTGATCCTTATTGCCATTGTCACCCTGCTGATGTTCCTTTACCTTGTTTATGCTTTGTTGAATCCCGAGAAGTTTTAGCCTAGGAGGCCATATCGATGGAAATTGTTCAAATAGCGGTCGTGGTCGTTATTCTTATAGCATTAGTCAAACCGCTAGGCACTTATGTATATCACGTATTTTCGAATGAAGCCAATTGGACGGATAAAGTGTTTGGGCCGTTTGAGCGGCTGCTTTATAAGCTGATTGGATTGAAAAACCGCGACGGTATGAGCTGGAAAAAAGTATGCCTTCAGCTTTATTGTGACCAACGTGGCTCTGACGGCGGCAGGCTACTTGCTGCTGCGGCTTCAAGGGCTGCATCCGTTTAATCCAAACGGGATGGACGGAATGGAGCCCACGTTAACCTTCAATACGGTAATCAGCTTTATAACAAATACGAATCTGCAGCATTACAGCGGCGAAAGCGCGCTCTCTTACTTTTCGCAAATGGCTGTCATTATGATGATGATGTTTACATCGGCGGCAACCGGCTTTTCCGTTGCAATTGCGTTCATTCGCGGGCTTACGAGCAGAGGCGAAGCGATCGGACATTTTTTCGAGGATTTCGTCAAAGCGCATACGCGTATTTTACTGCCGGCATCCTTCGTTATTACGCTAGTGCTGGTCGCGCTGCAAGTTCCGCAGACGCTTGATCCGACGCTCACCGTTAAGACGCTGGAGGGAGCCTCTCAGCAAATAGCAATCGGACCGGTTGCCTCACTGGAATCGATCAAGCATTTGGGCACAAATGGCGGCGGGTTTTTCGGCGTCAACTCGGCGCACCCGTTCGAGAATCCGAATCCGCTGACGAATGTGATTGAGATTTTGTGCATGTGGGCGCTGCCGGCTGCATTGCCCTATACATTTGGCCGGTTTGCCAAAAGCAAAAAACAAGGCTGGGTCATTTTCTCGGCGATGATGGTGCTGTTTCTCATTTGTTTAACGACAGTCTACACCGCAGAGAAAGCCGGCAATCCCGTCTTTGACGGACTTGGCATCGATGCGTCTCAAGGAAGTATGGAGGGCAAGGAGGTCCGGTTTGGCATTGCAGGGTCGGCCTTATTCACAGCTGTAACGACAGCCGCAACGACCGGATCGGTCAACAATATGCATGATACGCTGACGCCGATTGGAGGCCTCGTTCCGATGGCCGAAATGATGCTGAATGTCATCTTTGGCGGCAAGGGTGTCGGGTTAATCAATATGCTGATGTACGCCATTCTTGCGGTTTTCCTATGCGGCTTGATGGTGGGACGGACACCGGAGTTTTTGGGGAGAAAAATCGAGCCAAGAGAAGTGAAGCTGATTGCCGTCGCTATACTGGCGCATCCTTTCGTCATCTTGGCTCCGACGGCGCTTGCTCTAATGACCGGTGCAGGCCAGGCAGGCATTACGAATCCGGGCTTCCATGGCATCAGTCAGGTGCTGTATGAATTTGCATCTTCAGCGGCAAACAACGGTTCAGGCTTCGAAGGGCTTAGCGATAATACAACGTTTTGGAATGTAAGCACGGGTCTCGTCATGCTGCTTGGCCGTTATGTTTCGATCATCGCGATGCTGGCTGTGGCGGGATCACTGCTGGGCAAGAAGCCTGTACCGGATACGCTCGGGACATTTCGGACCGACAATGCCTTGTTCACAGGCTTGTTGATCGGCACGGTATTGTTAATTGGCGCTTTGACTTTTATGCCGGCGGTTGCACTTGGACCCATTGCCGAGTATTTAACAATCCGTTAACGGATGAGGTGGATAAAATGATGACGAATAATCGACAGAAACGAATGCTGACGGCAGATGCCGTTCAGCGTGCTTTGAAGGAAAGCTTGCTCAAACTCAATCCGGTAACGATGCTGAAAAATCCGGTTATGTTCGTTGTAGAGGTATGTACCGTTATCGTCTTGCTCATGACGGTATTTCCGGACTTTTTCCATTCCAGAGAGCGTATAGGCTTTAATTTGACCGTGTTTCTTATTTTGCTGGTTACCGTTCTATTTGCGAACTTTGCGGAAGCTTTGGCGGAGGGCCGGGGTAAAGCGCAAGCTGACTCCCTCAAGAAGACGAAGCAGGAAGTGATGGCAAATAAGCTGGTCGAGGGCGGCGGCATCAACGTAATAAGATCCACGGAGCTGCATAGGGGCGACTTGGTCATTGCGTCGCAAGGCGAGATGATCCCTTGTGACGGAGAAGTGGTCGAGGGTGTCGCTTCCGTGGATGAATCCGCGATTACGGGTGAATCGGCACCCGTTATTAAAGAGGCAGGCGGCGATTTCAGTTCGGTAACGGGAGGGACGCGGGTCGTTAGCGACTGGATCAAAATCAGAGTGATCAGCGAGCCTGGGGAATCGTTTATCGATCGGATGATCTCGCTTGTCGAAGGGGCCAAACGGCAAAAAACACCGAATGAAATTGCGCTCGGCACGCTGCTGACCAGCCTGACGCTTATTTTCCTGATCGTGGTCGTGACGCTTGGACCGATTGCGAGGTTCGTCGGCATTGAGCTTGAGGTGCCCGTGTTGATCGCCCTGCTCGTCTGTCTCATTCCGACAACGATTGGCGGCTTGCTTTCCGCAATCGGCATAGCGGGCATGGACCGGGTCGCTCAATACAATGTGCTGGCTATGTCGGGCAAAGCGGTGGAAGCGGCGGGAGACATCAATACGATGATTTTGGATAAAACAGGAACGATCACCTTCGGCAATCGGATGGCCAGCGAGTTTGTGACGGCAGGCAGTGCTAGCAGCTCGGAGCTGGCAGGCTGGGCTGCTATTAGTTCACTGAAGGATGAAACGCCGGAAGGCCGCTCGGTAATCGATTATATGAAACGCAACGGGCTTCCATTCGATACGCTTGGGGCGGAGACGGGCGGGTTCATTCCGTTTCGGGCGGAGACAAGGATGAGCGGCATCGACTTGCCTGACGGACGGCAGGTGCGTAAAGGGGCAGTTGATGCTGTGCGGAAATGGGTGTTGTTGCAAGGCGGGACGATACCTGATGATTTGGCTGCTAAAGCAGACAGCATCGCATCCGCTGGCGGTACGCCGCTAGCTGTTGCCGTAGATCAACATATAGTTGGCCTTATTTATTTGAAGGATACCGTTAAGCCGGGAATGAGCGAGAGATTTGAACAGCTGCGGCGTATGGGCATCAAGACGATTATGTGTACCGGGGATAACCAGCTTACAGCTGCGACGATCGCCCGGGAAGCGGGGGTGGACGGTTTTATCGCTGAAAGTACACCGGAGGATAAAATCGAGGTTATCCGCCGAGAGCAAGCGGAAGGCAAGCTGGTTGCCATGACTGGCGACGGCACGAATGATGCGCCGGCGCTGGCCCAAGCAGACGTTGGCATTGCGATGAACAGCGGCACGACTGCCGCCAAAGAGGCGGCCAATATGGTGGATCTGGATTCTGATCCTTCCAAGATCATTGAGGTGGTCGCCATCGGCAAACAACTGCTGATGACTCGAGGCGCATTGACGACCTTTAGCATTGCCAACGATATTGCCAAATACTTTGCAATCATTCCGGCAATGTTCATGATCGTTATTCCGCAAATGAACGCGTTGAATGTGATGAAGCTGGGCTCGCCGTATTCAGCTATTTTGTCGGCATTAATTTTCAACGCAGTCATTATTCCGATGCTGATTCCGTTGGCGATGAAAGGTGTCGCCTACAGGCCGATGAGCGGCTCCCGCCTATTAGCCCGCAATTTGCTCGTCTACGGACTGGGCGGTATGATCGCGCCATTCATTGGCATTAAACTGATTGACCTTGTTGTGCATATTTGGGTGTAGCCCGAAATAGAAAGGATGATTGTTTTATGCGTACTCATGCATTACCAGCAGCTTCTAATAATGAATCAAAGTCTGGCGGTTCTATCGTGTGGCAGGCTTTGCGGTCAAGTCTCGTATTTATCGTGTTATGCGGCATCATATATCCGCTTGTCAGTACGGGAGCAGCCCAGCTGCTCTTTCCTGATCAGGCTGACGGCAGTCTAGTGAAGGATGGAAACGGGCAAATTGTCGGATCTGCCTTAATCGGCCAGCCGTTTAAGGATCCGGAATATTTTCAAGGCAGAGTCTCAAGCATTGATTATAATGCGGCTGGTTCAGGCTCGAACAATTACGCGCCATCCAATCCGGCTCTGCTGGACCGGACGAAAGCTTCCATTTCACAATGGAAGACGGAAAATCCCGACGTTCCCGTCGAACAACTGCCGATTGCGTTGATCACCAATTCAGGATCGGGGCTCGACCCGCATATTACGCCGCAATCGGCAGCTGTGCAAATTCCGCGAATCAGCAAGCTGACCGGCTTGGATGAAGCCGAACTGAAGCTGCTGGTTGAAGCCAATACAGAAGGACGTTCGCTGGGCTTATTCGGAGAGATTCGAGTCAATGTATTGAAGCTGAATTTACAGTTGGCAGAGAGGCTTGAAAGCAAGTCAGCGGCATCAAATATGAAGGGCTGATCTCACTAGAAGGGGGCGGTCTCTATCTATAGAAGGAAAACGCCGGAGGAAGTGCTGGAGTTTATCTCCAAGATGAAGAGAGGCCGGTTGAAAATTATAATCGGTGCCGTCAGCGGCTCGGGTAAAACGTACCACATGCTGCAGGAAGGCGTACAACTGCAGCAGCAAGGAAGAGACGTCGTAATATGCGCCGTCTCAACGCTGCAGCGGCCGGAAACGGTCAGGCAAGCCGAGCATTTGGAGCGGGTGCCGAGCATCCACTGGATGAAGGCTGGACGGGAGTATAAGGATCTTGATGTAGAGGCGCTGATTAGCCGCAATCCGGAGGTCGTCCTCGTGGACGGTCTTGCTCATCGCAACCGACCTGAGGCACTTCGCCGGACTAGACTGGAAGATATTAAGGTGCTGCTGGATCTAGGCATTAGCGTCATTACAACGGTCAATGTGTATGAGCTTGCTGGCGTACATGAAGTTGTAAAGCAGCGTACCGGCATTGCTGTTGAGGCGACGGTGGCAGCCGGCGTATTGGAGCTGGCGGATGAAGTCCGCCTTATTGACGTGTCGCCCGAGACGATGCTGCAGCGGCTGGAGGAAGGGCTGCTTGGCGACAATCCTCACCCCTTACTTTCACGGAAAGGAAATTTAGGCGTGCTGCGTGAATTGTCGCTTCGGCTCGTCGCTGAAGGCGTCAATGAATCGCTTGAGAAACATCGAGATGAAGAAGGGGCAGTGGGTGCTTCAGGCGCTTCCGAGCGTATCGTTGTTGCCGCTCAATATCATTGGAACGGTTCGCTGCATGTTCGCAGAGGACAGCAAATCGCCCGGCGGCTGAACGCTGGTCTCGCTGTGCTTGCTTTTGTCCGGCGAGGAAAGACGTTAAGCCAAGAGCAGCAGACATTCAAGCGCTCGATCCAAAAGCTGGTGCAGAAAATCGATGGAAGCTTCGAGGAGGTTCCGCTTCCAAGCCTCCGGAAGCTTCCGGATATTCTGGTTCGGCATGCGGTTGAGCTAAGGGCAAGCCGAATCGTAATGGGCCAATCCAGGCAGGGCCGGTGGCAGCAATTGCTGCACGGTTCCCTGGCAGAAGGTGTGCTGCGCCGATTGAATGGCATCGACCTGTTTCTAATGGCTGATCGCGCTGTGAAGGAGGGAGAGCGCATTATACCAGCCCGGCAAAGGCAGGAAGAGCAGCAGGATGTGTTTAGACGGTTTAGCCCGCAGGAGCTGGAACGGAAGACGAAAGCGATTTGCAAAGGGAGCTTTAAAGTGTATATCGGCGCTTCGCCGGGAGCAGGGAAAACCTATACGATGCTTAGAGAAGGCCGTGCGCTGATGGATAAAGGGGCGGATGTCGTCATCGGACTGTTGGAGACGCACGGACGCAAGGAGACGGCTGCGCAGGCAGAAGGCCTGCCGGTCATCCCGCGGCAGGTTATTTCGTATCAGGGAGTTCTGCTGGAGGAAATGGATACAGAGTCGATCATTCATCGCAATCCGGAAATTGTACTTGTTGATGAGCTGGCGCATACGAACAGGCCGGGAAGCAGCAGAACAAAACGCTACGAGGATGTGCTCTTCCTATTAGAGAATGGAATCTCGGTCATTGCTACAGTTAACGTGCAGCATTTGGAAAGCTTGAATGATGCAGTGGAGGCTCTTACTGGCATTAGAGTAAAAGAGACGATTCCTGATTCGCTGCTGCGCTTGGCAGATGAAGTGGAACTGATCGATGTAACGCCGCAAATGCTGCATCAGCGCATGCGTTCAGGCAATATCTATGCGATGGATAAGGTAGAGCAGGCGCTTGGTTCTTTTTTTACAACCGGGAATCTGATCGCGCTTCGTGAGCTCGCCTTGCGCGAAATTGCCGATGACGTCGACGAGCGGCTGGAAGCTTGGGACCAAAGCCAGACGCTGCGCGGACCGCTCCGGAAGCGGGAGGTTATATTTATCGGCATCGACATTCGATCGGCCGCAGCTGAACGGCTTATTCGGCGGGGCTTCCGGCTGGCATACCGGTTAAAGGCGGAGTGGCATGTTCATTATGTAAGCTGCGGAGCACCTATGAACGCAAATCTGGAGAAGAAGCTGGAGACACTGACCGCTTTGACTGCGCGGCTTGGAGGGAATTTCGCATCTTCGTTGGCGGAGGGCCGCAATGCAGTTGCAGACAGGCTGCTTACAGCAGCGGATCAGGCGCAGACTACCCAGCTTATTATTGGGCAGTCGCAGAAGACGGCATGGCGCTCTTTATGGAGAAGCAGCCTAATTCACCGTATATTGCGGCGGGCCCGCCACATGGATGTGCTCATCGCGGCAGAAAGGCGTTAATCGCCTAAGCTTGTAAAATATTATGAATACGGTACAGCTGCCCATAAAGCCCGTTCGGCTTGGTCTCACCAAGGCGTATTGCCCGGCATACGATAATGCAAGCATCCCGATTGCATATCGCGGCGAAGCAGACTGAGCGAGCCGAGCCGGCGAAAACGAACCCGAAAGGAGCTCGGATGGCCGATGGGCAGAGAGTTTATCGAGTTGTTCGATAATTGGTCGGAAGATTACGATCAGACGGTGGCGGGGCATGACGAGCAGTATCGCGAGGTATTCGAGCATTATGATCATATTTTACAGACGGTTGCTTCTCGCAGTTTTGGAACGGTCGTCGAATTTGGTGTAGGGACCGGCAATTTAACGGAAAAGCTGATTGCGCTCGGCAGGGTCGTGTACGGAGTGGAGCCCTCATCCGGCATGCGCAGGCAAATCGCCAAGCGGGGCCTTTCCTTTACGCTGCTGGATGGGGATTTTATTCAATTTCCATCCATCGGCGAGCCTGTTGATTCCATTGTCAGCACGTATGCGTTTCACCATCTGACTGATGAGGAAAAGGAAGCGGCGATTGCGCTTTATGGCAAGCTTCTGAGCAGCGGCGGAAAAATCGTATTCGCAGACACCGTTTACCGCGATGCGGACGAACGTGAGCTTATTCATGCATCAGCCCGGGAGGCGGGTTATCACAACCTGCTCTATGATCTGCAGACGGAATACTATACGACGATTGAAGCGCTGCAAGCGATGCTGGAGCGCAATGGCTTCAGCGTAACCTTCAATAGGCTTAACCGCTATGTGTGGCTGATCGACGCGACGAAAAACGGTTAATGGAGGAGCTGTCCAATGGCATACTACCGCAATGTGCAGCAAATCGTCGGCAACACGCCGCTCCTCGAGCTTACCCGCTATCCGCTGCCTAATGATGTCAGGCTGTTCGCTAAGCTGGAGTTTCTGAATCCGGGCGGCAGCGTGAAGGACCGTCTTGGCCTGCAGCTGCTGGAACAGGCCTTCCATAGCGGCAGCCTTAAGCCGGGCGGGACGGTCATTGAGCCGACAGCGGGCAATACAGGCATCGGCTTGGCGCTGGCGGCAATCGGCCGGGGCGTCTCTGTTATTTTCGTCGTACCCGAGAAGTTCAGCACCGAGAAGCAGCAGCTAATGAGGGCGCTGGGGGCTATCGTCGTCAATACGCCAACGGAACAAGGCATACTTGGCGCGATCCGGAAAGCAGAGCAGTTAGTCGCAGAAATTCCTGGCAGCTACTCGCCAGCTCAGTTCTCCAATCCGGCCAATCCGTCGACGTATTATGAGACGCTGGCTCCGGAAATTTGGCGGGATTTGAATGGAGAATTTGATATCTTTGTGGCGGGAGCCGGTTCCGGGGGCACCTTTATGGGCTCGGCCGTTTATTTCAAGGATCAAAACCCGCAGATTCGAACGGTCATTGTTGAGCCGGAAGGATCAATACTTGGCGGCGGCAAGCCTGGCCCTCATAAAACCGAAGGCATCGGCGTGGAGAAGCTGGCGCCTTTCATGGATACGGCCTATTTCGACGAAGTGCGCACCATTTCAGACGAGGATGCTTTTCTGCGGGTGAAGGAGCTTGCTCTGCTGGAGGGGCTTCTTGTCGGCAGCTCTTCCGGCGCTGCGATGCAAGCCGCTCTGCTGGAGGCGGAGAGGGCGAAGCCTGGCAGCCGGATTGTAACGATATTCCCGGATGGCAGCGACCGTTATTTGAGTAAAAAAATATATGAGGGAGGATCGGAATGAGAAAGCGGACAGAGCTAATTCACGGCGGTATCTTTGGCGATCCCCATACCGGCGCAGTCAGCGTTCCCATCTATCAAACGAGCACGTACGAGCAGGAAGAGATCGGCGTGCATAAAGGCTACGAATATTCCCGCACCGGCAATCCGACCCGCCATGCGCTGGAGGCGCTGATCCGTGATTTGGAGGCGGGCGAGAGAGGATTTGCCTTTGCATCGGGGATGGCGGCGATTACGGCGGTGCTGATGCTGCTGGGCAGCGGCGATCATCTGCTTGTGAACGACGATGTGTATGGCGGCACGTACCGCATTGCGACTAAAGTTACCAATCGGCTTGGCATCGAAGCGAGCTTCGTCGATACCGCTGATCTGAATGCGCTGGAGGAGGCAGTTCGTCCTCATACTAAAGCGCTTCTGCTGGAGACCCCAACCAACCCGCTGCTGAAATTAACGGACATCGCTGCCGTGGCTGCGTGGGCGAAAGCCCGGGGGCTTCTGCTTATCGTCGACAACACGTTTAGCACGCCTTACTGGCAAAATCCGATTCCGCTTGGCGCGGATATCGTCGTCCATTCGGCAACCAAATATTTGGGCGGGCATAGCGATGTGGTCGCAGGTCTGGCGGTAGTTAACGATAACGGACTAGGGGAACGTCTTCATTTTATTCAAAATGCGACGGGCGGCGTGCTTGGCCCTCAAGATTCTTGGCTGCTGCTGCGGGGAATGAAGACGCTAGGCTTGCGGATGGAGGCTCATGAGCAGAATGCGAAGGAGCTTGCAGCTATGCTGTCCGCTCATCCTGCTGTCGGAGCGATTCATTATCCGGGACTGGAAGGCCATCCCCAGCATGAGCTTGCGAGGCGGCAAGCACGCGGCTTCGGCGGAATGATCGCGTTTGACGTCGGCAGCGGAGAGAAGGCGGCTGACGTCATTCGCAAGCTGCGCTACTTTACACTTGCTGAAAGTCTTGGCGCTGTGGAAAGCCTGATCTCGATTCCCGCCCGGATGACGCATGCATCCATTCCGAAGGAACGGCGGGAGGCGTTAGGCATCTCCGATGGTCTGATTCGCATTTCGGCCGGCATTGAAGACAGTGAGGATCTGATCGAGGATTTGGCAAATGGCTTGGCCGATTAGCCGCGAATATGTAGAAGAAGAAGCCTGCGTCACGGATTGGACGCAGGCTTCTTCATGATGGCGAAGCATTTAATGTGTTCAGCGTTATAATGGATCGTTTTGCCGTCTGCAGACTTCAACTCAAGGAACGGAAATTCCGACTGCAGCAAAATTCCGTATTTATGGGGAGCGAGGCCACGATCCAGTATGACGGGGAAGCCTTGCGAGGCAAGCAGCCGCCCGCTGTACGTTGGCGGTGACTGCTCCTGATCAGCAGTCGGCTGAGACTCAGGATTAGCTGCAGGAAACCAATGCTGATCGTCCGCTAATAGACTGATCCATTTCAAATGACAGGTTGGAACAATCAGCTTGCCGTTGCCAACCGCTTCATATTCAAAGTAATCTTCATAGACGGCTGTTACGGTTCCGTAAAGAAATTGATGCCGGTCCAGTTTGATAAGAGAAGGTAATGATCTGGCTTGACGTAGCAGTTCGATTAACGATAACCGGGATGCAGCGTACCCTCCAGAATAATCGGGAAGCTTCTTTTCTGTATCAGAGGAGCCGGCAGATTCCAGTGATTGAATATGCGCAGCAGCGATATATTTGTAGCGATGCTCCTGCTTCAGCACGACGGCGTCTACTCCGGCGTCAACAAGCATGCCGGAATGACTGCCGCAGCCGATTAGCTCGACCATCACCTCGCAGCCAATAAATTTTTTAAATAGGCTCATAGGCACTCTCCTTTCTTATGGCCGATCGTTAATGCGCCGGATAAAGCCAGGCTACCCATAGGGCCAACAGAACTAGCGTAAATACTAGAGTAGGCGGAATTACGAGGGCGGTTACTTTCACGTAATCCTTCCATCCGATTTTCACCTTATACTGCTTTAGGATGTGCATCCAGATGAGGGAAGCGAGCGTACCGATTGGAAGCAGCAGCGAACCGATATCGCTGCCGATGACGCTGGCCAAATAGGCGATTTTCAGTGTAAGGGGATCTAGTCCCATCTGCGTCAGTGTGAGCGTTCCGACCATTAATGCCGGGTGATTGTTGAACAGTGTAGACATTGCGGATAGCAGTCCGCCCATCATCAGGCTTGCGCTCATCAAATCACCTGACACCAGCGGTTGAAAGATCGAAACAAGCTTCTCGGTGAGCCCGATATTATTCAAGCCGTAAATGATGACGTACATGCCGAAAGCAAAAATAAGAATATGCCAAGGGATTTTTGCCAGAATATCTTTAGGCGGCATTTTCAAATAAACCCAGCGCCAGCCAAGCAGCAGCAGCGAGCCTAGAACGGCCACCCACTCGATTGGAATATGCACATAGGATGCTCCGAATAAGCTTAACCGGACTGCAAATACGAATAAGAGTATGGATTGCATAAATCGGGTTGTGTAACGCGGGTCTGGTTCCGATTGGAGCGATCTGCTTAAGGGATGGCTGCCCCGTATCGATACGGTGCGGGGAATTTTTCTTGGCAGTTGACGATAGAAGCAAAGAAAGAGCAGCGTAACGAGAAACAGCAAGCCGATTGTGGCCGGGACGAACATCATCATCGTATGCATATACAAATCCATATGAACGATTTTGAGTGCGATTAGATTAACGATATTGCTGACGCCGATGGGTGCGCTGGATGCAGTGGCGACTAATGCGCCCGATAGTAAATAGGGAATCTTTTGATGATTTTTAAGGCCCAGATGCTGGAGCATAATGAGAAGTATCGGTGTTGTAATAAGGATGCTGCCGTCATTGTTGAAGAAGAGGGTCATGAGAAAGCAAATGAGGTTGACGTACCAGAATAACCGGATGCCTGAACCGCGAGCCCGTATAGCAAGTCCTTCTGCGGCCCATACGAAGAAGCCAAAGCTCTCGAGGACGATAGCCATTACAATGGTTGCCATTATCGTAATGGCTGCACCGCTGATCGTCTCCGTAATTTGCAGAAGGTCGGGCCAGGTTACGGCGCCGCCGGCCAAGACCACGATTGCGCCGAATGTGGCGGGTATCGCTTCATTTAGTCCTCTTGGCCGCCATAAAATCAGGACAATCGTAAAGATAAAAGCAAACAGGGTCAATAGGACAGTAGCGGATAGCAACAAATAAGGATCACCTCAATTTCGATCTGACTGTCTGAATATCCGGTAGCTTTATTCGCCGACGACCGAAGGCTGATGGGCCTCGAGTCTCTCTCTGTCGTAGTAGATAGCGGACTGAACTGCCGATTTGGTGACAGGCTGCTCTGCCGGATTCATCAGTGGGGCGGATGGCTTAAGCAAGAGATACGATGCTAAGCCTGCTAGGCAAATGATTGAGAAGATGATAAGCATGGATTCGGACTCCTTTCATTCAACCTTCATCTGTCTAGCATCTATCACTAGCAGATATTGATAGGATATATGTATGTGCCGGAATGGTAGAGAGTGCTGGGTATTTGCTGCAGAGGGCTGGAATTCCGCAGGGCGGCTGCATATAAAGGCATAACAAAAAGAGCTTTCTGGATGATCACCACGATAAAAGCGGCGACTCAGGAAGCTCTGGCAATATGTCGGCTTGACGCCTTATTAAGGACAATTATGCTCCGGCTGCTCTTCAATCCAATCCTGCGACCATCTTTGAATTTCCCGGACGATAGGCTCTAGAGCAAGTCCCTTGTCAGTTAAGGAATATTCAATCCGGACGGGAATTTCAGGATAGACCATTCTCGCAACGATGCCTTCATTCTCCAAATCCTTGAAACGTTCGGACAGCAGCCTTCCACTGATCGGAAGAGCGGCTTGGACGGTGCAAAACCGTTGAGGTCCGGATAACAGCTGATAAATGATTAAGCCGATCCATCGTTTGCCGATAAGGTCCATTCCCTTCTGCAACCGTGGACATAGATCGGATTGCTCCATTTCAATCACCTCGTTTAAGTCCCACTATTATATCTTTAATATCTATTTTATACAAGCAAACTTAAATATTGTCCATAACTTGACGTTACTTAATTTCGAATATATAATTAGTTACTATTAGTAAGTGATGTGAGGGAGGGAACTTCAATGTCGCCTTTATTTTTAGCGCACGGATCACCGATGCTGGCTGTGCAAGACAATGATTATACCGCTTTTCTGCGCGATACTGGAGCAAAGCTGCAGCCTGATGCGATCGTAATATTTACCGCGCATTGGGAAACAGATGTTACAACCATCAGCTCAAAAGACGATATATATGATACGATCTATGATTTTCACGGATTTCCGGATGAATTGTACCAAGTGAAATACAATGCGCAAGGCTCTACCCAAATTGCAGAGCTTGTGAGACAATTATTGGAGACGGAAGGTATACCTTCCGGATTCGACACAGAGCGTGGTCTGGATCACGGCTCCTGGACGATTTTGTCTAAAATGTTTCCGAAAGCTCATATTCCGGTCGTGCAAGTATCCGTCAATCCATATTTACCTGCAGAAGAACAGTATCGCATAGGCAAAGCACTGCGCGAATTGGCCGGACGCAACATATTATTAATCGGCAGCGGTGTGACTGTACACAACCTGCGGGCGCTCAGATGGGGTCAGAAGGAAGCGGAGCCTTGGGCCGTTCAATTTGATGACTGGCTGATCGGAAAGCTGGAGCAGCATGCGCTCGAAGATCTGTTTCGTTACGAGAGCCTCGCGCCGAATGCGAAAGCTGCGGTTCCGCGTGCCGAACATTTTGTACCGTTTTATATTGCGCTGGGCGCCGGTCAACCGGATACTGCGCCGACCATTATCCATAGAAGCTACGAGATGGGTACGTTAAGCTATCTTTCATTCCAATTCTAAACTTTATACGGCTAAGAAGGTGCAATCAATGAACAAACAAGACATCATTTCAGTGTTGAAGAATAAAATTCGATCGATCGAAGGCCCGGCTTATGATTTGCACGTAGTGGGCCCGATTCAACTGCCAGTAGAGCTTGACGGTCAGACTAAAGTGTTTCAATGGTACAGCTGGCTCCGCAAGGAGAAGCGCGAGAACGGCAGCACTGAAACGGCTGAAGAGCTTATCGGCAGCTTGAAGGATTTTCATTATGCCGATTTGCAGCAATCCAGTGTACTCGTATACGGCGATTTCGAGCATAGTTCGGAAGCGCTGATCCGGATGCATAGCATCTGCCATACCGGCGATATATTCGGCAGCCAGCGCTGCGATTGCGGCTTTCAGTTGAAGCAGTCGATGCGTATGATTACCGAGCATGGCGCTGGAGCGCTCTTCTATCTGGCGAATCATGAGGGCCGGGGCATCGGACTGTTCAGCAAAGCAATGGCTTATTTGCTTCAAGAGGAAGGGCTCGATACGGTAGAAGCCAACGTTGCGCTCGGTTTCGCGGATGATTCCCGAAACTACGATGAGGCGATTGCGGTGCTGAAGCTTTTGCGCGAGGCGCCTGTTTCTCTTATTACGAACAACCCCCGCAAGGTGGATGCCATGCGCAAAGCCGGAATGAATATTAGCTCTCGTCTGCCGCTGTGGGGCGAGGCGACCGTGTATAATGAGAAGTATTTATCCACAAAAATTGCTAAATCCGGCCATTTCGAGCGAATTTTAGCCAATAAGTGAGTAAAAACCGGGGATTCCCCGGTTTTTTTGTTGTTTCGGCCATTTGGCAGCGAAACTTCCTAACAACTAATTCGTCTAATGGTTATGTTCAACTTGGCATACACTAGGAAGACGGAAGGTTGGGTGGACGATGGGCAAACGACAAAGCGCCGGATTTACTTACCGGCTTGCAGCTTTGATCACTATAGCAGTTGTAATCATCGCATTAACCGCGGCATGCGGAAAGAAAGAGGAGAATAACGGACTCCAGCAGGGTGGGGAAACCAAAGAAGCCGCTTCGAAGAAGGAGGGAGAGGGGCAGGATGACCTGCTCAACAAATTTCGTGCTACAGTTAAGCAGGCCAAGGAAGCGGCCGATATCGTCTCCTTTTTGAATGAAAATATGGGCAAAGCCGGCCAATCAAACGCGGATATTATGATCCGTGAATTAAATGCGTTCTATCAGACAGATCTTACCCGTACACAGGACCAGTTTTACCAGCCGAATGTGCAGGAGATTTTACTTGCGGGCGAACAGCCGATTACGGCAGCAAACGCCGCTTCCTTTGAAGATAAAGCTGTAAGACAGCTTGTCGTGACGAAGCTGTCCGGCGGCTATCGGCTGGAGCAGGCGGAAGGAACGATTTTCCCGATTGTCGATTATGCCATGCAGCAGAAGTTCAGTGCTTTTTTATCAGATGCCTTGAAGCAATATGTGGCGCTGAAAGCGGTGGAATCGAGCAAGCCTGCAGCCAAGGACGCCGGATTGGTTATTTCATGGGACGACCTTGCAGAACGGGCCGTAATGGCGGAAAGCTTCGTCTCAGACTACCCGGATTCCCCTGAGCGGGCTGAGGTGCTGCAGCTCTATACGGATAGTTATTTGCCAATGTATATTTACGGGCTGAATAATACGCCTATATTTGATTACGAAACCTACAAACTGAAGCCGGAAACCAAAGCCAGCTATGAGAAGCTGCAGCGTGACCATCCAAATACGGTAACGGCTGAAACGGTCAAGCGTTTTCTTGAGGTGCTTGCCGGAACGGGGGGACGTGTGTATGAGAATAAGGAAGGCATGCAGACCAAAATCGCAGCCGTACAGCGGTTCCACGAGCGCTTTCAAGCGGATGCAAGATCCCAGCTGGAATCGAAGTAGCAGGCGGGATTGAGACCAAAATACGACAAAATTATTTTGCGTTATTGTTTTTTTCAAGTATGATGGGTGTTAAAAGCCATTGAGATCCAGGACGAGAAGGAGTAAGCGAATGAATTCGAAAACTAGCCATTGTAAGATTGTAGATTGCACGGTTCGCGACGGCGGACTTGTTAACAATTGGGATTTCAGCGTTGAGTTCGTTCAACATTTGTACGCTTCGTTGAATGAAGCAGGCGTCGATTATATGGAAATCGGCTACAAAAACTCGCCTAAGCTGCTGAAGGGTGCCGAATCGGCAGGCCCTTGGCGTTTTCTGGATGACAACTTCCTGAAGGAAGTTATTCCGAACAAAGGCAACACGAAGCTGTCCGCACTGGTTGATATCGGCCGCGTTGACGAGAATGACATCCTGCCGCGCAGCGAAAGCCTGCTGGACCTTATTCGCGTTGCTTGCTACATTCAAGATGTAGACAAGGCGCTCGAATTGGTTAAAGTGTTCCATGACAGAGGTTATGAAACGACGCTTAACATTATGGCGCTTTCCAACGTAATGGACAATCAACTGCTTGAAGCTTTCGAGCTGATTGCAGCAAGCGTCGTTGACGTTGTCTACATCGTAGACTCCTACGGCAGCCTGAAGCCTAATGATTTCAGCTACCTGGTGGACAAGTTCCGCACGCATCTGCCGAACAAACGCCTTGGCGTTCATACGCACAACAACATGCAGCTTGCTTTTGCCAACACGCTGATCGCTGCGGAGAATGGCGTTGAGCTGCTTGACGCTTCCGTATACGGCATGGGCCGCGCTGCAGGCAACTGCAACACGGAGCTGCTTGTTGCTGATCTGAAAAACCCGAAATACAATGTGCGTCCTGTTCTCGACATGATCGAGAAATACATGATTCCGCTTCGTGAGAAAGAAGAGTGGGGCTACATCATTCCGTACATGATTACGGGCATTTTGGACGAGCACCCGCGTTCCGCTATGGCGCTGCGTGATTCCGAAGACAAAGACAAATTCGTAGAGTTCTACGATCGTCTGACGACGCCGGAAATTGCGCATAGCAAGTAATTGCCGTATAAAGTGAAATAGACGAATATGAAAAAGCTCCCCCGCCCGCTTGCTGCTGCAAGAGGCGGAGGAGCTTTTTGCTGTTAGATCAACGATTTGATCATCGTAACGTGGGGAATGCCTTCTTCCATGAAAATATCCGAGACGGTCTCATATCCCAGTCTGGCATAGAAGGCTTCCGCATGCGTCTGGCCATTCAGCTTCGCTTGTGTCAGCCCCATTTCCTTTGCTTCCGCTTCCAATGCCTCAGTAATGGATTTGCCAAGGCCATGTCCCCTAGAGGAGGCAAGTACGCAGATCCGCTCGAGTTTGGCGACTCCATTTACGGGTCTTACCCGGCCTGTAGCAGCAGGTTGTCCATCAAGGAGCACTAATACATGATGGGCCGCCGAGCCGATTTCATCAAATTCATCGTATTCTTTGTCCGCATCTACACCTTGCTCATCAACAAAAACCTGCTTCCGGATTTGAAACGCGGCAGACCGGTCCTCGTCGTTACTAATCATTCTTGCTGTAATTGCCATGCAGCTCATCATCCTTCTTTCAGGTTATTAGTTGTACTATTTCATGACGTTATCCTTCCTGCAGCAAGCCGTCTCCGCGTATCGCAGCAGCGTGATGCTGCTCATTCGGATGCAAATAGGCGATGCCCTCAAAGCTTCGTCCGTCCCGGGCTGTTGCCCGTAAATAAACTTGAATATTTTCGCTTTGGCCAAACCAGCCGAGCAGCTCACTGTCAGTAATTCCGTCTACATTCGCATACCAGAGCCGGGATCCGTAATCGGATACGATTACGAGTTCAGCGCTTGTAAAAGAAAGTTCTTCCGTACGCTGTTCAAATTCAATCGTAACTGCTGCTAAATCAATAGTCTCCATCTTCGCTAACCTCCAATGCCTGATTCGATTTTAATGCGAGGGATTGTTTAATGCAACAATTGACAGCCCTTCTTCGTTAATATGGGAAAAGATAGAGGGGGTAGAAAAAAATGTTCATTTCTGCTGTCTATACCGTTTGGAGGCATCGAAAGGCCATCAGCTTTGCGCTGCTTGCTGCGATGCTTATTCTCATGTCGGCCTGCTCCAGCGATAATAATGCCTCAGATTCCGCTGGGCGCAATAAAGGAGCGGATTCGCCGACGGCATATAAGGGCGAGGAATCATCTTCCACGCGCAAGGAGGCTTTTGACGATGCGGCGGCTTCCGAGCCCAAGCCGGAAAGGGACCGTAGTGAAGAGAGACGCCGCGGATCGAATCCGAATGACGTGCAGGTGCAGGCGGGCCAGCTTACGGCGGGGGAATGGGATGATCTTGCCGCATGGGGGCCGTTCGGTAATTTGTTGAACAGCCGAGAAGGCGATGAGAACCGGAACTATTGGCGTTTCCGTGCGTTCGACCGCCTTGAAGTCGAAGTGACCGCGAGCGGCCGGGCGGTAGCTGATGCGACCGTTCGTTTGAAGGGACAACAGCGTACAGAATGGACGGCCAAAACGAATGCGGCAGGCAAAGCCTATGTGTTTGCCGGTCTATTCGATGGCGGACGAAGTGAAAGCCGCAAACGCATGGAGGACAAAAAAGCTGCCGGTAACAACAGGGCTGTCGACAGCTACGCCAATAACGACGGTCTATATGAGGTTGAGGTCAGCCATGGCAACTTAAGCAAAAAAATGAAAAATATCCGATTGTCCGAGCAGGGCTCGCTGAAGGTTAGTCTGGACGGGGAGCCGGAAAAGTCCAATAACTTGGACATTATGTTCGTAATCGATTCGACTGGCTCGATGCAGGATGAGCTTGATTATTTGGCGGCCGAGCTGAAGGATGTGGTTGGCCGGGTAGGACAGGAGCATGCCAATCAGCTGGCGATTCGCATTAGCACCAACTTTTACCGTGACATTCATGACGATTACGTTGTAAAGCCATACCCGTTCACGAACAATATCGACAAGGCGATCGGGCAAATTGCTTCGCAAAAAGCGAAGGGCGGCGGCGATTATCCAGAGGCAGTGGAACAAGCGCTGCGTGACGCGGTGCGCGAGCATGACTGGAGAGACGAGGCTAGAGCACGTTTAATGTTCCTCGTATTGGACGCCCCTCCGCATCATGAACAGCAAATTATGGATGAGCTGCATGAGCTTATTGGCGAAGCGGCTTTGCAAGGCATCCGAATCATACCGGTCGTGTCGAGCGGCACAGATGTGCAGACGGAGTATTTGATGCGGTTTATGGCGGTATCTACAGGCGGCACTTATTTGTTTTTGACGGATGACAGCGGCATCGGCGGGGAACATCTTGAGCCGGCTGCGGGCGAATACGAAGTGAAGCTGCTGAATGATTTGCTGGTGGAGACGATTAATCGTTATGTACAGTAATGAGGTGAGTTCAGGGGGAGGATTAACGCCTCTGTGAGGCGTTGTCGCCAAACTGTAGACAAAATCTTAGCAAGACTGTATCAAGGACGAACCAAACGGCAAAATCGGTTAAACTTTATCGAGAACAAACCAATCGGCAAAATTTACCGAGAACGAAACAATTCGGAAAGACTGTACGTAAAACGAGCCAAATGGCAAGACTGTAAGGAGAATGAACTAAACAGCAAGATTGTATCGAGAATGAACCAAACGCAACTCTATGCCAAAAACGAATCAAAATGTAAATCTGCAGTTTGTAAGCCGGATTTTCGGTGGTTTATCGTGTCAAAATGCAAATATGCAGTTTGATTAGCCCAAATAGGCTCTATGGAGTAAAATGAGGCGATTTCAAATGTACTTTTACATTTTGAACGCTCATATGGAGCTTTTGACACCAATCAGCATGCACTTTTGCATTTTGTTTCACGTTTAACATAGGAAGAGAGCCTATTGGAGTGCTGGAGCGATAACGCCGTTATCGCTTTTTTTGTTGTTCGGGAAGCAGTAGCGGCGGCCGCTCGTTTCTTTTAGAATGATAATAGATATGAAGCAGCGGAGGTGTGAGCCATGCAGTTTGAATTGTTGCCGTTAGGCGACCGTGCGATCGTACTGCGATTGGCGCAAAATAAAGGCACGGAGGGATGGCGCGCAATGGCTGCTGCTGCCGCGATAGTGGAGCGAGAAGCGTCTTCGTGGATCGTCGATGCCGTTCCGGCTTATGACACGTTAACGGTCATTTATGATCCATTAAGGCTTCTGGCAATGGCAAACCAGCTTGATGAGGAATCAGCTTATCAAATGGCTGAGCGGCTGCTGAGTGAACTTATTGGCAGCCGGACAGGCAAGGATGATTGGGATCGTGAGCAGCCGTTGCAAGCAATTCAAATCCCGGTATGCTATGGTGGCGAGTATGGGCCGGATTTGGAAGAAGCAGCGGAAAGATCGGGTTTGTCGGCGCGACAATTTATTGAACACCATGCAGCAGCCCCATATACAGTGGCGATGATCGGTTTTATGCCGGGTTTTCCTTATTTGAGCGGACTGCCGGAGGAGCTGACACAGCCAAGAAAAGCAGTGCCGAGGGCAGCTGTCCCTGCCGGTTCTGTAGGCATTGCCGGCGGGCAGACGGGCATTTATCCGCAATCAACGCCTGGCGGATGGCAGTTAATCGGACGCACATCGGTCAAGCTGTACGATATCGACCGGGAGCCTCCGGTCTTACTGAAGGCCGGTGACCATGTTCATTTTGTGCCGGTAGACCGGCTGGAAGAGGAAGATGAGGCGGCTGCTGCCGGTAGTTTGATCGCCGAGAAGCAACTCGGACCCGATGGAGGCATACAAGCGCCTTTTGTGTCGATAAAGCGCCCAGGCATGTGGACGGCTATACAGCATACGGGAGAAGCGGGTCTTCGTGCTTACGGAATTCCAGCGGGAGGCGCGATGGACCGGTATGCGCTGCGAGTGGCCAATCTGCTGGCAGGCAATGAGCCTTCTGCAGCGGGCTTGGAGCTGACATTAGCCGGGCCGGAGCTTGTATTTGGCGCTGATCAACTAATCGCCATCTGCGGAGCGCCAATGTCGCCAACGATAGATGGCGAGGAGCTGCCGATGTGGCGGCCGCTATGGGTGCGGAGCGGGGCAGTGCTCCGCTTCGGTCATGCAAGCAGCGGCTGCCGCGCATATGTAGCGGCGGCCGGGGGCTTGGAAGCAAGGCGGGCGAGTATTGGCCGCCGCCTTGCCGCAGGCGATCGCGTGCCGATGCAAGGCGGCGCGGAGCTTTCACGCTGGGCCGCGGCTTGGGCAGCGGCACTGGCGGAGAAGGCAGGCAGCCGGAATTGGGCGGCTGCCTCCTGGTTTGCGCAGCCGAGTGTATACGGCGGCGGAGCAAGTGAAGACGGCATCGTGCTGCGCGCGATGCCGGGCAGTGAATACGGGCAGTTTAGCGAAGCTGCCCGAGAGCTGTTCTTCCGGGAGCGGTATCGCGTCGCTCCCGCATCGAACCGGATGGGGTGCCGACTGGAGGGCACCCCGCTGGAGAGAACAGTCCGTGCGGAGCTGCTGTCGCACGGGGTAACGCCCGGCACCGTTCAGGTGCCGCAGGGAGGTGCGCCGATCGTACTGGCTGCCGACTGCCAGACGACCGGCGGCTATCCGAAAATCGCGCATGTCGCTACTGCTGACATGCCGCTGTTGGCGCAAGCACGCCCCGGCGATTGGCTGACCTTCAAGCGCATTACGCTTGAAGAAGCGCAACTGCTGGACCTGGAGGTCGAGCGGGAGCTGAAGCTGCTTACGGCTAGCATTCGCAGCCGGCTGCCCCGCAACTGAGTAGAGAAGGAGGGAAACGGTAATGAAAGAGAGCGGAAAGACCGTCGATTTGAATTGTGATTTTGGTGAAGGGTACGGAGCGTATACTTTCGGCCAGGATGCCGAATTACTGCAATACGTTACCAGCGTGAACATTGCTTGCGGCTTCCATGCAGGCGATCCGCATACGATGCGCCGGGCAGTTGAGCAGTCGCTTGCAGCCGGAGCAGCAATTGGCGCCCATCCCGGATTGCCTGACCGCCTTGGCTTCGGAAGAAGGGAAATGGCGATAACGCCAGAGGAAGCCTATGATTTTACTGTTTATCAGATCGGTGCTCTCTCTGCCTTTGTGCGTGCAGCAGGAGGAAGGCTGCAGCATGTCAAGCCGCATGGCGCGTTGTACCATATGGCGAACAGCAATTCTGCCATTGCCGAGGCGATTGTCAGGGCAGCTGCGGCGACAGGGGATGCGCTTACGGTATATGGACAGTCAGGCAGTCTGCTGCTGGAAGCAGCGCGGCGGGAAGGACTGGCTGTCGCTTCGGAGGTGTTCGCGGATCGCGCTTATGAACGGGACGGCAGCCTGATGGCCCGGAACAAACCCGGTGCGCTCATAGCGGATGAGGAGCAGGCCGCTGCCCATGCGGTTGCCATGGTGAAGAACGGTTACGCCATAACCGTTGATGGAGAAAGGGCCCCGGTTCAGGCAGATACGATATGCCTGCACGGCGACGGTCCCCATGCTGTACAATTTGCCTCACGGATTCGCAAAGCTTTGATTAAGGCGGGCATTCGAATAGAAGTACTGGATCACTCCAAATAAAACAGCCTTCAAATTCGCAACGTGCTGCGGATTTGAAGGCTGTTTTCGTTAAGGCTCATCGGTCTCCGATTCGTACGCAATTAAAGAGATCGGGGAACCAAACTGCTCGGTTAACTTCTGCTCCAGCTTGCGAATCGCTTCAAGCGCATCCGCCCGGTCGCCTAGTTCGGCGATTTTGAAGCTGCTGTCCAGCATGCCGCCACTCCTCCTTCATCCGCATGTTCTTCTCATCATTTACGCAACGGGACAATCTTATACAGCTGATGAAGGCAGGGCTAATCAGGCTTGCAGCAGAGAAGGCGTGATTCCGTATCCCAGTCCCGAATCCTGGGGAGCGATGGATTTCAGCTCGATCGCCAAGGAAAGCTCGTCGTCGTCATCAACAAAGGGATCAATTGTTCCTTGGAAAAACAGCATATTGACATACTCGTTGATCATTATCGATTTTTCACTGTTGATACTGTTGTCTACGAACGGCAAATCCAATTTTCTATCGATCAGCATATCAATTTCCGGTTGAATGAGCTGTTGGGTAATGGCCGTGAAAGGATTGGTTTTCCAAAAGGTATTGATCGCTTCAATTTTTCCTGCGAAGGTTGGGATAAAATGCCGGTCATAAATGTGCTTCCAGCATTTAACTGGAATTGACACGGATACGGATACGGTTCTTACCCGGTGATCGATGTCGACTGCCTGTTTATTTTTTTTCTGTTTTTCTATTTTTCTTTTGGTAAAGATGGGAACCGTAATATCCCAGTCAAAGGTTACCGGCGCCAGGTTTGGTGGATAATTGCCTTTGTCCCGGCCGAGCTCGGCGGGCTTGGCGTCCAGCCATTCAGCAGACACCCGTTTGACTTTCTTTTCAGCCGTATCCTCATCCGGCTTGTAACTGTACCAGATGGCGGGATCAAATACAGGTGCGGCTCCCTTTTGGATTTCGGTCAAGCAGTCAGCGATCGCTTCCAGTACGGTTGCAATGGTGGTATCCAGCCCTTCGTCATAGCTGTCGATGGCTTCTTGATGATTCAACACCGGCAGCAATGCGAGCTTGCGGATCTGAGTGTCAAGTTCCAGGATGGATGCGCTTCGCTGGGTTTGCACGGATTTGTTGCCGCTCATCACCATTTGCGGATCGAAGCCGGAGCCCGGGTTGCCAGTTGTAAGCTGGTAACCGGGGGTTATATTGTTTTTTCAAATTCAGCAGCGTGTTTTTCAACCCGCTTTCCCCTTCCTCGGGCTTGGCTGCATCGCTGAACTTTGTGTATGCGGCTTTTGTCAGTACATATTGAGTAGCACTGGGTTGTACCATCTCACCAATACTGGCTGCAGTTGCCGCCAGCTTTTTCATCATGTCCTGCGAGACGGAATGATCCAGCTGCATATTGTCGTTGCCCGATGCTGTGCGTGATTTTTTTAACCGGTCAAGGTTGTCCTCGTTCGCTCCGGTGAACAGCTGAGCGGAGCCGGACGGGGCAGGGACATCGGCGAGCTCTTTTGAAGAGACGCCAGTTCCGCTTCTTGCGGCTGATGCGCCCATGCGGTCTGCTTCGCCTTCGAGAGACGGATTATCGTTCACATCAACATCGCCCATTTGGGTAGTGGGCTTTACCCGCCCTTGCTTCTGCTGGACAACATGCCAAGCCTCATGAGGCAAGTGCTTCTCTTGGCCCGGACCGACATGGATCTGGCTGCCCTGGGCGTAAGCCAGTGCGTTGAGCTGCGAAGGCTTGGAAGAGTTATAGTGAACCTTGACATCGTCCATAGACATGCCGGAGAGCTGCTCCACGCCTGATTTCAACTGATCCGGCAAGCCTGTCCGGTTAGGACTCGCTTGCGGAGTCGCCGATTCGGAGTCCTGAGTTTGCAGCAGCTGTGCAACGGCGCGGTTGCCAGCCGTCTGTTGAAGCTGGGCGATCCGGGAGGAGGGCATAGGGACAGCTGCCCCGCTTGAAGAAGTTTTTTTCTGAATGACCGGCCCCGCCTGCTGCGATGCCTTCTGTTTCTTCGATATTCGCTGATGCAAGGCAAATACTCCCTTTCTATTTGCTAGTGCTCCTCATGCTATACGTTTAAAAATGCTCGTCTCATTGTAGCATAGAATGGATAAAAATGGCTGAATTTCGTTGAAGCAACTGTCACAATACCGTAATTGTTCTTTCCGAATCGGTCTAGTACACTGGAGGGTAATAATGGGGAAGCGGCAGGTGGAGCATGCATGTCTTATAAGTGGCTGAAATTTCTTATTCTGTGGATTCCTACAGTTACAATCGGGCTGTGGGAATATACCCGTCATGCTTTTTTATTGCAATATATATCGATGGATCTCGGCAATCTGCTGGCTCCGCTTCTAGTCTTGATTGTGACGCTGACGCTGCTGCGGGGACTCTTCGCGAAGCTGGAGCAGACACAGGAGGCGCTGCAGCGTGAGCAATTGGCGAAAGCGTCGCTGGAGCAGCGTGAGCAGCTTGGGCGCGAGCTGCATGACGGCATCTCGCAGTCGCTGTTTCTGCTGTCGGTACAGATGGATCGTCTGGAGCATGCGGAATCGGAGGAAGCGGCGCTGCAGAAAAGGGAGCAAATCCGCGGCACCATCAAGCATGTCTACGAGGATGTCCGGCAGTCGATCGCCAGCTTGCAGTCGATTCCCGCAGCGGACGATGTCTCCTGGAATCTGGCGATTCATACGCTGGCAGAGGAAATGCGGCAGACGAGCGGGATGAAGGTCGTTATCGATTGGCGGCTCAGTGAAGGGCTGCTGTCGAATAAGCACAAAATTGAGCTGCTGGCCATTATCAGAGAAGCGTTAATGAATATCCGCAAGCATGCGAATGCGAGCGTCGCCAGCGTTATTTGCACCGAAGCGGCAGGACAGCCGTCCGGGAGCGGCACCACATTCCGCTGCCTCATCCGGGATAACGGTATTGGGACCAGCCAGAGCAGTCTGGAGGAAAAGGGGAATACGGAGTCCGGATGATGCGCGACCGTGCAGAACGGATGGGCTGGACGCTGCGAATAGCGGGCAGGACTGGAGAAGGCACGGAAGTTGAAATAACGAATGAAAGCGAGGCTGGACAATGACAGACGGCGGTACGATGAAAATAAGGGTGTTTTTAATCGATGACCACCCCCATGGACGCGAAGGCATGCGAGAGATCGTCGGCAGCGATCCTTCTTTTGAAATCGCCGGTGAGGCGGCCAGCGGTGAGGAGGCCATTGCGAGAATTGACGATGTGCTCCCGGATCTTGTTCTGATGGACATTAATATGCCGGGCATGGGCGGGCTGGAAGCGACACAGCGGCTCAAATTTTTGCACCCGGCATTGAAAATCGTCATGGTGACAGTATCCGACGATATCACAAATTTGTTCGAGGCTATCAAAAGAGGAGCACAGGGCTATTTGCTCAAAAACTTAGCTCCATCGGCTTGGCTCGAATATTTGCGGGCGGTGGCGGTAGATGAGGCGCCAATGTCGAAGGAGCTGGCCTTCCGGCTGCTGCAGGAATTTTCTGCCCGGGGAGGAGCAGGCGGCATTCCACAAAGCGGCCAGCCGGTCCGGTCCGGCGGAGAGGCCTCCATGACGACGCCGTTGACGGAAAGGGAGAAGGAGATTTTGGAGCGGGTAGTTACCGGTGAATCGAACCGTGAGATTGCAGCTGCTTTCGGGTTATCGGAGCATACGGTCAAAAACCATTTGAAAAATATTTTACAAAAGCTGCACTTGGACAACCGCGTGCAGTTAACCCGTTATGCTTTCGAAAAAGGGCTTTTTCAACGGCCTTAATCGGCGCTGCAGCCTTAATCCCGGCTTTTTCGACAAAAGCGGCAGGATTCATCTCTTTTTCGTAGAATAGTTACATCATTCGGACGGGATTGCTGTCATTAATGGCCTGGCAGCAGGCGGATGCGGGGCTCGGCTCCGAACTTTTTATGCAGGAGGGTTGCGGATGTCGAACGCTTGGCAATTTCCGATTGCCCGGGAAATTCAGCTGCACAACCGGGTGGACGAGCTGGAGCGGCTTAATGAATGGCTGGAAGCGGTTGGCGAGGAGGCAGGCTGGCCACCGCGGGCTAAGCTTGATTTGTCGCTGGCCTGCGAGGAACTGATCGTCAATATCGTCAACTACGGTTTTCCCGCGGGCGGAGAGCATTATATTTCCGTAAGTGTATCTGCTTCTCCGCTGGCTGCTGAGCTAAAAATCGAGGATGCGGGCGTGCCGTTCAATCCGCTGGAGGAGGCAGACCCGGACAGGTCGCTAGAGCTGGAGGACCGGGATATCGGGGGCCTTGGCATTTTTTTTGTGAAACAATTGATGGACGACATCCACTACGAGCGGACGGATGAGCGCAATCGTTTTCGGATGAGCAAGACGTTCAGCTACATAAACAAGAAGACGAACAATGGCAAGCAGGAGGACAATACAGATGAATATCGAGACGCAGGACATTAATGGAATTACCGTTTTACCGCTTGAGGGAAGACTGGACGGGAATAACGCTTCGATCGCGGAGCAAGCTTTTTTGCAGCAGGTAGCCGAGGGGAAGCAGCAATTTATTTTTGATTTTAGCGGCTTGCAATATATAAGCAGTGCAGGGCTTCGTGTCATTTTGGTAGCAGCCAAGAAGCTTCGGGCTTCTAAGGGCAGAATGATCTGTGCGAGCCTTGGCGAGCAAGTGCTGGATGTTTTTGAGATGTCCGGGTTTACGAACATTCTGGAGATGGCTGCGACACGTGAGGAAGCGCTCGATAAATTCGGAGCCGGCGTATAGATTGGTGAGAAGAAAGGGGGAGCGGCTTTGGCAATTGCAGGGTGGATCGCAGGCGCTTTAGGGCTTGGAGCTGCTGCGGTGCTGTGGGCAAGAAACAGACGGCTCGCTGCGCAAGTCAAACAGTCGGACATGCTATTCGAGCTCAGCTCTCAGATGTATTCGGCTACGTTGAAGCAGGTACTGCTGCAGCAAGGAGCAGAGGCGGTCAAGCGGCTTGTTCATGCGGAGAAGGCGGCCATTACTCTAGCTGGTGAAACGGGCGGGGGCGGCTTGGATGAGACAGGGGCCATATCCGTACCGCTTACAGCAAGGGGACGCCAGATCGGCGTGCTTCAAGCTGCGGGTAAAAGAGGCGGTTCAGCATTGACAGCTGCGGATCGTGAATTGCTGGACAAGCTTTCGGGCCCTCTGGCTCTCGCTCTAGACAATGCGCTGCTGCATGAAGTGTCGGAGGAGTCCGTTAATGAGCTTCAATTGGCTACCGCGTTAAAGGAAAGGCTGGAGAGCGAACTTCAAATTGCGGGCAGCATTCAGCTAAGCTTCCTACCGACAACGATGCCGTCAGCGAATGAGCCGTTCGACGTTTGTGCGTTGTTGAAATCGGCAAAAGAAGTCGGCGGCGATTTTTATAATTTTTTCAAAATCGACGATGACCATTTGTTTTTCACACTTGGCGACGTTTCGGATAAAGGCATACCGGCCGCGCTGTTCATGGCGATGACGCTGTCGCTGCTGAAAGGGAAAATGCATCCCGAGCTGTCGCCCGGCGAGCTGTTGAAAAAAGTAAATGACGAGCTTTGCCTTGATAACGCTCAGCTGTTTGCAACGATCGTATGCGGCGTGCTGCAAATCTCTACTGGCGAAGCGGTTCTGAGCGACGGGGGACATTGTACGCCATATGTCGTGAAGGCTGGTGGTGAGGTGCTTCCAATCCGGCTTGCCAAGGGTATTCCGCTGGGCTCTTTCCCGGATTTTACTTACAAGGATGTTAAATTGCAGCTTGAACGCGGCGATAAGCTTGTTATTTATACAGACGGCATTACAGAAGCTGAAAATGCGCGCCAGGAGCAATATTCGACTGGCCGGCTGCAGCAGTTTTTAACACAGACGAAGGACTATTCCAGTGCAGAAATTATCGATGCTTTATTAATGGACGTCTTTATGTTTGCTGATGGAGCGCCTCAGTCCGACGATATTGCAGTTCTCTGTCTTACGCGCCGCTAAGCGCATATGCTACAAGGCAAAGGTGAAGCGAAGATGTCCAAATACTATAACAGCTTGCAATACATACAAGATCAGTTATCGATTACAGAGCGGGGAATCCGGCTGCTGCTGCATCATTTCGAGAGCAGGGAAACGGCAGGCGATTCCTCGCTTGCTTTGCGTGGACTGGTTATTACTCCAGCAGATATTGAAAGAACACTGGAAATGGAGCATGGTCCTGGCTCGTACGACCCGCTGGAGGAATTCCGCCTCGAGCGCATACATGCCGAGCGAATGATCGCTGAAGCGGCAGCAGAAAGCCTTGAAGCGGGATTAAAGCTTCCGCTGGCGCAGCTGGCTGGCCGATTTAAGCTAAGCGTATGGGAACTGCGCTGTGTTGTGCTGGTTCTCGCCGCCGAAGTCGACTCCCGCTGGGAAAGCTGGTTCGGATATTTGAATGATGATGTGACGCTGCGCATGCCGACGGCAGAGCTTGCTTTGAGCATGCTGAGCGACAGAATGGAAGATGAAGCGTCCGACCGGTTGTATCTTGGAGAAGGGTCGGTCCTGCGGCGTTATCTGCTCCAGCAAACCGATAGTCCGCCGGGAAGAAGCTCCCTGCGCCAGATCTTGAAGCTGGATGCCCGAATTGTCGGCTATTTGCTGAAGACAGAGCGTTTGGACAAACGGCTGTCCGATTGTGCTGTATTGACGGAAGACGGCGATACGCTGCCGCCGATGCTTGTCGGGGGCGAGCGGCTGGAAGGATTGTCGGCCGCTGTCCGCCGTGAAAGAGGGCAAGGCGAGGAAGACGGAGATATGCCGGTCGTCTATGACGAGCCGGCACTTCCCTTCATACAGATTGCAGGGCCTCAAGGCGCAGGTAAAAAGCTGCTCGCCCGTCATTTGACGCGCGCACTGAAGCAGCCGCTGCTGCTTGTCCGTCTGGATGGACTTCTTGCTTCTGGAGAGAAGCTTCGGGAGAAGCTGGGGCTGCTTATTCGCGAGGCTGTTCTTAGCGGGGCTGTAATTGCCTTCGAGGAGGCCAAGACGGCAAGAACAGAAGAAGAGCAGAGCGGCAGTATGTTTAGGGAAATAAGACGGATGCTGGATGAGTATATGGAAACGGCTGACGAGCCGGCGGTGTTATGGCTGACCCGCGAGGAGAGGCGCAGCGAGCAGCTCCCGCTGCCGGAAGGAGCAGGGCTGCTGAATATTGCATTGACGGTTCCGTCTGCCGATCAAAGGCTGCTGCTGTGGACCCAAGCGGCGCACGGAGGTGTCGACATGCCTGTCCTTGCAGAGCTGGCGGATAAATACAAATTTACTCCCGGTCAAATTGAGGGTACGATGCGCCAGGCAAGGCGGGGAACTGCTCTGGGCGGCGGCGGTTCACTTACTCTTCCGGATATCGATGAAGCGTCCCGCAGCCATGTTAGCCACAGGCTCTCTGAGCTGTCCGATAGGCTAAAGCCCTCAAGAGGGTGGGATGATCTTGTGCTGCCGGAAGAGCCGTTTGCACTGCTTAAGGAAGCTTGCAGCCGGTACCGGAATGGCGAGACTGTCTACAGCCGCTGGGGATTTGGGCAAAAGCTGCCTTATGGGCGCGGGCTTAGCATGCTGTTTGCCGGCCCTCCCGGCACAGGAAAGACCATGGCGGCGGAGGTTGTCGCCAAGGAGCTGGGGCTGGAGCTGTATCGTATTGATCTGTCCCGTGTAGTCAGCAAATATATCGGCGAGACGGAGAAAAACCTGCGAGAGCTGTTCGCAGAGGCGGAGAATAGCGGATCGATTCTGTTTTTCGATGAGGGCGATGCGCTGTTTGGCAAACGGACGGAAGTCAAGGATTCGCATGACCGTTACGCTAATATGGAAGCCGCCTATCTGCTTCAGCGGATCGAAGCATTTGACGGCGTATCGATTCTAGCAACAAATTTGCAGCAGAACATGGACGAGGCGTTTATGCGCAGAATGCAGACGATCATTCAGTTTCCGTTTCCTGACAAAGAAGGCCGCGAGCATATTTTCCGAGGGCTGCTTCCGAAAGAGGCTCCGCTGGACCCCGGACTCGACCTGTCCTTCTTGGCTGATAGAATTGAGGTAACCGGCGGTCATATTAAAAATATTGTGCTGTCCGCGGCCTTTCTGGCGGCGGGTGAAAGCATGCCGATCGGCATGCGCCATATGATACGAGCGTCCAGGCAGGAACTGCAAAAAATGGGGAAAATTATCGTAAAAGAGAGCTTTGAGCCTTACCTTTAGCGCGTTAATCGGGCTAAATTCTCACGGTCTATCAAATTTGGAGAAAACTTGACATTTTCTGATAAATTTTCGTAGTCATTTTTTAGCAAAAACAGTATAATAGTCTCGTTGTTTGATCGGATTAAGCAGGATGAAGGAGGATGAAGATGGCAGGGTATACGGTGATTGCAGATACAGGTGCCAGTTTATTGCGGCTGCTTCGCGAAAGCATGACGCCAGACCCGGTCCCAAGGCCGGAATTAATCGGTCTGGCTTCGCCTCGGGATGCGGGGGATCTCTCACTGTCTCTCTTCCTGCTTAATGTGACGGAGAACGGTGAGGCTCGCCGTACGAAGATGCAGGATCGGGGAGGAGTGCTGCAATTTCCCCCTCTGACCGTTGATCTTTACTTTATGATCACGGCGCATTCCAATGCGGACCGTCTAACCCGGTCGCTGGACGAGCATCGGATTTTGGGTAAAGCGATGCAGGTTCTGTATGACAACTCAGTTTTGCGGGCTCCCTTTCTGGAGGGGGCGCTGGCGGAGAGCGGCGAGACGGCTCGAATCTCTCAAGTCAGTATGGAAAACGATGAGCTTATGAAGCTGTGGCAGTTCGGAGATTTGTCGTACAAGCTTTCGGTGGTATACCGTGTCGGCCCCGTGCTGCTGGATTCCAACCGGACGAAGGCCGTATCGCGAGTGGTGGAGCGGCATATTACGATTGAGGACAAGGACGGTGGGCCGGCTTGAGCGGATTGCGCAACCGAATGATTACCCGCTGTTCGATCGTTGTCCGGCTGGTCGATGTATGGACGAGAAAAACGCCCGGAGCCCAAGAAGTATCTGTATCGCTTGAAGGGTATGTCAAAAGGCCTATCCGGAAAGACGATGGCAGCTACATGTTTCTGGATGTGGAGACGGAGTCCGCACTGCTCGAGGTGCACTCGCCGCTTTACCTGCCGGTTCGGCAGGAACTGGTGCTGAGCAGTTTGAATCCAGCCTCGCCTGTAGTTACCGTACCGTTGCTTCCATCGGGATTCTACCCGCAATCAAGCGGCTCTACAGGCTTGCGGGGCCGGGTGCTGGATTCGACAGGCCGTCCTGCTGCCGATGCGCTCATTACGGCTTATGCGACGGATGAAGCCGCAGCAAGAGGGCGATTATCGCAAGAGCTTGCAGAGCCGGGCGATACATGGCTGAAAGCAGGCTCTTGGCAAGGAGCCAGTACAGCGGGGGAGACGTTTCTCCTTCGCAGCCGTGAGGCGGAAGAACTGGTGCAATTGGCTGAATTAGCCCCAGGCGGTATGATCCGGCTGGACAAGCCGTTAAGGAATGCTTACCGAAGGGGGGCGCTTCTGCTGCCTGCCGTCTCGACACGCAGCGGTTCGGACGGCGGGGTTATCCTGCCGTTCCGCGGCACGCTTCCTTCGAAATTCGGGGTTGCCGTTCGGGCAGCCCTAGGCCAAGCCTCCGGTGCTGCAGATTGGACCGCTCTAGCGGGAGAAGTAGCGGCAATGCCGGACATTACGATTTCCAACTAGCTTTATTAATTATTGGTCTTGGGGTCGATGAAGGCCGGGAGCCATAAGGCTTACGTCAATAGTCGCCTAATACATATATTGTTTCAGAGAGGAGATCACAAATGGCTGAGTATTTGTCGCCAGGCGTCTATGTGGAGGAATTTGAAAGCGGCTCGAAGCCGTTGGAAGGTGTCAGCACAAGCACCGCCGGTTTTATCGGACTTGCGGCGAGAGGTCCCGTTGAAGGGCTTCCGCAGCTCATTACGAGCCCTGCTGATTTCACGCGTGTCTACGGCGGTTATTTGTCGGAGAACGCTTTCGGTTCCTATCGCTATCTGGCTTATGCGGTCAACCAGTTTTTCCTGAACGGCGGCTCGCGCTTGTTCGTTACCCGGGTTGCTCCTTCCGACGCGAAATCGGCGTCGAACGAGGGTGAGGCTGTATTATCTGCTTCCGCTAAAAATCCGGGAGCTTGGGGCAATCAGATCCGCATCATCGTTACCCCTTCCAGCAAGGCAAAAACGCCAATTCTTGAAGTGCTGGAGGGCAACCGCTACCGTGTGAAAAACGGTTCCGGCTTCCATGCTGGCGATGTTGTCGTATTTACAAGCGGCGAGGGTAAGCAGGTTAACCGCGTCGTATCCGTACAGGATCAGACAATCGAGCTGTCGCAAGAATTAACTGGAGAAGTTGCTGATACTGCGCTTGTACCAAGCAAATGGCTGAGCACGAGCGAGTTCACGCTGACTGTTGTCTATGGCAGTGAAGCCGAGACATTCGAGAAAGCTTCCTTGAATCCGGAAGCTCCGAATTTCGTGGACAAGCTGGTTGAGCGTTCTTCCTTGATCAATCTCCATGCCAGTGCGGTTTCTGAAGGCAGCGTAACACCGTTTGAGCAAATTGCCGGCGCAGATGCTGCAACCTTCGAAATTATTCTCTCTGGCGGCAGCGACGGTTCCGCAGCTGCATTATCGCCAGCTGACTTTATTGGCGAAGACAATGGCCCGGGCAAAAGAACCGGCATCCAGTCGTTTATCGACAACGATGTCGTCAGCATTATCGCCATTCCTGGCGTAACCGATCCCAATGTTCAGCTGTCTCTTGTTGCTCATTGCGAAAGTCTGGGCAGCCGGTTCGCGATTCTGGATCTTCCGCGCGAAGCGACGAAGGTACAGGACGTACTGGCCCATCGCGACCTGTTCGACTCCAGCTACTGCGCGCTGTACAATCCATGGCTGCAAGTATTTGATCCGCTGGACAAACGCAATATTTTCATCCCTCCATCCGGTACAATCGCAGGGATCTACTCTCGCTCCGACACAACTCGCGGCGTGCAGAAAGCGCCTGCTAATGAGACGCTTCGCGGCGTAGTTGGGCTGGATGTGCAATATAACAACGGCGAGCAGGACATTCTTAATCCTGCGGGCGTCAACCTGATCCGTGCATTTTCGGGACAGGGCATTCGGGTATGGGGCGCACGCACTTGCTCCTCCAACACGCTCTGGAAATATATCAACGTACGCCGTCTGTTTATTTTCCTGGAAGAGTCGATTAAGAATGGCTCCAACTGGGTCGTATTTGAGCCTAATACCGAGCAGCTGTGGGCACGCGTCCAACGGACGATTGACGCATTCCTGACTCGCGTGTGGCGTGACGGAGCGCTTGCAGGCTCAAGCCCGGCGGAAGCGTTCTATATTAATATCGGTCCTTCAACGATGACGCAGGACGATATCGACAGCGGCAGACTGATTGTCGTTATCGGTGTTGCGCCAGTGAAGCCGGCAGAGTTTGTCGTATTCCGCATTACGCAGAAGACCGGCTCGGAATAGCAATCGGGTAAGCGTCTGACGAAATCATGAATTTATAATGATGGATGAAGAGCTTCCACTTTGAATAACGGAAGGGGATAACTATGCCTGGAGATCGTGTAGATCCATACCGCAATTTTAGGTTTCGCGTTGAACTGGAAGGATTGGAGCAGGCCGGATTTAGCGAAGTGTCCGGTTTTGAGGCGACGCTTGACGTTATCGAGTATCGCGAAGGCAATGAAGTGACGACTCCGCGCAAGCTGCCGGGTCTGGTGAAATACGGCAACATTACACTCAAGTGGGGCACTTCTGAATCGATGGAGCTTTACGAGTGGCTGCAAGAGTGTGTGGAAGGTACGATTGAGCGCAAGACGATTACGATCATCGCGCTTGACGAGGAAGGCGAGGATGTTGCAACTTGGCAGGTTATCGAAGCATGGCCTGTGAAGTATTCTGCGCCTACCTTTAACGGTATGGGCAATGAAGTGGCATTCGAGCTGATCGAATTTGCTCACGAAGGCATGACGCGTACGGCATAGCAGGCTGGAGAACAAGGGCGGTCAGCGGAATAATCATTCCGCGCTGCTCTTGTTTTCCGCTTTATAAATGATAGACATACGAGAGAAGGAACGGAGGCATTGACCATGGCGTTTCAGACGGAATATGAATTCGAGCTGCCGAGAGGCTTTGTCGATGATAACGGCAATTTGCACCGGCGCGGCGTGATGCGGCTGGCAACTGCTGCAGATGAAATACTGCCAATGAAGGACCCGCGTGTCCAGTCCAATCCCAGCTATTTGACCGTCATATTGATGGCTCGCGTCATTACCCGGCTTGGCGATCTGAGACATATCGATACGAAGCTGATTGAGAAGCTGTTCACAGCTGATCTTGCTTATCTGCAAAATCTGTATCGTCAGATCAATGATTTGGAGGCGCCGAAGGTGCTGACCGCATGTCCGAAATGTGAGCATGAATATGAGGTGTCCATCGATTTTTTGTCCTTAACGGAGGCGCTCTCTTAGGATATCCGGCAGATCGGATTTACGAGGAGGTCGGCTTCATCGCCTATTATTTCCACTGGTCCCATGACGACATTATGAACATGGAGCATGCCGAGCGACGGCGCTGGTGCGAAGAGATTTCGCGGATCAACCGGAAAATGAATGACGAGTCGACGGAAAAGCCTAACGTCTTTGATGTGTTCAACAAAAGGAGGTAGCGGCGGATGGCAGCGACAGGTTCTCGCCAGACGGGGCGAATCTACAAAATGGCTTCGGCGTACAAGTTCTGGATCGAGCTGGACGGCATGTTTGTCGCCGGGTTTACCGAGGCATCGGGGCTGGAGGCGGAGACGGAAATTGAGGAGTACCGCGAAGGCGGACTAAACGGTTTTGTGCATCGGCTTCCGAAAGGAACCCGCTATCCGAATATTGTGCTGAAGCGGGGCATGACACAGTCTGCTATATTATGGTCCTGGTACGAGAGCACCGTTAACGGTGCGATAAAGCGCAAGCATGGAGCGATTGTATTGCAGTCGGCGGACGGAAGCGAATTTGGCCGATGGAATTTTACCGACGCTTATCCGGTGAAATGGTCTGGACCGCAGTTGAACGCGAGCACAAGCGATGTTGCATTCGAGACGATCGAGATAGCGCATAACGGCTTAAAGGGTGTTTTTACCCGCTAGCTGGGGGCAGGTATGGTGGCTAACACTAACTAGAAACACGAGCTGCATTAATCAAAATGCAAAAGTACATGTTGTTTTGATGAAAACGGCTGAAAAAGCCGATCAAAATGTAAAAGTACATTTAAAAACACCGAAATTGGCCTAAATGGCGCAAATTCGGGCAAACAAAATGTATTTTTGCAGGTTGAGGGTTGAAATGAGCTAATTAGGGCTGAACAAACTGTATTTTTACATTTTGTTAGGTTGTAGAACAGCAGTTTGGCACAAGGAGGATGCGCTGGTGAAACGACAGGCGGATATAGGCAAGCAGCATGGTAAGCAAGCAGGCACAGCCACGTCTGTACAGCCGTTTGCCGGTGGCATCATGAGCAAGTATAAGAGTTCGAGAAAAGATATTTTTAGCCGCATTTCAATGTCTCATAGGCTCAAGCAGCAGGAGGACACTCCAACGGAGCATAGGATTTTTGTGAAAGTGACAGCGCCTGCTGAAAAAAAGGAACCTAAACAACCGGGACGAGCAGCTTTGCCCGTTATTAAACAAAAGCCGCTAGCGGAGAAAGTTATACGTGAAAAAGTAATTGTGGAGCGTGAGCGGATCATCTTCCGGGATCTGTCGCGCATTATTCAGGAATCTCGAATGATACGGGAAACAGCTGTTACCCAACAGGTGGAAGTTAGCAGGACAACCAGTCAGCAGATGAAAGACACTGCAGCAGGAGTTGTTTCTAAGGGGAAAATGGAAAGAGATGAGGGGCAGCAATTGTTAGCTCTGTCACAAGGTTTTCGTGTGAAAAGATTAACGATGAGCAGTCCTCAGGAAGCAGTTAAGTTATCAAGACCAATGATTATGAAAATAAAGCATCCTATTCAGAAGACAGAGGAGCAGTCTGCCTCTTCTTCTAGCAATAGGAATTTCAATAGATGGAAGTCGAATGAGGAGCTTCAAACTTTAATAGCTAAAGCGAAAAGGATGAGCCGTCCCAGCCAGGAAAGAAGCAGTGCTAAGCTGGAGCATCTCGTTAAGAAAGAACAGCTGATGCGTTTGCAGGAAGCTGCAAGTGGACAGAAAACCGATGCTTCAAGTTTTCGAGCTGAGCATGGTGGACGAAAGGCAGCCGAGACCGGAGAGGGTCAAAGGAAGAGATCGGAGCCTTCTATTGCGGGAGAAACGGAGTCGGATAAACGATTAGAAGTAAAACATTCGAAGTCGGTTGAACGCTCGAACAGGTCAGAGCGTGGAGAAGCAGTTGAGCCATTTAGCGCTAAGAAAAATATGCGTGCTAGAGCTGTAATAACCCAAGCTATGCAGCCTCAAAAGGCGGCGGAGCAAGTGCATACCAAGCCGAGTAGAGCAGAGCAAGAGCAAAAAGAAAAAGATACTAACGGTTCGAGCAAACAGGTACCAGTGGTACAAGCGAGAGCTGAACAAACAATTGCGGCTGAGCGAGGCAGAGGAAGCTCTAAGGTGAACTCAATGCAATCGGCAGAAATAGCTGATTGGACAAATAGCAAGGAACCGAAAACGGCCAGGGCAGTGATGAGGGCTAATGTTACAGGGCTTAATGCAGTGGAGCAAGTACATATCAAGCCAAGCACAGCAGGGCAAACGGAATCCCCAGGAAACGGGCAGGAATCTGCAGAGTCAAAGAGCTCGGATGTGCGTGAGCAAGGAAAAGTAAGGCAAGCTGATGTGATTAAGCAAGTTAGCCCGAACCCTCTGCCTGGAACAGTTCAAATATCTCAAACTGCTGTTCAGTCTGGTGCGGAAGAAAAGGCGAACGGTGCAGCAGCACGTATACATGTAGTGCAGCCGCAAAAGACGGTGGAGCAGGTTCATATGAAGCCGAGTGAAGGGTTGCAAGCACAGGCACTTGAAAACAAGCAGGCGAAAGCCGGGCAAGCATTGAGTGAGCAGTTCAAAGTGGAATCAGCGAGCAGGGAGGACCGAGTTCGTTCAGAGTCTACGGTGAATACAGCGGATTTGTCAGACGTAATGGAACAGCCGGTAAATGAAGCAACGCGGAGTATGCAGGCTAGATCGATAGCGAGGGCGAATGTAACAGAGCTTCAACAGACGGTGGATCAGGTGCATGCAAAACCGGGCGGAGCTGAGCAAGTCGACAAGGTTGGGAATGGACAGACGAATGTTGTACAAACGAATACGGAGCAAATGAAGTCGGTTGAAAGATTGAAAGAAAGTATTCGAGGAAATGCAGTCCAATCGCCTAGTGTGGCAGATGAGCAGACGAATACAAAGCAAAGCATGCAAGCTAGAGCAATAGTGCAGTCGAATGAAGCCGTGGTTCAACGGGCAGCAGAGCAGGTGCATACGAAGCCGAGTGGAACTAAGCAGGCGGAAGCAGTTGAAAGCGAGCGGGTGAAAGCCGAGCAAGTGAAGGCAGTAGAAGGCGTGCGGGCGCAAGCCGAGCAAGCGAAGGCGCTTGAGAGAGAGCGGGCGCAAGCTGAGCAAGCGGGTACGGGTGAGCGAGCCAGTGCGATAGCGCGAGCGAATGCAGCAGCGGAGCCGCAGAAGGCGGCGGAGCAGGTACATGCGAAGCCGAGCGGAGTGAGGCAAGCGAAGGCAGTAGAAGGCGTGCGGACGAAAGCCGCGCAAGCAATCACGGGTGAGCGAGCCGTCGCGATAGCGCGAGCGAATGCAGCAGCGGAGCCGCAGAAGGCGGCGGAGCAGGTACATGCGAAGCCGAGCGGAGTGAGGCAAGCGGAGGCAGTTGAGAGCGAGCGGACGAAGGCCGCGCAGCCGCTGCATGCCTTCGTACTTAGACGTCACAAAGTGAGCGGTACCTCAACTGCGACTGCCACTGCGACGAGTGGACTAGCTTGGCATGACAACAGTCAGCCAGCCAACCCGATGCTGAGTTACGCTAGTGCTGCTTCTTCTGCTCCGCAAGCAGGGGCACCGCTGCCGGCGTTGTCCCATCCGAAAGCGAAGGTGACCGCGAAGGAGCCGGAGCGAATTGTACAAGTAGATGCGCCTAAGGAGCTCGATCCGGAAAAGCTGCAAAAGATTATCATGCAGATGCCGCAGCTTAATCCGGAGGCAATTGCAGACAAAGTGTATCTGGCACTGGAACGAAAAATGAAGCTGGAGCAACGAAGACGCGGCATCTGATCGCCACGGCTAGATGCAGGGGGGCTTAGAAAATGGCATTAAGCAAAGCGAAAATCATTATTTATCGCAGCAAGGGGCAAGAGACGATAGAAGTGATGTTCAACCCGTCGGAGTACGCGCTTGAGACGAGCAACCAGTTCGCCGATTCGGAAATTCCGGGCTTGCAGACGCCTCTCGCCCATTATACGGGGGGCAGTGAATCCAAGCTTACTATGGATTTGTTCTTCGATACATACGAAAGCGGCGAAGACGTTCGAAAGCATACGCTGAAAATTTTGACCGCCATGGAAATCGATTCGGACCTTCACGCTCCGCCGGAAGTCCGCTTTATATGGGGATCGCTTGATTTCAAAGGCAATCTGGAGTCGGCCTCTCAAAGGTATACAATGTTTCTGGAATCGGGTGTACCTGTAAGGGCGACGCTTGGCGTATCGTTTACAAGCACACAGACGATGATGGAGCAATTCCAGGAAATACCACGGCAATCAGCAGACCGGACGAAGCAAAAAACGGTAAAGCAAGGCGATCAATTATGGATGCTTGCAGCTGACGAGTACGAGGATCCCGCAGCTTGGAGGCATATTGCCGAAGCGAACGGCATCGATAATCCGAGGGATTTAACAGCTGGTAGAAAATTGACGATACCGAGATTGGAGTAAGCGCTAATGGCACCGTCCCAAACGAGCGGCTTTGCATCATTGGAAACGAAATACAAGCATTTTGTCGCGCCGGAAATGGAGCTGCTTATTGACGGGGAGTCGGATAAGCTTGCCCAGATGGCGGTGGAATGGGTGGAAGTCGATCTATCGACAGAGACTCACGCGGATATGGCGAAGTTCTCCATCGTTAATGGGTTTAGCATCAGCGAAACTAAATTTGATTGGGTTGAAGATACGATCCAAGTCGGTAAAACTCTCCAGGTTAAGCTGGGCTACGCCGATAAAAAAGGGCTGCTGTTTGACGGGCTTATTACAGGGTATACGCTGGATTACTCATCCAATAGCGCGCCGAAAATTATCGTAACGGGGATGGACCGGTCATTTCTGCTCATGCGCTCCTCTCATTCTAAGGGCTGGTCCAAAATGAAGGACAGCGATGTTGTCAGGCAAATTGCTGGCGAATATGGGCTGACAGCCGAAATCGATGATACGACGATTACCCGCGAACGAATCGAACAGGCAGGCATTAGCGACTATCATTTTATCCGCTCGCTTGCAGTCGACAATGACCGGCAGTTTTATGTGGAGGGCTCTAAGCTCTACTTTGTTAAGCCAAAGCTTGGGCAGCCTGTTGTACAGCTGAAATACGGACAAAGCCTGCTCGGCTTTGCGCTTCAGATCGACGCATCGGGCCAGATGGCGGAAGTAAAGGTCCGGGGCTATGACGTGGACAAAAAAACGCATGTGGAAGCGACGGCCAAATCGGTGACGGCTATGCCATCCAAATCAACAACGGGTCCAAGTCTCGCTAACAAGCTCTCCTCCAAAAAGGTGGAGATCGTCTATTCGCAAGCTGCCTCTCAGGCGGAGGCACAGCTTCTGGCCACCTCGATGCTAGAGAGGAAAGCAAGGGAGCTTGTAACGGGATACGGGTCAAGCATCGGACTGCCGGAGATTAAGCCGGGTAAAATGATTCAGATCGACGGTCTTGGCACCGGACTGAATCAAACGCTCCGCATTACGAGAGCGACGCATCGTCTGGATGCGGACAACGGTTATACGACATCATTTGAAGCAGAGGGGAATGCGATATGAGCATGATGTTCTCGGGCTTGTTCGATCAGCATGGGCAGCATGCCCGCTCGATGGTTCCCGACCAGTTGTCCGGCGTCTGGAACGCGATTGTAACGGCAAACAACGATCCCGACAAGCTGGGCAGAGTTAAAGTGAAATTTCCTCTGCGTGAAGGGGAGCTGCAGACCGACTGGATACGGGTCGCTACGATGATGGGCGGATCGTCACGCGGCACGCTTTTTATCCCCGAGGTCAATGATGAGGTGCTCGTCGCTTTTCTGATGGGCAGAATCGATTCTCCGATCGTTATCGGATCGTTATGGAATAAGGTAGACAAGCCTCCAGCCCCGCATGAGAAGAACGATATTCGGCAGATCAAGACCCGGAGCGGGCATGAAATTACGTTTCAGGATACGGACAATGACGGGAAAATTACGATTAAAACCAACAAAGGGCATCAAATCGAGCTGGAGGAGAAGTCGAATTCCATCACCGTAGAGACGAAGGATAAGGCACAGTCAATTGTGATGACAGGCGGCTCCTCGGGAACAGTCACAGTGAAGGCGGGCGGCACAGCCAAAATCGTCATGAGCAATCAAGGCGATGTGACGATCGAAGGGACGAAATCCACAACGATCAAAGGACCAAAAATCGAGGTAGACGCGCAAGCCTCGCTGACGCTTCAATCCGGCGGCATGCTGGAAATGAAAGCGAGCGGGATGGTATCGATCAAAGGCTCGATCGTGAAGATTAACTAATTTTAGGAAGAGGGCGGTCGGGCATGTCGGCTTCGTTTTTAGGAAAGGGATGGAAGTTTCCCGTGCAGGTCGATGCGACGACTGGCCGGATTCGAATGGCGGAGGGCGAAGAGGATATCGCAGAGTCGATTCGCATTATTTTGCGCACCTCCAAGGGGGAGCGGCTTATGCGGCCTAATTTTGGCAGCGGGCTAAAGGAGTTCGTTTTCGGCACGACAGACGATACGTCGATGAGATTGCTGGCTACGGATGTGGAAGCCTCAATCCGCGGCTGGGAGCCTCGCGTGAAGGATGTTGAGGTGGAGGCAAGCCTGGACCCTGTGCATTCCGGCAGAGTATTGCTGAAAGTCTCGTATGTGGTGCGGTCAACGAACAATTTATTTAATCAGGTGTATCCTTTTTATTTAGAGGAAGGCAGTAACTGACGGGAGCGAATGTGGCGATGAAGCATGGGGGAAAATCGGGTGATTTCAATCGTCCGCCCAAAATAAACTCAAATAGCAGTTCTACCTTCATTTCTAGGTTGAAGGAGATGGTACCGCATTATACGCCGGAATGGCGGTTTTCCGAAGACGATCCGGATCCCGGAACGGGTCTGGCCTTTCTGGCCGGTGAAATGCTGCAGGACACGGTACAGCGGCTTAATCAGGCGCCGATTAATCATTTTTTATCCTTTCTGGACTTCATTCAGGTCAAGCTGCAGCCGCCTCGTCCTGCTCGTGCGAACGTGGTGTTTGCACTAAGCGAAGGAGCGGTTGATCCGGTTCACCTGCCGGCTGGCATTTCGCTGACAGCTGTCCATCCAGACGGCGGCGAGCCGCTCATCTTTGAGACGGAACGTGCTTTGGCGGCAACCCCGGCTAAAATTATGGAATGGATCAACGTTCATCCTGAACGGGATCGGATTGCTGTGGCTGCTTCGAATTATGCAGAGCTTTTATCTTCTGGCATTGCCGCTCCGGTCAGGCTGTTTGATACCGACCATTATCAGAATGAGCAGGAGCATGTCCTCTATATTCGTCATGACGAGCTGCTGCTAGCCGACCGGCCAAGCCGCATTTATGTGCATGTCGAGCATAGCGCCAAACGCTATACGGAACCGGAGCTGGCTGCCTCGCTAGCATCACAAGCCGTAGAGTGGACCTACCCGGTAAGTGGAGAATGGAAAGCGTTCGATTCGGTCACAGCAGCCGGAAATATGATTATTTTACATAAAGCACAGCCGGGCATGATCGAACTGACGGAGCATCAGCAAATCAGCGGCCGATGGATTCGCTGTACGCTTAAGCCGCTGCCGAACACCGCTTCGCCGCTGTTAAACGCGAATCTGGAGCTGGATCGCGTGCGTATGCGTGCAGCTCATGATGCGCAAGGCGATTCGCAAGGCATTTTGCCCACTTCGCTGTACTACAACGATATGGAATTGCTTCCGGAAGGCTTCTTTCCGTTTGGCGAGCATTTTATTCCTTATTCTGTTTTTTATATGGCCAGCGAGGAGACATTTACGAAAAAAGCAGGACGAATGCGGCTGAGCTTCCACGCCAAAGCGATTCCTAGCGTGCTCAGAACAGCCCCCGATCCGGAAGTGAAATGGAAAATGGTGATGCGGACCTCCGAATTTGAAGAAAAGGACCCGCCCCGCGTTCGTATTCGCAAGGTGCAATGGGAGTACTGGGATGGCGGCAATTGGGCGATGCTGCCGGGAAGTGAGCGTTATACCCAGATGTTCGAGGAGCTGCCGGAGGAGCAAGCGCGTGTTTTTACACTGGAATTTACTTGTCCGGAGAATATGACGCAAACGTTCGTCAACGGCAAATACGACTATTGGGTACGCGCCCGCGTCCTGCAGGTCGATCCGATAATTGCCGCTGTTATGGAGTATATGCCGCCATGGCTGTCCGGACCATCGCTTTCCTATGCGCAGGGCTCGCAAACACTTCTGCTGCCTGATCTCGCGTATACGAGAAGCAATGCCGACGATCGGGACCGTACGGCGTCCGTGCGGCAAGGCGGCGCGCCGTTTCGGTTGTTTGAGCCGATTCCATGCCCGCAGCCGGCTGTCTATGTATCCTTTGACCTTGCTCCGGTGAAAGGCCCGCTAGGTATGTATGTTGGATTGGAGCGGCGTTTTGCTGCAGGCGGCGAGCCGCCTTGGATCGAGTGGGAAGCGCTATGCTATGAGCATGGCAGGGAGATATGGCTGCCGATTAAGCTGAATGACGGAACGAATGCTTTTACGATCAGCGGCCATCTGAATTGGGCTGGTCCGACGAATATGGCGAGGGCTCGTTTATTCGGCAAAGAGCGCTATTGGCTGAGGGCCGTGAACCGGGATTATCAAATTGGCAATTCCACTGGCGGACATCCGATAGCCGGAAGCATCCATCTCAATGCAGTAACGGTTCGCCAGCAAGTAAGCCAGGAGCGGGAGCTAACTATAGCGGCAAACGGTTTTGCGCAGCTGACACCGGGTGCTTTTATTGAAGAGGAAGTATGGGTGGACGAACAGGAACGGTTTACCGAATACGAACGGGAAGCATTATTGCAGCAACCAGAGCTGTATACCGCAAAGCGGGACGGTGAAGGCAAGCTGCAGCGGTTCTGGGCAAAGTGGTCGCAGGTGGCCTCGTTGGCGGAATCGGGACCGGATGACCGGCACTATACGGTTGATTATGCTGGAGGCTCAATTCAATTCGGAGACGGCGTTCACGGGATGCTGCCTTCGCTTGACAATACCGACCTGGTTCGCATCCGGTTTAAAACGACGGAAGGCGTCCGGGGCAATGTTCCGGCGGAACACATAACGGGAATGCAGCTTCCGTTTGCTTTCATTAGTGCGGTATCGAATCCTGAGCCGTCCATGGGAGGCGGAGATACGGAGCGGGTCGAGCAGGCAATGGCTAGAGGACCTCAACGTCTCAAGCATCGCGGCAGAGCGGTTACCTCTAAGGATGTGGAATGGCTGGCAAGGGAAGCTTTCCCGCAAATTGCGAAAGTAAAATGCTTGTCAAACCGCAATGGCTTGCTGGAGAGGTCTCCAGGTTCTTTAGCGGTTGTCGCATTTCCGGCCGGGGGCTTGAATGATGCAGCCCAGTTCCCGGAGCTTAGACAGACGGTCGAACGGGAATTAAGGCGTCAAGCGTCCAGCCTTGTATCACTAGGGGGCGCCATTCGTGTCGTCGAGCCGGCGTATATGGAGATTTCTGTCCATGCAACAATTGCTGTGCAGACCATTGATGAGATTTTGCCTGCAGAGGCGGAGTGCGTGTCCAAGCTAAATGCATTTTTAGATCCGATTAACGGCAATGCCGGCGGACAGGGCTGGAATATCGGGGAACTGCTTCATGCATCAGTGCTTCATTCCCTGCTTCATTCTGTTCGTTCGTTATTGTACATCGAGCGGCTGTACATTCATGTGGCGAGAATTGAAAACGGCAGCCGGATTGAATGGGACCCGGGTAAAATGAGCGAGGTTGCACACGGTATTGTAGTGAACGGAGTTCATGCCATAACAGCTGTTCCAGCACCGAATTAATGAACGGAAGGAGGAAATCGCATGCTGCCTAAGCTGCCCTTGGACGATCGTACCTATGCGGATATCGTAGATCAGTCGCGTCGTATGATCCCGAAGCGCGTACCGGAATGGACGGATGAGAACGCACATGATCCGGGCATTACGTTTCTGGAGCTGTTCGCATGGCTTACCGAAATGCAGCGCTACTATATTAGCAGAGTGCCGGACAAAAGCCGTGTTAAGTTTTTAGACTTGCTTGGCGTTAAGCCCCGTGATGCTTCCGCTGCGGTTGCTGAGATTTGTTTTGACGGCATTTCGCGAAAAACAGTCATTCCGCGTGGTACAAAGCTGATCGCCGAGGACCAGATATTTGAGACCGTCCGGGCATTAAGCCTCGTACCGCTCAAGCTGGACCGGATCATTAGCCGCACGGAGCGTGAGGCTAATGATGTAACAGCTTCTAATGAACAACGGAATGTAGCGTTTTATCCGTTCGGCAAGGAGGCTGTGGAAGGCTCGAGGATGTACGTTTCGTTTGACCGGGATCTGGAGCCGTCTGAGCTCGTTACATTTAGCGTCAAGCTAAGCGGCAGCAAGTCCGCCGGCATGGAGGATGAAGAATCTTCCGCGTCGCTGATGGAACAGCTGGATCTTACGGCAATAACGCCATCGGCGAGGCTTTCGTGGAAAGCTTATGTACTGGATGAACAGACCGGTACGGCAAGCTGGCTGCCGCTGGAGGTTGTCGAAGACGGAACGATTCATTTGACGGTAAGCGGTCAAATCACATTTCGCAATAAAGCGAGAATGCTGCCGATTACCGTCCATCCGGCCAATGACCGGTTCCGGTATTGGATCTGCTGCACGATCGAAGAAGGCGGTTATGAGCTGCCGCCGCGAATCTCAGGCTTAAGGCTGCATACCGTAAATGCGGTGCAAAAGGATACGCTCTGCGAAAGCATACCTTATCAGATTCCGATATCCGAAGCGGAAATCAGGGTGTCCAGCTATTTAGCGTTGTATGGTCATATTCATCTGCAAATACAGCGGGCGAATGGCGATTGGATTTATGTCAATTCTGTCCAAGCCGCTCCTAACGATACGATCACTTATAGTGTCTTAAAAGATTTGGAGGCCGGAGAAGCGGTCATTCAACTTATAGCGGCTGAGGGCACACAGCAATTGGAATCGGAAACTTCCATTCGTGTAATTGCAAGCACACCGGGCTTCGAAGCGCATCGCTACATTGGAAGGAGCAATGGGTTGCCTGGACAACAATTTGAGCTGTACGAGCTGCCATGCGTGCGGAAGGATGCCATCGCTCTCCAAGTTGCTGGAGTAGATGAGGACGGAATGACGGTCTGGCAGGATTGGACCAGGGTTGACGCGTTCGACCGCTCCAAGCCGGAAGACCGCCATTATTTGTACGATCCGGTAAAGAGGCTCATTACCTTCGGCAACAATGAGCAAGGTGCGATTCCTTCGCTTAGTTTGGAGGACAATATTGCGCTGATCGGCTGTGAGCTTGGCGGAGGAGAGCGCGGCAATGTGAAGCCGGGGCTGCTATCGGAATGGGTTCATGAGGAGCATAGGCCAGCCGGTGTATTCGTCTCGAATCCCGATTATGCGGCCGGCGGCCGTGAGGCAGAGCTGCTGCCGGAGACGCTCCAGCGGGCGCAGTCTGAGCTTAAGAAGACGTTTCGCGCCGTTACCGATGAAGACTACGAGACGATTGTTAAGGCTACCCCAGGAGTCGACGTGGCCAGGGTGCATGCCATTCCGCTCTTCAAGCCGGGTCTGGCTGATTATCCGCGCGAGAAGGCGCCAGGGCAGGTATCGGTCGTAGTGGTTCCCAATAGCTTCAGCCGGACGCCGCAGCCTAGCAGCGGTTTTTTACAGACCGTGAAACGGCATTTGGACAGCAGGAGGCTTGTTACGGCGGAGGTGCATGTGATTCCGCCAGTATATATCAAAGTAACAGTGCATGCTGTCGTTGTTGTTGAGCCGCAATTTATAGACGAGGGCGGGGCAATCACTGCAGCGCTTCAAGAGCTGTTGCGGCCGCTTGACGGAACCGGCGAGGAGGCCGGGAGGGGCTGGGCGTTTGGCAGACCGGTCTACAAAGGGGATATATACAATGCCCTTAGCGGCCGCAATGGCGTCGTCTTCATTCAGGATTTATGGCTGGATGCTGATGGAGCGCATGTGAAGAAGAGTAAAGGCGGGGACATCATTTTGCCGCCGCATGGCTTGATTTATTCCGGTGAGCATGAGATTGAGCTCGTAAGCCGGTTGCATTTATAGACAAGGGCTGGAAAACAAAGCATAAGCCGGCCAGGTAAGGGAGGGGAATAGCCTGAACGGAGAACGTTTTTTCTCGCTCAATCGCGAAGAGGACTGGCAGCGCGCCGCCACCTTCAATTTAGAGTGGAACCGGGCCGGATTCGGAATATGCCGGGACAATAAATATGGCATTCATGCTGTGCTGCAGCTGGAGGAATTGAACGGTACAGCACGCGTGAAGGAGCTGGCTCTCGGACAGCATGACCGTCTGTACATGCTGGATGAGCGGGCTGATCTATGGATATACGACCGCCGCAATCTGGAACATAAGCGATTGTTCTCGCAAGGCCACGGCCTGTTCACGGCGAATGCCCGAATTGCCGCGGCTGGCGAGCTGCTTTTCATAGCCGATTCGGACAGTGATAGAACGCTGTCATGCTACAATGCCGGAAATGGTCAGACTTTGTGGTCCCGGACGGGCATGGTCGACGGCTTGCCGTTAATACCGCTCGCCGTTATTGCAGATGACAGCAGTCTGTATGTGCTGACTCCGCTTGAAGTGGATGAGGGAAGTGACGAGCCTTCTGTTCCGGAGGGCGGCAAGCTGGGCATTATGAAATTTTCACTATCCGGCGCTCTGATGGCTGTATGGAGCGACCCTGCATTTAATCAGCGAATTCGCGCAAAGCTGCGGCATCTGCATCGTACTTACTTTTTATCCATTTCACCGAATCGGGGCTTATACATATTCGATACGCTTTTTGCCAAGCTGTTTTCATTCGGACATGACGGGAAGCTTGATGTTCGGCTCGAGTTTCCGCGAATGCCCTATGCAGGGCTTTGCTTGGATACGAGAGATGTGCTGTACATCGGCGATTCTCGCGAGATCGATCGCGAGAGCGAGGACGACCGCTTCATTATACAAGCCAGATCTGATGGCGATCTCATCGGGCGGATTACGGGCTTTCGCGGCAAAGCGGATCAGCTGCTGACCGACAATAAAGACCGGATGTATATTTTGAACAGCGAGGATTCCACCGTCACGATTCTGAATTTACAGCCGCAGACACTCGTCATGGAACAGACAGGGGTGCCGGAAGGCGTATGGTTCTCTCGTGCTTTCGATAGTACGGAGACTGATACGATTTGGCATAAAATGACGCTCGATGCGTTCATTCCCGAAGGCACGCAGCTTCGCGTCTCCTACTTCAGCTTGAACGAGGATAGCTGTATTCTGAACGGAGCCTATGTCAAGGTCGATGATTGGCTCTCCGATTCGAGCCGTTCCTACCGCGAAAGGCTGAATGCGCTGGCACATTTATGGTCGCGGCCCGTCATTAACCCAAAGGATGCGTTGTTCTTTGGCGCAAAGGGCCGATATCTCTGGCTCAAAATCGAGTGGCTGGGTACGGAACGGTATACGCCTTCGCTTCAGCGGCTGCGGGTTCATTTTCCCCGCGAGACGTACTTGTCTTATTTGCCGGCTGTCTACCAAGAGGATGAGGCGAGCAAAGATTTTCTGGAACGTTTTTTATCACTGTTTGGCACGTTGTTCACGGAGATCGAGGATAATATCGCAGAACTTCCGCAATATTTCGATGCGGAGCTGTCGAGCGGCGAACATTTGCGCTGGCTTGCCTCTTGGATCGGACTGGAGACGGACGATTATTGGACTGACCGGCATGTGCTTGGATTTTTGAAGGAAGCTCCTGAGTTGTATAAGTATAGAGGCACGAGACTTGGCATCGAGAAATCAATTGAAACCTATACCGGACAGAAGCCGCTGCTGATCGAGCATTTTCAGACGAGACCCATGCGGGACAACGCAGAGCTGAGGGAGCTGACAGACCGGTTGTACAGCAATGATCCCTATACGTTTACGGTGCTGCTGCGTCCTGAGCAAGCGCCTACGGAGAAGCAGCGGGTCGTAATTGAGCAATTGCTTGAAGAACAAAAGCCGGCGTATACGGAAGCGAAGCTTGTGCTGCTGCAGCCATGGATGTATCTGGACTTGCATACGTATCTCGGCATTAATACCGTACTGACGGAGCCGTCCTTGCTCACGCTTGGACCGGATCGGGCCATGCCGAACGATACACTTATTGTCGATATGGGCATGGAACGGAGAATGGACGTATATACCCGTCTGGAAATGGATTCGGAGCTGGAATAAACGGGGTTGGCCGATCAATAGGCAAAAATGAGGAGAGTGGCGGTAGTGAAGAAATCGAGGTTATATCCGTTTGAGCGAAACCGGTACTTCTATGGCAAGCTGCTGACAGTGCGCGATTTTGAGTCGGAGCAGAAATATGTTAATGACAAAAGAAGGCTGCTTAATCGCCTGCTGTATGGGAGCGGCGTCGTATCAGGAATGCAGGTCGTACCGGTAGACGACAAAACCATTTCCGTTGAGATGGGCGTGGCGATCGATTATATCGGCCGTGAGGTTGTCATTCCAGCTCCAGTTACGCTGAAGCTTTCGATGATTGAAGGGTTTACGAATAATGAATACAAGAAGAATGTCTACCTTTGCGTCAATTACGATGAGAAGGGGAAAGAGCCGGTTCATTCTGTCGGCAACTCGGCAGTCCGTTCGGACGAAGTGAGCGAATACAACCGGGTTCTGGAATCATATCGGCTGTCGATCGTAGAGGAAGCTCCGGCACCATCCTCCTTTGAATTTGTCCGTTTGATGGAAAATGTAGCGACCGTCTATCAGGACGAGAACGTCCGTATTACGCAGCGGATGCCGAAGTATGTCAATGCGGGTGAAGTGGCGGAAGTGCGGCTGGTTGTGGAGAAAACGCTGCAAACGCCGAGAATTGCCTTTGACTTTGAATATGAAGCTAAGGGGTTCATTCCGCTTGGACCGGAAGGCAATAAGGTTTCTTTTACAGAAGCCGGAGACGCCAACGAGACGGAATTTGTGCTCATCTATAATGTGAAAGCGCCGGAGGAAACCGGCGTTGCCGCGCTGCTGCGTATACCGAGCCAAAAGGCAAAGCTGACGATCGGCGATGAGATCATACCCATTGACGCGAATGCGTCGCATTCCATTGACGTTGTCAAGGAGCCGGTGGCGGAACGGATTTTGAAGGACTGGCATGAACGGAGTCTGGAGCAGGCGGTAGAGGGCTCAGCGGATCAAAGCATTTGCTTGGCGAAAATCAGTCTCCTCCAGATGGGACCGACGTATATGATCGAGAAAGTCGACCGGGTACCATTCGGAGAGTATATCGAGAACGGCTCGCTGCTGCAGCGATTGGGCCAGTCGTCGCGGGGTGCTGCCTTGCATAAGTTTTTTGCTAGCGCGGAGGCTCATGATTTGGAGTATGATGCGAAGCCGGCGCTGGATGTTACTTATCATCCGGACCGTAATGCGTTTGACTTTAAGCTTGGCATTCCTCGTCCGCAGCCGCTTTATGACGAGATCGCAACCGGCACGATGGAAGTGGCGCTGGAGTCAATCGGCAAAACCGGAGGCTTCTTTTTCTCCCGCGGGAAGAAAAACTTTATCTCCGATGAGATTAGTCACGGGTTGGGCGATGGCCAGGTAACGGTTGTTGTCGGGCTGGAGGAAAATGAATCATCCCTTGCCGCTGAACGCAGCGGATCGGGCAAACGCGTCTATTACGGACAAAGCGATGTATTTAAAGGGACCGAATACGAGCCGGATATTCCGAACGTTTCGCTTGGCACAATCGTTTACCCGGAAAAGGGAACCTTCCGTATTGGCATGAAGCTGCAGGGCGAAACAGAGTCGACCGCTTCTGTGATTGCGGTTCGCTGGTGGGCATTCAAAAGCCTTTCCGGTGCTGCGCCGGCTATTGACAGCAGGCTGGCCGAGGCAATCGCGCAAGCGGCTGCCGGCCGGGAGTAGCTTTTTGGGGAAAGGCTCTTGGTCGTAAGAGGTTGTATCTAGGTTTGAGCTTCTACTGAAGCTAAGCGTAGCGGGATATCATTAGCTTCCGTCTCTTGAGCTTTTATAGAAGTGAGGCAACAGGATAGCATTAGTATTAGCCTCTTAGGCTTATTACAGAAGCAAGGTAACTGGATAGCACAAGCACTCGCCTCTTAGGCTTATTACAGAAACTAAAGGTACAAGAATATCAATCGTTCTCAGCTCTTTCGTTGGGAGTGAGTGCCGCTTGAGAATTCCAATGTGTTTGATATGCAGTTCATCTGTATTGTTTATATAGTGAAATTGATGTGTAGACGAAGAACGTCTTCTTGCCAGATGGCAGGGAGGCGTTTTTTTATTTTTGAATGTTGAAAGGTTACAAGCTGTTCGGGTCTTTTTAAGCAAGTTTCGTTTGAAGACCCTGCTTTTAAGCTCTCCGTTTTATGAGACGTTGCACCGTCAACGTTTGAAAGAGTACCGCGTACCGCGATGGCACCGTGTGCTGGGAGGCGCGCGCATGATAGAAATCGACGATTGGTTAGTAGAATATTAATGAAAGTGAGGTTTTCATAGATGAAGGGTGGAAATCGGAGTTTGAAACGGGAAACGGCAAAGGTATCCGTATCAGCATCGTTTGAACAGGCACATGAGACTTTTCTGTTGGAGCACACGAATCGCAGGCAAGGAGAGCGGAAGGGGAGGCTTGTGAGAGGTCATCAATATGCCGAGAAGCTGCTGTTGCAAAACGTGTGGTGGCCGGTATTCGGAAGCTTTGAGAACCTTCATCCCGAGTATGAGGTGCTGGACTGGAACCGGAAATCGCAGTTTCTTGATTTTGCGTACATAACACCTTTTGGCCAATTTGGGCTGGAATGCGATGGTTATCAAAGCCACATCAAAGATATGGATCGAGAGCGATTCAGCTATTCGTTGAACAGGGATGCTTTCCTTACCGGATTGGGGTGGAGGATGCTGCATTTCTCATTCGATGATGTGCAGAAACGTCCAGAAGTATGCCGGATGCTGCTGCAGCATGCAATTGGTCCTGCTTTCTTTCATAAAGAAAGTGTTGCGGCGGGAGCATCGGTTTCATCGATTCGTATTGAAAGAGAGTTGCTGCAGGCAGCTTGGAGGCTCGGAGGGGCGATCAGTCCGAAGGAAGCGCGGGAGTGTATTGGCGTTGATTTTCGTACGGCCCGTAAACATCTACAGGCGATGGTGGTAAAGGGATTGCTTAAGCCGGTATCCAAAGGTAAGCAGATTCGGAGCTACGAGGTAGTGCCGGGAGCGCTGGAGCTGTTGTTGCTGCGATAGTGTTGCGGTAGCGATAGTCGATTTTACAAACGGTACACTCACGTTGGAAATTTCCAACGTAGGCGAGAGTAATGGTACGGAAAAGCACCCTACGTTGGAAAAATCCAACGTAGAAGAGAGAAACGGTACGAAAAGGCACCCTACGTTGGAAAAATCCAACGTAGAAGAGAGAAACGGTGCAAAAAGGCACTCTACATTGGAAAAATCCAACGTAGGCGAGAGAAATGGTGCGAAAAGGCACCCTACGTTGGAAAAATCCAACGTAGGTAAGCGAAACGGTGTGGAAATAGACTCTACATTGGAAAAATCCAATGTGGTGAACGGTGTGGCCTTTGTTTAAGGGAACTGCATATTACTTTTACGGCAAAAAGATGGAGGGTGATCGATGGTAACTATATTAAAAGTAAATTAATGTTGGCTACGGTGGAGCTTATAATGGCTGGTAACAGTAAATGTGACGATGGGGCAGGTCTGAAGATATATTGTGATAAGTGAAGGCGATGCTAATCGTAGTAAGTGGTTAGAAGTAATGATGACGGTGATGCTAATGGTAATGGTAATGGTAATGGTAGCGGTAGATAGATTAGTAGAAATGGTAACTGGGAGGTAAGGGGAATGATAATAGTTGAGGGTATGATGGAATCGCTGGGGAAGAGTTAAGTAACTAAATAAAAGCAAACCAACTCCCGTATGAAACGATAGCGGGAGTTGGTTTGCTATATTGCTATTTCGGTGTGATATAGCTGATATTGAGCCGAACTGGTTTTTGTTGCTGTAGGTGAAAGTCAGGAGAGCGTTGCCCGATTTGTATATGATATTGGACTTGCCGTTATCCAGCTTCTCGGTAATGGAGGCTGCCTTGGCTGTTTGCAGCCGTTGAAGCGTCTGCTGGATGATGGTACTGTTCCATGTATTTAATTCGCTCACATAGTACGCCTCCGGATTATCCGGATCTGCTTCAAGCGTGAATGATAGCTGGCTGCTGGCGTAAGTTAAATTTAATGGCTTGGGTGGAAGACCTTCAAGTCCAAGCTCCTCACCGGATACTTCGCTTCCCGAAGCTACGGTAGAACCGCTACCGGAGCTGTTAGAACCTGCAGCCGCACCGTTATTGCCACCAGCATTCGAGCTGTTGCTCCCGCTAGCGCCGTTGCCGCTAGTATTCGAGCTGTTGCTCCCGCTAGCGCCGTTGCCGCTAGCATTCGAGCTGTTGCTGCCGCTAGCATTCGAGTTGTTACTGCCGCTAGCGCCATTGCCACTAGTATTCGAGCTGTTGCTGCCGCTAGCATTCGAGCTGTTGCTCCCGCTAGCGCCATTGCCGCTAGCATTCGAGCTATTGCTGTCACCAGTACCGTTGCCGCTAGCATTCGAGCTGTTACTGCCGCTAGCGCCATTGCCGTTAGCAATCGAGCTGCTGCCGCCAGCGCCGTTGCCGCTCGCACCGTCGCTCGCGGCCGTGTTACCATCGGCCGCTGCTGCGCCACCGCCGTCAGCGCCACTGCCGTCAGCAGCAGCACTATCCCCGCTGCCCGAGGCACCGTCCTCGACGCCCGCTCCCGAGCCGGTTTTCATCAGCGCCGCCGCCAGCTTCCTCGCTGGCCCCCGTCTAGGGGCTGGCGACTCTGGAACAACAGGCGCATCCGGTGCGCCTAGCATTTCTTGCAGCTTGGCGAGCGGCAAGTTGATGAAGCCTTCTACAAAGGAAGAACCGCCCTTGAAAAAGCCCTTATAAAGAGTGACGCCATCCGCGTCGAACAGAACTCCGACGCCTTCGTATTTGCCGTTAACAAATTTACCGGCATAGACGGGTGCGCCATTAACTCCAAAGGCTTGTCCATCGCCATTCATTTGTCCGGCACTGAATGCGCCCGTGTAGACAAGGCTGCCGATTTCGTTAAATAAGCTGCCGGCCCCATGATACTGACCTTGCAAAAACGCGCCTTCGTACTGGACAATACCGGAAGCGAAATATTGCTTACCCGCTCCGTTTAGCTTGCCGTCCTGGAACACGCCCTCGTACAGCAGCTTCCCGCTTTCTCCGTAAAGCTTGCCAGTCCCCGCATAGCGGCCTTCGCTGAACGTGCCTTCATAGATAAGGCCGCTGCTGTCGTTGTAGAGCTTGCCTTCGCCAGTCCGCTGACCTTTCACGAATGCTCCGGCATAAACGATGGTTCCATCCTGCCGGTATTCCGTTCCTGCGCCTTCGTACAGGCCGTAGGCGAACTGGCCTACATATTTCGGCTTCCCATCCGGATCAAACAGCGTCCCTGCACCTGCATATTGATCAGCAGCAAATTCACCGCGGTACAGCAGCTTGCCGTTCTCATCGTAATGCTCACCTGAGCCGGCTCTCAATCCTTTCGAGAAATCCCCTTGATACAGCAGCTTTCCGTCCGGATAAAAGAGCTTGCCAGCGCCTTCGTACAGGCCATTAACCAATTGCCCGTCAAAAATAACGTTCCCGTCGGCATCCTTGACGGCGGCTGTGCCGGTAAAGCCTTTGGCTGCCGCGGCAGACGCCGACAATTCAGGCGTTCGGCCAAACCATTTGTTAATGAATGCAGGAGGATTAATGAATCCGAAGTACGTTACAATGAGCGCGATAACGATGATAAGCGCCACCATTTTTTTTGCAATGTAATAGCTGCCGAGCTTTAAATAATTGTCCAGAGAGCGAAGCGGTCCGAACAAGGCGGTAACCAGAAATCTCCGCAGCCACCCCAGCAGTCTCTTGGGCAGTGTTTTGGCACGCTTTAGAGGGGTGATGATCATCCGTTTGATCGGCTTGAATATCGGCTTTAGCAGTTGTTCTACCATTTAGGGCACCTGTATCGTAACTTGGCCAGGATTAACGATTTGTATGACGCCGCCCCAGTTGCACATGCATTTGGAGGTATTGTTAAGAGCGGGCATATTGGCGACAAGAACCGTCGGCGTGCCCGGCACCCAAGGCGCTGATGTCACGGGTACGCATGGCTGAGGAGTCAGCGCGCCCAAAGCCGCAGCTGTCGCGGCAGCCACCATAGGATTGGCCATGGAGGTGCACATTCCGAATGGGAGAATGTTGACCATCGGTTTGTTGTCCATAATGTTGGCAATCGGCATAGAAGTCATGACGCGATTGGCAGGAAGAACGTTCAAAGTGCCGGGAGCAGCGCCAAACGAACATTGCAGAGAGGCTCCGCCGCATACTAGTTGACCCATAGTTAACCCTTTCCGTGCGAAGCGGCAACAAGCCTGCTTCTACCATTTTCTTCTACTATTCATACTACTATATGGGAGGAAGCGCTTCAACAAAAACCTGATTAATTCGACCCTATTCTATCGCGAAAAAACAAGGAAATTGATGCCAAATCACGATACATGTAGTACTATGGAATTAATTGATAGTTCGGTAAAAGCAAATAGGGAAAATGAAAGTGATGGTGTCCATGAGAAAGTCAACGTGGGTTATAGCATTGCTGCTTGTCGTTGCCATAGGTCTGGGAGTATGGCTTTATCCGAATGCGAATCGGCTGCTGTCGCTGCCCACGGATAATGAGAAGGCGCTTACGTATTTATCCCGGCTGGCTCCTGGCCCGGAAGGCGGACTGGTGACCATTGGCGACTCCCGCCAGGAAATCATTCGCATGGATGAAAACGGCATGCTGGAGGAACGGATCCGGCAGCACCCCAATGACGGCGGCAGGCATGATTTCACAGATGTTGCCGCTGCACCGGACGGGACGATCTATGCGCTGGACACTGTCTTGGACAAGTATGGACTGTACGTCCAAGAGGAAAGAATTGTCCGCTACGCTCCGGAGAGCAAGGAGGGCCAGATTCTTTACACCTTGAAGGGCGACGGCACGAATAAAAGGGTCGGACAGATTCAAGGATTTCAGCTTCAGGATCAATCGCTCTATTTCTATTTTGACAAAGAGCAAGAAATTGTGCTGAATCGCTTAAGCCTGATGGAGAGCGGCGGCCAACCTGTAGAAGCGTTCCGGTTTAAAGTGCCGAATGACCGGTACCTTTCAGAGATAGTAGGGTACGAACCCGGAAGAATCTTCTATGCGACGAAACGCGGTGCGATTTTCCGGGTGGGAGCAGATGGCGCCAGCACGATAGCCTACCCGCTGGAAGGGATGAACCGGACACGAACCAACTTCCCGGAAGCGCTGCAATTGCACCCCGACGGCAGACTGTATTTTATCGACAGGCTTGTCAACTCTGTCACGAGTATGAAGGCTGACGATTCCAGCGGATTGCGTGTCGATCTCAACGAAAAGATGCTGCAAAGCAAGGCGGCGGGTGCAGAGAGTATCGAAATAATGGATTTTTCGGTTGGCTCGGGCGGAAAGCTCCATATTGCGCTGGATGACCGCGTATTGAATTTGAGCATGAAGGAAGCGGGCAGCTCTGCTATTATTGACGTCTCCTATGACCGGGAAACGGTGCTGCTGGGCTGGCTGGCCTGGCTCGCTGCAGCGGCTCTGCTGGCTGTTGTCATTGCGATGCTGAGGCTCGTTTATGTTCATTTGTTAAACCGCAGAATTTCGCTGTTCGTCAAACAAGTCGTTATGCTGGTTCCGATTGTTACGATCTCGATGGTTCTGTTATGCAACTTCGTCTATAGCAGCTTTTCCGGACGGATGGAGGAGGAAATGCAGCGTCAGCTGTCCCTTCTTGCACGCAACGGACAAAACATCATTAATGGCGATCAACTGAACAAGCTTACTTCTCCGAGAGATTACAGAAGCCCGAATTACACCGCCATTTACGATAAAATGAACTTTCTGTTCGAGAGCGAGGATGATGCTAACCGGAAAGGGCTGTACAGCACGCTCTATAAGTACGAGAACGGCGGGCTCTTCATCATGATGGACGACGACGACGGCGTCAATATGTATAAGCCTTTTCCGGTAAGCGAGGACAATAAGCGGGTGATTGATAAAGGCGAGGTGCTGACCGGGAAATGGGAGGACGCCACTGGCAAGTGGCTGTATGCAATTGGTCCCATCTATGATTCATCGGGAAAAGTTGTGGGCATTTACGAGACAGGCCGTGATCTGAATGTGCTCTATCAATCCAATCAGACCATTTATTCAAGCATCGTCATCAATATCGGAATTATCAGCTTGGTGCTTATTGCGTTTGTGACCGGCACTACCTACTTTATGCTCTCGTCGCTGCGCAAGCTGCGCAGAAGCGTTATGGATATGGCTAACGGCAATTGGAACGTCGAGGTGCATATCCGGTCCAAAGACGAGGTAGGCGATCTGGGTGAACAATTCAACCTGATGGCCAAGCATATCCGAAATTATATAAAAGACGTAACTTCGTTCAGCGAAGCATCGCACCGGTTTGTCCCGCAGCAGTTTTTCAAATATTTGGGCAAAAAAGGGATACTCGACATTCACCTTGGCGATCAGGTTCAACAGAACATGACCGTCATGGTTGCGAATATCCGCTCATTCCACGAGTTGTCCAAACAGCTGTCGCCGAAGCAAAATTTTGACTTCATGAACGCCTTCCTGAAACGGTTCAGCCCGTTCGTCCGCAAGGAGGAAGGGCTGATCAGCAAATATTTGGGAGCGGGCTTTATGGCGCTGTTCCCAGCCCATTCGGACGATGCCTTGCGTGCAGCCGTTGCCATCCGCCGGGATCTCGCCGCCTATAACGAACAGCTGCGCCAATCCGGCTACAAGGCCGTTGATCTGGGCATGGCGCTGCATAAGGGGCCGCTGATGCTGGGCATCGTCGGAGAAGAGCAGCGGATGGAAGGCAATATCATTTCCGATGACGTCAATATGACCGCAACGCTTGAAAAGATATCCGATACGATGGGTACGCCGATTCTAGCGACTAGAACGTTCTTCGAGCAGCTGCGGTCGCCAGAGCGCTTCCGGCATCGTTCACTTGGCCGCATCCGGATTGACGGCAAGGACGAGCCAATTGAGCTGATAGACGTTTATGAAGGTGACCCGGATGCGATCCGGCTATTGAAAGACCGTACAAAGCCGCTATTCGAGAAAGGCATATTGCTCTGTCAGGAAGGGCGGTTTTTGGACGCACGCGAGACCTTTATTGAAGTGATTAAACAGAATCGGTCCGATAAGGCGGCCAAGCTGTATTTCTATCTTTGCGACGAATATTACCAGAAAGGCTCGACGGAGGGCTGGAATGGCACGCTTGCCGTATAAGACGAATGTAATCGTATCTTCTGGAATGCTGTGAAGGAGCGGGGATTATGCTGGTAGAGCAATTTCGGATTGATAAGCTGGAAAAGGCAGAGGATGCGGAGCGGATTATTCATTTTCTGCTGTCAGATCAATCGTTTGACGACACTCGCTATACGCCAGGAGAATTATCCCATTTCCAACAGCTTCCTTATCGTGCTATCGCCGAAGAAATTGTGCTTTGGTACGCCGTTGATGAAGCGGGACAAATTATTGCGATCAATAGTATAGCGGAGAACGAGCAGCAAACGGGAGGCTTTAGCTGGGACTACATAGTTGTACACCGAGAATATCGCAAAACAGGTGTAGCTTCAGCACTGATAGCCGAAATGTTCGCTTATCTGCTGCTCGTTCACTCACGCTATATCATCACCTATACTTGCGACCTGCCGGAATACTTGCCAATAAGAAGACTGTTTGAACGAAACGGCTTCAGCCTGGTAGGCCGCTGTCCGGATTATTATTTTGACGGTGAGGACCGGCTAATCTATTATCGGAAACTACTATACAGCGCTTAGCCGTTCAGCCGCTGATACGGGCTTAATGAGTGTGCGAAACGGATGGATAGCCTAATGAATATGGAACGAATGATAGGCGCGATAGGCGCCCGTGCCGAAGATCAGCGCAAGCTGATCTTGATGGCACCTGTTTTTTTTATATGCGGTATAGCCGAAATGCTCAATTACAACGGCTTTATGACGCTGTTCAACCAACGGCTCGGAAGCGAGTATTTGCCTTACGTTTATGCGGCGGAAGCGGTCATTTTACCGCTTGAAGCTTGGCTGTTGTCCTGGCTTGCGGGAAGACTGCCAAAGCCGCAGCTGATGCGGGTCATGTATGGCATGATGCTGGGGATTGTGGCGTTCAATGCGCTGGTGCTGCTGACACTGAAGCTTGCCGGTGTGGAGCTGTTATGGTACTACCCTGTGCTGTTCATCTTCTCTAACTTTGTCGTCAGGCAGCAGACGATTCTATTGTGGAGCCTTGCTGTTGATACATGCCAGACGCAGCAGGCCAAACGGCTAATGCCGATATTTGTCGGGGCAGCAACGCTTGGCGGCGTAGCGGCCGGCTTACTAGCCCAAGCGATCAGCATCGGCTTTGGTCCAGAGACGATCTATGCAGCCGGAGCTGTTCTTCTTCTGCTTGCATGGCGTAATTATAATCAGGTAATTGGAAAATATCTGGTGCCGCTATCGTTAAAAGCGGAAGCTTCCCGTGAAGAGGCTCCTGTCCTTACGACGGGAGCAGTGTTTCGTGATGCGCTCCGGTCGCCGTTTTTGCTTACGGTTATTTTACTGATGACCTTTATGCCGGCACTGTACTTTCTAATGGAATATCAGTTCTTGAATGTAACGAGAATCTCTTATCCTAGTGAACAAGAGTTCAGCCGTTACTTCGGGATGATCACAATGGTGCTGTTCATACTCGCCTTCCTGCTGCAGACCGTATCGGGCAAACTGATGGCAAAGCTGGGTGCAAGCCAAATGCTGACGGCAATATCCGCCATTTACGTTCTATCATTTGCCGCTGCCGTTATGCTAATTGGCTCGTCTGCCGCACTGCCTATCATTTCTGCGGGCTATATGCTGCTCTATTTATTGCTCTATTATTCGGCAGAGCCGTCTTATCAGATCTTCTTCAAAACCTTCCCGCTTGCTCAGCGGGACAGCTACCGCTATGCGGCTCAAGGCATTGCGGCATCAGTCGGTATTATGGCGGGCGCTGCTCTGCAATTTCTTCATTCTGGACTGGGAATGTCATGGACGCTGCTATCGCTTGTCGGCTTATGCGGTTCCGTGCTTTTGCTCGGACTGGCCTGGATCGGAAGAAAATATTATATGCGCGAGCTGGTAAGCAGCGTACAGTCGGCCGGTGAGCTTGATCTGACGGAACAATTTGAGGAGCTGGTTCGCAATCCGGCTGCTATGGCGAGAATAAGCGGCATGCTGAAGGAAGAGAATGATCCGGCCAAGGAAATCGCTCTTCAAATCATAGCACGCCTGCAAAATCCGAGAGATCTGCCCGAGTTATTGAAACTGATTGAAGACCCGAGTCCCCGGATTCGGGTGTCGGCAGTACGTGCGATGAACTTGGAGCAGGCTGATTTAACAGCTATGGTGAAAATCGCGGCTTTTCTGGAGGACCCTGATGATGAGCTGCGTGCGGAGGGTGTTCGGCAGATCGGCCGGATGAAGCATATGGAACATCAGGCTTTTTATTTTTTACGGCAAAAGCTGCTCGACCGTCATCCCGCTGTAGTAGCGGAAGCGGTCAAGGCGATGTATTCCTTCAATAATGCGCCCAGCTTTGAGGCGTGCTCTGAAGTGATTCACCGTATTTTGCAGGAAGGCGGACAAGCCTCTATCTATATTTGCCGGGTAGTCGCGGAGCTGAAGCTGAAGGATTTCATTCCTGAAGTTAAAAAGCTCGTACATGACCAGCATCCTGCCGTTCGTGTCGCGGCCATCGCTTGCCTCGGCGAGTTGGGCGAGGAGGGGTTGCTGCCGGAACTGCTTCAGGGCTTGCCGACCATGGATCAGGAAATGACCCGGACGGTATTCCATTACTTCGTTCAGATTGGAGATCGGGCAGTTGCTCCGCTGCTGGACAGCTTGGAAGGTGCACATCCGAAGCGATGGACGATCGCGATTCAGGCACTGGCCAGATTGCTTCCTGAGGATGAAATTCGTTCCCGGCTTATTGAATCTGCGTTATTAAGGCTCGCCCACTTGGATGATGCCGCTGCATATGGCGCAGCATTTGCCGCCATGGAACGAGAGGATATAGCTCAGCTTGCGGGTTTGAGGCTGAATGAAGTTCGTATTTTTTACATGGATGGCGTATGGTCGGTACTTGGCGCCCTGGCAGATGAGCAGGTTGTGGATGCTATCCGTAAAGCGGCTGGCGATCCCGATGAGGAGATTCGCAGCAATGGCTGGGAGGTGCTCGCCGAAGGTGTCGGAGACCGCAGATTGTCGCAGCGGCTGCTCCTTTTATTGGAGCAGGAGGATTCTGCCGGACCGATAGATCGTCTGCCGGAGTCTGGCACCCAGAATGTATTGGATCAGGCGCTTGCGGAATCGGATGACTGGTGGCGGGAGATGGCTGTTGCGAGCCAACATGGAAAGGGTGGGGACATGTCGCAGGAACAGGCAATGGGACGATTGAATAAAGTGGTGTTTTTGCGGCAGGTGCCGTACTTTACCGATTTATCGCTGGAAGAGCTAGGATTAATCGCAACGATTGCCAAAGAGAAGGTCTGGGCGGATGATGCTAAGCTGCTGGAGCGGGGAACGCCAAATATGGCGATGTATGTCATCATCGATGGCAATGTTGAGCTTACTAGTACTTCCGCTGCCGGCTGGGAAGGGACGATCGGTGTACTTGGCTCCGGCGATGTATGCGGGGAGACATCAGCTCTCGACGGTACGCCGTCATCGGTATCCGCACAGTCACTGCTTGGCGAAGTTCGCGTGCTGGAGCTTGCCGGTGATGATATGGCGCGCCTTATCCGCCTGTATCCGGAGATTGGAATGGGACTGCTGCGGGCGTCTTTTGCCAGAATTCGTTTACTGGAAGAGATGATGATGCGGATTGATTCATAGGCGGCTTTCGAAGTTGCAACCGTTGCTGAAATTGCATATAATAGAGACTAATGTTTTAATATTGAATTTATATGCTTGAAAGCCGAGATGGAGATAAGTAAGCAGTGCTGCCGCACAGGGAAAAGACGCCGTAGATTGAGAGCGCCTTTACGATTACACACTGATGAAATTCACTCCGGAGCAGACGCCTGAACCGCATGTATCATGTCATATATGCTCGAGTAGGGATTGTCCGGTTCCCGCCGTTATGGGAATAAGGGATTGCAGCAAGGCGGCCGTATCGCGCCGGCAGCAGTCCGAATTAGGGTGGTACCACGGTTCTTTCGTCCCTTGCGGGGAGAAAGGGCCTTTTTTTGTTTGTCCCGAACGAGAGATGGTAAATATGGAGGCGAATGTTGATGAAAGAGAAATTGGAAGCTTTGCGCGGCGAAGCGCTGCAAGAGCTGCAGCAGGTAGACAGCCCGCAGCTGCTGAATGATTTGCGAGTGAAATATTTGGGCAAAAAAGGCGCTTTGACCGAAATTCTTCGCGGCATGGGAGGCTTGAGCGCTGAAGAGCGTCCGATCATCGGCCAAGTCGGCAATGATGTCCGGGCAGCGATTGAAGCTGTTATTGAAGAAAAACAAGCGGCGTTCCTGCAGGCGGAGACGGAAAATCGTCTGCGCGCAGAGACAATCGATGTGACGCTGCCAGGTAAGGCGCTGCCTACTGGATCCGTTCACCCTTTGAACAAAGTAGCACAGGAGATCGAGGATATTTTCGTAGGTCTCGGTTATACGATTGCGGAAGGTCCCGAGGTGGAAACCGATTATTTCAACTTCGAGGCGCTTAATTTGCCGAAAAACCATCCGGCCCGCGACATGCAGGATTCGTTCTATATTACAGACGATATCTTGATGCGTACGCATACGTCCCCGGTGCAAGTGAGAACGATGCAGCAAATGAACGGGAAACCCGTTAAAGTTATTTGTCCTGGCAAAGTGTATCGCAGAGATGATGACGACGCGACTCACTCCTTCCAGTTCAATCAAATTGAAGGACTCGTAATCGGCGAAAACATCCGGATGAGCGATTTGAAAGGCACGCTGCTGCAATTCGTACAGCAAATGTACGGTTCGCAAGCGGAAATCCGCCTTCGTCCAAGCTTCTTCCCGTTCACGGAGCCAAGTGCCGAGGTTGACGTTACTTGCGTGCAATGCAGCGGCCGCGGCTGCCGGATGTGCAAGCACACCGGCTGGTTGGAAATACTGGGCAGCGGCATGATACATCCGCGCGTATTGGAGATGGGCGGCTACGATCCGGCCAAATACAGCGGTTTTGCGTTCGGTATGGGCGTTGAACGGATTGCATTGCTCAAATACGGCATTGACGACATCCGTCATTTCTACACGAACGATATGCGCTTCTTAAGTCAATTTGGGAAAATGTAACGGAAGGAAGGGGAGATAAAGCGATGAAAGTATCCTATAAATGGTTGAATGAATATGTCGATCTGTCCGGCTTCACGGCGGAGGAACTTGCGGAAAAAATGACGCGCGGAGGCATCGAGATCGATAGCGTGGAAAACCGCGATAAAGGGGTAACCGGCGTCGTTGTCGGCTATGTGACATCCCGCGAGAAGCATCCGGATGCGGATAAGCTGAATGTTTGCAAAGTGGACGTAGGCACCGGCGAAGAACTGCAAATCGTGTGCGGAGCGAAAAACGTGGAGGCAGGCCAGCGCGTTCCGGTAGCGACGATCGGCGCAGTACTTCCTGGTGATTTCCGCATTAAGCGCGCGAAGCTGCGCGGTGTGGAGTCGCAGGGCATGATTTGCTCCGCGAAGGAGCTGGGCTTGAACGACAAGCTGCTGCCGAAGGAGCAGCAGGAAGGCATTCTTGTGCTGCCGGAGTCGACCCCGATCGGGACATCAATCAGCGATGTTCTTGGCATCAATGATGAGGTGCTTGAGCTTGACCTGACGCCAAACCGCTCCGATTGCTTGAGCATGCTGGGCGTTGCTTACGAAATCGGCGCACTGACAGGACGTCCTGTTAAGCTGCCGGAAAATACGATTAACCATACACCAGAGCGGACGGACAGCCATATTTCGGTAGCAGTCAGCGTGCCTGACTACTGTTCGCATTATAGCGCCCGTTATATTAAGGGAGTAAAGATCGGTCCTTCGCCGCTTTGGCTGCAGAACCGTCTGATCGCTGCCGGCATTCGTCCCATCAGCAACGTTGTCGACGTAACGAACTTCGTCATGCTGGAATATGGACAACCGCTTCATGCGTTTGATGCGGATGCTGTACAAAGCGGGAAAATCGAAGTACGCTTCGCGAAAGAAGGCGAAACGCTGGTAACGCTTGATGATCAGGAACGCCGTCTGGAGCCGCATATGCTGCTTATTACCGATGGGGTGAAGCCAATCGGCCTTGCGGGCGTTATGGGCGGAGCGAACTCGGAAGTGAACGAGAGCACCGTTAATATTTTGCTGGAGTCGGCTAAGTTCGACGGCGGCACAATTCGTAAAACGTCACGCCAACTGGGGCTGCGTTCAGAGTCGAGCATTCGCTTCGAGAAGGAAGTGGATCCTGCCCGCGTCATTCCAGCCTTGGACCGTGCGGCGGCATTGATCGCTGAACTCGCTGATGGTCTGGTAACAGAAGGCATTGTCGAGGCAGCAGCTGCCAAAGCTGAGCCGGCCAAAATCGACATTACGCTGGCTAAAATTAATGGCTATCTTGGTACGGAGCTTTCGAAGCTGGAAGTTCAGACGATTTTCGAACGATTGAATTTCGGCTACAGCCTGTCTGATGAAGGCAAGTTTACCGTTCAAGTGCCTACGCGCCGCGGTGACATTACACGCGACGTTGACTTGATTGAAGAAGTTGCTCGTCTGCACGGCTACGACAACATCCCGACGACGCCGATTCACGGCGATGTAACACCGGGTTCGTTGACAAAGCCGCAGGCAATCCGCCGCGATTTGCGCCGGAGATTGACCGATGCAGGACTGCATGAAGTAATCAGCTATTCGTTTACTTCACCGGAGCGTACGGCGCTATTCCCGGCCTTGTCCGGCGAAGGGCAGAAGCCGGTGAAGCTGGCGATGCCGATGAGCGAAGACCGCAGCGTACTGCGTACAATGCTGGTTGCTCAACTGCTTGAGACGGCAGTCTACAACCGCAACCGGAAAAACGATTCAATCTCCGTATTCGAAATCGGCAGCGTCTTCCATACCGATGAAGAAGTGTTGACACGCTTGCCGCAAGAGAAGCACCGTTTCGCAGCTTTGTTGACGGGCAGCCGGACAGAGGCGCAATGGAACCGCAAATTGGAGCCAGTCGATTTCTACGATGCCAAAGGCGTTCTGGAGACGTTGTTCCAAGTGCTTGGCTTAACTTCGAAAGTACGTTATGAAGCTGCACAACCGGAGCACTTCCATCCGGGCCGCACGGCTGCAGTCTTGCTGGAAACGGCTAGAGGTCCGCAAACGATCGGCTACGTTGGACAATTGCATCCTACGCTTCAGCATGAGAGCGACCTGGCTGATACCTATGTGCTCGAAATCGAGCTCGATGAGCTTTACGAGCAGGCTCAATTCGATATCGAATACAAAGCGCTGCCGCGTTACCCGGCTATGCAGCGGGACATTGCAGTCGTACTGGACCGTTCCGTTCCGGCGGCTGATCTGACAGCTTCGGCATGGGCAACGGCAGGTGAGCTGCTGGAGTCTGTTCGCGTGTTTGACGTATTTACCGGCGAGAAGCTGGGAGCGGATAAGAAGAGCGTCGCGTTGTCGCTCGTATATCGTCATGCTGACCGGACATTGACTGATGAAGAGGTTACAGAGCTTCATGGGAAGGTAGTTGCGGAGCTTGAACAATCTTTTGCCGCAGAATTGAGAAAGTAGGCAGGAAACCTCCAAAGTCGCATCGAAATAGTTCCTTGTGAGCTTTCGATGCGGCTTTTTTCTATAAGCTCAGGCAGATCTATGCTGGCTGTCTGGCTTTCATCTATGACAAGCGATCAAGAGATAGACTATAGGAGGATTCCTTTATGATGGATGCTGATCAAACCGTCGTAACCGTTGATATATACGGAAACCAATATAAACTTAAGGGCCATTCCAATATTGAATATATGAGAAGAGTTGCCAGTACGATTGACGATACGATGAAAAAGCTGGCAATAGGCTACCCTCGGCTGGATATGCCGAAGCTGGCCGTGCTGACGGCTGTGCAAATGACTGAGGAAGTGTTCCGGCTTCGCCGCGAGAACGATACGCTTCATGATTCCGAAGCGAAACGTCTTGTTCTGGCTGAGCAGCTGGAGCATGCGAACCAGCGGACATCGGGCTTGCAGGAGGAGCTTGCCGCCTTGCGTGAGCAAGCGAAGGCAGACCTTGAGGCTCATGAAGCCGAGCATGAAGCGAAGCTGGCCGCTGCTGTTGCAGAAGCGGCGGAAGAGCTGGCGTCAAAGCTGGAGGAGGCTGCGCGCAAGCTGTCTGTTCAGCAAGCGGAAGCCGAGGAGCTGTTTGCCGTTCAGGAGGCGCAAGCCGCCGAGGCGCTGAAGCGGGAGCAGGCGAAAGCAGCTGAGCTGCTGGCAGCGCAGGAGGCGAAGTCTGCCGCAGCGCTGGAGCAGGAGCAGGTAAGAGCTGCTGCTGTCTTGGCGAAGGAGCAGTCTGCTGCGGCTGAGCTGCTCGCAGAACAGCAGGCGAAGTCGGCAGCGGTACTGGAGCAAGAGCTAGCGAGAGCAGCAGCGGCACTGGCGGAAGAGCAGTTGGCTGCTGCGGAACTGCTTGCCGAGCAGGAAGCGAGGTCGGCAGAGAAGCTGGAGCAAGAGCTGGCGAAAGCGGCAGCGGCATTGGCGGAGGAGCAGATGGCTGCTGCCGAGCTGCTTGCCGAGCAGGAAGCGAAGTCAGCAGAGACGCTGGCAGCGCATGAGGCGAAGTCGGCAGAGAAGCTGGGGCAAGAGCTGGCGAAAGCGGCGGAGGCACTAGCGGAAGAGAAGTCTGCTGCAGCCGCACTGTTGGCAGAGCAGGAAGCGAAGTCAGCAGAGAAGCTAGAGCAAGAACTGGCGAAAGCGGCGGCTGCCTTGACGGAGGAGCAGATGGTTGCAGCTGAATTGCTTGCCGAGCAGGAAGCAAAGTCGGCTGAGAAGCTGGAGCAAGAGCTGGCGAGAGCGGCAGCGGCACTGGCGGAAGAGAAGTCTGCCGCAGCGGAGCTGCTTGCCGAGCAGGAAGCGAAGTCAGCAGAGAAGCTGGAGCAAGAGCTGGCGAGAGCAGCGGCGGCACTGGCGGAGGAGCAGTCGGCTGCTGCAGAACTGCTTGAGACGCAGGAGGCGGAAGCGAAGGCAGCGCTGGAGAAGGAGCGGTCGGCGACTGCCGGATTGCTTGCGGAGAAGACAGCTGCAGCAGTGAAGCAGCTTGAGGATGAGCGGGCGAGCGCAGCTGCCCGGCTGAAGGCGAGTGCAGAGGAAGCCGAGCAGCAATTGGCGGAGCAGCGGGCTGACACAGAAGCGCAATTGGCAGAGCAGCAGGCCGCAGCGGAAGAGCTGCTGAGGATTCAGCAGGCGGAGGCGGAAACGCGTCTGGCACAATTGCAATCGGAGCTGGCATCCTTGCAAGCCAATTCGGACGCACGATTAGTCGAAGCGGAACGGCGTTTGATCGAGCAGCGCGATGACGCGGAGGAGCAGCTGCTCACTCTGCAATTGAAATTGGAAGAGGAGCGGACTTCACAACGAGCGGCTGCAGAAGAGCAGCTGGCAGCTTTGCGCGCAGAGATGGAGCAGCGCCTTTTATCCCAGCAGGAAGAGGCGCAGTCACTTCTCGCGGCACGTCAAGCGGAGGCGGAAGCCCAATTGGCCCGCGAGAAAGACGAACTGTCGGAGCTGCTTGCACTGCAAGAAGCGGAAATGGCTGATCTTCGCGCTAAAGCGACCGAAGCGGAGCAGACTGCCGCTGTGAAGCTGGTTGAGTTGGAGCAAGGGTGGAAAAGCGATGTCACTCGTATCGAGGAGCGATACATAACAGAAGCAGAAGCCAAAGCTGCGGAGCATGCGCAGCTGCTGGAGGAAAGCCGGCTGCAGCTGCAAAGTGAATTTGAACAGAGCAAAGTCAGCTGGCAGGAGGAGAAGTTGCGCCTGCAAGCTTTGGCGGAGGAGCTCCAGCAGAGCTGGAATGCGGAGAAGGCATCATTCGAGCAGCGTATTCAGGCTGCGGATGATCATTTGATGCAGGCGATGGAGCAGGAGGAAGCACTTCGTTCATCCTTGCAATCGCAAGAGCAGCTTGGCTCTGAGCAGGAAAGCATGCTCACAGAGGCACTTGGCGAAGTGGAAACGTTGACGGAGCAGGCAGCTCTCAAGGCGGAACGAGTCCGTCAGCTGGAACAGCAATTGCAGGAGAAGCAGGAACAGGAGCTGTCTGCTGCCCAGCAGCAAGAACAGCAGCAGTCGGAGCTTAACGCGCTCAAAGAGCAGCTCGCAGAAGCGAAAGTACAAGCGGAGGAAAGCTTGCGTCAGTTCGAGTCGGAACGGGGCGAGCTTGGACGCAGCAATGAAGCGAAGCTTGAAGAGCTGCAAGAGCGGTTCGAGGCTGAGGTTCGGAAGCAGTCGGATCACCGCGAGGAGCTGGAGCTTGAGAAAGCCGAGCAGTTGGCTCAATTGGAGCAGTTGAAAGAACGGCAGCAAGCTGAGCGTCAGCGGTTCGAAGAGCAGACTGGGGAGCTGGCCGCCAGCCACCAGGCCGAGGTTGCAGAGCTGGAACGGCAATTCGCAGAGCAGGGCAAGAAAAGGGAGCTGGAGTTCCAAGAGTCGCTTGAGGAGCAGTTGCTTCAGCAGTTGGAGCAATATGATTCGCTTGAACGCCGCCATAAAGAGCTGGAACGCGAGCTTCAAGCTGAATTTGATGCCAGTGAGCTTTATGCCGCACGGCAGCAGCAGCTTGAGAAACAGCTCGTAACACGTACTCGTGAGACCGAGAGCACGCTGGAAGAACAGCAGCTGAGACATACGGAGCAATTGCAAGCACTGCAAGCCCAATTAGAGGAATTGAAGGCCTCAATCGATCATGCGGAGTCCCGTGAGCTTGAGCAGCTCGATGAGCTGGAATCTTACAAAACCCGGGAACGCGAGCTGACGGAGCAATTCGAGTTTATCGCGGCTCGGGAACGGATTGCCGCACAGCAAATTGAGGCGGCGATTTCGAGGGAGAAAGAACTGGACGGCCGGTTGCAGGCCGGACGGTTAGAGCTGGAGCAAATGAAGCAGACGGCGGAGAAGCTGCAGGCTGCCGAGCAGCAGCGCCTGGAATCCGAGGATACGCTTCGCAGACAATTGGAGCAGGTTATTGCTGAAGCAGCCGCTGCATCGGAGCAGCAGGGCGCGCAGGACGAGCGTATGGAACTGCTGGAGCTCGAGCGCAATGAGGCACAGGCTGCAGTGGAGCGGCTGCAAGAGGAGCATGACCGGATAGCAGTGCAATTCGACAAGCTGTCGAATGAATATCGAAAGCTTCAAACGGAATACAATGAATGGATTGAACTAATCGAGCAGAGCTGATTAGAATCATAATTCATTGGGGAAGAGAAGGGGCTGACCGCCGGATCCATACGATCCGGGGCCAGCCCCTTTGCCCTTCTATTTGCGATCTATCCATAACTGACGATCGTACCGGTCGTGCCGCCCAGCGGAAGGCTGGCCAGCCGGATGAGATCAGGCGTAACGATTGCGGGATCTTTGCCTGTGGCATGCATTTCGGTGCGCAGCGTGCCAGGATTGTACAGGTTAACTAAAATGCCGTATTCATATTCCTCGTCGGCGAGCGTCCGGGTGAGCGATTCCAGACCGGCCTGAGCCGCACTATAGGCGGCAAAGCCTCCAGATCCGTTCCGCGAATGCGCAGACGTAATATTGATAATGCGTCCGTATTTCGCCGCCCGCATCGTCGGGAGAACAGCTTTCGTCAGCAAGAAAGGTCCGGTTAAATTGGTTGCTACCTGTGATTGCCAATCTTCCTTCGTTAATTCCAATACGGTACCTTGTTCCATGATGGCTGCGTTATTAAGCAAGATGTGAATAGCGCCCCATTGCTGAATCGCTTGCTGAACAGCCGAATCGATCTGCCTTTCATCGGTGATGTCAGTAGGAATAATTAATGTTTCCTGTCCTGTTTGCTGGAGAATAAGGCCGGCTGTTTCTTCCAGCTTGCTGCGCCTGCGTCCGAGCAAAGCGACGCGCGCTCCTTCTCTTGCAAATGCGAGCGAAGCTGTTCTTCCGAGTCCGCTGCCCGCACCGCTAACGATCGCAACCCGTTTATCGAGTAAGCTCATTAGCCATCCCTCCTGATCTGTTCCAATCGGCATCATAATACATTTATATCCAGTATATGAAATGATAGCAGAGCGATGAATACAGGGGAAGAGGGAGAGCTATCAGTCTTTCTTGGGGAAAGGCAAACTTTCGATTATAATTGGGGCATCCTGTCCTGACCATAAAAAAACCTCCTGATATCCGAGTACAGAATCGGATATCAGAAGGCTATTAGGCGCTGAACCTATTCAACGATCAGCTTGGCTGTCATTTTCGCATGTCCGTTGCCGCATGGCACGTTGCAGACGATATTGTATTCGCCGGCTTCAAGCGTTACCACTTTCGTCTTTTTGTTGGCGATTTTTATGTTGGTTTTGGAAATATCGATCCCGTGAACGCCGCCATTGGATTCAAGCGTCAAATTAACAGGCTCGCCTGCTTTAATTTTGTATTCTGCTTTGTCGAATTCCCAGCTTTTTGCTTTGATAACGACTTCAGGCGCTGCTGTATTCGGCTCCGATACGCCGCTTGTTGTTGGCTCGCTGTTACCTTTATTGCTTCCGCATGCTGCGATTACGGCAACCAAGCAAAGCACTGCCGCAAATAAAATCCATTTTTTCAAAACTAGCTCCTCCTTGAAACGGAAATAATTGTTTTTCAGCTCTATTGTAACCGATTATAAGCTGCTTTGCAGTGACAACCCGGTGACAATCTTGCCCAGAAAAGAAAAGCCCTCAATCTCCAACAAACGAGATCAAGGGCTGATCTTCACTCGGTGCCTGATGCATTGCAGGTCTAATCGTGATCCCGGCTGCTCCGGCCGGCTTCATACGGTGTGCTGACCGGGATAAACAAGTCGATTATCCCGATAACGAGCGCAGCCAGTATGGCGCCAAGCCATGTAACGGTAACACCGCCCACGATAAATTGCGCGACCCAGATGACGACGGCGCTGGCGATAAAGCCAACGATACCGCGGCCAAAAGGCGTAACCTTTTTGCCGAAAATTCCTTCAATGATCCAGCCCAAGGCTGCAATAACCAAAGCAAGGAAAAAAGCGCTCCAGAAGCCGCCGACGCTAAACTGGGGAACAATCCACCCGACAACCATCAGTACAAGCGCTGATACGATAAATCTGACAACATGGCCTAAAAAATTCATATCCACAACCTCCCAATAATTTGCGCCTAGGGCTTCCGTTCACTTCGGTCCGGAGCCAGACTGCGCACTGGTGAAATGGCATTTCGAATTCTTTTGTAGTATGACCATAAATCATTTATCCATGTATGGTTCGTGCATCCGCGCCTAGGTTCGGATATAATAAAGTGGCGAGAGGAGTGTTACATTGGACAGCGAAAAATTTTATCTACACTTGAATTTCATAAAATTACACATAAATTGCAGCAGCATGCCGCAACTTCGCTTGGCAAAGGGATCATTGAAAAGCTATTGCCAAGCTCTGATCTGGAGCTGGTGAAGCTGTCGCTGCAAGCCACGGATGAAGCTTATAAGGCGGACCGCTTGAAAGGAAATGCGCCATTCGGAGGCATTGTCGATATTAGCGGTCCGCTTCACCGGGCCCGCATCGGCGGAACGCTCAATCCCGAAGAGCTGCTCGATATTGCGTTGACCGCTCGCGGCTCCAGACGCGTCAAGAAGCATATTGAGGTGCTTCACGAGGATGACCCGATTCCGCTGCTGCAACAAACCTCGGATGAACTGAGTGAACACAAACCGCTTGAGGATGCGATATTTGATTGTATCGATGATCAGGGTGAGGTGCTGGACAGCGCAAGCGCAGAGCTTGCTTCTGTGCGCCGCGAGCTGCGGAGCGGAGAGTCGCGGGTTCGTGAGAAGCTCGAGCAGATGATCCGTTCAAGCTCCGTGCAAAAAATGCTGCAGGACGCGATCGTTACGATCCGTAATGACCGTTATGTAATTCCGGTTAAAGCTGAATACCGCTCGAACTTCGGCGGTATCGTCCATGATCAGTCCGGTTCGGGAGCTACTCTATTCATTGAGCCGGAAACGATCGTTGCAATGAACAACAAGCTTCGAGAGCTGAAGGCGAAGGAACTGCGTGAAATCGAGAAGATTTTGCAAAAGCTCACAGCACTGGCATCTGACCATGTCGATGACTTGCTGTACAATCTGGAGCTGATCGGACGATTGGATTTCGCTTATGCGAAAGCGCGCATGGCGCATGAAATGAAGGCAACACTGCCTCGCATGAATGACCGCGGGTTTCTGAAGCTGAAGCGCGGCCGCCATCCGCTCATTGCGGCGGATCGAGTTGTTCCGCTGGACGTTGAACTGGGCAACCAGTACACGGCAATAATTGTTACGGGTCCCAACACGGGCGGTAAGACCGTATCCCTCAAGACAATCGGCTTATTAAGCTTAATGGCGATGTCGGGACTGTTCGTGCCAGCGGAAGACGGAAGCCAGCTTTGCGTGTTTGATGCCATCTACGCCGATATTGGCGATGAGCAGAGCATTGAGCAAAGTCTGAGTACGTTCTCCAGCCACTTAACGAACATTATTCGTATTTTGCAATCGATGACTTCGAAAAGTCTCGTCCTGCTCGATGAGCTTGGCGCGGGTACCGATCCGGCAGAAGGCTCGGCGCTTGCCATCGCCATATTGGAGCATGTGCATCGCAAAGACAGCCGCATCATCGCTACCACGCATTATAGCGAGTTGAAAGCGTATGCCTATAACCGTAAAGGCGTTATTAATGCGAGCATGGAGTTTGACGTTGCGACGTTAAGTCCGACTTACAGGCTGCTCGTTGGTGTTCCTGGACGAAGCAACGCATTCGCTATCGCTGAGAGGCTGGGACTGGATAAAAAAATTATCGATCACGCCCGCGGAGAGGTTAGCGAAGAAGATCAACGGGTTGAGAATATGATCGCATCCCTTGAGGAAAATCGACTGAGTGCGGAATCCGAGCGACTGACAGCGGAATCGCTGCGTCAGGAAATGGAGCGACAGCGTGCCCGTCATGAAGCTGATATGACGCGGTTCGAAGAACAGCGCGACAAGCTTCTGCTGAAAGCGCAAGAGGAAGCAGCTGCGGCTGTTGCGAAAGCTAAGAAAGAGGCTGAGCAAATTATTGCCGATCTGCGCAAGCTGGCGCTGGAGGAAGGCGCTTCCGTCAAAGAGCATAAGCTGATCGAGGCTCGCCGCAAGCTTGATGAAGCTGCTCCGGAGCTTGCTAAGAAGAAAAAAGCGGCTGGTGGGGGAACAGGCGGAAAGCCAGCTAAGATTGAGCCAGGCGACGAGGTTACGGTCTACAGTCTGAACCAAAAAGGAACAGTTGTGGATATCAGCGGGTCGGAGGCAACAGTTCAGCTCGGAATCATGAAGATGAAGGTTGCGCTGGACGATTTGGAACTCATTAAGCAGTCCGCTGCCGTCAAGCAGCAGCAGCCGAAGCAAGCCGCCAGCCTGAAGCGCTCCAAAGAGGATCAAGTCCGGATGGAACTTGATCTGAGAGGTGAGAACTTGGAGGAAGCGATTATTGAGGTTGATCGTTTTCTGGATGAATCGTACTTGGCCGGCATGGGTCAGGTTTACATTATTCACGGCAAAGGCACAGGCGTATTGCGAACAGGCATTCAGCAATATTTGCGGAGGCATAGCCTGGTCAAAGCATACCGGATTGGCAATTACGGAGAAGGCGGTACGGGTGTGACGGTGGCGGAGCTGAAGTAGCTCTGCCCCCTATCGTAATCAACAAGCTGTCAGGCGTATGCCGGCGCTTGCATTTTCAACCGCAGTGAGGTGAAGAACAATGGAAAACGAAGTCGACCGTTTGCTTAGCAATTCCTATGCGGCATCGCTCGTATATGTATCGCTTGTCGTCCTGTCGCTTATCGTCTTTCTGTTTGTGTTTGAACTGGTTACCAAGTACAACTGCTGGAGCGAAATTAAGAAAGGCAATCTTGCAGTAGCCATGGCGACCGGGGGACAAAATTTTCGGCATCTGCAATATTTTCCGATTTTCAATTGAAGCTAACGATTCAATCTACCAAAGCTTAATTTGGGGCGCATTCGGTTTCATTATATTACTGGCTGCCTATTTCTTATTTGAGTTTTTAACGCCGGTATTCCGCATTGACGAAGAGATTGCCAAAGATAACCGTGCTGTCGGATTTATCGCGATGATGATCTCGATCGCCCTTTCCTATGTCATTGGGGCGACAGTTACCTTATAGCTGGGGGAATCTATGAAATATTTATGGGGCATTTTATTGGTCGTTGCTATTTTATTTTTTGTGTTTGGTGTTATTTATTTAATGAATAATTAAACGGGGTGTGAAGAATGGAGCAAGAACAAGAACTGCAAACCATCTGTCCATGGTGTATGACCGAGATCGTATGGGACGAAGAAATCGGACCGGAGAAGCATTGTCCGCACTGCGACAATGAACTCAGCGGCTATCGCACGCTGCAAATCGGCTTGGATCAAGAGGATGACATGGAAGACAAAGACGAAGAAGACGCTAAGGATGAGCCGGAGTGGGATGCAGGGGATGAAGATGAGTCCTATGGCGGCGGTTCCGCATGGAAAGATACAGATCAAGGCTTCCGCCAGACGAACAGGGCTTGGATGGCCGTAGAAGAAACGCTTCGCCGGGTTGTAGACGAGCAGGAGGAAGCGCCTGAATGTCCGTCTTGCCGGGAGTATATGATCGAAGCGGGCAAGCAGAAGCTGAACGTCGAACCAACGATACATGGTGCAGTTGGACGTCCTCTAGTGCAATCGCCTATTGAGACGACTCTTTACGTATGCCCTTCTTGCTTTAACACGTCTTCGATATTGAGCGACAAGGACAGGGAGCGGATGCTTAAAGCGCTGACTCCGCAGGACTGATTTGCTTACTGGAAAATGAAAGCCGCATGCAGGCCGGCTAATTAGGGCAACTTACAAAACGTAATTCCACCATTGCTTCCATCAATGGAAAAGGGGGAAATCGTTTTGATCAGGCAACCTGCATCGGCCGCCTCTCGCGGACATGGCGAGACTCGTAATGGCGTGTTGGGCTCACAGGCAGCTTTGCTGCTTGGCGTCCAATGGCTATTCGGCGTCGCAAGTGCATTATCAGGCACTTTTGTGCCGGTCTACTTATGGAAAGCCAGCCAGTCCTATATGCTGATCGGCTGGTTTGCATTGGGACAATATGCGCTTGGCGGCATCACTTTCTATATAGCAGGCAAGTGGGTCAAAGAACATAACAAAATGAACAGCCTCCGTCTTGGCATTGTGCTGTCGGGGGTCTTTTATTTCACTGTACTTATGCTGGGCAAGCAAGCCCGATATTATGGCATCCCGCTTGGCATGCTTAGCGGCATGGCTCTTGGCTTCTATTGGCTGGCATACAACGTTGTCTACTTCGAAATAACGGAACCCGACAACCGGGACCGGTTTAACGGGATTGCAGGGCTGCTTGGTTCAACGGCGGGAATGATCGCGCCGTGGATTTCCGGCCTGCTCATAACAACACTGCGCGGCGACCGCGGATACCAGCTTATTTTTACGCTGTCACTTGTCGTATTCGGCATTGCCTTTATATTAAGCTTCTGGCTGGCAAAGCGGAAGCATGTTGCGGCACCATACGAGTGGACCTATGGCTTTAGACAACTGGCGCAGCGGGGCAATCCGTGGCGGAAAATGTTCGCCGCCATCGTTGCGCAAGGTGTACGCGAAGGGGTGTTCATGTTTCTGGTCGGTCTTGTTGTGTATATTGCAACGAAAGACGAGAGCAAGCTCGGCAGCTATACGCTCTTCACTTCGCTGGTTGCTTTAGTCAGTTTTTGGTTTGTCGGCAAGAAGCTGAACCCCCGCAACCGTAATAAGGCGATGCTGGCGGGAACGATTATGCTTGGGTTGTTTATACTCCCGCTGTTTTGGAAGGTCAGTTATTCCACGCTGCTGATGTTCGGTATTGGAACCGCTTTGTTTCTCCCGCTATACATCATTCCGATTACTTCTCGAGTATTCGATCTGATTGGCCAGTCGGAAGCCAGCGTCAAAATGCGGGAGGAGCTTATTGTCCTTCGTGAAGCCGGACTTATCGCAGGACGTCTAATCGGCTTAAGTGCCTATCTCATCCTGCTGCCTTTAAATGATTCGCCTTCGGCAATCGTGTGGCTGATGTTCGGGGTAGGCATCGTGCCAATTGCCGGGTGGTGGTTCCTGCGTTCTTTCTTAAAGGCAGAGGAGCCGGCGGGAAGCAGATCTTAAAGTCTTGAATATATAGGAACTTGTATGGGAGAAGGGGAAGAGATGCAAGGAAAGAGACGTATCGCAGATTCTGTTATCGACCTTATCGGAGATACGCCAGCGGTAAAATTGAACAGGCTGGCTGAGGAAGGAAGCGCAGATATCTATGTAAAGCTGGAAATGTTCAATCCAAGCGGAAGCGTGAAGGACCGTGCTGCTTCGTCGCTCATTATGGCAGCTGAGTTGAAGGGGCTAATTAAGCCGGGCAGCACCATTATTGAGCCCACAAGCGGCAACACCGGCATTGGACTGGCAATGAACGCTGCGGCTAAAGGCTACCGGCTTATTCTCGTCATGCCGGACAACATGTCCGAAGAACGCATACAGCTGGTTCGAGCTTATGGCGCTCAGGTCGTGCTTACGCCAGCGGCCGAGCGGATGCCCGGTTCGATCCGTAAAGCGCTGGAGCTGCAGCAGGCGAATCCGGGCAGCTTTATTCCGAACCAGTTCGAGAATGAAGCCAATCCGAATATCCATCGCATAACGACAGCGGTCGAAATTTTGGAGCAGATGGAAGGCAGGCTTGACGCCTTTGTAGCAACGGCGGGTACTGGAGGAACGATTACGGGAACAGGGGAGACGCTCAAAAAAGAGCTGCCTGACTTGTACATAGCCGTCGTTGAGCCGCAGGGATCCCCTGTTCTGTCGGGCGGGCAGCCAGGTCCGCATAAGCTGGTCGGCACTAGCCCCGGTTTTGTCCCGGCTATCCTGAATACATCCGTCTATGACGAGATTATTCAAGTCGCTGATGACGATGCGCTGAATACGATGCGGAGCCTCGCACGCAGGGAAGGCTTGCTGCTGGGGCCTTCGTCCGGAGCTTCCGTCTGGGCCGCAATGCAAATTGCCAGGCGGTTGGGACCAGGCAAGCGGGTGCTCTGCATTGCTCCTGATACAGGAGAACGTTACTTAAGCATGGATATCTTTTAAAAACTAGAATATTGAAGAAGCAGCAGCCCTTCAGGCCTTCCAAGCCTTGAGGGCTGCTTTGATGATGGCGCGTCTTTCCCGGACGTAATCCAGTATGAAGGAAGGTTCGTTCAAAAACGTATCATAGCTGCTTTTTCTGGTGAAGTCATGCCGGATAGCCGGCGTAATTTGCTTGTAATAGCGGGTAATAACAGGATCAATCCGTTCAACTGTAAACTGGTTAACAAGTAAATTATTCATAATCGCCCTGTAGATTTTTCGGCAAGCTGAATATTGAAACAGCTTCTCGGTCAAGTTATTGTAGCCCTGCAGCCGAACCAGATCGCTTCCGCAGGGGCGTCCATAGCAGTTTCTTCCCCAGGTTCCCTCGTAGTCCCAAGGAATGATCCGGTATTTCCCCGTTTTTCGATGCTCATAGAGAGCGTAGTTCTGATCAAATCCGTCATAGTTTCCAGTTAATACAGCCCCGGCGAGCCAAAGCAAATATTGCTTGATGTCCAGCTTTTTTGCTGTAAAAGCGACAAAGTTTTTCCCAGTGTACCGATTAATGCCCCTGACGAAGCGTACGAGCTTCGGTTTAGTGACCTTATTGCTTCCGTATTTCAGCTCATAGCCGTCGAAAAGCGAGCTTTTATTTCCTCTATGGATGGGATCGATCAGGCTGAAATCGGCGCTGTCATTGCTTGCATAGAGGATGGAACGAAAGCCGATTCCTCTTTTTTTGGAAAAAGGTTGCGTCCACAGATTCAATCTCGAGGTAGACGCCTTGAGGACGATCATTGATTTCTACCTCGATATGCTGTGTCAGAGGGGACGGTACCCCGATTTCATTAAAGAAATGGAAGGATAACGCATTGCGGATGAGCGAGGGATCGTCAAATTCCGCGTTCCAGTGCAGAGTTGGACCTCCCTCTACAATGACTTCATACGATTTTTTGCTATAGTGCAGCGTATGTCCTCCACGGAATCCAAATTGTGCCTTATATTGTTTTCCATTCATGATGATGTCAACGGTTTTGTATCTTTCCCGTTTTGCTGTTTCCAGCAAATCATTCCAATCCTCGGTATCAATTGTTATTTTGCGAACCGGAAGCTCTTCCATGGGTCCACCCCTTGGGCAAAAGATAAAGCCTATCGCAGCTGATAGGCTTTTGTGCTTATTTACCGTATTCGGGAGAGGTCCGTATTGACACTACCTTTGAAACTTAGACGGGGCCACCGGAACGATTGCCGCGGGAGCGGTTGCCTTGCGTGCCGCCAGAGCGGTTGCCGCCGGAGCGATTGCCTTGCGTGCCGCCAGTCCGGTTGCCGCGGGAGCGATTGCCTTGCGTGCCGCCAGTCCGGTTGCCGCGGGAGCGGTTGCCTTGCGTACCGCCAGTGCGATTGCCTTGCGTACCGCCAGTCCGGTTACCCCGGGAGCCGCCGGTTCGTTGATTCTTTTCTTTTTTCTGAGACATTTAATCTCCTCCTTTTCTCGTTGCTCTAATCTATGATCGAACTCTATTAATCGCATGGGTCATTCACTTAATCTCAAATAAATAGATAGTAATCTAGTACCCTGCATATCAGAGATACATATAGATATATTACATATCGTCTCCCATGACAGATGAACCCAAGCAAGTATTGGAGGGATGCATGCGTAGGAAGTAAAGGCATTGATAGACTCCTGTCGTTCAGTATGTTAGATAGGCCGATCAAACCAATATGAGAGATTACCGGAGGGATTTACTAATGACAAGATATTTTTACAATCAACCGTTTGCAGGTCAGTTCCAAGTTCAAAACAATCAGCACAGCAGCAATCAACACAAAAGCAACAAGCATCACACTGGAGATCAAAACACCAGTACAGAGCGGGATTGCATTAAACAATTGGAAGGCAAGAATGTAAAGATCAACCGCGGAGGGCCTGAGTCCTTTGAAGGTAAACTGCTTTCCGTTCAGTCCGATTATCTCGTTCTGCGAACTAAGCATGGCATTGTTTACGCAGTAACTGCTCATGTCAAAAGCATTGCGGAAGAAGGGAATTGCCACAGCAGCGGCGGCCGTACTCACAATTTCATTAAAGCGGCTAACTTTAGAGGTGTTCTGCGGGCACTGAACCAGGAATTTGTTCAAGTGAACATGGGCGGACCGGAGAAACAAGAGGGCTTTCTGGCCGAAGTTTGCAGAGATACAATCAAGCTGGTAAATGGCAGACAAGTGGTGCAAGTTTTAATTGACCACATCAAGACGATCAAAAAAGAGAGCAAGTCTTGCGGCTCCCAAGGCAATCGGACTGGCGGAGCAAGCGAAAACAACAATAACAACAAAAGCGGCGGCAACAAAAACAAAAACGAGAACAAAAACGAAAATAAAAATGAGAACAAAAACAAAAACAAAAGTGAAAACAAGAACAAAAGTGAAAACAAAAACCGCAGCAACAGCGGCGGCAACCGTACAGGCGGCACTCGTACCGGAGGGAATAACCGCTCAGGCGGCAACCGCAAATCTAATGGCAAAAAATCGGGCAAATAGCTTGGAATGCAAAGTGGAGTCCGGGCTCGGCATTAGCCGCTGCCCGGCTCTCCTATCTTTGCAATGCAAGCGAATGATTCGGATGAAAGGAGGTTGATCGCATGAAAAACCGGCATCCGCTGCTCGACCGGCAGGTTGAACTTGAAATTTCCGGAAAAATGACGCCGATACGCGGCAAGCTTATTGAATGTGGCCCAGACATTCTGGTTCTTCACAATGGAGTTCAGTTTCTTTATGTGCCATTGATTCATTTGCAGCAATTAAGGCTCTCTTCTCAGGAGGAAGGACCGTTTGAAACTCCCGAGAATCCATTCGAACCGATTAACGATCCGATCTCTTATCGGAAAATATTAATGAACGCTAAAGGGATGTTCTCCGAAATTTATATAACCGGCAATCAGTCCATTCATGGATATGTAACGACGGTTATGAATGATTTCTTCGTTTTCTACTCTCCTGTGTACCATACCGTCGTTATTTCACTCCATCATTTGAAATATTTGATTCCGTATAACCCGAATTCGACGCCTTACACTTTGACTGCGGAGCAATTTCCATTGAAGCCTTCGCCGTTGACACTTGCACGCACGTTCGATCAACAGCTTAGGAAATTAATTGGCGAGTTCGTTGTGCTCGATCTTGGAGAGAATCCGAATAAAACGGGAGTGCTCAAAAATGTGGATCAAAGCATGATCGAGCTGGCTAATGCCAGCGGGAACAGTGTATATCTTCATTTTGACCATGTTAAAACCGTTCATGTTCCTTAACAAAAAGCGTCCTTTCTACTTGCCCCAAGGCATGGCGGAGGACGCTTTTTGTTTGTCTTTTTTAATGCATGACTTTTCTAGACAAGGGGAAAACTGGATCGAAAGGATGTGACTGCTATGAAGCCAACCGCTCTCAAGCCCTTTTCCTTATGGCCAGTTGTCATGATGACACTGCTGTCAGTCGGACTCGTCAATCACGTTATTGTCGTACCCTTGCTCCTTAATGTCGCGAAACGCGATGCCTGGTTATGCGTTCCGGTTGCTTTAATTATTGTGCTGCCAATCGTTGCATTACCGCTACACCGTGTTCTCATCAAGCTTAACGGAGAACGGATTGACACGTGGATGAAAAGGCGGATGCCGCGTTTTATCTCGTGGCTGTTTATTGTTTTTTTTATTGTGATATCTTTGCTCGTCGCTTTTGGCACCATGGTAGATGTCGTTCGATGGACGTCTGCGACCTATTTGCCGGAGACCCCTCAACTTGTCGTCTGCTGCATTTTTGGAGGACTTTGCCTCTATGCTGCCATCGCTGGCTTGCGGACGATTGCGTATATTTCTTGTATATTGCTTCCCGTCGTTGTGCTGCTTGGCGATTTTGTCATGTCCGCCAATATGCCGGCCAAAGATTATCATTATTTGCTGCCCATGCTGGAGAACGGATTTTCGCCAGTACTTAGGGGTGCGCTCAACAGCTTAACTTCATTTTTGGAAATTACATTTTTACTGCTCATTCAGCATCATTTCAAGAGCCGGTTCAAAGCTTGGCATCTTATACTGTTGACGCTTGGATTCGGGTTACTGACATTAGGGCCGACTATCGGAGCCATAACTGAATTTGGACCGGAAGAGGCATCCAATATGCGTTACCCTGCGTATTCGCAGTGGCGGATGGTTAAAATCGGCGATTACTTTGAGCATGTCGACTTTTTCGCCGTGTTCCAGTGGTTGTCCGGCGCATTTATCCGTATCGCTGTTCCTATATACATAGCCAATGAATTTGGGCCGTTCAAGCGTTTGAAGCGGCAATGGATCGGGATGTCGGCTGCGGCAATGTTAATTGTAGCTGCCACCTGTGTGATGCTGAACCATATGCGATACTACCGGATGCTGCTGGGGTACTATTATTCTTATGCATGGATCATACTGTTTGCCGTATTGCTGTTCCTTTGGGCTATATCCGCCAAGACGGGCAGAACAAAAGCCATTGCGACAGGAGGCCGGAGAAGATGAGCGAAAGCTTGGCAAGGAAAGGGACAAAGCTGTACGACATCATGCTCACTTTACAGGATTCCCAGGATGTCCTTATTCAGGATTTCATGACGGATGGCGATCGGAGGCACAAATTCAAAATTGTCAGCTGCGGCGGTATGGTAGATATGCAGACGTTATTTATTGCATTGCCGCCTAATTTAGACAGACTTGCAGCATGGACTGAAGAAGGGAGAAAGTCTGAGGAGGACAATTCGGATGATTTCAAATGGTCAGCAGGTGTGATTGGCGTACACATACCCCTGCGCAGTGAGAAGGATGTTGAAGGCTTCTATACTTCGTTGTTTTCGGGAAGTGTTATTGTTATCCACGTTGAAAGCGGAATGGTATTCGCTTTTGACTTATCCGACCAGCCGGGCAGACAGCCCGAAGAGTCGACGATGGAGCTGTCGCTGAAAGGACCGAGAGATGGTTTTATTGAGAAAATCGGTACGAATATCGCATTAGTCAGAAAGAGATTGCGGACGCCCGATCTGAATTGCCAATATTGGTCGATTGGCAGTGAGACGCATACGGAAGTGGCTCTTCTTTATATAAAAGGAAAAGCGGAGCCCGATCTAGTTGAAGAGGCCAGAAGAAGGCTGCACAATATTAAAATTGAGGCGTTGAACAGCGCTTCACAGCTGGAAGATTTAATTTCCGACCGCCCGTATTCGCTATTTCCGCTGGTCGAATATATTGGACGTCCCGATTACGTCGTGCACTCGCTTATGAAAGGCAAAGTAGCATTTCTCGTTGACGGGTCGCCTTCTGCGATTATCGCACCAGCGAATTTGCTGCTGTTGACTAAATCGCCTGAAGATTTTCATTTGCCGTATTACTTCGTGTCGCTGGAGCGGCTGCTGCGTATTGCAGGCTTGATTCTGGCACTTTGCCTGCCGGGATTTTGGGTGTCGCTGTCTGCCTTCAACATTGATCAAGTTCCGTTTACGCTGCTGGCGACCGTTACGATTTCTCGAATCGGACTGCCGATATCGGCAACGATGGAAATGTTTTTTATGCTAACCATATTCGAGCTGTTCAGAGAAGCGGGTGTTCGTCTTCCGAGAGCAGTAGGGCAGACCGTGTCGGTCGTCGGAGGATTGATTGTCGGGGATGCGGCAATTAGTGCCGGGCTGACTTCTCCGACTATGCTAGTGTCAGCTGCGATAACAGCTGTAGCAACCTTTACGCTCGTTAATCAGTCGCTAAGCGGGACTGTAAGTATATTAAGATTCGCAATACTTATATTGTCTTCGCTGTTTGGCATATTCGGTTTTTTTGTCAGCGTATTTGCCACTTTGACCTATCTGTGCTCGCTGGAGTCCTTCGGCAGGCCTTATATGGCGCCTGTTGCGCCGATTAGCTGGAGATCACTAATTCCTGCAATTTTGATCAGGCCGTTTAAGGCTCAGGCAAAGGAGGAGTAGCTATATGGCTGCAACCAGCCTTTACCTTTGGCGAAGAGCAGTACTTAGAAGTTCAGCGCTGTTAAAGCTTCTTTTATCTATGACGATACTCCTTACCGCTACAGGCTGCTGGGATGAGGTCGACCTGCAAAAGGTCAGCTATGCAGCTGCGCTCGGCATCGATTATGTCGATGACAACTATGTGATTTACACGCAGCTGCTGTCGTTCGACTCGATTGCCAAAAGGGAGTCGTCGGCGGCTAGCGAGAAGCCTATATGGATAGGGAACAAAAAAGGGGATACGCCGCTTAATGCCTTGTTTAATTTGATGACTAGCTCTCAATACAATCTGAGCATGGATCATCTAAAAACGATTGTTATTCACGAGCGGGCTTTTGCGCATGTGAAGACAATTCTGGACGGAATTAACCGGATGAGGGCAACGCGTTATACGACTTATATTTTCGGTACGAAAGAGGACTTGGAGCGGCTGTTCGAAGTCGACAACTTTTTCTCCTCTTCTCCCCTGAACAGCGCGCTTTACAGCCCGCAAATTACCTATCAGGAAAACAGCTTGGTCAGGCCGATGAGGATGCAGGATATCGTGAGGCAAGGATTAGAGCCGGGCATTACGACTCTTTTGCCAAGTATAAAAACGACCAACAAGGATTGGAAGAATGCTGGAGAAAAGATGGATCTGGATATAATCGACGGAGTATTCGCCTTTAAAAATTCGCGATATGCCGGATTTCTGCCGCGGAAGGACATTCAGGGGCTTGCCTGGGGAGCTGAAGGTTTTGAACGTACAATTGTTTCTCTAGAGCCAAAGGAAAACCAGGAAGCGACTGTCATTATCGACAAGAGCAAGATTGATATAACATGGGACCCGCAGGCATCTGTGTTCCATCTCCAGACAACAATGAAAGGTCATATCGTAGAGTGGGATACGGATGTGGACCGGGTTCAGTTCATAAAGATGATGGAGGAGAAGATCAAGAAAGAAATTAAAGCAACCTTTCTGAAGGGGCAGGAGATTGGCGTTGATTTGTACCCGCTAGAGCATGTTTTGTACCGGTATCACCTTAAGCAGTGGAAGGAAATACGGAAGCAAGGCGAATGGAAGCCCAACGTCGACGATGTGGTCATCGATGTGGATTTTACACTGAAATATTCCGGTGAAGTCGAAGTTTTCAAATAAACCGGCTCCGTACATAAATGTGGAAGATAGCGCGGATAATACGTAATGGCTTGGCATTACATAAAGAAGGAGGAGAGGAAATTGTTACAACCGATTACGGCGAAAGAACTGGAGTATATTGCAGATTCCTTGTCCAATGAAGATTTACTGATGAAGCAGAATGCGCTGCTGGCAGCTTCGGCTAGCAACCAGGCATTGCGGCAAATCGGCCAGCAAATGCTTCATACGCATCAGCAGCATTACCAGACGCTGATGCAATCGTTCCAGCAGCATCAATCGATGGCGCCAACACAGCCACAGCATTAATAAAGGAGGATGACGAGCATGTATCAGCAGCAACAACAGCAGCAACCGCTGCCGGATGAGGATTTGGCCTATACCGTATTGTCCGATTTGAAGCGGGTTGTCCGGGAATACGCGACGGCAGCGACGGAATCGACATGTCCGACAGTGCGCCAGATGTTTACGAATTTGCTAAATAGCACGCTGAAAATGCAAGGCGATCTGTTCCAAGCGATGCAGTCTCAAAATATGTACAGTACCGCTTCTCCTGCTTTGCGTCAGGAGCTGGACAAGCAGATCAAGGAATACTCGCAGACGCAGCAAAAAACGTCGCAATGGCTGCAGCAGCGCCTAGGCGGTTCGCAGCAGGGCTTTGGCTCGTTCGCGCCTTATCAGCATCAGTCGCATCAGCAGCATCAATCGAACCAGCACCAGCCTTATTATAGCTAAGACTTTAGGCCCTGTGGGGGGAGGCTGCCGATAATGATTCGGCAGCCTTCTTTAGCTTTGCGGGGGTATACTTCGGGCTCGCTGCGCGTTTCGGTTCGTGCTGCCATTCTTGATTCTTGATTTATCATTGTTTTCACAATAAGAAATGAATCGAATCTTCAAAAAGTCATCCCGAACTCGAACCGCTCCGCTCCCCCTAGTTGCGCACAAATGCATAATACATACTTGCGTTGCCGCATAACGAAGCGGCTTCGCTGATTAGCGAAGGCCGCTTCGCAAATTTTACTTGAAACAGGTGGATTAAAGGTGCGCTACAGCATTAACGAAGAGAATTTCGCTAATGAAGAAGCTAGGTTCACGAGTTGCGAAGATTGGTTCGTTCCAGCTCATTCTGACGTCATTTGGCCCTCTTATAGCGAACTTTGCTTCGCTGTTTAGCGAGTCTGGTTCGCAATATGGTCTTCACGATGAGGAGTCGATGGGATGTATCTTTTGCTGCGATGACAGTTCTGGGACCGCTGCGCGTTTCGGTTCGTGCTGTCATTCTTGATTCTTGATTTTTCATTGTTTTCACAATGAGAAATGAATTGAATCTTCAAAAAGTCATCCCGAACACGAACCGCTCCGCTCCCCCTAGTTGCGCACAAGTGCATGATACATACTTGCGTTGCCGCTTAACGAAGCGGCTTCGCTGATTAGCGAAGGCCGCTTCGCAAATTTTACTTAAAACAGGCGGATTTAAGGTGCGCTACAGCATTAACGAAGAGAAGTTCTCTAATGGAGAAGATAGATTCACGAGTTGCGAAGTTTAGTTCGTTCCAGCTCATTTCGATGTCATTTGGCCCTCCTGTAGCGAACTTTGCTTCGCTAATAAGCGAAGCTGGTTCGCTATATAAGAGCAATAGTGTTCCGCTAGCGATAATGGTTTGCAACAGAAAAGCAGCAATTGTTGGCACCTGAAGAGTGGTAAGGGTTTGATGCAGAATAGCGACAGTAGGGAGCTGCAGGAGTACTCTAGTCCGAGCCCCGCTTTGGGAGCTTTTGTTTTTTTCTTTGCAGGAAGTTTCAATTCGTTGTAAAATATTTTTTATAACTACAGGCGCGTTGGAAGGAGTAGGGCGATGAACGAACTGCAATTGAAAGTGCTTGAACTGCTTAAGGAAGACGCTAGACGGGACGCGGAGCTGATCGCGACGATGCTGGACCGTTCGATTGAAGAGATCAAGCAAGTGATCGCTGAGCTTGAAAGCGACCATATCATCGTGAAATATGCGACAGTTGTTAACTGGAGCAAGGTTGACGATGAAAAGGTGACAGCGCTGATTGAGGTACAGATTACGCCGGAACGCGGACGCGGATTCGAAGGCATCGCCGAGCGTATTTATTTATATCCGGAAGTGAAATCGGTTTATTTGATGTCAGGCGCATATGATCTATTAGTGGAGATCGAGGGCAAAAAGCTTGAAAGAGGTTGCCTCGTTCGTATCGAATAAATTGTCTCCGATCGACAAAGTGCTGTCGACGAAGACGAACTTTATTTTGGAAAAAATTACAAACAAGACGGCATTATCTTCGAGGAGCATGAAGATGACCATCGTTTGATTATTTCGCCGTAAGAGGGTGATGGCTATGATAAAAGATAAAGAAACAGTAACCCCTCGCAAGGAGATGGCCGATTATTTGTCACCGATGGCTAGAGGCATCAAGCCCTCTGGAATCCGGCGGTTCTTCGATCTGGTCAGCGCGCGCAAAGATGTAATCACACTTGGCGTGGGCGAACCGGATTTTACGACACCTTGGCATGTCCGCGAGGCAGCGGTCTATTCGCTGGAAACCGGCAAGACGCAATACACGTCCAATGCCGGGATGCCGGAGCTTCGCGGTGCGATCGGCCAATATTTGAACGATCAATTTGCGGTGGAGTATAATCCGGCCGACGAGATTCTCGTAACGGTGGGGGGCAGCGAGGCGATTGACCTAGCGCTTCGGGCGCTCATTACGCCTGGAGATGAAATTCTAATTCCAGAGCCTTGTTATATTTCCTATTCGCCGATTACGACGTTAAGCGGCGGAGTCGCGGTAGGCATCGAAACCTTCGCGAAGGATAATTTCAAGCTGAAAGCGGAGTCGCTGCAAGCCGCGATTACGCCTCGATCCAAAGTACTTATACTTTGTTACCCTAGCAATCCGACAGGCGGTATCATGACGTATGAGGATTGGCTGCCTATTGCAAAAATCGTCGAGGAAAACGATTTGATCGTCATTTCCGACGAGATATACGCCGAGCTTACTTATGGCTCTAAGCATGTCAGCTTCGCCGCTGTACCGGGAATGAAAGACCGTACGATTCTCGTCAGCGGTTTTTCGAAAGCATTTGCGATGACCGGCTGGCGTATGGGCTACGCCTGCGGACACACGGATCTTATTGCCGCAATGCTGAAGATCCATCAATATACGGTTATGTGCGCCCCTGTTATGGGACAATATGCTGCGCTTGAAGCGTTGTCGCCTCATGGCCTGGAAGAGAAAGACCGGATGATGGAATCGTACAATCAGCGCAGAAGGCTTGTCGTTAAAGGCTTCCGCGAAATTGGCCTCGATTGTCATGAGCCGGAAGGAGCTTTCTATGCGTTCCCGTCCATTCAGTCGACAGGTCTGACGTCGGAGCAATTCGCACAGCGCCTGCTGGAGGAAGCGAATGTTGCAGCTGTTCCCGGAGGCGTATTCGGTTTAGGCGGCGAAGGACATCTTCGTTGTTCCTATGCAACATCTGTTGCACAGCTGACTGAAGCGCTGGACCGGATTGGCAATTTCGTAGCGAAGGTGAAGCAAGGTTCGTAATCATAAGGAACTGTGGATGAAAGGCAGTGCCATCGGGGCGCTGTCTTTTTTTATGCCCGAACTGCATAGAGCGGTTATAGGAAAATAGAGCCGGAATGCCGAGAGGACGGCATTTTATGATATAGTAGAGTCAATGAATACCGAAGCGGCCAGTCGTTGGCCGAGGACAGAAAGGGCGGCGGAAGCCAATGAATTTATATACGAGAACCGGTGATAAAGGCGATACTTCGTTGATCGGAGGCCGGGTTCGGAAAGATGATATTCGCGTAGAGGCCTACGGGACACTCGACGAGTTGAACGCTTTTGTCGGTCAAGCAGCAGCGGAGATGGAAAAGCATGAGGCGCTTCACGAGTTAGTGGAGGAGTTCACCGTTATTCAGCATGAGCTATTCGACTGCGGCGCGGATCTCGCTTATGCGCGGCCGGGAGCTCCGCTCAAAGTGAATGCAGAGCCGGCGGCAAGACTCGAAACGCAAATTGACCGTTATAGCGCGGAAGCTCCTGAGCTTACCCGTTTTATTTTGCCCGGAGGAAGTGGAGCGGCGGCGCTGCTCCATGTATGCCGTACCGTGTGCCGTCGTGCGGAAAGGCTCGTCGTTACGCTGGCTTCCGAGCATCCGGCTAATCCTGAGGTGCAAATCTATTTGAACCGGTTATCGGATTATTTCTTTGCTGCGTCCCGGGTTGCCAATGCGCGGCTTGGCGTATCCGATATTGAATATGTCCGGAGCGCGGAAGTGTTCCGCAAGCGGGACCCAAAATGAGCTTGAATATTGACGATTACTATAAACCGTTGACGGTAATTGCGGGACCGGCCGATGAAGGCAAGCCTGTGCGAACTGTGCTGGAGCGCAGACTTGGCATTTCCCGTAAGCTTCAGTCACGGATAAAGCTGACTGAGCATGGCATCGCATTGAACGGGAAGCGGGTCTATACGTCCGATATTGTACACGAGGGCGATGAGCTGACGATCCGGATGGAGAAGGAAACGTCGGATGATATTTTGCCAGAACCGATTCCGCTCGCTATCGTTTTTGAAGACGAAGATCTGTTGATCGTTAACAAGCCCGCTGGCATCGTCGTACATCCCACTCATGGGCACTATACCGGCACACTGGCGAACGGCGTCGTTCATCACTGGTTGATGAAGGGAGAGCAGGTCCGCTTCCGTCCGGTTCACCGGCTGGATGAGGATACTTCCGGACTTGTCGCCATAGCGAAAACGCCGTACGTTCATCAGCAGCTGTCCGAGCAGCTTCAGGCGAACGGCGTAATGAAGCTTTATCGCGCTTATGTCTACAGCCATCCTCCGGAAACGAAAGGGGTAGTTAATGCCCCGATCGATCGTAATCCGGATGCGCCGCATATTCGCATCGTTACCCCTGACGGTTATCCTTCTGTGACCCATTATGAGACGGGGGCTGTCTTTGGCGGCGGAGCGGCGGCAAGCGTCCGCTTGAAGCTGGAAACTGGAAGGACGCATCAAATCCGCGTTCATATGCGGCATATCGGTTGCCCGTTGATCGGCGACGAAATGTACGGCCCTGACAACGGAGGGCATGCGGAATGGGAAGCTGCGGCTGGCCGGCAAGCGCTGCATGCCGAAACGCTTGGACTTACGCATCCGATTACGAAGCAATGGATGGAATGGACGGCAGAACTGCCGCCAGAGCTTGTCCGGTTGGAGGAAGTACTGGAGAAGCCCAGCCGGGATGAACTTACTATTTAGAAGGAGCTTGACCTATACATGGCTAAATTAACGATGTATCAATATCCCAAATGTGGAACTTGCCGCATGGCTGTCAAATCGCTTCAGGCTAAAGGCAATGAGCTGGAGCTCAAACATATTGTTGAGGAAACGCCAACAGCCGCTGAGCTGAAAAGCATCGTGGCGAATAGCGGACTTGAGCTTAAGAAATTTTTCAATACGTCGGGCGAAGTGTACAAGGCGCTTGGACTGAAGGACAAGCTTGGCGCCATGACGGAGGACGAGCAGCTTGCGCTTCTCGCATCCAACGGCATGCTTATTAAACGGCCGATTGTGACTGATGGCAGCAAAGTAACAGTAGGCTTTAAAGAAGAGCAATACGAGCAAATATGGAACGGATAACGGGTGAGAAGCAGATGGCGAACAAACGATGGAGATCGGAACGGTTGGAGCAGCTTGGTTCCTCTATTTTTGCCGAGGTGGCCGAATGGAAGCAAGCGGCGATAAAGGCGGGCCGAGATGTGATTGACCTCGGCATCGGCAGTCCGGATAAGCCTCCGACGGCTGCAGTCCGGCAAGCGTTGAGCGAAGCTGCGTTGAGAACGGATATGTACGCCTATCCGGGAACGCATGGCAGCGAATCGTTCCGGCAGGAAGCGGCGAAGTGGATGGAGCATCGCTTTGGCGTGAAGCTCGATGCCAATGCTGAGCTCGTTTCCTTAATGGGCTCGCAGGATGGTCTATCGCATTTGGCGATGGCGATTTGCAGTCCCGGCGACGTAGCGCTTGTGCCAGACCCTGGCTATCCGATTTATACGGCAGCATTGGCGCTTGCCGGTGTGGAGCCGGTGCTGCTGCCGCTTAAAGAGGAGAACGGTTTTCTGCCCGATTTGGAGGCGGTGTCTGACGAAATATGGGATCGCGCTGCGTTCATACTGTTGAACTATCCCAGCAACCCGGTATCCGCTGTTGCCGATCTTACATTCTTCGAGCGGGTATTGGCGAAAGCGGGGCAGCATGGCGTGCTGGTCGTGCATGACGCCGCCTATTCGGAAATGGCTTTCGACGGCTTCGACCCGCCGAGTATTTTGCAGGCAGAAGGAGCTTTGGACGGAGCGGTCGAATTTCATTCCTTATCCAAAAGCTTTAACATGGCAGGCTGCCGAATCGGCTTTCTGGCGGGCAACCGTGAAGCGGTCGGTGCCTTGCGCGAGTTGAAGGGCAATATCGATTACGGCGTATTCAGCGCCGTTCAGGAAGCGGGCGTCGCTGCGCTGCGCGAAGCGATGTCGGAGCAGGCTCCGCCTAAGGCAGGAGTACTGTACGAGCAGCGGCGGGACGCCTTTGTTGCCGCATTGCGGGCAGAGGGCTGGAATATCGATAAGCCGAAGGGGACGATGTTCCTATGGGCTCCGCTGCCAAACATGCAGTGGTCCTTGACGGAAGCGTGGAATTCGCGTCGAATTTCCCGGGAAATGCTCGAACGGACGGGCGTCGTTGTCATTCCAGGCGAAGCTTTCGGAGCGGAGGGCGAAGGCTATGTCCGTATTGCCCTCGTCGAAGAGGAAGCGCGCCTGCTCGAAGCAGCTAACCGAATAGGGAAGTTTATCCGGGGCGAATTTTAGCTGGTACTTTTTTACTGCGCAACTAATAGAATAGAGCGACTGTGATTGAGCAGTTGATAGAATCGAAATTGCAAGGAGGGAAAGCGATGAAAGAAAATAAAGTGCTGATTGTCGATGGAATGGCGGTGCTGTTCCGCGCTTTTTACGCAACATCCTATAGCGGATATATCCGCAAGACAAAAGCAGGGCTGCCAACTAATGCGATTTATGGCTTTATCCAATACTTTTTTGATGCGATTACAACGTTTCAGCCTACGCATGTCATTTGCTGCTGGGATATGGGAAGCAAAACGTTCCGTACAGAGCAGTTTGCCGACTATAAAGGGAACCGGGGAGAGCCGCCGCTGGAGCTGATTCCTCAGTTTGATCTGGTTAAAGAGGTAGTAGCTGAGATGGGAATTCCCAATGTCGGCATTGTCGGATTTGAGGCGGATGACTGCATCGGCACTTTGTCCCGCCAACTGCGGGATGAGGCGGAAGTTTATATTTTAACCGGCGATCATGATATGCTGCAGCTTGTCTCCGATAAGGTGAAGGTCGTTATTATGAAAAAAGGCAAGTTGAATTACGCGATTTACGATTTGGCGTATCTGCTGGAAGACAAGCAGCTGGCTCCGCATCAGATTATTGATATTAAAGGCTTTATGGGCGATACGAGCGATAATTATCCCGGAGTCAAAGGCATTGGCGAGAAGACGGCGCTGAAGCTGCTTATGGATTATGATACGGTGGAAGGCGTGCTCGAAAATCTGGACAAGCTGCCTAAAGGCGTCCGAACCAAAATTGAAGCCAATCTCGATATGCTGCATCTTTCCCGGGATCTTGCAACAATCCGGTTGGATACACCTGTAGCTTGCGGTTTAACAGAATGCGTATGGGAATTGCAGCTGGAATCGGCTGTCCGAAAGTTCGAGGAGCTGGAATTCGGCGGGCTGGTGAAGCTGTTGGAGTCTCATTCGCGAGCGACAGAGGTCGATCTGTTTACGATTTAGAATTGTCTATCATGACCGGGCTGTCGAGAGGTTTCGACAGCTTTTGTTTTGTTTATTAATTAACATTCGCCAAGTAACCGATATAGTTAGTTATTATCGACTTCAAGGAGGATACGAAAGAAATGATTAAGGCTTGGAATCAACTTTTGAAAAAAACGGCGATTGGCACGACAGCAACTGCTCTTCTGCTTTCCGGGGCTTTGACTGGAACGGATGACGGCTGGAACAGAGAGGCAGTCGCTGCAGCCGCTGTAACTGCCGATAAGCAAGTTGCGATAACCTATCCCGCTGCTTCGGCATCGGTAACGTTAGATAAGCGTCTGCCGCTCAAGAAGCAGCTTAAGCTCTCGGATGACGTTTCTGTACGTTATGAATCGGGGAATAATGCGGTGGCCCGCGTTAACAGCAGCGGCGTGGTTGTTCCCGTCGCTCCAGGAACGACGAATATACGAATAAATGTAATCACTCCCGGTTATTCAGGGGGTTTGACTCTGCCCGTGACGGTCAAAGCGGGATCGGCTTCCTATAAGGTAGTTACGGCTGTGAAAAAAGTATCGGCTGGAGGCAAATCCTTCTCCGTGCAGACGGTTACGATTCCGAAAGGCATGCCCGTAACGGCGGCACTTGCAGGAAGAAGAGTAGGGGCGCTTCAGCAACTGCAGGAGATTGCCCAGTCTTACCGGGCCGACGCAGCAATCAATGGCACTTATTTCGAGGCATACGGCGGCGTGCCAGATCCGTACGGAACTGTCATTACGGACGGCGTTGTGGAACATATCGGCAACACAGGCACCAGCGTCGGCTTCAAATGGGACGGAAGCGCGGTTATGGATACGCTGCGTATTAAAGTAACGGGTGCTACTGACGGCTCTTATAAGTTTCCGAATAACTGGTATGTCTACTTCGTGAACCGGACTCCAACACAGGGGATCGCTTCCGCAGTTATGTTCACGCCAAAGAGAGGCAATAAAGTTGGCTTCAGCTACGGCAAAGCAGTAACCGTTCGCAAAGGGATCGTGACGAAGACCGGCAGCAACCAGAATGCAGACATTCCAAGCGACGGCTATGTGCTCGTATTTAACGGCTCCGAGGCAAAGCTGGCCGACCGGTTTAAAGTAGGAACGAAGGTAGAATATAAAGTATCGTACACGAACGCGGCTGGACAGGAAATTGATTGGAGAGACGTGCATACGGCGATTGGGGCTGGACCACGGCTCGTGAAGGACGGCAAGCTTGCTGTCGATCCGGCGAAGGAAGGCTTCAGCAGTCCGAAGATTTTGACGGATGGCGGCGCCCGCAGCGGCATTGGGATTAAAAAGGATGGAACGGTCATTCTCGCGACCGTGCCGGGGGCAACAATCAAACAATGGGGCAATATCATGCTCAGCCTTGGCGCTTATCAAGCGATGAATCTGGATGGCGGTGCATCCTCTGGCTTGTACGCATCCGGCAAAATTGTGACGAATCCAGGCCGGCAAATTAGCAATTCACTTCTGTTCAGCAATAAGATGAAGTGGTAGATTGATCTGGTTTTGTAAAAAAATCCCCTTGTGCCTGCTCGATGCCGAGTCAGGCGCAAGGGGATTGCTTTGTCAGGTTCCGCTATTAAGGCTCATCCATTGCATCGGGGATGGAGAGATCCTCATCGTCGCCCGGATAGTGCCTTCCATTCCCTTCGTGCAGGGATTTGTTCTCATAAGAAAAGGGGCCGTTTTGCCGCTGTCCGCTACGCCAAGGCGTGCTTTTGCCAAGCGACTCCGACTCTATCGACGCGCCGAGCGGCCCTTCGGGAAACTCTTCGCGGGCCAGATCATTACGCTGTGATTGTACTGTCGACAGCTCCGAGTAATCGGCGCTATCCTCGTCTATAAACCGACTCAACTCATATCGCCTCCTGATTAGGGTAGCCTGCAATCAGCTTGCCTTCTCAGTTTGCCCGCTTTAATCGGTAAAATTCACCGTGCCTACCACAAAATATAAAAATTGTGCCAGCTCGGCGGCTTCTTCTTCCTCCAGCTTGAAGACATGCTCCAAATATCCTTCTTCTTCGAGATCATCGGCTCCGATTATGGCCGTCTTTCCAGCCTGCAAGTCGGTAATGAGCTTTTTTCCATAGAAGCGGTTCGTATTGGTGATTGCAAGATCAAAACGCTTCAAGCTCGGTGAGATGAAGGTTACAAATCGGGTAGATGTTTCTTCCGTCGTATCGGACATGAAATCAAAATCAGGCAGCTGCATGCGGTGTAGCCTCCACTTCCGTTAGTTTCGACCATTATACACCAACAAAACGCTTGTAATAAAGAGACGGTTATGCTAGATTTAAGCTAATCGAATGATCGAACGTAGAGGAAGCACCTCTCTTGCCAGCCGGCAGGAGGGGTGCTTTTTGTCGTTTGCGGCCATTCGTCCAAATTCGGAGTACGGGAGGAGTCAGTAGCATGCATATCGTTTTTTTGAATACGTTCGAGAGACCGGTGGAAGGAGGCAGAATTGCCAGCGCCAAGCTGTCCATTTGCGAACGGGAGGGCGTCTGGTCGGTGTTATGGGTGGAAGGAGAAGAGCAGCCCGCCGTCTTGTTCGAGGGAACCTCATGGGAGGAGATGATCGTCGCTTTCCGGCATGGTGTAGCGGTAAGGATGGGAGAAGGCTTCACTCCGGTTATCGACGGCATGCTGGAGGAGAAGCGGGGCGGAGCCGGCAGTCTGTTGTCGATGCTGCAATGCTACGGCGAGCTGCATGCCAACGCCGAGCTGTTCGAGGCGCTGCGCGATTGGCGGAGAACGAGGGCGGGACAGGACAGAAAGTCGGCTTACTTAATCGCAACGAACCGGATGCTGTGGATGATCAGCGCTTACGTTCCGCAGACGCCGGAAGAGCTGCTGCAAATTCCCGGCTGGGGCGAGAGCAAGCATAACGCCTATGGCGAGGAAGTACTGGAAGTAACGGGTAAAGCGCCGCGGACGACCGGTTTCCCTTTGCAGTGGGTAGCTGACGAGTTAGACCCGGCAGCCTTCACGCAATGGCTTTATAAACAGAAGGAAAATAAATATAAAAACGATATGGTGCGCCAGCATCAGAAGAAGAAAATATTGCACTTCGTCATGGAGGGCGGGTCGCTGGAGCAGCTGCAGACGGAGCTTGAGCTGCCGCGGAGGGAAGTGATGGACCGTATCGAGCAATTGGAAACGGAAGGGTACGATTTTGAACCATTGATCGACCGGGAGCTATCCGATATGCCCGACGATGAACGCGAGCTGATTTGGAACGCTTTCCAGCAATCAGGCGACCGTTATTTGAAGCCGGTACTGCAGCAAGTTTATGGAGCCGAAGGAGTCAAGGACAGGCAGGCCGATGTGCTCTATGAACGGCTGCGGCTCGTTCGCCTCCGATACCGGAAGAACAGCAAACGGGAAATCTCTTAATAATTCCGCGCCGCAGCGCTCTGGGTATGTAGTTCCAGAGCGCTGTTCTATGTTAATTTCGCCTTACAGTTTCCCCCTATTTATGACAAAGTTGGCGGGTTAATCACGACTAACAACATAGGTCTAAAGTTTCAATAATGACATAAATAGTATACTTGTCCTACGGAATTAAGTATAATAGCAATTAAACAAGACCATGCGCGAATTTTGTCGAAAAGGAGCGTTTCCTCTTTATGAAGGCAGAATATATTAATCCGTTTCTTGAATCCGCAAAAATCGTGATCGAACAAGTGATCCAAATCCGCCCGTCAACGGGCCAGCTTGGCTTGAAAGATATTAAATTTTCAGAAAACTATATTTGGATCCAAATTGGATTGAACGGGCAAATGAACGGTGATATTGTATTTGGCCTCAGTGAGGAGGTCGCGCTCAAGATGGTGTCGGCGATGATGGGCGGTTTCGTAATCTCAGAGATTGATGAAATCGGACGGAGCGCGATATCTGAGCTGGGCAACATGATCAGCGGAAATGCCAGCACGATGCTGTTCAATCAGGGTGTACGCGTCGATATTACGCCGCCGAAAGTGATCCATTCTGCTAACGCCGCTGGATTTGTGGCGACGCAAGCTTTAACGGTTCCGCTCATTATGGAAGGAATCGGAGTTTTGGACATTCAGGTACTAGTCGCATCATAGCACAAGTACAAGGCTCCTTCGGGAGCTTTTTCTTTTGCTTAAAGAGGTCGAATCAAGTACACTAGACTGGGTGATATGGATGTTGAAAGATAAGGTTGTGCTCCTGTCCGGAGCTTCAAGCGGGATCGGGGCGGTGACAGCCAAATTGTTGGCGGAACGGGGAGCCATCCCGGTGTTGACCGGACGAAATTTGGATAAGCTTCGCGAGAGCGCTGAGGCGGTCACAGGCCCATGCTCTGTGTTTCCAATGGATGTTACCGACATGGAGCAAGTGACAGAAACGGTGGAAGCGATCATCGCCAAGCATGGGAAAATCGATATTTTGCTGAACAACGCCGGCTTTGGCAAGTTTGAGAGCTTTATCGATGCGCCGATCGGGAGCTTTGAATCGATGATGGATACGAATTATATGGGAATCGTCCGCTGTACAAAGGCGGTATTGCCCTATATGCTCCAACAGGGCAGTGGCCATATCGTTAACATCGCATCGATGGCCGGCAAGATTGGCTCTTCCAAATCGACCGGGTATTCGGCATCGAAGCATGCGGTGCTTGGATTCACGAATTCGCTGCGGATGGAATTGAAGCCACAGGGTATTCGAGTATCCGCCGTAAATCCGGGTCCGATTGATACTTCTTTTTTTGAGCTTGCCGACCCTTCTGGTTCGTATGTGAAAAATGTAAGCTGGTTTATGATGAAGCCTGAATATGTCGCCAAATCGATTGTGCGCGTGATGGAGCGCGGAACGGCAGAAGTGGATTTGCCGAAATCGGCCGCGGCGGGCATAAAGCTGTATCAGCTGTTTCCCCGTGTCGTAGACCGGTTTTTCGGAAACCTGTTCAATCGAAAATAGCGTTATTATAAGTGAGGAATCGACAATGAGTACGATGAATTGGAATGAAATGGGATTATTGAAGCCGCTCGTTGATAAGCTGGCAGCGAGTGACATTAAGGAGCCGACGGTTATTCAGGCGGATGCCATTCCTGTGCTGTTAGAAGGCAAGGATGTGTCGGCGCGTTCGCAGACCGGCACGGGCAAAACGCTGGCTTATTTGCTGCCGATGCTGCAGCAGCTGAAGCCATCCTCCAAAGCGGTACAGGGCGTTATTCTCGCCCCTACGCAGGAGCTCGCGATGCAAATCGTTCGTGTAGCGGAAAGCTATGCGGAGCCGCTAGGACTGCGTGTGCAGCAATTGATCGGCGGAGCTGCGCTCAAACGGCAGGTGGAGAAGCTGAAGCTTCATCCGCAGCTTGTTATTGGCACGCCGGGACGCATTCACGAGCTGTTGAAGCTGCGCAAGCTAAAGCTGCATGACGTGCGAAGCGTCGTCATCGATGAGGCCGATCAAGTGTTCGAGCTTGGTTCTACGCGCGAGGTCGAAGCGATTTTGTTTGCCATGGGCAGTGAACGGCAAATTGCTTTTTTCTCGGCAACCTATCCCGATCAAATGGCTAGATTTGAAGGGCGCTGGATGAATGATCCGGTAAGGATTCAAATTGCGCCGCAGCACCGGGTATCCGAGACGATCGACAATTATTACTTGGTCAGCGATAAAAGAGATAAGACAGATACAGCCCGCCGGCTTCTTCGGCTGCTGAACCCGAAGTCGGCTCTGCTGTTCCTGAATGCGACCGACAATATTGCCAACTGGGAGTCGAAGCTCAGCTATGAGGGCTTTAACGTTGAGACGCTATATGGCGATGCGGACAAACAGCGCCGTTCCGCTACATTGGCACGCTTCCGCGACGGCCGCTGCCAGCTTCTGCTTGCGACGGATGTTGCCGCAAGGGGGCTCGATATCGAGGGGCTGCCGCTCGTTATTCAACTGGACCCTGCTGTCGATGCCGACCATTATGTGCATCGCGCGGGCCGGACAGGGCGAATGGGGAAATCCGGTACGGTCGTATCGATCATAACGCCGCAGGAGCTGTTCATTATGGACAAGTTCCGCAAGCAGCTTGGCATTGAGCTGCCGGAGAAGGCGATGTACCGCGGCAAGCTGATGACGCCGGAAGAGGCGCGCAGCGCTTCGGCAACGAGCAGATTCAGCAAGCCTGACAAGTCCGACTATCCTTCGGCCGCGAAAAAACCGGTTAGCCGGCCGCAGTTCGCTCCAGTTGAACGCGACAGTGTCCGTAATGAGCCAAAAGCACGTATTGGCGTCGCGGATACACAAAAAGCGGCTGTCAGCCGTGCGCCGAAGCAGCCTTCCGCAGCTAAGCAGAAGCAGGAGAAACAGCGTGACAAGAAGAATAAAGGCGCTCCGAAATGGTTGAAAGCGAAGCGTGAAGAGAACGAAAAGCAGGACTAGGACGATTTTCCTGTTTTACGAAAAATAGACCAGCCACCCTCCCAAAGCGAATTGCCTTCGACGAAACGTATTAGCGAAGGTCAAGCGGAATCATTTCCGTACAATCGCGATAAGGAGAGTGGCTTTTTTGATGAATACTCCAGTTTGGAAAAAGACGATTATTACTTCCATGGCTTTGCTGATGCTCGCAGGAGGCGGAACTTCGGCATTTGCGCATGGCAATAACAATGGAAAAAATGGCAACCATCAGCAAAATCAGGACCAAGATGATCACAAGAAAAAGAAAGACAAAGATAAGGATAAAGAGAAGGACAAGGACAAGGATAAAAACAAAATTACGTGGAAATTTGAAGATGAGGATGAGCTGAAATGGGCTCTGGAATACATTATGCGCCTCGCTTCCAAGGGAGTGTTCACGGGCTATGAAGACGGAACCTTTAAGCCTAATCAAAAAATTTCCCGTATCGAGACGCTGGTAGCCGCGGTACGCCTGATGGGACTTCGCGAACAGGCGGAATCGCCGGACAAAATGAAATCGAATCTGAATTTCAAGGACGCCGACAAGCTGGCTAAAAAATACCCTTGGGCAGTTGGTTACGTAGCTGTGGCACTGGAAAATGACTTATTCACAGAGACCGAGTCTGAGATTAACCCTGAGCAAAACGCGAGCCGCTTGTGGGCGACGACGATTTTGATTAAAGCGTTGAAGCTGGAGGACGAAGCGAAAGCATTAAACAATACGAAGCTGGACTTTAAAGACGCGAAGAACATTCCCGCCGGTTCCGTTGGTTACGTAGCTCTTGCAATTAAAAAAGGCATTATTACCGGGTACAACGATCAAACCTTCCGTCCGAACCAGCCGGTATCGAGAGCTGAGCTGGCGGCACTGCTGGACCGCACCGATTCAGAAATGCCGGATCACGATGCGCTGGCGATTACGGGCAAGCTGAAAGCAGCCGCATCGGGCAGCAAAATTACGGTCGTTAAACCCGACAACAAAGAGCTGACGCTTGATCTGGACGCGAACGTATTTATTTTCCGCGAGGATAAAAAAGCAGCTGTCAGCGCACTTCAAGCCGGCGATGAGGTACTGGTTCGCACGTATCAAAACCGTGTCGTCTTCATTGAAGTAACGAAAGCTGCAACGCCTCCGGCGTCGACAGCGTTCACGGAGCTGGGCAATGTAAATACGGTAACGCTGAATGCGCAGGGCCGGCTTGCAACGATTTCCGTAACGAGAATTACGAACAACCAGACCTACACGTTTATCTACAACATTGATCCTAATGTTGTAATCGTAGGCAATGCCTCCTTACTCACGCAAGGCCAGCTTGTTGAAGTAAAAGGCGAGAACGGAACGGTAAAAACGATTACGATCAAGTAATAGGAAAAAACATATAAACAGCCGATATGCATCTTGGGAAGGGCGCATATCGGCTGATTTTTTTGAGTTTTGAGGAAATTTTAGGTATGCTGATAGAAGAAGCATTTCATTTATGGAATTTGAAGGTGAGAAGATGACCGAACCTATATTGAAGGTAGAGAGCTTAACAGGCGGCTACAGCCCAAGGCGGCCGGTGCTTCACAACGTCTCATTCGATATCCGGCCGGGAGAGATGGTTGGCTTAATCGGATTGAACGGTGCGGGCAAAAGCACGACGATCAAACATATTCTAGGCTTAATGAAGCCGCATGATGGCGGCATTCAAGTGAATGGAGTGGCGCTGGAGCAAAATCAGGAGCGATACCGTTCGGCATTCGCTTATGTGCCGGAAACGCCGGTCTTGTTCGACGAGCTGACCGTGGAGGAGCATTTGAAGCTGACTGGCATGGCTTACAATGTAGATGGCAGCGTCTTTGAAGACAGAAAGGATCAACTGCTGAAGGAGTTTCAGATGACGGCAAAGCGGGGAGCATTTGCCTCTCATTTGTCCAAAGGGATGAAACAGAAGGTAATGATTATGAACGCGCTTTTATCAGAACCGCCGCTTTATATTATTGACGAGCCTTTTCTCGGCCTCGATCCGCTCGGCATCCGCTCCTTACTGGAGCGTCTTGTTGAAGTGAAACAGAAAGGCTCGGCGATTCTTATGAGCTCCCATATCCTTGCGACAGTGGAAGCCTATTGCGATCGCTTTATCGTAATGCATCATGGTGTCATTGCCGCGCAGGGCAATCTGGAGGAAGTATGCGCCGCAGCCGGAATCGAGACGCGCAGCGGCGGGCTGGAGGATGCCTTCTACAAGCTTGTAACCGGTGAACGGCCATGATGTCACCGCTTCAAGCATTGGAAGCGATGTGGGTAAAGCGGGCTGCCGATTACCGCAAGGAAATACTGCCCTACCTCGGCTATATGGGTCAAAGCGGTTTTTTGCTTGTCTTGTCCTTTATTGCGATTACTTCGGGATTCGGTTATATCAAGCTCCTTCGCGATGTGCCGCCTGATTTTCCGTTTACGCTCGTTGGCGTCATTGCATTAGTTCCGGTCTTATGCTGGAGTCCCCTGCGGACATGGCTTGTACCGGCTGACATCGTCTTTCATCTGCCGCTGGAGGCGAGAATGGACCATTACTTATTCCGCTCCTTCCGGCGCAGCCTGCTGCTGACGATCCTGCTTGCGGGTCTTGTGCTGCTCTTGTACTGGCCGCTATACCGTCATGGAGACGGATTGGCAGGCGGCTGGTGGCTGCTGCTGTTCGCCGCTGCACTTCGTGCCGTCAATACGTGGGGCGCCTGGCGGGAGCGGCTGCTGGCCTGGCCAGGGATGCGTGTACTTCTCCGGCTGCTGCGCTGGCTGGCAACTGCTGCCGGGTTGGCAGCAATGCTCTCGCGCGAGCCGTGGATGGCCGCAGTATTTGGTGTTCTGATCTTTGCATTGTTAGCTATCGTGTACCGGATTCCGGCCAGACATGCCCTCCCTTGGGAACGATTAATAGAAGAAGAGGCGAGAACGAGAAGAACGATCTATTTATTTTTCGGATTGTTTATCGACGTTCCGTCCATGGCGTCCCGTTCAACACCGCGGCGCTACCTCAGCTGGGCGTTAAGCTGGATCCGTTACCGGCATGCGAATACATTTGTTTATTTGTACGCCGCATCTCTAATTCGAACGGAGCTAGGCGGCATTATCGTTAGACTTGGGCTTCTCAGCGCGCTCATCGTCTATTGGTTTGCCGAAGCGGTATGGCTGGATGGATGGGGGGCTGCTGCCGCATACGCGGTTTTAATGCTGATCATAGCGGTTCAGCTCGGCGGATTGCGCCGTGTTCATAGCTTTACAGTGTGGAGACATGTCTACCCGCTGCCGGATGCGAAGCGAACGGAAAGCATTGTGCGTGTCGATTCTCGGGTATTGGCCATCATTGCCTTTCTCGTATGGCTGCCAGCTGGCATCACACTGCTGATTTTCGGCTATACGCTGCCGGCCGTCATTGCGCCAGTCATTATGATTGCTTACGCATTGTTTCTTCGTCCGGGGCGGATGACACGGAAAATCGTCCGCGAAGATGATGAGGAATAAAAAGAAGGCTTGGCAGCGGAAGCTGCCAAGCCTTCTTCTATTGGGATTAACGGCTGCCGGAAATTTCCGTTACCGCTTTGTAGATCGTATCGAACAGCTCTTCCAAATTCGGCTCTTCAATGCAGGAGAATGCGACGCGCAGATCGGTTTCCCCAAGAGCGATAGTGCCGACGCCGTACTGGTCAAGCAGTCTTGTACGTACTTCTTCAGCCGACACGCCGTTCAGCTTCAGACACATGAAGTAGCCGGAGTTGAACGGATAGTAGCCCCATACATCGCCATAGCGCCCGCTGTCGAGCAGCGACTTCACGCGGTTGGCGCGTTGTTTCATAATCTCATATTTTTCCGCTTTTTGCGCTTCGAACTCTGGCGATTGCAGGGCGCGAAGAACGAAGGTTTGCGACGGATGCGGGCCGCTTGAAATCGTGGCGCGAATAATGCCCATCGTTTTTTGTTCGAGCGCAACCAGCGTGTTATCCGATTGCGAAGCGTACGTAATGAAGCCTACGCGGAAGCCCCATACATATTCTTCTTTCGTCGCTCCGTCTACTTTAACAGCAAGAACACGCGGATGCAGATCGGCAAGCTTGCCGAACAGTGATTCATGAACCGAATCCTCAAAGAACAGGCCGAAGTAAGCATCATCGGTAACAGCAACAACGTTAATGCCGGCTTCAGCCGCTTCACGGATGACTGCGATGATCTCATCGCCTTCCTCTGGTCCTGGCGTGTAGCCTGTCGGATTGTTCGGGAAGTTTAGAATAACGATCGCTTTGCCTTTATCCTTTTGTGCAAGCAGTGCTTCGCGAAGGCCAGCCGCATTAAAGCGGTTGTTCTCGTTATACAACGGATATTCTACGATTTCTGCACCACGGCGGATGCCGAAGGTAAGCTCATAGTTTTCCCAGTTTTTGTTCGGGATAATGACAGCGTCTCCCGCATCTGCGAACAGATCGGCAACGATGCTCAGGCCGTGTGTCAGAGCGTTCGTCGCAACGGGATTGCTAATTGTTTTGCCTTCAACCGAAGGGTTCTCCTTCAGCATTTTAGCCTTCCATGCCGCACGGAGCTCAGGCTTGCCGGCAGGAGGCGCATATTCATATATATCTTTCGGATCGTATGCACTCAGCGTATCTTGAATGACCTTCAAATGCATCGGCTTTCCGTCTTCGATTGCGATACCGATCGTAGCGTTATATTTCTTGGCTTTTGCCTTCGCTTCTGCGGATTGGCTCAAGATGCCTTCCTTCGGGAAATAAATCGCCTTTCCTAATCCGGACAACATCGCGTAAACGTCAGGGCTTTCCGCTTGTAAAGTCTCGTTCAACTGCCGAGCAAGTGGGTTCATGGACCTCATTCCATCCTTCCGATAGTTCAGTTCATTATAGTATTATTTCCTGTAGAGATTGCTTATCGGGAGCTATTATAACATTTTTTGCAGTGTTCAAACCATGCGAAATTAAATAAATTTAACAAACAATCGGATGATATGCAGGAAAATGCAAATCGTCCCGTACAGGCTTGCGAAAAAGTTTGGCGCTGTTGTATGATGACGGCAGATGCTTTATTTCCTCACTTTTATTTGATTTTGAAATGAATACGGACAGGTTTCAGGCTAAGGCAAGCAGACATATTGAGCAGTCGATGACCGGAATAATATCGTCAATAACTGCAAAGCTTTTTAACCTCATTAAATCGTCCATGCATAGGAGGACTGCTCGCAGATGCTGCATATCACACCGGAATCGCTTATTTTGCTGCCCCCGCTCGCCAAAATCGTATGTGAACCTGGCTGGAGATGGGCACCGCGAGAGAAGCCAATGCCGAATTTCGATTTATTTTACGTATGGAGCGGAGAAGGGGAAGTCGAAGTAAACGGGTCGAAGTATCCGGTCGGCAAAGGAAGCTGCTTCCTGTTCCGCCCCGGTGATTTCACCAGTGCAACCCATAACCCTCAAAAGCCGCTCGTTTTGACTTATATTCACTTTGATACGAGGGTGCCTGTCGTGCAGGTGCCGGGACGTTACAGGCAGTTTGCCGACACCGTCGAGTTTGAGCATTTGCTTTCCCGTTACGTGCGCCTATTCCTCGTGAAGACCTTTGCGGCCGAAGAAGAGGCCCAGCTAGTGCTCAAGCAGCTCATTATTCATCTGCTGCGCGAGGATCTGGACCTGCAGGTGCCGCTGGAGAGGAAGGCGAGCAATCAGCTGACGGAAGCCATTCATGAAATCGCCAATTATGTGCGGCAAAATCCAGGCGTTCCACACCGGGTAGAGGATTTGGCTCATCGTGCTCAGCTGTCGCCCCGCTATTTCTCAATGAAATTTAAAGAAATGATCGGAACGTCGGTACAGTCCTATATGATCCAGACACGGATTGAGCGCGCTCAGCACCTGCTGATGCATGAAGGGATGAATGTGACGGAGGTGGCCGATGCCCTCGGCTACCGGGACATCTTTTTCTTCAGCAGGCAGTTCAAGCAATATACAGGAAGAAGCCCTTCCGAAATCCGGTAAATTAATAGTGTGAAAAAAGAACCTCCTGGCCAGTCTCGCTCACTAGAGCAGACTGGCCGGAGGTTCTTGCTTTTATTGGCTGCCCCCGTTGTGTTGGGGACAATACTTACGCATCAGCTCGATTGTCTCGTGATCCAGCTCTCCGCCTCGTTCCCGAAGTCCTTCTAGAACCGGCGCTCTATCCTCCAGGGTTTCATTTTGGCCAAACTTGAACTTGGCGCTCATATGCTCCACATTGATGCGAACGACTGCAACCCCTTTAACATTGCCGCGGTATGCCGGATCATCAGCCAGAATGGGCTTATGGCCGCCTTCCGGTTGAAGCTTGACCATCAGCGCCTGCAAGGCTGAAGCTTTCTCGGGCAAATCTTCGACGAGTGATGCTCGTCCGGCGATAACGACCGATTTGAAAAAAAGCGGTTGCGGGACATGCCAGTTCGGGGTCGGTGTAGTAGGAAGGGATAATGGCATATTCCTTAGCTACGCAAAAGGTGACGTTAGGCCGCTTGGAAAGGTTGGCAATTTTCTCGCCTGCTCTTGCTCCATGAAAGTAAATGCTGCCGTTCGTAAATACAAAGTTCAACGGCGTTGCAGCCGGAAATCCGTCAGCGGATACCGTTGCCAATACACCGAAGCTCATTTCAGCCAGAAACTGTTCGATATCTTCTTGATTATCAACTGCAAGCTCTTTTCTTCGCATTCTGCAAAGCCTCCTTCGTCTTCCCATGTGGAATACAGCTATGGTAGACTGAAATCTGATCGCTAAAAAGATCCAATTCCATCGAATTTTAATAGACCAGTTAACAGTATGAATGGCAGGGGGGGCAATCTCCATGGAGCATAGCATTATAGCCGCTTATGAAAGAGCAGCTGCCCGCGAGGGGAAGAAGACGGCGGCTTTGTTCCAAGCACTGCGGGAATTAATTGTAACGGGTACACTGCGGGGCGGTGAACGTCTGCCTTCGAGCCGGCTGCTCGCGGATCAATTGGAGCTGTCTCGCGGACTTGTGAATCAGGTGTACGACATGCTCATAGCGGAAGGCTTCGTGCGAACCGAAAGGGGCAGCGGTACCTTTGTCGCCTATGACAGGCCTGCCCTTCAAGTCTCCGAATCGGTGGAGCGGGCGAAGATTCCGCTGTCAACTTGGGCTAAGCGGTTGAATTCCGGACGACAATGGCTTGAAGCTGAAGCTCTTCCGGGCATTGAGAACGGGGAGAAAGCCATCGACTTCTCTATTAGCCGCACGGATGCCTCGCTATTCCCATGGGATGACTGGCGCACGTTAATGTTCGAGCAGGTTCGCCGCCTCTCCGAGCAGGAACGCCATGAATCGTTAGAGACATCGGGCAGCCGCTCACTGCGTGAGGCCATCGCGCATGAATTGCGGCGGGAGAGAGGAATCGTCGTATCGGCAGATGACATCGTCATTACGAATGGCTCCATGTATGCCATCGCGCTGTTGTCCATGCTGCTGATCGAACCCGGAAATAAAGTTGTTGTGGAAAATCCCTCCTATGACGGTATCCGCCGGGCTGTAGAGGCGGCGGGCGGCTGTCCTGTATACGCTTCTGTTGACGATCATGGGATCGTGCCTGAGCCATGGGATGCGAGACTGCTGTTCGTTACTCCGAGCCGTCAGTTTCCGACAGGCGTGGCTCTTGATCCCCAGCGCCGAAGACAGCTGCTCGAATGGGCTTCCATTCATGAGGCCGTCATTATTGAAGACGATTATGACAGTGAATTCCGCTGGGGCGGCCGTCCTTCGGAGCCTCTCAAGGCGCTCGATTATGAAGGCAGAGTCGTATACGTTGGAACCTTCTCCAAAACGATGTTCCGGGAGCTTCGGCTTGGTTATGCGGTCGTGCCGGAATCGCTAAGAGAACCGATGCGTCTGGCCAAGCATTGGCTGGAGCCTCGTTCTAGCGGCGTTGCGGAGCAAAGAGCTTTGGCGGCCTTTATGGCAAGCGGTCTCTACTCCCGTCATTTGCGGCGTCAACGGCGGTTGTATGGCAGGCGGCTGTTGAAGTTTCGTGAAGAGGCAGAGCGTCACTTAAGCGGGCTGTTCCGCTTCAAACCCTCTGACGCCGGTCTGCACCTGTATGCGGATTGGGCAGGCAATCCGGATGACTTAGAACAGTTGCGAACGCAATGCGTTCAGGAAGGCATTAAGTGGAGCAGCTCCAAGCCTTATTGGATAGCAGATCACACAGGCGGGGCGGCTCCAGAGGGAGGGCCGGCCGGCGCATTGTTCGCTTTTGCCCATTTGAATGAAGGAGATATTGCGGAAGGTCTCAGAAGAATCGGGGACTGCTGGCGGAGGCTGGCTCGCTAATACGGGGGAAATAGACATAGGCTGTAAATAAAAGGACCGCGAATTCTCTTCACCCTGGAGAGTTCACGGTCCTTGCTTATTTTTATTAGGTTTGGCTAATCAATTTACCCAAGCGCTCGCCCATACGAACCTTGAGGCCGACTTGCAAATCGGCGCGAGGCTCGAAAGTATCGTCTTCGAGCAGAAGCACGACGGTGGAGCCGAATTCGAAATAAGCGAGCTCGCCGCCTCTTTCCGCCGTTGGCTTAATCGGCTCTACATAGCGGATGCTGCTTACGTTCATCGCTCCAACCTTGACGACCGCGGTTTCTCCCCCATCATGCTGAATATAAGTGATCAGACGCTCATTGCGGCTGAGCACTCTGCGCATGCGGGTCAGACCGAACTCGTTAACCGGATATACTTTGCCGGGCACATGCTCACGCTCGACAATGCGTCCGCTTACCGGAGAATGAATGCGGTGATAGTCGGTTGGACTTAAGTAGAGCACGATGTAATAGCCATGCTTGTAATTTTCCATGCGGGGAGAACGGTTCAGCAGCTCTTCAACGGTGTAGTCCTGTCCCTTTACATTGACGATCGTCCCGCTTGTAATAGGGCCTGCTCCGGTAATGAGAGCATCAACCGGACTGATTAGCGCAGTCATGTCCGAATCCAGTAAACGGGCTCCTGGCTTCAGTCTGCGTGTGAAAAATTCATTTAACGTTTTGTATTCTTGAAGCGGCTTCTCAGCCTCTTCTGTCTTTATGCCATACATGCTGGCGAATTTAGCGATAAACAATCGGCTTCCTCTGGATTGTGCGAACCTTCCGGTGGTTTTGGAAATCCATTTGCGCGAGCTTAATTCCGTCATGGCACGAAAAAATCGGTCTTTCATGAATCGTACCGCACGTCCTTTCATACTTCGTAGGTTGTTGCTTTTCTCGAACAGTGTGCCATAAGAAGCAGTACAAAGCAATAGAAACTAAAGCGCAGCGTGTCTTCATTGGCCTATAGCAACCACGGAAAAGAATGCGTATGCTAGTGAATCAACGCTTCTGGCAGGAGGTTTTCATAGACAAATGGCATCCCCAAGGGTCGCATTCGTTACTCCGGGTTCCTTCCCTATTCCGTCTGGAAAAAGCAGTTCCGTTGAGCGTGTCGTCGAGAAATTCGTTCCACTTCTAAAACCGCATGCTGAGCCGCGTATTTATGGGAAAAGCATGCGCGGCCTGGCTAGAACCGGCTATGTCAACGGTGTCTTCTGTGAAAGATTCAATGCGATGAACAAAGCATCGTACATTGCAGCAGCAGGAAGAGCGATCGCGAGATTTGCGCCCTCTCATATTCAAGTGGACAATCGTCCCTTATACGTATTGGCCTTAAGGAGAAGATATCCGCGTAAACAGATTTGGCTCAGCCTGCATTCCTCTACCTTTATAGGCGGCAAGTATTTGACACGGTCCAAACTGCGGCAATGCTTGCGTGCAGCGGACAAGATTATCGTGAATAGCGAGTTTCTGCTGCGGACAGTCGCTGCACGGGTTCCTGAGGCAAGATCAAAGTTAAAGGTTGTTTACCCGGGCGTCGAGCCTGAACGGTTTCCGTCCCGGTTTTCGGATGAGGGGATGTCTATGCGGTCTTTGATCCGGGAACAAAAAGGGCTGAGCGGCCGGAAGGTGGTTATTTTCCTCGGCCGGTTAATTCCGCTCAAAGGGGTGCACCATCTGCTTCGCGCAGCTCCGGCGCTTGCCCAAATCGATCCTGAGCTGCTGATCGTCATCGTAGGCAGCCCCTTTTACGGCTCGCACCGGACGACAGCCTACTCCCGGAATCTGCATAAGCTCGCCCGCAATTGTCCCGGTAATGTGCGCTTCGTTCCTTATGTACCGTATACTGAAGTGCCGAAATGGTTCATTGCTTCGGACATTGCCGTCGTTCCTTCCGGCCAGCGGGAAGCGTTTGGCCTCGTCAATGTTGAAGCGATGGCTTGCGGCTTGCCGGTGATTGCTACGAGTGCAGGGGGAATGAAGGAAATTATACGCGACGGGGAAACCGGCTTTCTTATCGACCCCGGGCGGGTGGAGAGTGAACTGGTCGATAAATTGAGACTGCTTCTTCTCGATAAAGAACTCCGTGACCGGATGGGAGCGGAAAGCAGGAAGCGCGTGGAGCAGATGTTTACCTGGCAGCACACCGCCGACCGCTGGCTGAAGCTGCTTCGAGGAAGCACAGCAGGGGCAACTGCAATAGCAGATGCCGAATCAGAATTATAGAAGGAATTGCTATTTAAGCTGATAGCAAATAGGAATAGAAGGCTGTTCGCGGAGCTAGCATAATCTCGCCCGGGACGGCCTTCTTCTATTTTCGTACTGTTGGGAAAAACAAAGCGCATAATTAGAATTGAATTTGGAATCAAACTTTGATATATTTGAAAACGAGAATCGTTATCAAATGAATTTATAAGTTACATACAGAAAGGTAGTTGCATCAATGGCACTCAATAATGAAACGGAAGCAAAGCCTTCCGTCAAGCTGCATGCCAGACCGGTCGTTGCGACGATCATCCTCATAGGCGGTACAGCAGCGCTCTTGCTTTCCATGGCACTGGCGATATCGGTCGGAGCAGCCAACATCAGTCTGGAAACCGTGTGGGAAGCGGTATTTAAGTTTAATCCGGATTTAACGAGCCATCAGATTATTCGTGAGCTTCGTATGCCTCGTGCAATAGCTTGTGCGGTTGTTGGAGCAGCCTTTGCTGTGTCTGGCGCAATTATGCAAGGGATGACGCGAAATCCGCTTGCCGATCCCAGCTTGCTTGGTCTGAATGCGGGCGCAGGGTTTGTGTTGGCTATTTGTTTTGCCTTTTTCCCTAGTCTTTCATATATGAGTATTATGCTTTTCTGTTTCGTAGGCGCGGCTCTTGGCGTCGCTATCGTATACGGAGTTACCTCCCTGTCTAAAGGCGGCTTGACGCCGGTCCGGCTGACGCTTGCAGGCGCTGCAGTCAGCGCATTGTTCGTCGCACTTAGCTCAGGTATTCAAATTCATTATAAGGTGGGCCAAAACATGGCCTTCTGGTATCATGGCGGCGTTGCCGGCATCAACTGGCAGCAAATTTCGATTATTACACCTTGGATCGGCGGCGGGCTAATTGGCGCCATTATTATATCTCGCGCTATTTCTTTGCTGAGTTTGGGTGAAGATATTGCCGTCTCGCTGGGAACGAGAACCGGCTTAATAAAAGTGTTAGGCTTAATCTTTACGTTAGTGCTTGCGGGCGCAGGGGTATCGGTCGCGGGCGCTGTAGGCTTTATTGGACTTATCATTCCGCATTTTGCCCGTTACCTGGTTGGCGTCAATTATCGCTGGATTATACCGTGTTCGGCAGTGCTTGGCGGATTGCTGGTCGTGCTTGCTGATATCGTAGCCAGAACGATGAATCCTCCATCGGAGTTTCCGATCGGCGCTTTAATTGCACTGATCGGCGTACCGTTCTTCCTCTACCTTGCAGTGAAACAGAGGGGAGAATTGTAATGAATAAACTAAACATATCCGTAACGGAAAGCAGAAGAAGAAGCCGTGCGATTATCGTTATGCTGACTTTAACGATCCTGGTTATCGCAGCTTTTATTGTTAGTATGAATACCGGCCACATCCGGCTCTCGCCGATAGATGTCGTGAAGACGCTGTTTGGCTGGGGAACTGACAAGCAGCATCTGATTCTATTCGAATTCCGGCTGCCGCGGATCATTATTTCGGTTCTTATCGGTGCAGGCTTTGCCGTGTCAGGTGCGATTTTGCAAGGGCTGTTCCGCAACCCGCTCGCTGATCCGGGTCTCCTTGGCATTAATGCGGGCGCAGGTTTAATGGTGACGCTGTACATTGCTTTCCTGCGGGATAATTCGTCAGCTAATTTGTTCCTCCTGCCGTTATTGGCGCTTGGAGGAGCGGCAAGTGCAGCGGTTCTAATCTTCATGCTTGCCTATAAGCGTCACAAAGGATTGCTCCCAACACGTATGATCTTGATTGGGGTAGCCGTCCAGGCTGGTATTAACGCCGCGATGGTTGTCTTGACACTAGCGCTTGATCCGGAAGATTATCAGTACGTATCGATCTGGCTCGCAGGCAGCATTGCAGGCTCGAACTGGAAATACGTTATCGCTTTGGTTCCGTGGATTTTTGTACTTATTCCATTTGCAATGATCAAGTCCCGTTCGCTTAACATTCTGAATCTGGGCGATCAGATGGCAAAAGGCTTGGGTACGCCGATCAATCGCGACCGGATTTGGCTGCTGGCAGCGGCAGTAGGCCTCGCTGGCTCCTGCGTTGCGATTGGCGGCGGCATCAGCTTTGTAGGTCTCGTTGGACCGCATTTGGCCCGGCGTCTGGTTGGTCCTCAGCATCAGCTGAATATCCCGACCTCAGCGCTGCTTGGCGCATTGCTCGTTATTGTGGCGGACACAATTGCGAGGTCCTTCTCTTCATTACCAACAGGCATTATTGTAGCGATTATCGGAGCACCATACTTCCTGTACCTGCTTTCCAAAACGAAATAAAAGATCTAGGGCGTGTCTGAAAACCCGTTCAGTGGCACCTTTCACCGCCTTTCCGCCCCCTGCATCGTTCCGTTTGCTTGACGTACCCCCGGGTACGCCTTCACAAACGCGCCTTGCATGGAACGAAAATTCGGCAAAATTTGCTGCCCTCAGAGTTCTCAGACACACCCTGAATACCCGTTCATGCGCCTATACGCGTGAACGGGTATTTTTTATGCGCTGCGTTTGTAGTGAACCTTCCTGCCCCAGTAACGAGCCTATGGGTAGATGCATATATTACGTATGACATTTCAGGTGGAAGAAGGAGAGGACAATGGCTAAAAGCAAAAAACCGAGAAGCGCCAAAGGGCGAAGACCGCTCTTCTATGTCGACAATCCGAATGCTTCCGAATTAAAGTGGCTGGACGATTTGAATAAAAGAAAAGCTTCGCAGCCGTCGAGTCAGGCCAACATTACGCCTGCCCCTGCACAAGCGCCTAATCAAGCGCAGCCAGTACAGCCGGCACAACCGGTGCAGGAAACTAGAGACGTCAGCATTAATGCAATTGGAGTTCCGTCTTTACAGGAGCCTGTCGATGCAGTCGAAGATGAAACGCCGCCAGCACCGGTCGCACCAGCCGCTTCACTTCCGGTGGCTGAGTCTCCAGAGACAACAGCAGAAACGAATAGCAGCACTGCTGAGCCAAGCTATGATCAGAAATTAGAGCGGCTGGCGGAGAAGCAGGACTTGTATGAGCCCGTTCCGTTCATCTATACCGATGATTTGGTCGATGGTGCCATTACAGGCGACAAAATCGCTACAGGGGCTGTCGAAGGCGAGCATTTACGAGCTGGCAGCATCGATTCCAAGGCGATAGCCGATTTTGCAATAGACAGCATACACATCGTCAACGGCGCGGTGAACGGCGCGAAAATTAAGCCGGACTCCATTCACTCTGCTCATTTGATGAATAATTCCATTACCGGGGATAAAATATTGGATCAATCGATTTCCGGCAGCAAGCTGGCAGATGACAGCATTACGTCTGATAAGCTTGCCGACCGGACGATCAGTTCCGATAAAATCGCTGAGGGTTCTATTGAAGCGAAGCATCTGAAACAAATGATCATAACAGAGAAATTGCTGGACAATCAATCGGTGACGTCTGACAAAATCAAGAGCGGGGCTGTTCGTCCGGAAAACATTGCGAATGAGTCCATCAACAGCTCCAAACTCGCTGATGGCGCGGTTACCCGCTCTAAACTGCGGGACGGAACGGTTGGCAGTGATAAAATTGCAGTGGAGGCTGTCGATTCCGTACATTTGAAACCGGGGCTGATATTAGCCGAACATGTAGCGGTAGGTATCATACAGGGAAAGCATTTGGCCCCGGGCGTAATCGCAGCAGAACATTTGGCCGAAGGAGCAATAGGGGCAAGGGAGCTGCAGTCCGGGGCGGTATCATCCGGGCATCTGGCGCAAGCCGCAGTAGACGCGTCACATCTTCAACCGTCGGCCGTCCTTGGTACCCACATCGGCCCAAGGCAAATCGAAAGCGGCCATCTCGCTGAGCAGGCCGTCACATCGGCTAAGCTGCTTGATCAATCAGTGTCCACCATCAAGCTGGTGGATCATGCCGTAACGGTATCTAAGCTTGCGGAGCAAAGCGTGACTGCTGTAAAGCTGGCGGATGATGCGGTGCAAAGCCGGCATTTGAATCGCGGCAGCATCGTAGCGGATAAAATCGCTGATGGACAAATTCAGCAGCGCCATTTGGCTGAAGGTTCCGTATCCGGAGAGCAGCTTCAGTCTGAATCGGTCGGCAATGAACATTTGCTGGATAGCGCGGTAGACAGCACGAAGCTTGCAGCAGCTTCCGTCCAGATGAAGCATATTGCAGGCGCCTCGGTGGGAGGGGAGCAGCTTGTAGAGCAATCCGTGTCCGAGGGGAAGCTTGCTGACGGTGCGATAAGCGAATCGAAAATCGCTAGCGGAGCTATTTCCACCCGGCATCTGCAGGACGAGGTCGTTACATTCGAAAAAATCGGACTGGAAGCTGTTCGATCCTATCATCTGTCGGCCGGATCGGTAACGGAAGAAACAATTTCTCCTGAAGCGGTGAATGGACAGCATCTGCAGCAGGCAATCGTGGAGCAGCAGCATTTAGCACGCCAATCGGTTGGTACGGAAGCACTGCAGGATGGTGCAGTAACGAGCGCCAAACTGGCAATCGGTGTCGTGACGGAACGTTATTTGGCTCCGGGCGTTGTGTTCTCGCATCATTTAGCCGACTATGTCGTTAATTCCTTGAAGTTGTCTCCCGAGGCTGTGTCGACGGATAAAATGGCAGACAGCAGTGTAACGGCTTCGAAATTGGCGGACGGCAGCGTTGGAAGGTCTAAGCTGCAACCGGGAATCGTAGATGCCTCATTGCTTGCAGAAGGCTCGGTTGGTGTGCAGCACCTGCAGCCTAAATCATTCGGAGGCGAGCATCTGAAGGAGGGAACCATCGGGAGCCAGCATTTGAAAATAGCTGCGGTTGGCAGCGAAGAGCTGGCTGACGGTTCGGTTGGCTCTGCTAAACTGGCTTCTGGTACAGTGCTGGCAAAGCATATTGAGGACGAAGCGGTCCAAAGCCGTCATATTATGAACGCTTCGGTGCTCGGCATTCACATTGGCGAGAGCAGTGTTCGTGACGGGCACATTGCAGATGGGGCGGTTAATGCGGCAAAGCTTGCGGCAAATAGCGTCGGATCAGGGCATCTGCGTGAAGGATCGGTCGAAAGCATTCATTTGCAGACAGATTCTGTTGGAACAGCGCATATTTCTGATTTTTCCGTAACGGAGAGCAAGCTTGCGGAGCTTTCGGTAGGCTCTATCCAATTGCAGCTGTTGTCGGTAAAGGGCGAGCATCTAACGTCCAGCAGTGTGTCGGAGGACATCTTGCAGGATGAATCGGTAACGTCCGCCAAATTGTCGGCAGCAGCGGTGTCCGGCGAGCATATTCAACTGGAGACGATCGCGGGCAAACATTTGAAGGCTGAGACGGTGCAAGGCTACCATATTCGTAAAGGTGCTATTACATCGGCTCACTTAAGCGGAGAAGTATGGCGCTCGGATAAGGTTGAGGATGAGAGCATTGGCGGAAGCAAGCTGGTGGAGGGCTCAGTAGGTCAACGTCAGCTGGCTGATGCGAGCGTGACGGAAGCGAAGCTGGACGATGCAAGCGTAACGGAAATGAAGCTTGGTGATGCGAGCGTGACGGAGCTGAAGCTGGCTGATGCGAGCGTGACGGAGTCGAAGCTAGGCGATGCGAGTGTGACGGAAGCGAAGCTTGGTGATGCGAGTGTGACGGAGTCGAAGCTGAGTGATGCGAGCGTGACGGAGTCGAAGCTGGGCGCAGCGAGCGTGACGGAGTCGAAGCTGAGTGATGCGAGTGTGACGGAGTCGAAGCTGAGTGATGCGAGCGTGACGGAGTCGAAGCTGGGTGCTGCGAGCGTGACGGAAGCAAAGCTTGGTGATGCAAGCGTGACGGAGTCGAAGCTGAGCGATGCGAGCGTAACGGAAACGAAGCTGAGCGATGCGAGCGTAACAGAGTCGAAGCTGAGTGATGCAAGCGTAACGGAAGCGAAGCTTGGTTATGGGAGCGTGACGGAAGCGAAGCTTGGTTATGCAAGCGTGACGGAAGCGAAGCTTGGCGATGCGAGTGTCACGGAAGTGAAGCTGGTCGATGCGAGTGTGACGGAGTCGAAGCTGAGCGATGGAAGTGTGACGGAGTCGAAGCTTGGTTATGCGAGTGTGACGGAGTCGAAGCTTAGCAATGCAAGTGTGACAGAAGCGAAGCTTGGTTATGCGAGCGTGACGGAGTCGAAGCTTGGAGATGCGAGCGTAACGGAGTCGAAGCTAGGCGCTGAGAGTGTAACGGAAGCGAAGCTGAGCGATGCAAGCGTGACGGAGTCGAAGCTGAGGGCTGCGAGTGTGACCGAATCAAAGCTGAGCAATGCGAGCGTGACGGAAACGAAGCTGGGCGATGGAAGCGTGACGGAAGCGAAGCTGGGCGCAGCGAGTGTGACGGAAGCAAAGCTGGGCGATGCGAGTGTGACGGAGTCAAAGCTGAGCGATGGTAGCGTAACGGAAGCGAAGCTGGTTGATGGTAGCGTAACGGAAGCGAAGCTGGTTGATGCGAGCGTGACGGAATCGAAGCTGAGTGAAGCTAGTGTGACAGAGTCAAAGCTGGGCGAAGCTAGTGTGACGGAGTCGAAGCTAGGCGCTGCGAGTGTAACGGAAGCGAAGCTTGGTGACGGGAGCGTAACGGAAGCGAAGCTGAGCGATGGAAGCGTGACGGAAACGAAGCTGGGCGACGGAAGTGTAACGGAGTCGAAGCTGGGCGCAGCGAGCGTGACAGAAGTGAAGCTGGGCGATGGAGTCGTGACGGAAGCAAAGCTCGGTGACGGGAGCGTAACGGAAGCGAAGCTGATTGATGCAAGTGTAACGGAGTCGAAGCTCGGTGACGGGAGCGTAACGGAAGCCAAGCTGAGCGATGCAAGTGTGACAGAAGCAAAACTGAGTGAAGCTAGTGTAACAGAGCCGAAGCTGGGCGATGGAAGTGTGACGGAAGCGAAGCTGGGCGATGGAAGCGTAACGGAAGAAAAGCTGAGTGCTGGAAGCGTGACGGAGTC
>NZ_CBVJ010000074.1 GCF_000513275.1 Paenibacillus gorillae | reverse complement strand
GACTGAGTGCTGGAAGCGTGACGGAGTCGAAGCTAAGTGAAGCTAGTGTGACGAAGACGAAGCTGAGCGATGGAAGCGTAACGGAGTCGAAGCTCGGCAATGCGAGCGTGACGGAGTCGAAGCTAAGCGCTGCGAGCGTGACGGAGTTGAAGCTGAGCACCGGGAGCGTGACGGAGTCGAAGCTAAGCGCTGCGAGCGTGACGGAGTCGAAGCTGGGCGCCGGAAGCGTGACGGAATCGAAGCTGAGCGATGGAAGCGTGACGGAGTCGAAGCTGGGCGATGGAAGCGTGACGGAAGCGAAACTAGGCGAAGCGAGCGTAACGGAAGCCAAGCTGCGCGATGCAAGTGTAACGGAAGCGAAGCTGAGTGATGCGAGTGTGACAGAGTCGAAGCTGGGCGCTGCAAGCGTAACGGAGTCGAAGCTGGGCGATGGAAGCGTGACGGACACGAAGTTAGGCGACGGCAGCGTAACAGAGTCGAAGCTGGGAGATGGAAGCGTAATAGAGTCAAAGCTGGGCGACGGCAGCGTGACGGAAGCGAAGCTAGGCCACGGCAGCGTAACGGAGTCGAAGCTGAGCGATGGAAGCGTAACGGAGTCGAAGCTCGATGATGCGAGCGTAACGGGATCGAAGCTGAGTGATGGAAGTGTGACGGAGTCGAAGCTTGGTGATGCGAGTGTGACGAAGTCGAAGCTGAGTGATGGAAGTGTGACGGAGTCGAAGCTGAGCGATGGAAGCGTGACGGAGTCGAAGCTAGGCAACGCGAGCGTGACGGAGTCGAAGATAAGCGCCGGAAGCGTGACGGAGCTGAAGCTGGGCGCCGCAAGCGTAACGGAGTCGAAGCTTGGAGCCGGTAGCGTATCGGAGGCCAAGTTAGGAGCCGGTAGCGTAACGGAATCGAAGTTGAGTGATGCAAGTGTCACGGAAGCAAAGCTGAGTAATGCGAGCGTAACGGAAGCGAAGCTGGCTTATGCAAGTGTGACGGAGTCGAAGCTGAGCGCAGCGAGCGTAACGGAGTCGAAGCTGAGTAATGCAAGCGTGACGGAGTCAAAGCTTGGTGATGCGAGCGTAACAGCAGCAAAGTTAGGCGATGGAAGCGTAACGGAAGTGAAGCTGGCTGATGCGAGTGTGACGGAAGCAAAGCTAGGCGATGGAAGCGTAACGGAAGTGAAGTTAGCCGATGCGAGTGTAACGGAAGCGAAGCTGGCTGATGCGAGCGTAACGGAATTAAAGCTGAGCGATGGAAGCGTGACGGAGTCGAAACTGAACGCTGCAAGTGTGACGGAGTCGAAGCTGGCTGATGCGAGCGTAACGGAAGCAAAGCTCAGCGATGGAAGCGTAACGGAAGTGAAGCTAGCTGATGAGAGCGTAACGGAAGCAAAGCTCAGCGATGGAAGCGTAACGGAAGTGAAGCTAGCTGATGCAAGCGTAACGGTAGCTAAGCTAGGCGATGCAAGTGTGACGGAGTCGAAGTTGGCTGATGCGAGCATAACGGAAGCAAAGCTAGGCGATGGAAGCGTAACGGAAGTGAAGCTGGCTGATGCGAGCGTAACGGAATTTAAGCTGAGCGGTGCGAGTGTGACGGAGTCAAAGTTGGCCGATGCGAGCGTAACGGGATCTAAGCTGAGTGATGGAAGCGTGACGGAGTCAAAGCTTGGTGAAGCTAGTGTGACGAAGTCGAAGCTGAGTGATGGAAGTGTGACGGAGTCCAAACTGGCTGATGCGAGCGTGACGGAATCGAAGCTGGTCGATGCGAGTGTGACAGAATCGAAACTGGCTGATGCGAGCGTGACGGAATCGAAGCTGGTCGATGCGAGTGTGACAGAATCGAAGCTGGTCGATGCGAGTGTGACAGAATCGAAACTGGCTGATGCGAGCGTGACGGAATCGAAATTGGTCGATGCGAGCGTGACAGAGTGGAAGTTGAGCGATGGAAGCGTAACGGTGTCGAAGCTAGGTGCCGGTAGCGTAACGGAAGCGAAGCTCAGCACTGTGAGTGTGACGGAGTCGAAGCTGGCCAATGCGAGTGTGACGGAGTCAAAGCTGGCCGTTGCGAGTGTAACGGAGTCGAAGTTGGCTGATGCGAGCGTAACGAAGTCAAAGCTGGGCGATGGAAGCGTGACAGAATCGAAGCTGCTCGCTGCGAGTGTAACGGAAGCAAAACTCAGTGACGGAAGCGTAACGAGGTCTAAGCTGGCCGATGCGGGTGTGACAGAAATGAAGCTGGCCAATGCGAGCGTGACGGAGCCGAAGCTGGGCGATGGAAGCGTGACAGAAACGAAGCTGGGCGATGGAAGCGTGACAGAAACGAAGCTGAGCGATGAAAGCGTGACGGAGTCGAAGCTGGGCGCTGCGAGTGTAACGGAGTCGAAGCTGGCTGAAGCGAGCGTGACGGAGCCGAAGCTGGGCGATGGAAGCGTGACAGAAACGAAGCTGAGCGATGCAAGCGTAACGGAATCGAAGCTGGGCGCTGCGAGCGTGACGGAGTCGAAGCTGGCCGCTGCGAGTGTAACGGAATCGAACTGGCTGATGCGAGCGTAACGAAGTCGAAGCTGAGCGAT
>NZ_CBVJ010000073.1 GCF_000513275.1 Paenibacillus gorillae | reverse complement strand
CAGCCAGCGTAACAGAGACGAAGCTAGGCGATGCGAGTGTAACGGAAACGAAGCTAGCTGCAGCCAGCGTAACAGAGTCGAAGCTAGGCGATGCGAGTGTAACGGAATCCAAGCTAGCTGCAGCCAGCGTGACAGAGTCGAAGCTAGGCGTTGGAAGTGTAACGGAAACGAAGCTAGCCCCAGCCAGCGTGACGGAGTCAAAGCTAGGTAATGCGAGTGTAACGGAATCCAAGCTGGCTGAAGCCAGCGTGACAGAGTCGAAGCTTGCGAAAGCGAGCGTGACGACGGATGCAGTGGCAGACGGAGCCATTACGCTGGAGAAGCTGGCGCCGGCATTATTCCTAGCTTCTCGGAGACAGACTTCAATGAGGAGTATGTCGGACTGTCGATGCTTACCTTCAATCCCGTTATTGCGCCGGCCAGTGCAGGAACTGTGAAGCAGCAATTCGGCTTATGTCCGTACAGCTTTACCTCGCAGCGTGATCAGCTCGACATTATGATCAAATTCGACGAGTCCTTCGAGAGTGATGCGTATGTCGTAACAGCGACGAGCGACCATCCTGCCTGTTATGCAGTTGTCCGTGCCAAAACAGTCAACAGCGTCGTCATCGGTTTAATCCGTACGCGCATTAGTGATGAGCCAAACGGCTTCATCAACTGGATAGCCATCGGCCGATAATGACCGGAGGCAAACCATATATCAGGCTTTCCTACAGATCCCGAGCGATCTTAAGGAAAGCCTTTTTGCTGTGAAATTACAAAAACCGATAGAATAATCCAACGAATCGTGCCTGCCAACAGGCCCAATAATAGAGATGCACATCCGCGGCCGGAGAATTATCCAAGAAGACATAACTGCCTGCATGTAGATTGCCGCAAGGCTGAAATATAATGTTGCTATACAGAAATAGAGAGGAGAAACGCCAGCATGACATCGCTTACAGTCAGTCAATCGCAGCCGGTCAAAAAGAAGAAGGTCAGCAGGGATGGCAAGCTGTTGTTCCTGTTGTCCATTCCGTTCATCGTCGGCATGCTCGTTTTCAACTACTTTCCCGTATATGGCTGGGTTTACGCCTTTTTTGACTATAAGCCGGGCGTTCCGCTGTCAGCTACGCCATTTGTCGGATTGGAGCATTTTAAAGAAATATTTACTTCCTCCTCCGATCTCGTCAACGCCTTTGTAAATACGTTGGCTATGAATCTGCTGAACCTGCTGTTCTCGCCGCTTGCCATCATATTTGCCATCATGGTTAACGAGGTTTCATCGGGGAAATACAAAAAATTTGTCCAAACCTTCTCCACGCTGCCCAACTTCATTAGCTGGGTGCTCGTTTACTCGTTGGCATTTGCCTTTTTCTCCAGTGAAGGTCTAATCAATATGGCGTTCGGCAAGCTTGGCCTGGATTTTACTGTTCAGCCTATGGCTAATGAAAGCTCAACCTGGATGTTCCAAACGTTCCTGACCATCTGGAAGACGTTGGGCTGGAATGCCATCATCTATATTGCGGCAATTGCCGGCATTGATTCCGAGCTGTATGATGCAGCGAGAGTTGACGGAGCCAGCCGGATGCGAACGATATGGCATATTACGATTCCGGGTGTATTGCCAACGTTCCTCGTACTGACGCTGCTCAATATCAGCAACATGCTGTCTAGCTCGTTTGACCAGTATTTCGTATTTTATAATCCATTGATAGCTGGAAAAATAGAAGTGCTGGATTATTATGCCTACCGGATGGGCGTCATTGTCGGCGATTATCCTTACGCTACGGCGGTCGGCATCTTCAAGACGGCAATCAGCATTATTCTGTTGTTCTCGGTGAATAAGCTTTCGAAAAAATTACGCGGCGACAGCCTGATCTAAGGTTTGAGGAAAGGAGCTGCTCTGGCATGCTGATAGCAAAAAATCGGACATTCGATATTATCAACTATTCATTATTGGCTTTATGTGTCATTATTTGCATCTATCCCTTTTATTACGTTTTAATCTATTCCATTAGCGATCCAGCGAAGGTGGCACAAGGCATTTTCTTGAAGCCGGCGGGCCTAGATTTCACGACCTATCAAAGTATTCTGAAATTGCCCTATATGACGAATTCCTTTCTCGTCTCGGTTGCACGGACGGTTATTGGAACCGCGCTCACCGTCATCTGCTGCAGCTTTTTCTCTTATTTGCTTAGTAAAAGGGAAATGATGCTGCGCAAGGTCGTGTACCGCCTGCTCGTCGTCACTCTCTACATTAACGCAGGTCTTATTCCTTGGTATATTACGATGAAGATGCTCAGCCTCAACAACAACTTTCTGTTGTATGTGCTGCCTACTGCGATTTCCGGTTATTTTGTTATACTCATCAAAACCTATATTGAGCAGCTGCCGGCTGCGCTCGAAGAGTCGGCGATGATGGATGGAGCTGGCTTCCTCAGACTGTTCTGGTCGATCATCTTCCCGCTCTGCAAGCCGATTGTCGCAACTGTGGCGATTTTTGCAGCGGTTAATCAGTGGAATACTTGGATGGACAATTACTTTCTGGTGCAAAATCAAAGCTTAAAGACGCTGCAGCTCATTTTGTACGAATACTTGAATTCAGCAAATGCACTGGCAACGATGGATGCTTCCAGCATTACGAAAAATGCTCAAAATATCGTGTTGACGCCTGAATCGATTAAAATGTCGACTACAATGCTTGTTGCGCTGCCGATTCTGCTCGTGTATCCGTTTATGCAGCGTTACTTCGTAAAAGGAATTATGCTGGGCGCGATCAAAGGATAGCTTCCCAAACTGCGATATGCCGCCTTGTGAAAGGTTGTATATAAGAAACGATTATAAAAAGAGGGGATGACTGGCATGAAAAAAAGAAAGTTTACGTTTGCCGCACTGCTGACGACAACGCTTAGTTTGACACTGCTGCTGTCGGCATGCAGCGGGAACACGTCCGGTACGAATCAGCCGGGTAATCAAAATACGGCAACGACCGATCCGGCAACGACCGGCGGAAAAGCGCCAATCACATTGAAGATCAGCACGGACCAATTGTTCTCATCCGGAGCGCCGGGCATCCAGAACAATCCTGTCGCCGATGAAATTAAGAAAAAGCTTGGCGTAACGATGGACATTATTAGCAGTGATCCTGAGAAGATTAACGTGATGCTGGCCGGCGGCGATCTTCCCGACATTATGATCGTTCCTCCTGAGCAGGGTAGAGCGGCTATGAATGGCAAGCTGGCAATGCCCCTGAAAGAGCTGCTGAAAAGCAACGGGCCTGATATTATGAATTATCAATCCGCTCTAGACGTTATTAACAAGCGTCTCGGAAATACGGATGGCGAATATTATTTTATCCCGTACAACGTTGTGGCTGACGCCAAAGAATATATCAACTACTCACCGTGGATCGGCTGGTTCACCCGCTGGGATTATTACAAGGAAGCCGGATACCCGGAGCTGAAATCCTACGACGATATGATTCCGATGCTTGCGGAGGAATTGAAGAAGCATCCGAAGACGGACGAGGGGAAGAAAGTATATGGTTTGTCCGGTTGGACCGACTGGGGTCTGTGGATGTACCACGTTCCGTTTATTTATGCAGAAGGCTGGACGGAAAATACAAAAAACACCGTTACGAAGCCTGACGGCTCGTATGTTCACCGTTTTGCGGCAGACGGTCCGCTCTGGAGAGGCGTGGAGTTCTACAATAAAGCGTTCCGCGCAGGCATCTTGGATATGGACGCCTTTACGCAAAAGTACAGCGACTATCAAGCCAAGCTGAAATCCGGACAATTGCTGACGCTTCATATGGGCTGGGAGCTGGACGGAGCGAATGCGTACTTTAAGGCCAAAGGACAAGAGGACAAAGGCTTTGTCGCTCAAGTTGTTGACGGAGCTACATCCCAGGCTTACGCATTGCAATCCATCGTTGGCGATAACGATCCGTGGGTTATCATTACGAAAAGCTGCAAAGATCCGGCTCGTGCAATGGAGTTCCTGAATTATTTCCGTACGTATGAAGGCGCAAGACTGTTGACCAGCGGTGTTGAAGGCGTGCACTGGGATCTGCAAGACGGCAAGCCAGAGCTGAAAGACGAAGTCATTAAAGAAATGACGACGGATACGAACTTCGCTGCCAAGACGGGTATCGGCCTGTACGGCAAATTGAGCGGTCTTGGCGGCAGTGCGATCGATCCGAAGGATGGCGGTTATGTCGACCTGAGAAGATCGGATAAATTTATTACGACGAAGCTGACACCTCTGGATAAGGAATACAGCGAATACTACGGCGGCACCTATCCGGGCGACGCATGGGATAAGCTGGTTCAGCAAGGCAAAGCGAAAAAACTTAGCGACGCCTATATTCCAGCAATGCCTGCACTGCAGCCGCAAGGCGATGAGGAGCTGGCGAAGAAAGAGAGCAATATTGAGCAAATTCTCATCCGCGAAATACCGAAAGCGGTTATGACGAAAGACGATGCAGCGTTCCAGAAACAAAAGGACCGCATTATGGAAATGATCAACAAAGCGGGCTTCGAGGAAGTTGACGCTTTCTGGAAGCAATCGTACGAGCAAGGTCTCCAAACGTACAAAGAGCTTACCGCTAACGCAAAATAATGGTTATCCGCTGTGCGAAACTGCCGGCCTGTTCCTATGGAGCAGGCTGGTATTTTCGTTCATTTTTACGATCGAGCATGGTACGATATTGGGGACATCAACGAGGCGGTGAATCTCTTGTATAAAGTAATGATAGTAGAGGATGAGCTGCTCGTACGAGTAGGACTGAAAAATTCAATCCCTTGGTACCAATATGAGATGGAGGTTGTGGCTGATGTCTCCAATGGACAAGAAGCGCTGGAGCTGTTCCGAAGCCATGAGCTGGATTTAATTATAACGGACTTGAAGATGCCGGTGATGGACGGCTTGGAGCTGATTTCCACCGTACGTGCCGTTAATTCGGATATTAAAATATTGATATTGTCCTGCATTGAGGAATTTGAGTATGCGCGCAGAGCCGCAGGGCTCAACGTTTCAGGCTATATGCTGAAATTAACGATGTCGCTGGAGGAAATGGGCAAGGTGCTGGAGACGGTGCGCCAGGAGCTGGCCGCCCGCAAACCGGTCATTCCCGGCCCCTTGAATCATCCGCTGACGATGAAGATGCTCAAAGGAAAGCTCATTAAGGACAATATTTTTTATGGCGTCCACTCTTCGGGCGGTTTTGAAGCGGCTTTAAAGCAGCTGGACGGCCGTATCCAGACGGGAAAGGTTGGACTCGCACTGCTGGAGACCAACCAATACTCCCGCCTGCTGAAGCGGTTCAACGATGAGCGGGGCGAGCTCATTCATTTTACGATTTCCAATATTCTGGATGAAATCTTGAATAATCATCATGCGGGAGAAGCCTGGCATGACAGCGATAACCGGTATTTAATCGTTTTCTCCTACCCGGCCGAGCTGCCGGATGAGCAAATTTACAATAAAATCAGCGAAGTGTTCGCTCATGTGCAGCGTGCGATGAATGCCTATCTTGACATTCCTGTTTTTATGGGTGTTAGTAACGTGAATGAGAATTGGTCCTCGATGCGGAGTATGTATGAGGAATGCAAATCGATGCTGGAAAACCGCTTTTTCTCCGATTCCCCCATTCAATTCGCATCGGAGCGTGAGCAGAGGAGTCCGGAGCCTTATTGGAAGCGGAAGCTGCTGTCCACCTGCGACGTATGGAGAGGCTTGGGCGAGCCGTACTATAAGGATCTGCAAGCGGAGATGAGCCGCAAGCTGGAGCTGCCGATCGGCAATGAAACGGAATGGCGGCGGTTTTTCATCGATATGCTGAACTGGATGTTCACTTATCTTGGCATTCCGAAAGAGCATGCGGAACTGCTGGAGCTGTCGGGACTCGAGCGGATCAATGCGGGCTATACGATGGAGGCTTGTGTGGAGGCTTGGGAGCAGGAGCTTGCCGAGACCGCCAAAATGAAAGATATGATCAAGACGGTCAGCCAGGAAGTGGAGAAGGCCGTTCACTATATTCATCAGCACTATGATGAGGATATTTCGCTGAAAGACATTTCTGAATATGTACAGCTTAGCCCAAATTACTTGAGTTTGCTGTTCAAAAAAAGCATGGGCCGCAACCTGACGGAATATTTAACGGATTACCGGATCGAGAAAGCGAAGGATCTGCTGCTGAATACGACGCTGAAAACGTATGAGGTGGCCGAAAATGTCGGGGTGCCGGACAGCGCTTATTTCAGCCGCATTTTCAAAAAAATGACGGGCATTTCCCCGCTTGAATTCCGTAAGAAAAAGGTGCTGTACCGGAGAGTGGATTCCAATGAAAATCATTAAAATTTTTACCGACCGGAACTTTAATCTCAAGTTGAAGACGCAGCTGACGGCTTCTTTTCTCATTATGATCTTGTGCATTATCACGGTGTTCTCTTTTGTAATTTACAGCAGCGTGCTGGCGATTCTTAAAAATCAGTCGGAGGAGCTGGTCATCCGCCAGTTCCGTCAAGCGGAGTACAACATACACAATGTTCGTGATCAGATGGAAAAGGTAGCGGAGCTGCTGACGACGAACAAGGATATTCAGAGCTTCCTTGATTACCCCAGCAGCCCAAGCAACGCAGAGCGGGTTATATTGGCCAATGAGGTCATCAAAACGTTCGACAGCATTCTAGGCACCTATCCTTATGCTTACTCGCTATCGTTATATTGCCTGAGCGGAGAAGCGCTCTCTACAACCGGCGGAAGCAGCTGGTACACAACAAGGAAAGAAGAGGTTCCTTTTTTCGCTTCCGAGTTATACGACAACATAACGGCTAAGCGCTCTGGATTTACATGGAATGGGGATTATGATTTCTCGCTATTCAATACCGCGGACCGGACGTATGCCTTTACGAAGCAGGAGCCGCTTATGACGATGGCACGCAATTTGAATCTGTTCGGGAGCAGCAGCAAGTCGGCTGTGCTGGTCATCAATATGAAGCAATCGGATTTCGGCACGATCTATACCGGCGATTGGAACAACAAAGGCTCACAATATTTGATTAACGATGAGGGTATCATTGTGTCGAGTCTGGATGCCGGCTCAATTGGTTCAAGAGTTCATTACGCTGCTTCTATTGATCATGATCGGCAATACGGCAGCTTTGCGGCAAGCAGCGATGGACAAACGAAGCAAATTACGTATTACCGGATACAAGGGACAGGCTGGCTCCTGATTAATGAAACGCTGGAAACGGAGTTTATCCGAAATACGTCGATTTTGAAAAAAAATATAAGTCTCTTGATGGGAATCAGCATCATGCTCGCTTTTTTGCTATCCGTATACTGGATTTACCGGATTACAAGACCGTTTACGCATCTCGTCCACGCAATGCGGGAGATGGAGATGGGGAAGATGGGGGTTGTGCTGGATGAGACGCCAAGTACGGAGCTGGGCATTATCGGCAGACGATTCAACAGGATGTCGTTAAGTCTGGAAGATTTGATGGAGGAGAACAAAAAGATTGAGACCGAAAAAAGGCAGCTCGAGATGGAAGCGCTTCAGTTTCAAATCAATCCGCATTTCTTATACAACGCGCTCAATACGATCAAATGGATCGCTATGGTTCGCAAGGAGCCCGGCATAGTTGATGCTATCACTACTTTGGGCAATATGCTGAGGTCCATTTACAAAGAAAATTCGCTGTTTACGACACTCCAGGAAGAGCTGGCCTATCTGGAGAACTATCTTAAAATTATGAACATCCGCTACGGAGAAGGTGTCGACGTTAAATTCGACGTTCCGGAGGAACTGCTGTCCTATAAAATTATCCGCTTCATCCTGCAGCCAATCGTGGAGAATGCGTTCGTGCACGGCATGAGCTCCATTAGCTATAAGGGCAGCATTACAATATCGGTGGAGAAGCTGGAGGAAGACTTGTATATTTCCGTAGCCGATAACGGTAAAGGGATGAAAGCGGAGAAGGCGGAGGAAATCCGCGCGTTTCTGAAAATGAATTTGCCGGTAAATGCTGCCCATCAGGGCAGCGTCGGGCTTGCCAACGTCAACCGGAGAATAAAAACGCAATACGATGTCAGCTACGGCATGTCGATTCAGAGCGAGCCGGAACAAGGAACGACCGTTGTCATTCGAGTCCCCGCTGTAAGGTAAGAAGCAGCACTGTGCATCCTTCAGATAAAGCAAAAACAAGAGGCGCCCATGGCGGAGTCTCTTGTTTTTTTATGCGGAACGTGGAAAAGTGCATAAAGTCATAGATATATCCATAGGTTTTCGGACTGCGCTTATCTATACTATTTTTAGCTTTGCGATATTTATGGGATAGAAGTGACAGGGGGAGACGTAATGAGAAAGCTGCATTTGCTCAGCAACGCGCATTTGGACCCGGTATGGCAGTGGGAATGGGAAGAGGGCGCTGCGGCGGCCGTATCGACGTTCCGCGCAGCCGCCGATTTTTGCGAGGAATATGACGGTTATATATTCAATCATAACGAGGTTATTTTGTATAAATGGGTGGAAGAATACGAGCCGTCGTTGTTTCAGAGAATTCAAGAGCTTGTTAAGCTCGGAAAATGGCATATTATGGGCGGCTGGTATTTGCAGCCGGATTGCAACATGCCATCGGGAGAATCCTTTGTACGTCAAATCCTGCTCGGACGCTCTTATTTCTATGAAAAATTCGGCGTGAGACCAACGACAGCAATCAACTTTGATTCCTTTGGCCATACGCGCGGACTTGTACAAATTATGCAGCAGGCCGGTTATGATTCTTATGTGTTCTATCGTCCGGAAAACTTGCCGCAGCTTCCAGCCAGAGATTTCATATGGAACGGCTTCAACGATTCCAAGGTGATGGGGCATAAAGTTGCTGACAGCTATTCTTCGCTGCTGGGAAAGGCGCATGAGAAAATTAGCAAATGGCTGGAGGAAAATCCGCAAACAGATATTGGCCTTCTATTATGGGGAGTCGGCAATCATGGCGGCGGTCCTTCCCGGATCGACCTGAATGCGATCGGCGAACTGATGAAAGAGACGTCCGACGTTGAGATTTCGCATTCCACGCCGGAGCAGTATTTTGCCGAGCTGAAGGAGCAAAAGACGCTTCCGGAATTTTCCGGCGACTTAAACCCGCGGTTTGTTGGCTGCTATACGTCGATGATCCGGGTGAAGCAGAAGCACCGCCAGCTGGAAAATGAATTGTTCATGACGGAAAAGATGCTGGCCGCTGCGGAAGCCCAAGGCTTGCTGACTTATCCAAAGGCTGAGCTGCATGAAGCGCTTTGTGATTTAATGACAGCTCAGTTCCATGATATTTTGCCGGGCTCGTCGATACAGCCTGCCGAAGAAGCGTCCCTTCGCCAGATGGAGCATGGGCTGGAGATTGCTGCGCGGCTCCGTACGCGTGCATTCTTCGCGCTGTCGGCTGGACAGCCTAAAGCGGCTTTGAAGGAGTATCCGGTGCTGGTCTACAACCCGCATCCTTATCCGGTGAAGCATACGGTAGAATGTGAATTCATGCTGGAGGATCAGAACTGGGCAGCGGAGTTTTCGCTTCCGGTGGCCTATCGCAACGGCGTGCGGCTGGCTTCCCAGCCTGAGAAGGAGCTAAGCAATCTGAATCTGGACTGGCGCAAGCGTGTTGTCTTTGAAGCTGTACTGGAGCCATCTTCGATGAACCGCTTTGATTGCCGGATTGAAATGCTAGGAAGCAAGCCGGCTCCGCAGCTCAAGGAAGAGGGAGGACGCTATACATTCGAGAATTCCCGCCTGCGCGTCGTCATTAACAGCAGCACCGGATTGATGGATGAGTATACAGTAGACGGCGTTTCTCTGCTGCAGAAGAATGCTTTCCTTCCGCTCGTTATTCAGGATAACGAAGACCCTTGGCGTATGGATACGAATACGTTCCCACAAGCCATCGGCTCCTTCTCGCTGCTTGATCCCGGCCGGGGAACGGATTTCTCGGGTGTTAAGGGTGCGCTGCTGCCGTCTGTACGGGTAATTGAAGACGGAGAAGTACGGACGGTTATCGAAGCTGTGTTCGGCTACAAGGACTCCTTCATTTGCCAAACCTACAAGCTGCCGAAGAACGGAACGGAAATTGAAGTACAGATAAGGGTGTATTGGAACGAGAAGGATAAAATGCTGAAGCTGTCGGTGCCAACCGCTCTGAAAAATGGTGTTTACCGCGGACAGACTGCGTTCGGCATTAATGAGCTTGCGGCGGATGGTACGGAGACGGTCTCGCAGCGCTGGGTTTCGGCTGAAGAGGCGTCGGATCATGAAGCAGGAGGCCTTGCGATTACTTGCATTAACGATGGCATCTACGGCTCCGATTTCCGGGACGGAGAGATACGCTTCTCCTTGCTTCGGGGAGTAGGCTATTGCGCGCATCCGATCGGAGATTTGCCGATTATGGTGCAGGACCGTTTCCTCCCGCGGATCGATCAGGGCGAGAGACGTTATACGTTCTGGCTGAACGGCGGCGGGCGTAACGAGCGGCTGGAGAATGTAGACCGCGAGGCAATGGTCAAAAACGAGCGTCCTTATGCACTGTCCTTCTTCCCTTCAGGTGATGGAGAGCTGCCAGGCTCTTTCGTTCAGCTGAAAGATGACGTCATCCAGATGAGCGCCTTGAAGAAAGAGGAGCAAGGAGACGATTATATCCTTCGTTTGTTCGAGCCTACAGGTTCGGCACGCTCGACCGTAATTGAAATTCCTTCGCTGAATATCGCTAAGGAAATCCGCTTGAACGGCTTTGAGATCAAGACTTATGTGTTGCGCAAGCAATCGCAGACGCTTGAAGAAGCTGCCTTATGCGAGGGACTCTAGCAGCAGGGATAAATGAATAGATGTAGAGCAAACCTGATCTCATAGGAGAACGGGATTGAAAGAGTAAAGAGGCTGTCCCAGAAGTCAGAGATGACGCAGGGACGCCTTTTTTTTGCTCAGCAGTCTGGCTATATCAACAGCCCTGCTTCCCTCGGAAATGGCTAGTGGAGCAGCTTTGCAAACCTCTCATTAACTCGGCGGAATAAAAGGTTGGGCAAGCATCATGGGAGTTGTACATTTGCCGTTGCGCTAGTTTGAGAGGCACATACAATGTCATGTAACTCTTTATAGAACTATATTCTTTTAGAGAAAATTTTCGAGGTGATTGAAGCGGATGAAACGGGCAAGTCGCAAAAAAATGCCGCACCGGTCCCGGCAGCAGATGCGCAACCGCTCGTATCGGTCATTATTCCGGTTATGAATGAACGGACGACGATCCGGCGCGTTATACGGGAAGCCGCTCGCGTCCATCCTCGTACGGAAATAATTGTCGTGGCCAATGGCTCGACAGACGGCTCGGCGGCGATTGCATCGCGAATGGGGGCAAAGGTGCTGCAGTTCGCAAAGCCGCTCGGGCACGATGTGGGAAGAAGCGTGGGCGCGGCTGCGGCGAAGGGAGATATTTTGCTTTTCATAGACGGCGATATGGTCATACCAGCTGCCAAGCTTCGCCCATTCATTCGTTCGGTGATGGGGGGCGTTGATGCCGCATTGAACGATTATTCCGGTCCTGTCCGCAAGCAAGTCGTTCATAGTGTCGTATTAGCGAAGCATACCCTGAATGCGGTTCTGCAGAGGCCAGACTTAAAAGGCGTGTCGTTTACGGCAGTGCCTCATGCCATCAGTCGCCGCTGTCTGGAGGCGATAGGCGCAGAAGCTCTATCCGTGCCGCCGCTTGCACAGGCAAAGGCAGTTAAGCTTGGACTGAATGTTGCGGCCGTATATCCCGTCAATGTCGGTAAAATGAATAAGCCGCGGCGGCAGAGGGAGAGGCATAATCCGCTAGAGCGGCTAATCATCGGCGATCATCTGGAGGCGGTGCATTGGCTGATCTCCCAGACGGATGAGCGGGGCGGGTATAAAGATCTTTATCGCAATCGCGAAATGGTTTTTTGACCTTTATCCGTATGTATGCCGAATCTGCTTCGATCTTACCGTGAAACGGAGGCATTTCATCAGTGAAGGCAGTTATTTTGGCCGGGGGGACGGGGACGCGGTTAATGCCGCTAACCTCGCTTATGAACAAACATATGCTCCCGGTGGGCAAGCATCCTATGATTTATTACGGCATAAGCAGTTTGAAGAAAGCAGGCATCGTTGATATTTTACTCGTCACTGGGAGACATGCTCTAGGCATGTTCGCGCAATACTTGGGCAGCGGCTCTTCATTTGGCGTCTCCATTACGTATCGCATTCAGGAGGAGGCGGGCGGTATAGCCGATGCGCTGCAGCTGGCCCGGCCTTTCATCGCAGAAGGCGAGAAATTCGTCGTGCTGCTTGGAGACAATTTATTCGAAGAAGAGCTGCGGCCTTACGTTGAAAGCTATGCGCTGCAGCCCGGCGGAGCAATGGTGCTGCTGAAGCAAGTGGATGATCCTGAACGTTACGGGATACCGGTGTTTCATTCCTCCGGCAGGATTGAGCGAATCGACGAGAAGCCGAAAGATCCGCAGAGCGATCTTTGTGTTACGGGCATCTACATGTACGACTCGCATGTATTTAAATTAATCGAACAAATTACGCCCTCTGGCAGGGGCGAATTAGAAATTACCGATTTAAATAACATTTACGCGAAAGCCGGTCTGTTGACCTACCGCAAGCTGACGGGATGGTGGACGGATGCAGGTACGTTTGAGTCCTTGCAGGAGGCTGCCTCCCAGCTATCGGGGAAATATGAGTAGACAGGAGAGATTAGCACGATGAGACGAAAGCTGCGGCGCGTCCGCCGTCTCAAATCCAGAGCATCACGTTCGGCGGCAAAAACGCTAAGGCAGGCTGCCGGCAGTTATCAGGCTGGAATGGAAGCGGGATATAATCAAGGACTGCAAAGCGGATACAGCTGCTACGAGTCGCTTTTTGAGGGCACAAGCATCATTATCCCGAGCTACAATCAAGTTGGTTATTTAAAGTCCTGCCTGGAAAGCATTGCTGATAATACGGAGCTTCCCTATGAAATAATCGTCGTAGACAATGCTTCGACCGATGAGTCGGCAGCTTATTTGAGCAGTCTAGGCGGGCAGGTGCGCTATCGCATTTTATCGGAAAACTACGGGTTTGCGGGTGCAGTTAATAGAGGAATGATGATGGCCAAAGGAACGACGATGCTAGTCTTGAATAATGATACGCTTGTGACTGAAAACTGGCTGGAAAATTTGATGGCCTGCTTGAACAGCGATCCGCATATTGGAATGGTAGGGCCGGTTACCAACTATATTAGCGGCGATCAGCAGATTAGCGTTCCCTATCAGGATGTAGCTGATATGCCGGAGTTTGCTAGAATGAACAACGTTTCCGATCCGAAGAAATGGCAGCCTACCGATCGTCTTCCGGGCTTTTGTCTATTGTTCCGCAGGGAGCTGTGGGAAAAGATTGGTTATCTTGATGAAGGCTTTGAGATCGGCAACTTCGAGGATGATGATTATAACGTTCGGGTCCGTATGCAAGGCTATTCACTGGTTATTGCCCGTGACTGCTTTATTCATCATTTCGGGAGTGTCAGCATGAAGGCGCTTGGCGATCAGCTGTCGGAAGTGAATAATCGCAACATGGTCTATTATATGGATAAGTGGAGCAATCCGTACGAGTGGATTCATCATCTGCGCAGCGGAACGCTGCAAGGCGGTACGCAGCATCCGGAACGGGGCGAGGCATCCTTCTATCCGGAAGGCGTTGCGGTGCAAGGGACTGGCGAGACCGTGTACTGGATCGAAAATGGATTTCGCAGGCCGGTTGACGGGGATTGGCACGGTCCCGTCATCCGTCTTTCACAGGTGAACATGAAGCGGTGGGCAATCGGTGAAACGTTGAACGAGCAGGAAGCAGGCGCGAGATGGCTGGGGGTTCAAGAGGCAGCACAAGGCTTTGATCAGCACGGGAAAGTGGCAAGCGGTCTTGACGGTTTTCTCTATTATATTGAACATGGCTCCAAAAGGCGTATCGTTACTGATACAGCCGCTAAAGCGTGGGTGCTCCATGAGCGGCCGATAGCTGCAATTACGCGCGAACAGCTGGCCGATATGCCGGAAGGACTGCCCTTGATTTCGCCAGTGAAGCTTCGTCAGCGGTTGTAAACGGTAGTATCAGCTTTCTGAGTAGCGCATATGCTGTTACGAAGGGCTCAGGCAGAACGGAGGGAAGGCCATGCAGCATCTCGTAACGGAGATCATGGCGCATTTATCACATTCGCACAGCCAAATGGCAAGAATTGTAGAGTCAAAGCGCGACGTCGCGGTCCGTATGGCTGAGGTAGTCAAAGCAATTCCCGACCAGCAGCCTAATTTTGGAGGCACGGAAGGGCTGCTGACGAATTCACAAGCCGTTCTAGGAAGCGTGGTTTCTTATTTGAATAGCATTGCTGATTTGGAAGAAACGCTGGCCTCTCAGCTGACGTTCATGATTCGTGAACTGAACGCTGAAGAGGAAGAGTAATTTAGAAGCGGCGAAGGAGGCGGAACGCGATGGATCGTGAGCAGGCTTATATGCGCATGCTTGGCGCAACCGCCAACATGCAGTGGAACGTCGCGATTATGCTGGAAGCAAAAGCAGAAGAAGCGGAGAAAGCGCGCAATTGGATCTGCAATCATATATCATCCGATTCTTTCAATGGTGATCATTTGCAGCTGAAACAGTCGATTCAGATGCATGATCAGATTATCGAAGTGCTGGATGGCGTCAACAAAATGAGCCAGGGCATCGTTTCGATACTCCGCGCCGTATTGCCCCAAGATTCCGATGATGATGATTCCATGGATTATGGCGGTTACGGAGGTTCCGATTGAGCCGCCTGGACATCGCGGAGCGAGAGGTAAAGCTGGAGCTCATCGCATCCATTGCTAAGAGCCAGCATGCTTTATCCCGTATTCTCAGCACAGTTGCAGACCTTACCGACTGGTCGCCTGAGACGGCAAAGCATATTGGAGAAAACGTGCGGCTGCTGACCCAATTGCAGGAGTCGATGGCGGGATCGGTTTCCGGATGGCCGCTGCGGCGATGTACAAGAAGAACCGGCAAGCCGGCTCCCCCTTGGCTGAACAAGCAATTGCATCCGGACGCGAATATGAAACTATGACAAAGTCCATCAACGACGGGAGGCGAACAAGATGAAGAAGAAGAGGGGTTCTGTCATCCGCAAGCGCCGGACGAAACGGACGGTACGTACCCGTAAAGGAGGGCGCTCGCCGCTGCGCAAGCGCATATCCGGCAGGAAAAAGATATCCAGACGGAAAGCATCCAGCCGGAAGAGGGTTCCGGTGCCGTCCGGGACCTATCTAGAGGGCTTTAATCAGACTTACAATGACGGCTATCATGCCGGGTTTGCGAAAGGGTTTGAGGACGGCCATCAGTTGGCCTACGAGCAAGCTCCGTAAAAAATAAAAGAGTCCAGTTCCTGATCCGAGTTCAATCAACACGGGGAGAGGGAGCTGGACTTTTATTTATTGATGCTGATTCCTGCAGATAGGGCCAATGCCAATTTTTATTGACCGTGACAAGTGACGATGTGCGGCTGACAGGCCGGGCATATACTGATAGCAATGATAAGCATCTGAACACGCGGCAAATGGCCGGGATAACGAAGGAGCTGTCGATTGTGGCAAAAAAAACGCCTTCGCCAACGAGAAGGATAACGATGAATTCATTAGAAGTCGGGCAGTCGGACGGTTTTCGAACCGGCTATGACCACGGTTACTGGTATGGGCAATGCGAAGCGGTACGGGGTAGTATTCCACCGGTTTCGGCTGTGTGGCCGGTACATGCCATGTTTGTCGAGACAGGAAAAGGGTTCCCTTACTCGCCTCTGGATGAGGCAGTCGGAGCTACGCTATCGCGAATGGTTGCCAATTTAACCATTGTCAACGCGGAGCAGCCGGTTGCCGAGATCGCGTCACAAGTCAGACCGGATATCGTCATCGTTCTGGACGGCTTGCAGTTTGACATCAAGCAAGTCATTGCGATGAAAGAAGCGGGCATACGAACAGCAATCTGGATGACGGATGATCCCTATTACACCGATATGAGCGTTACACTCGTACCTCATTATGATGTCGTTTTTACGCTGGAGCGAAACTGTGTGGAGCTGTATCGGCAGATCGGCTGTCCATCGGTTCATTATTTGCCGTTCTGCGCTTCGCCCGAGCAATATCATCCCGTGAACCCGGAAATGTCCAGCCGGAAGGAAATCAGCTTTATCGGATCAGCTTATATGAACCGGGTTCGTTTCTTCAATGGAGCGGCTCAATATCTGGCGACTCGAAACACGCTAATCTCCGGAATTTGGTGGGACCGGCTGGATAAATTTGATCTGCTTCGCGATAAAATCAAACTGGGCAATTGGATGGACCCTCAAGGAACCGCTCTAGCTTACAACGCCTCCAAAATCGTCATCAATATGCATCGTGCGCACGATGACCCGGATTTCAACCGGAACAAGCTGGCGGTTACGGCGGCGTCGCCAAATCCCCGCACCTTTGAGATCGCCGCTTGCGCTGTCCTGCAGCTTTGCGATGTCAGGGATGATCTGGCTTCCTTCTATACACCTGGTTCCGAGATCGTGACGTATGCTTCGCCTCAGGATCTTGTGGAGAAGCTGGATTATTATTTGAATCATGAGCAGGAGCGGCGAGATATCGCAATCCGGGGCATGTGGCGTACGCTGCGCGAGCACACCTATGCGAACCGGATCCATACCATGTTATCGGTATTATTTCCTCAATTGATCCCGGTTAATTAAAGTTACAGCGACCAGCGAAGAATGACGCCTGCCTGCGTTAAACCGCCGCCAAAGCCGTACAATAGCATAGTATCGCCAGCATGGATTTTATTTTCGCGTACCGCATCGTCAAGCGCCAGCGGTATCGAAGCAGCCGATGTGTTGCCGTATTTGGCTATGCTGCTAAGCGCTTTGTCGGGGGAAATGCCAGTTTTATCGCATAGTGCGTCAATAATACGCTGGTTGGCGTTGTGGGGCACGAACCAGTCGATTTGAGCGGCCGAGAGGCCGCTTTTGTCGATTAACCCGATTACACCGGCAGCCACCTGACTGATCGCCCAACGATAAACCTCCCGCCCGTTCTGCACAATATTGCTCGTTGCAATAATTTCTTGGTTGTTAATAACGGGAGACAAGCTGCTGCGGTACAGCAGATGGCCTCCTGAGCCTTCTGTACTGGAGCTTGCGGCAATGAGACTGCCGCCTCCGTCGGTATTCGCATCAATCGCTTCCATCAGGAAAGCGCCAGCGCCGTCGCCGAATAAGATACAGGTCGTGCGGTCGGTGTAATCCGTTACTTTGGACAAGGTTTCCGCGCCCAAAACAATGATTTTACGATAAACACCGGATAGCAGCAGACCGTTAGCGAGCTGTATAGCGGCAGTAAAGCCTGCGCAGGCGGCTTGAATATCGACAGTGCCGCAATTTTCAATGCCGAAGGCATCCTGTACGCGTGATGCAACACTTGGCAAGATGGAATCAGGGGTGGAGGTTGCGACGATAATATAATCAACGCTGGATAGATCGACAGCGTAGCGGCTGGCCATATTGCGAACCGCTTCAATGCATAAATCGCTTGTGAATTGCAGCTCAGCTGAAATTCGGCGCTCGCTGATCCCCGTACGCTGAACGATCCATTCATCAGATGTTTCCACCATTTTTTCTAAATCAGCATTATTAAGTATACGATCGGGAATATAAGTTCCAATTGCAGTAATTGCAGCATTTGAGTGAAGCGTTTGCATGTGGCTGAGATTTGGTGTCATCGATAATACACTCCCTTATTTACAAATTTGCAATATAATTAGTACCTGATACTAATACTTGATAATAAAATACTCTTCTTCATATAAGTTGTCAAGGCTTCATCGCATAGCTGAACCTCCATTCGAGAAGGCTATTAGAGGGCAGCTGACCAAATTTGAATGTGGAGGAATGCGAAAATTATGCGTAAACCCTTTATTTTATTGTCGGCGGCAAGTATTGCAATAACAGCTATGTTGGCTGGTTGTGCAGCAAACCAAGGTGATTTGGGCAATCGCAACATCCGGCCTAACAGCGTTCGGTATGATGCAAATGGCAATATTATTCGCAACACCGGAATAAACGGCAATTATACAGCTAAACGATTTGCTAACGATCAACTTAATGAAATGAACCGGGTTGATGGCCGCCGGTTGAACAGCAACAATATCGTTGGCAGTCATAAAAATTATAAAATGGAGATGAGCCAAGAAATTGCGGATCGCATTACAGCTCTCGGCACAGTGAAATCTTCATACGTGTTGTTGACGGATAACAATGCCTATGTGGCAGTATCATTCGAGGATCACTTCAACAAAACGAGCCCGAAAGCGCTGAGCCGCACGCATATGGGTTATACATCTAACAACCCTGTAGCCGAAACCCATAAAAAATATAGCGCAATGTCGACCGGTGAATCGGCTCTGACAGCGAAAGTGAAGCAGGACATTGCAGATGAAGTGAAAAAATTGCATCCGAACGTTAAAAACGTCTACGTCTCCGCTAACCCGGATTTCGTGACCCGGATGAACAGTTATACGAATGATGTGAAGCTCGGCCATCCGATTCAAGGCTTTGTAGCCGAGTTTAACGCGATGGCAGAACGGTTATTCCCGGCAAATGCCGCTCGTATCGATACAAACAATCAGTATCGGAACAATGCGTACAGAGGTATGCAAAGCAAGACTTATCACAATGACAATCTGATTTACGACGATAACCGTTAAGTATAGTTTCCGGCTGCATCGGATGCAGCCGGTTTTTTAATGATTGTATATAATTTTCCAGTTAATGATTGACCCTTTTTGACGATTGCTTTAAAGTGTATATGGATGGATTGTCATGGGAAGGCGGGTCGAAATATATGAGGAAATTATCCTATTTATTAATAATAGTTGGCATACTTGTGTTAGCTTACCCTAAAGGAAGCGAGTGGTATGCAAATTGGCAGCAGGACAGGCTAATGGAGCAATGGGAGCAGCAAAGCTTGGATGAAACGGCGGAAGATAGCGTCATTGACCGTTATGCGCAGCTTACCGATTTGTTCAATGAAGCCAATACAGAGACGAATCCAGAGCCTGCCGCCAGCGAAGCGCCAAAGCAAGAAGAGCCAGAGCTGGAGACAATCGGAACGATCTCCATTCCTTCGATCAAAGTTAAGCTTCCGATACTGGAAGGGGCTACACAGCATAATATGAAATACGGTGCCGCTCATTTGAAGGAGACGGCAGCTATCGGAGAGGTTGGTAACGCAGCGATTGCGGCACACCGGGCCAAAACAAAAGGAAGATTGTTCAATCGGTTGAACGAGGTTAAAGTCGGGGATAAAATAACGATTACGCAGCAAAACAAGACGTTTACATATAAGGTGTATCAGACCTCCGTCGTGAATCCAACTGATGTATCTGTCCTGAATTATAACAACAAAGATAAGCTGCTTACGCTCATTACATGCACGCCGCTTGGCAAATCGACGCACCGGCTCATTATTCATGCGAAGCTTCAGGAGTAAATAAAAAAGCAAAACGGGAAAGAGGCAGCATGGACGACTATGCTGTCTCTTTCCCGTTATAGTTAAGTGCTTTGAAATGGTTACACAACAAGAATGGAGAGGCCTTTTATATATGTTAGATTTGTAACTCCCCAAGCTTGATCAGCTCGACAACCGCTTGCGAACGACCTTTTACGTTCAATTTCTGCATGACATTCGAAATATGGTTGCGAACGGTTTTCTCGCTGATGAACAATTGCTGTGCAATGTCTCTCGTTGTTTTGTCCTGCACCAGCAGCTCGAATACCTCGCGTTCACGATGAGTCAATAAAAACTTGCTCTTATGGTCGCTACCCTTCAAAGTTTGTCACCCCTCCTTGCTCGGGTTTTTATGGTTTAACAAGGTTAAGGGATACAGTCAACTTATAGTATGAAGGGGCTGTTGCAATGGTGCTGTATGCGGGGAAAATGGGCGCTGAACGAAGCTGTTGCGATATTCGTTTCCGATAATTTGACAAGGAAGCGTTCCCAGTAGCGAATGAGGAGATTGTTGCCTTCACGGTTTAGTCAAGGTTTCGACATTCAATCGACAAATACATTTAATATTGAATTAAGGTTTGCTGTTTAAAATAAAGCTATCAACCCCACAGTTGATACCATTCTAGGACAGACCCGCAGCCATGCGGGTCATAGACGGACTGTCAGGTCGCCACCGGCCTGACAGTCCGTCCTTTTTTTAACATCATTTATCGGTAATTACCCATTTTGTAATAAACATTATGTTAAAATAAAAACATAATATCAGTGGGGGGGCTAACGATGAAATGGCAGCAAGTCAGAGAGTTGTTTCCCGATCAATTTGTATTGTTTTCTATCCTTGATTACAACGTGCTAGATGATCAAAAAATTATAACGGAAGTTGCGCCGATAAGAGCGATTCCACAGCAAGAAGCGAATAAGGCATTTTTTAACGCTGAGCCAGGAAGCATTGTTTATCATACTTCCAATGAGAATTGTGTCATTCATTTGCGTAAGGACCCGTTAATGAGGGTGAGGCGTCAATCATGAAGATAAATGATGACGGGCAGCTCTTGACAACGGCAATCACTCTTTGTTTTCGCGGAAAAACATTACAAATTCCACATATTATTATCGATACCGGTTCTTCGCATACTGTTTTCAGCCCTGATGCTTTGGAAGAGATTGGAGTTTCATATGAAAATGGAGACCCTGTTTACGAGGCATATGGCATAGGTGGAACCGTTTCTTTTTATACGAAAGTGATGGACTATATTCAAATTGGTCATTTCAAGGCAGAGCAAGTAGAGATAGATGTCGGTATACTCCCAAAGTCACATATCGGATTGCTGGGGCTTGATGTTCTAAAACCGAATGGATTTATTGTGGATATGGATAAACTTGAGCTTTACAATGCTAGTTCCGGCTGACGGTTAAAACCCATTTAATTTTTATAATTATCATAATGCGAAAGACAGCCTAAACGTTCAGGCTGTCTTTTTTAATAAATTTGCTTTTCATCTAACGCTCCCTATCCGTCAAATTCTCGACCTTAACAAGCAGCGAGCCGATAGCAGCCACGGCCTCATCCGCCTGGTCACCGTCCGCTATAACAGTAATGGTATCACCAAATTTGGCCCCTATGGAGAGAATATGCACGAGGCTTCTGGCATTAAAGCTTCGCCCCTCTTTCACAAGTGAAATGGAGCAAGGGTAGCCTTTTGCCGCTTCAACAATTCTTCGGGCTGGTCTTGCATGTATGCCCAGCGGATTTCGGATCAAGTAGTCATGTTGCATGATTTCCGCTCCTTTCCCTAAAGCTGGCTCATCGCTAAAGCAGCTTCATAATATCATCTTTTATCGTCTCCGAGCGGGTGCCGAACACAATTTGAACAGCACCTCCGCCAAGCCGGATAACGCCTGCTGCTCCAAGGGACTTTAACTGCTTATCATCGACGGTTTTTTCATTGGTGACGACAAGACGCAGCCGGGTGATGCAAGCATCGATGCCGGTAATGTTGGACGCTCCGCCCAAGGCAGCCATAATACGGTCAAGCTCGCTGTCCGTTTCGGGTGCGGTTCCATCAGCAGGGGCGACATCGGCAATATCGTCATCCTCACGTCCAGGCGTTCGGAGATTGAACTTAAGAATAGCGAACCGAAACAGAAAGTAGTAAACGACGGCAAAAGCCAGCCCGACAGGAATAATCAGCAGCGGTTTCGTCGCTAATTGAAAATTGATGACATAGTCGATAAAGCCTGCAGAGAAGCCAAAGCCATGCTTGACGCCAAGCTCCATCATAATATAACCGGAGAGCCCCATCATAAGGGCGTGAAGGCCATATAGGACGGGAGCGGTGAACATAAAAGCAAATTCAAGCGGTTCGGTAATGCCGGTCAGAAAGGAAGCGAAGGCGGTACCGATAAAGACGGATGCAATCATTTTCCGCTTGGCAGGCTTGGCGGTATGGATGATAGCGAGCGCTCCCGCTGGAAGAGCAAACATCATAATGGGGAAAAAGCCTGTCATAAACATGCCGGCCGTCTTGTCTCCGGCAAAAAAACGCCATAGATCGCCGTTGACGATCCGGCCTGTCTCATCTGTAAAGCTGCCGATCTGGAACCAGGCTATGGAATTGAGCACATGGTGAAGTCCAAACGGAATCAGCAGCCGATTCGCTACGCCAAATATAAAAGCGCCGATACCATTGAGTGCAACGACATGGTTGCCCATGGTGTCAAAGCCATTTTGCACCGGTCCCCACACGAGGCCAAGCACAATGGCGACTACGACCATGACGAGAGAAGTGATAATGGGAACGAATCGTTTGCCGCTGAAAAAACCAAGCCAGTCGGGCAGCCGAATGCGATGAAAGCGGTTGTACAAATATGAGGCGATAAAGCCGGCGATGATGCCGCCCATCACCCCCATGTTGAGCTCAGTATCGGCATCGATAATTTCGCTGAATACAAGAGGCACTTTAGCCTGCACAGTTACCATTACCTGGTAGGCGATAACGGCAGCTAGAGCTGCAACGGCATCGCCCGCCAAGCCGATTGCAATGCCAACAGCAAAAATAAGCGGCAAATGGTCGAAAATCGCGGATCCGCCAGCTTCAAGGAAAGGTGCAACATACTGATTCAGCCATTTGCCGGTATCCGCCATTCCAAAGTCTTTCACATAGTCGATTTTGCCAAAGCGCTGAAGCAGAGCCGCAGCTGGCAGAGCGGCAACAGGCAGCATTAAAGACTTGCCGATCTTTTGCAAAAAAGCGAGCATCATAATCCTCTCCTTGAGCCGCTCGTTTTATTCCGTCTATATGTTCATTACGGCGCTTAGGAGGCTGTCCCTGCCTGCCGTCACATAATCTTGAGATTCCACTACGATGTCGAGCTGCTTAACTTCCTCTTCGTTCGCGATAACGATTGGACAAACGATTGAGAAGCCTGCGGCAGAGATCGCTGCTGAATCGAATTCGATGAGCGTTTGCCCCTCAAGGAAAGCATCGCCGGTTTGAACGTGGACGCTGAAGCATTCCCCATTCAAGGCAACGGTGTTAATTCCTAAGTGAATCAGAAGCTGCAGCCCGGATGGATGCTCGATCACGATCGCATGATGCGTATAGATCAAATGAGCAACCGTACCGTCAAATGGAGCAATGAGCTTGCCGTCGGCAGGCATAATAGCAATTCCTGCTCCCATATGCATGCCTGCGAAGGCTTCATCAGGAACATTTGCGAGCGGGATGACAGACCCTGTCAGCGGCGAACGGATGTCCACCGCGTCTGTGTCCGCTCCTTTTTTTCTAAAAAACTTGGTTAGCATGCCCAGTGGTTCCTCCTTGCTCCCCGGATGTCGATTCTATGATGATACCGCTCTCATGAATTTTGCTCGGCCTGCTTGACCAATTGTCCAACAGGAACATTGTAAATAGCGGAATAGATATGAAAGGTTAAAAAGCCGATTTCGTCTTCCGGAATATCTACTTGAAACTGTTCATTGATCCATTCAGCTAATTGGCTGGCGATTTCAAATTCAATAGGAAAGCTTCTTTTTGTTTCATTTAACAGGGGATTAACGATGTCCATACCGTTTCTCAGCCGAAACACGGCAAACTGGATATGGCTTGGCAGGGCGAAGTACACCTTAGGACTGACGGCCGATCCGGTCCGCTGTTTGATCTGCTGAACAGTCTGCTCCGTAATCCGGATAATGGCGGGATCGATATCCTCAAGCAGAGACTGGAAATGCTGAACTTGCTCGGTATCGTCAAGACGGAACTTTTTCTCTATTTTTGGATCCTTACCATCGATCAGCATACCGCTTTTTGCTGTGAATCCGAGGCCCTTGCCAACGAGTACATATTCTCTCTCTGTCTGACTGTCAATCGTCAATAGAACATTGTTGCCAATGACACGTTCTATCCGAAAAGCACCTGCCATGATGCGATCCCCCCTGTTCAGTAATAGAATACCAAATTCCGACAAAAAGAGCCAAGAAAAGAGAACCGTACCGGCAGTGCCGGCCGGCCGCTCTGTTCTTGGCTCATGCCTTCAAGTTCACATTGAAGTAACACGCCGTTATCATAGGCTGGATACCTTCAATGATAGTAACGTAAGGCTGCTTCGTCAAGGAAAAGGTTAGTAGCCGTCCGTTCGTTGGCCTAGCTCCTCGGACAGCTCCATCCCTTCACGGGCCGCTGGCGTGCCTTCATGACTGGACAGTGACTCTGTTTGTTTGATTGCCTCTGCAACAAGTCGTCCATATTCCGTATCAGCTTGTGTGCAATTGGCAATCATCGCTTGCTGAATGATCGGGCTGCAGGTAGCCAGTGCCTCGCCCAAATTACGGATCAGCTCCTCGCGTTCCCATGGCTCGAATTTCCGGAACGTATCGCCGGCCTGGCCGAAATCATTCGTTCTTTCGATTGTTTGCTTCACTAGACTGGCATTGTAGGATGGCTGATGGGGTTTGCCGTCTGGTTCAGCCTCCCGCAATCCGTTCAGCGAAGACGGCTCATAATTGATGTGCGGGTTTTGACCCGGCGCAATATCGACGTAGAAAGCCATCTGGCCGTCGCGCTGATTGGTAGCGACGTTCTTTCTCGGCGCATTGATAGGCAGCTGCAAGTAGTTGCTGCCTACGCGATAGCGCTGCGTATCCGAGTAGGAGAGGGTACGCCCCTGCAGCATTTTATCATCGGAAAAATCCAGGCCGTCTACGAGAACGCCCGTGCCGAACGCGGCTTGTTCCACCTCGGCGAAGTAATTGGTCGGATTCTGGTCCAGCACCATTTTACCAACAGGCACCATGGGGAACTTGTCCGGGTCCCATAGCTTCGTATCGTCGAGCGGATCGAAATCAAGCTCGGGATGCTCGCCATCCTCCATGATCTGAACGGTAAGCTCCCAAGCAGGAAAGTCGCCGCGCTCAATCGCTTCATACAAATCTTGTGTAGCGTGATTGAAGTTTTTGCCTTGAATTTGTTCCGCTTCATGCTGCGTCAGATTACGGATTCCTTGCATCGGCTCCCAGTGGTATTTGACCAGCACCGCCTGGCCTTCGGCATTGACCCACTTGTATGTATTGACGCCGGAGCCCTGCATTTGCCGGTAATTGGCGGGAATCCCCCATGGGGAGAACAGGAAGGTAATCATGTGTGTCGCTTCCGGCGTATTGGATACGAAGTCGAAGAAGCGCTCCATGTCCTGTACGTTTGTTACCGGATCTGGCTTGAACGCATGGATCATGTCGGGAAATTTTATAGCATCCCGGATGAAAAAGATTTTCAGGTTGTTGCCGACCAGATCCCAGTTGCCGTCCTCGGTGTAAAATTTGGTGGCAAAACCGCGGGGATCGCGCAGCGTTTCTGGGGAGTGTCCGCCATGAACAACGCTGGAGAAGCGGACGAAAACTGGTGTCCGCTGCCCCTTTTGCTGAAACAGCTTGGCTCTGGTGTACTTGCTGATCGGCTCGTCGCCGTAGGTGCCATAGGCTTCGAAATAGCCGTGAGCGCCGGCTCCTCTGGCATGAACGACGCGCTCCGGTACACGTTCCCGGTCGAAATGCGTAATTTTTTCAATGAAATGATAGTTTTCCAGCGTTGCGGGGCCTCGGCTGCCAACCGTTCTCATGTTCTGATTGTCAGATATCGGGTGGCCTTGACGGTTCGTTAGCGTTTGTTCTTTATCATCTTGGTGATTCGTTGACATTATCGAGAAGTTCCTCCTCCATTTTCAAATTCAGGATGAAATACTTCCGTAATATTCCACGAAACCATTTATTTTATGAGCAGGAGGGAGCATTCATTATTCTCACAAACGTGCCAGTATGCTATTATTAATTAAGATTTACATAGTTTTTTTCAGGTGTCCTTATCTAAGTAGGGGGAATACGGATCGATGTCTAAAGTACTGCTTTTCGTTTTTTTAACCTGGCTGACAGGGAATCCATTCATAGCCATTATCGTGCTGCTCGTTATTTTGTATGCGCTTGACCGCCGGTTTGTGGGGCTGACTCCCAGCTTTATGAAGCCGCTGCGCCGATCGAGCCAGTTACGGAAGCTGAAACGTCATATTGCGCTGGCTCCGAACGACACTTCCTCGAAGCAGGAAGCAGCACGCATTTTAATAGAGAAAAAGAAATATCGTGAGGCGCTGGAGATGCTTGAGCCGATGGAGAGAATGCTGGAGGATTCCGCAGAGTACTGGGATGATCTTGGCTTATGCTGCCTGGAGCTGGGACAATTGGAACGCGGCGAAGCCGCTATTCATAAGGCGTTGGAGATTAACCCCAGAGTGAAATACGGAGCCCCTTATTTGCGGCTTGCTTCCTACTATTCCAAAAATAATAGAGAGAAAGCACTCGCTTATATTGCCTCGTTTCAGGACATTCAATCCTCCTCATGCGAAGCCTTCGAACGGCTTGCTGCGATATATAAGCTTATGGACCGAAAGCAGGATACGGCTGAAGCGATCGAGGAAGGGCTGCGCGTATATCGTGCTTTGCCGCGTTATAAAAAACGGACCGAGAGAAAATGGGCAATTCGGTTGCTCATCAAACGGATAGCTGGCTGAGGGGAAAATATATACATTAGAGAAGGAGCTCTTCATGCAGCGCAATATATGGTTTATGGCGATAAGCATCATCGTAGTTATCATCTTATTAAATAATACAGCCTATTATTTTCTGACGAAACGGTCGCTTGAAACGGCGATGAATCATGAGATGCAGGCTGTAGCCAAACAGATCGAGCTGTCCGTAGAGCAATCCCGTTTGGGCGCGGAGAAGTTTCAGGAGCAGATCGGCCGGGAGCTGCGGTCCGTTGCCATTGCCGCTCAATATGCGCTGGATCCCGACGTAGAGAAAGTGACGAACGAAGAGCTCCGCGAGTTGAGCAAAAAACTGGCGGTCGAACATATAACGCTGCTGAAGCGAACTGAAGACAACATCATTATGTATAAATCGTCTGATCCGAATGAGCAGCTGGGGAAAGGGACTAAGACATGGGATCCTTGGTATATCGCCTTCAACCAATTGTTTGACGATAAGAATGTAAGCATCAAATGGCTTGGGCAAACGCTGCCGAATTTCTGGAGCGGTCCGTACGAGGTAGCTTCTTCCGATCCAAGCAGTATTTACAAATGGGGCTACTATCATGATGGATCGACCAACTATATTATCGACCCTTATGTCAGCTATACGATGCTTGCGGATTATGAGAATCTGACCGGCGTCAATTCGATGATCGACAAATCGCTTGCTAACAGCGAATCGCTGCTGGAAGTAACGGTTATCAACCCGACTACATTCAGCAAAGGGCCATTCGAGACTGTTAATGAAGATGGCGAATTGCAGGAACATATTTTGCAGAAGCCGATTATGTACGGAGCCTACGAGTATAAGCTAAGTCAAGATGATGCTAATGTAGCCAAAGCCTATAAGTCGGGCAAAATCATAACGGCAAACGAGCACATTAGCGGGCAGCATGTGATGAAGATGTATATTCCTGTTTTCGCAGAAGACAAGGGCATTAACATCGTAGATGAGAATGGAAATCCCATTAACAGCTATGTGCTGACGCTGGTGTCTGACTATCAAATCATTCAAAATAAGCTCGATTCGCAGTTTATTAATATTGGCCTTATTATTATCGTTGTAACGGGATTAAGTCTGGCGATCGCAGCCATTGCAATGAACTACTATCGTCAGTCGCGGGAAAAAGCGGTGCAGGTGGCGCAGCAAACTTACGTCGATGAGATTAATTCGATGTTCCAGGCGATTCGGGCTCAGCGCCATGATTTCCTAAATCACGTTCAGACGATTCATTCGCTGGCGGAGCTGAACAAATCCAAAGAGCTGATTGCCTACACGAAGGAGCTCACCGGCGAGATCCGGCTGATGAACGATATTATCAATATCGGAAATCCGGCAATCGCGGCGTTGATCCGCTCCAAAATTTCGCAAGCGGAAAGCTACCGAATTGAGTTTGCTTGTACCTTTAACGGTTTGAACAGGCTGGAGATGGGCATCAAGACGCTCGATATGAACCGGATGCTGGGCAACCTCATTGATAATGCGTTTGACGAGGTGCTTGGCTATGGGGAGCAGCGCCGGGAAGTGGAGCTGATCGCCAATCAGGCCGACGGGCATCTGGAGTTCAAGATCAGCAACACATGCAAGGATGCTTCGACAGTATCCGAAAGTCCATTGTTCGAAGCCGGGTTCTCGACGAAAGATGATGACCATCATCAAGGTCTTGGCTTATACATTGTAAAATCGATCGTAGACAAGTACAAAGGGACGATTCAAGTGTACGCAACCGAGATGGAGCGCATTACGTTCGTTATTCGCATTCCGCTATAGCGTTAATAGGACCTGCCGCAGATGAGCGGCAGGTTTTTTTTGTTGTTTGCGTAGATGTGGCTGGCGGTGGAATTGGGATTGGTGATGCAGGGTTGCCATTCGTTGGCCATGTCTGGGGATGGCAGATAGCAGCTAAAAAGTTGAAGTGCGTTGGTTAACTGCCTATTGTAACTAAGTAGCTCAATAATTTAACTAACTAGCTGCATTTATTCATTAGCGAAGCAGGTTCGCTAATGAGCGAACCTAATTTCGCAAAAAGGAAGGCGGGACGCCTCATTTTGTGAAATAGCGAAGCGATTTTCGCAAACCGAGAACTAAGGTTCATGAGTAGCGAAGCCAGCTTCGCAAAGAGGTGGCGGGGCATGAAAAAGTTAGTCTACAGCGAAGAAGACTTCGCTCAATAGCGAATGTGCTTCGTTGCAACGATTGGTTGGGCGGTAGAACGCCTGAAATGCCAGAGACAGGCCAATTAGCGAAGCAGGTTCGCAAAAGAGCGAACCCAATTTCGCAACAAGGACGTTGGGACGCATCATTTTGTGAAATAGCGAAGTAAATTTCGCAATCCGAGAACTAAGGTTCATGAGTAGCGAAGGTAGCTTCGCAAAGAGGTGGCGGGGTATGAAAAAGTTAGTATACAGCGAAGCGAGCTTCGCTAAATAACGAATGTGCTTCGTTGTAACGGTTAGTTGGGTGGTAGAGCGCCAGAAATGCCAGAGACAGGCTCATTAGCGAAGCAGGTTCGTTAATGAGCGAACCCAATTTCGCAAAAAGGAAGGCGGGACGCCTCATTTTGTGAAATAACGAAGAGAATTTCGCAAACCGAGAACTAAGGTTCATGAGTAGCGAAGCTAGCTTCGCTAAGAGGTGGCTGAGCATGAAAAAGTTAGTCTACAGCGAAGCGAGCTTCGCTCAATAGCGAATGTGGTTCGTTGTAACGGTTAGTTAGGTGGTAGAGCGCCAGAATGCCAGAATGCCAGAATGCCAGAATGCCAGAATGCCAGAATGCCAGAATGCCAGAGATAGGCCAATTAGCGAAGCTAGTTTCGCTCAATAGCGAACGTGCTTCGCTGCAAACGGCGACGGGATGGCGGAGCGCCAAAAAGGGGAACACGTAGCGAAGTGAATTTCGCTGCGTGTTCCCCTTTTTCATCTGTCCGACAGCATACCCATTCGATTCAGCATGAAGCTGAGCTGGTGGACATAGGGCCTTAAATCGCCGACGGCGTCGAGGAAAGTAAGGTATACTCGCACGAGGGTGCAGTTCGGCTCAGGTTGCTCAAGCTCTCGCTGGAGCAAAGCAATTACTTCGAGCTGCTCCTCTCGAATGCGGTCGGGCTGAGGCAGCTCGCGGATTTTGCCAGCAAAAAACGCCAGAAACTCTCCAAGGTTTGCCTGCTTCGTATCCGCGTCCAACGGGTTAATATCGTTGAAATAAGCGCTTGATGCGTTGAGCACAGGTGTTGCTCCGCTGGCGATCAAATCGCGGATGATGACATCTATCCGGTCCGCAATAAATCCCGCTAAGTCTGACATTGGAATCGTAATTACAGCTTGAACTGTATGCGATAAATATTCTCTCATCATACCGCGGAAGATAGCTACCGTATCGCCAAGATAGGGGAGTATGGGCTCGCCATATGTTCCATTCAAGTAGTCATAGTGCATAGTAAGCAGCGTCGCTCGTTTTTTACGCCATTCTATAACAAAATTTTCGTTGTCTACGATGGGCAAATTTTTAAATTCGCTTGTGAAAAAGTAGTTCTCGAGCATGAATTGCAGCTGGAACGCAATTTTACGGCGCAAAGTTTCTTTGGGCGGATGCCCTTCTAGTCTGAGCGTACGGTCAAGCGCAGCGGCCTCCTCGAATAAGGTTCTGTGAACCTCGACGAAGATTCCGGTAAACAAGTCCTCTTTTGAAGGAAATACTTTGTATATACTTGCTTTCGCCATGCCGCAAGCTTCTGCGATGTCTTGCATGGAGGCGGAGAAATATCCTTTTTCTTTAAAAATGTGCATAGCAGTATCGACAATTTGCCGTCTTTTCAATTGTTCCATTGAGATCACCTGTAAACATTCTGACATGTCCGAATCGGATGGTCAATAAAGGAATTGACGTAAAAACTCATGAGTCATATAATGAACTTATTGGTTTTTCGGTATTTATCATCATATCGATTCAGGAGGTGAGCCAGAGCATTATGCTTTGGCGCAGCATGAAAATTAACTCATACATTGAAATGTTGGAGGTTACCCTTCAACTGGGCGAGCGCACAATGGTTATTCACCCGACGGTAATTCGGGACGGGAACGGTTATGTACTGGTCGATACCGGCATACCAGGCAGCTACGGACTCATTAGGGAGCAAATGATTCAAGCAGACATCGATCCGTCGGCTCCCCATTCCATTATTTTGACCCACCAGGATTTAGATCATGTGGGCGGCCTGCCGGAGTTTAAGGACGAAGCGGCAGATGTGTATGCTCATGAGGTTGACCAGCCCTATATTGACGGCTTAACACCAATGATCAAATTAAGCGAAGAGTTCAAGAGAGGATTGATCGCTTCTCTGCCGCAGGACCTTGCTTCTAGATTTGAAACGACCTTTTCGGGCAACGTTAAAAATGTAACTCGCTCGCTGGCGGACGGGGATAAACTGCCTTTCGGCGGCGGAATTACTGTTATCCATACGCCTGGTCATACGCCGGGCCATATTTGCTTGTATCATGAGCCTAGCAAAACGCTGATTGCCGGAGATGCTATGGTCGTTGTGAACGGGAAGCTTCAAGGGCCTAATCCACCCGTGACACCGGATATGGAGACGGCACTTGCTTCACTCCGTAAATTAAAGGCTTATTCGATCGAAAACGTCATCTGCTATCATGGAGGCTTGTTCCAAGGTGACGCTCAAGCCATTGGCGAATTGATCGAGAGTCTGTAATGGACAGTACCGGGCATGCACCGCAAAGCGTAGCTTGGATGGAAAATAAATGGATCCGGTTTTTGGTGACCTGCGCTATTGCTGTTCTTGGAGGCTTCTTTTTTCAACTGATTCATATGCCGATTCCCTGGCTGTTGGGATCTATGGTATTTGTCCTGATCGGCTCCAAATTGTGGAGGGGAATTTCATTTTATTGGCCTGTACAAATCCGCAATACCGGTATGATTATTATCGGGTACACATTAGGATTGTCGTTCACCGCGTCGACTTTCGTTGAAATTGGGCGGCAGCTGCCGACAATGATTCTATTTACAGCTTTGCTGCTTGTGTGTGCTGGAGGCATTGCGTTTCTCGTGTCGAGGATCTCGGGCATTCCTTATCCGACCATTCTTATGGGAAGCATTCCCGGCGGACTTAGTCAGATGGTCGTTCTGGCAGAAGAAATGAAGAGTATCGATCTGACAGTTGTTACCTTCCTGCAAGTATCCCGGCTAATTATGATTATGTTCATCGTACCGCTGCTGATCTTTAGTCCATTGTTTCATTTGACGGTCAGTCACGGGACAGTAATAGCAGACGCAGCAGCAACTTCGGGATTTGCAGCGTTGTTCCCGCACATCTGGTTGTTCGCAGCGGTATGTATACTTTTGGCTGTCATCGGCCAGAAAATCAAGTTCCCGACAGCGTTTTTGCTAGGCCCGATGGTCGGAACCATTCTGTTGAATTTGTCCGGGTACGAGGGTCATTCCTTGCCGCCGATTGTGCTTGAGCTTTCGCAATTAATGATGGGCAGTTATATCGGACTGCTGTTGAAGCCGGAAAATTTGAAGCATAAGGTTAAAATCGTGCTGCTCGCACTGCTGAACGGAGTCGCGTTAATCGGATGCTCGATCCTTCTTTCGCTGCTGCTCACTCAGTTGCATGACATTACGATCGCCACGTCATTTCTGAGCCTTTCTCCTGGCGGCATGGATCAAATGGCATTCATTGCGAAGGAAGTGAACGGGGATTTATCGGTTATAACGAGTTATCAGTTGTTCCGGACGTTTTTTATCTTTTTCGCGGTGCCGCCTCTGCTTAGACTGATCTTCCGATCCGTATTGAAGGAAAAGGAAAAGCCAAATTAAAGCGATTCTCATATCATTAAAATCGAAAGGTGCTGCTCCTCACAGGGCAGCGCCTTTTTAGTGTTTGCGGTAATTTAGTTGCTGAAAAGGGCCTGTGCGAATACGCATGGGCCTTTTTTCTATGCAGTCGAAGGGGGCAGATTTTCTTCGGAGCTGCCAACGTTCAAAATGTAAATTAGCGGAAGCCACTTGACGAACGCTAAAATCCAATATACGATTAAGCAGTAATTTAGTAAATAAGTAACTTAGTAAATTAGTAAAAGGAAAGAGGAGAAAGATGAAAATTCCAGCTGCATTAAAACATAAGCCTGTTGTCGTATCGGAAAATTACGAGAAGGTTGATGGCCGAATGGCCCGAAATACGGATGCGAAAGGGCTGTCTCTGGGACTCGCCCAGTGGAACGATAGAGGGAAGATCGATATATCGGCTAAGGTATGGAGATACACGGGTGAAAAGTGGTCCAGGCAATCGGAAGAGCTGCCGCTCCATCGCGTGCTGGATTTGTCCATTCTCATTTGCCGCTCACTGGAGCATTTCAGCGAAGCGTATCGCTATGAGCATTTGTATGATCCGCAGCAGCCCGTCATTGACCGGATCGGCCTGCAAGGGGACGCGATGAGCGTAGCGATATGCACGGACAATGAGAAAATTAATGAAGATATTAAGCTGTTTAGTCAAGCGCTAAGCGACGATGATGAAATGATCGGCGAGCGTTTGCGGGCATTATCAAAAATTTTACAGGATATGGGGTATTAGTGATGTTTTCCAATCGTTATGTTCGAACGATTATTTTTTCCCGGGTGCTGCTGCAATTGGGCATCTGGATCCGGAATTATTCCGTCCTTCTGTATGTGACCGAGTTAACGAATAACAATTCGGTATATGTATCGCTAATTTCGGTTGCGGAGTTCGCTCCGATCTTTATTTTCGGCTTAATTGGCGGCACCTTTGCCGACAGATGGCGGCCGAAGCGGACGATGGTATGGAGTGACTTGTTGTCATCCTTATCCGTTATGGCCGTATTGCTTACCGTTATGAACGGGGGATGGATCGCCCTTCTAGTCGGATCGTTTATTTCCGCGAGTTTGTCGCAATTTTCTCAGCCATCAGCTATGAAGCTGTACAAACGGCATGTGCCCGGCGAGCAGCTGCAAGGCGTGATGGCGATGTCCCAGACGATCGTCGCTGTCTTTACGGTGCTCGGTCCGGTTGTCGGCACCTTTATTTTCATCCGATTTGGCATTAACGTATGTTTGATTCTGACCGCTATTCTGTTCATTGGCTCATCGGTTATCCTCTCAACGCTTCCGCGAGATGCAGAGGAGACAAAGTCCAGCGCTTCAGGAAACTTCATGAAGGAATTGACGGACGGGCTGCGGTATATCGGCTCCAACAAATCTTTAAAAACGTTAACGATGACTTTCGCGGCTGTCGGATTAGCTTCCGGTTTGATACAGCCCCTTCAGATCTTCCTTGTTATCGAGAAGCTGGGACAGGATAAACAATTTCTGCAGTGGCTCGTAATGGCCAATGGCGCAGCGATGCTGGTTGGCGGAGCTGTCATTATGGGGATTGCGAAAAAGGTGAAGCCGCAGCTGCTGCTCATGATCGGTTTAATCATTACAGCTGTCTGTACGATAGGAATTGGCGCTTCATCGTTGATCTGGCTGACGATAACGCTGCTGGTAATCAGCGGTCTGGTCTATCCTTTCGTACAAGGCGGCATTCAGACACTGCTTGTACGCAATACGGAAGCTGCCTTTATTGGCCGGGTATCGGGAGCAATTATGCCTGCGTTTATGGGGATGATGGTGACCGGCATGTTCATTACTGGCTATTTGAAAGAATCCTTTTCCTTAATGTCGGTCTATATGGTGAGCGGTTGTTTGACGATTGCCGGTGCGATTTTACTGCTTCCTATTATTGTTGAGAAAAGAAGAAAAGCAGAAAGTAGTCAAGCATCATGACAGAAGGGGAAGTGGAAAATGACTGCATATGAGCAATATGAGCTGTCACCTGCGAGACAACTGACCGAAGCGGAAAAGAAGCTGATATGGCAAAAGCCTGCTTCTCATAAAGTTAGCGAAGAAGAGCAGCGCATTAGCAAAGAAGTAAAGCGCAATTGGCATCGCGGGGAGATGAAAATCGCCAATATTTTGCTGGAAGGGGATGCTGGCTCCGGCAAAACACAGCTCGCAAAAGCATTATCGGCAAACTTCGGGCTGCCGTATACGAAAGTGACCTGTTTTGCCGATATGGATAAATCGGATATTATTGGTGCAATTCTGCCTGTTATTTCGTCCGAGCAATTGGAGAAGCTGGAGCCTGCGGAGCAAGCTGTTATGAAGGCTCTGTATGAAAGCGACGGCTTTCAAAGCGCAACTGAAATTTTGATGAATGTGCTCGGGATGACTCAGGAGCAAGCGGGCTTAAAGATGAAGCAACTGCTGAAGCACGCGTCGGAGTATACGGATGGCGAAGCAGTCGAGTACCGGTTTTACCCGTCGGAGATTGTCAGAGCGTATCAGCAAGGCTATCTGCTGGAAATTCAAGAGCCTAATGTTATTCGGGATGCTGCGGTGCTCATGGCGTTAAACTCTGCTTTGGAGCTGGACGGCAGCATCAATCTTCCGACTGAAATGATACGCAGACATCAGGATTTCATCGCAGTCATTACAACAAACCGCAGCTATGCGGGGGCCCGGCCGCTTAACGAAGCGCTGCGCGACAGAGTTCAGCATTCGGAGAAGATGGATCTGCCTGCCAAAGAAACGATGATGGAACGTGCAATGTCCAAGACAGGCTATGCGGACGAGGAAGTGCTGAGCATTTTAGCTGAAAGTATAATGGTATTGGATCAGGCAGCCCGGGCTAATGCGATCAAAGGCGTGGCGGGAATGCGTTCGCTGTTCTACTGGACCGATGCGGTTGCCGGCGGAGCCTCAGCGAAAGAATCACTGTATCATAAGGTCATCTACAAGATCACAACCGATCCAGAGGAAATTAAAATTTTGGAGGAAGCATTAGAAAAACATGGTTTGATCGCTAGTCTAGAGGGCGTTGTGAACGAAGTAAAAAAAAACGAAAAAATAACGATGCCCTAGAAATCAAGATTGAGGGGGAGATAGACGCCGGAGATTTGGACAATGACAGCCTTGAAGAGGAAAAAGGGGTATCATTGAAAAAATCAGCGGATAGTGAGGAAAGCTCTTCCCAAGTATCTGAAGAAGACTTTACTGATATGGAAAGCTCGGATACGGGGGAGAACGGATCTCCCCGCTATCATCAGGCCAATCCCGAACCGATGCTAGAGGATGCTAAGCAGCAAGAACGCGAGTTCCGCAAGCAGCTGAATCGTAACGCTAGGGAGATCGTATCCGGCACTATTCATGATAAAGTGAAGCTTATCGTACACCGCCCTGCATACGATGAAGGCCATCAACAGGAATATGCCAGTCTAAGCAAAGGGCTCATGCCTGTCGTGAGGGAAATCGCCAAAAAGACTCTTCCACTCCTGGAGCATGAGGTTTCTTCCGATTTTACGAGGAATCGTTATTACGGCAGCAAGTTTCAAGCAGACAGTGTTGCTTATAGGGACTATAGATATTTTGCCAAAAAACGTCCTCCAACGGAATCTCCTTCTCTAATAGTTGGTCTAAGGGTTGATGAATCCGCATCGATGTCTGCATTCGGTAGATTGGAAGCAGCTAAGCGAGCCGTTATCGCGGTCTATGAATTTTGCCAAATTTGTCAGATTCCAATTCTGATCAATGGTGATACGGCGGATGTCTCCAGGCTGGAGCAAATGTCGATCTTTGCTTATACAGACTATGAGAGACCGGATGCCGGCGACCGGTTCAGGCTGATGGGGATTCAAGCTAGAAGCAACAACCGGGATGGAATGGCGCTTCGAATTATGGCGGAACGGTTAGCGGCATCCTCTCAGCAGACTAAGCTGCTTATTAGTATCAGTGACGGACAGCCCAAAGCAATGGATAACTATACGGGAAGCTATGCTGTTACCGACATGCAGCAAACCATTGAAGAATATGAGCGGAAGGGTGTTACCTTTCTGGCTGCTGCAATCGGTCAAGATAAGGATGTCATTAGTGAAATCTATGGCGATGAGCGTTTTTTGGACATTACAAACTTACAGGAGCTGCCTGCCAAGCTGGTTCGGATTATCGCCCGGTATTTGTAACGTTCAATAACTATTCATCAGCCACAATAAGGAGAGAAACGATATGGATAAGAATAAGAGAAGGGAACTAGTCGAGGAGTACAAGAAGATCAAGGTCTATATGGGCGTCGCTCAGATTAAGAACAAAGTGAACGGCAAAATCTATATCGACAGTTATCCCAACTTGAAGAACAAATGGTTCACGCTGCAGATGCAGCTGGATATGGGGAAATTCGCAAATGCTGAGCTGCAGAAGGAGTGGAAGGAGTTTGGCGGAGCCGATGCGTTCGAATACGAGGTGCTGGAGCAGAAGGATGCCGAGAAGATAACGGATATCCGCTGGGAAATGAAGCAGATTTTGAAGCCTTGGTTCCAGAAGCTGCAGCCCTTCGGAGACAGAGGCTATAATAAGCCGCTTAAAGAAATAAATTAAGGTTGGTATAAACCCGTCAATTGAGAAATTGGCGGGTTTCGTCGTTTGTTTTTCCTGTAATCGTTATGTCCCTGTATCATCTGCAGATTGACTACCGCTGCAATCCAAGATAAGATGAAACCGTCGTTTAGTAATTTAGTACAATGTAGTACATACACGGGTTAGAGGAAAGAGGGGTATAGATGAAAATACCTACGACGTTAAAGCATAAACCAGTGGTCGTATCGGAAAATTATGAGAACGTTGACGGCCGCTTGGCCGGTAACACGGACGCCAAAGGTCTATCCCTGGGTTTAGCTCAGTGGAATGATAGAGGAAAGGTCGACATTTCGGCTAAAGTATGGAGATATACCGGAGAAAAATGGTCCAGGCAATCCGAGGAGCTGCCGCTCCATCGTGTGCTTGATTTGTCTATTCTCATTTGCCGGTCCCTGGAGCATTTCCGCGAGGCTTACCGGTATGAGCATTTGTATGACCCGGAGCAGCCCGTCATTGACCGGGTTGGTCTGCAAGGGGACGCGATGAACGTGTCGATCTGTACAGACAATGATAGAATTAATGAAGATATTAAGCTGTTCAGCCAAGCTTTGAGCGACGACGATGAAATGATCGGCGAACGCCTTCGCACGTTATCGAAAATATTGAAGGATATGGGCTATTAATTCAGCCTTGCTATTGGAAACCCGCTAGACGCCTTGCTTTTACAGGGCGCCTGGCGGGTTCTTTATTTGGTCCGTGAATCAGGAATCTTGCAGCGTTTGTTGTTTACTGCGGAAGCCGTGTTTTTTCGCACCCCACGCTATTATCAACGAAATAAGAAGTAATATCACAAGCATGCCTGGGAATGACTGAACGCCAACCGATTCAAGCAGACTGCCGCCAACAATCCCTCCACCAGCGATAGCCAGATTCCAAACCGTAGTATTAATCGGCATCACGATATCCACGCCTTCTTCACCGCTTGCTTCAGCGAGTGCTGTTTGCAATAATGTGGCAGCGCCGCCAAAGGTAAGTCCCCAGAAAGCAACAGCCGCATAAACGAAGACAGCTGATGAGACGCCTGTCCATAATGCAAGGGATACCAGCAGGAAACCAAGAAGACTGACCAATATGAGCAAGCGCAGGTAACGGTCAATAAGCAGACCAACGATCCAGATTGAGACAAGAGCGACTAGGCCAAAGACCAGAAGGATAAGATCCACGCGCCCACCGAGTCCTAAAGGTTCAAGAAATGGTGCAATATACGTATATAAAATGTTATGTGCCAGCATCCATGTCAGCACGACCATAAGTATTGGTCGAACGCCGGGCAAAACCAGCACCTGGCCGATTGTCAATCTTTTACCGGCTGGTTGTCCTGGATAATCCGGCACCTTCCACAATACCCATGCAATGAGACCAATAGTCAGAATAGACATCAGTCCAAAAACGAGGCGCCAGCCAATCAAGTCGCCGAGCAGGGTGCCAGCAGGTACACCGAATGTAAGAGCGAGAGGCGTTCCTACCATGGCGACAGCCAAAGCCCGCCCTCTTAGAATATCGGGAACCATTCGTCTTGCATAACCGGCGATCATCCCCCATGCAGCTCCGGCGGACACACCGGCAAAAAACCGGGCTATCATTGTGAGGAGATAGCTGTGTGACAATGCCGTAATTGAATTGAAAATGAGAAAGCCTATTATGATGGCGAGCAGAAGCGGACGGCGTCTAAAGCTCCCAGTAAATATGGCAAATGGAATGGCTGCCACGATGGAACCAGCCGCATAAGCAGTTACAAGCTGACCAGCCATTCCTTTACTAATGTTTAGACCATCCGCGAGATGCGGCAGTAAACCAGCCGGTATCGTTTCTGTAAAGATACAAATAAATCCTGTCATCGCAAGTGCGAGCAATGCGAGCCAAGGGAGTCTTGCAGCGTTGTTGTCCAATTGAGCCCCACTTTTTGATGATGGAAATTGAGACAAAGTAATTCCTCCTTAGTATGAGTCTATTTGTGGATCGATCATTCTATATGTTAAATTCAATGATAAACCTTGTCAAGGACTTTTGGAACGATTAGTATATAAGTAATGAAAGGGGGACATTTTATGCCAAGAACAGGACGCCCTCGTGCCTTCAATCGAGATGAGGCGATTGTTGCTGCCATGCTTCTTTTTTGGGAGCACGGTTTTGAGTCCACATCCCTTGCTCAGCTGCGCTCTGCGATGGGGAATATTTCAGCAGCGAGCTTTTACGCCGCGTTCGAATCTAAGGAAGCATTGTTCCGAGAAGCAGTGGATGTATATATTTCAACACATGGACAGGTATCTGAAAGTTTTAGAGACAGCAGCTTGAGACCGAGAGCAGCGATCGAGGAGGGATTACGGAGATCTGCAAGGATGCAGACAGAGGCATCCCATCCTCTAGGTTGTCTGGTCACCTTGTCCGCGATAAATTGTTCCCCAGAGCTTAAACACATCCAAGAGCTGTTATTCCAGGAACGGGAGAAGGTTAAGGGCTGGCAGAGGGATTGTATAGGACGAGCTGTTGCAAATGGAGATTTGCCCGCTTCAACGGATGTCGCTATGCTGGTTACTTTGTTTGACACCTTTCTCCGGGGGATTTCTTCACAAGCCAGGGATGGTGTGCCGATTGCGACAATAGAGGCTGCTATTACGCAGTTAATGAGTGTTTGGGATGGACTGTCCGGAAGGACGGGGAGCTAAGGGGCTAGTTAATCGAAGGGTGATTGGAAAATATAGGTATATAAAAAACGAAATACAGTTAACTATAAGAATGCCCCTCCGTTTTCGCGAAACGAAGGGGCATTTGCGTTTTTTCTAGGCTGTCTGTCTGCGAAAATCGCCCCCATTCCCATTCGAAATGAGCAACAAAATGCAAAAGTGCAGGCTGATGAGACTCAAACGGCCCAAAACAGCGTTCAAAAT
>NZ_CBVJ010000072.1 GCF_000513275.1 Paenibacillus gorillae | reverse complement strand
AAAGTGCAGTTGAAATCACTATATTTCACGATAAAGCGGCTTTTTTAGCTAATCAAACTGCACTTTTGCATTTTGAGGCGATAAATCGGGCAAAATGCGGCCGACAACATGTACTTTTACATTTTGATTACCGGCGGCGCCATCAGTTGGCATCATGTTCGAATAGATCTGTAAAATGCACGAATGTCTTCGGCCAGAAGCTCCGGTTCCTCCATCGCCGTAAAATGCCCGCCGGAGGGCATTGTTGTCCAGCGCGTCACATTCAGATTACGTTCTGTCCAAGATTGAGGAGGCAGCAGTATATCCTCGGGGAACAGAGCCAGTCCAGTTGGAACTTCAATGGGGCCGAGCGGCGGCAAGGAATGTGAATTTTCGTAATACATATTGGCTGAAGACCCGATGGTGTTCGTCACCCAATAGATCATAATATGCGTCAACACCTCATCCATGCTGTATATCTGGTTGAGATCACCCTTACAATCACTCCATGCACGTAATTTCTCGACGATCCAAGCTGCCAAACCAACCGGCGAATCGGAGAGTCCGTAGGCAAGTGTCTGCGGCTTAGTCGACTGAATGGACAAGTAGCCTCCCTCTCTTGAAACCCACTCGGCAGCTTTTTTCTTATATTGACGTTCTTCCTCAGCTAGTGACGAATCATCCTGTGAAGCCATGAGACTTCTTATAATGCCAACATCGGTGAGATGGATTCCGTGTAAAAGCTCAGGATGATTGGCTGCCAGATACCTGGTAACACCGGAGCCGATATCTCCGCCTGCAGCAGCAAATTTATTGTAGCCTAATTCTTGGGTCATTAGCTTCGCCCACAGCTGGGACACAACATAATTGTTGATCCCTGACCGAGCAGGATGGCCGGAAAATCCGAATCCAGGCAAGGAAGGGACGATGACATCAAAGGCGTCTTCTGCATGACCCCCGTAACGTGCAGGATCGGTTAGGAGCGGAATTATTTTTTCATAACGAAGATAGCTGTCAGGCCAGCCATGGGTAAGAATAAGAGGCAGCGGATTAGGGCCTTTGCCGCGTTCGTGTACGAAATGGATATTGATTCCGTCGATCGTGGAGCAAAACTGGGAAAACCGATTCAACGCCGATTCTTGTGCGCGCCAGTCGTACTGATCCCTCCAATAGGCAACGAGTGATTGCAGATAGTTTAGATCGGTTCCTCTTTCCCAGCCTTCGTCTGCCAGTGAGTCCGGCCAGCGGATGTGATGAAGTCTATATTGCAGGTCGTTAAGGATTTCATCGGAGACATGGATATGATACCGTTCAACAGTCATTATGATTTCCTCCTTTTTTGTTCATTTGCAACCTCATTATAGTCCTTGAACCGGTATGTTACACTGGAGTAAGTGAAGCAACCAACTATACTATTTGATAGGTGATCGTGATGCCGCAAGCAGACAGACACAAGGAACGAACCGTGCATATAGAATTTGCAGCAGTGGAGGATTTCAGCAGGCTTCCTTATTCCGAACGATTTACGCTCATTTTTATAACATCCGGAAGTGTAAAAGGGACATTGAATCAACGTCCCATATCAATTGATGCGCCCGGCGTTTTTTGCTTGGCAGAGGGTGCTCATGTGCAAATCGCGGAAAAGATTAACGCAGTTGCTCAGTCTTTCAGCTTTCATCCTGAATTTCTTAACACCGTAACGCTTTCCGAGACTAAAGAGTATTTTCCGTCAGCGCCAAGCATACAAACGGGACTTTCTCTATTTCAGAGCAATCATCATTATGCCGGAGTGCCTCGTATGACGGAAAAAGCGTTCCCGCTGCTGCTGGAATGGTTTTTCGTCCTTGGCATGGAAGTGCAGGCGCAAAGCGATGCGCTCTGGGTGTGCAGAATTAAAAAGTATCTCATTCAAATATTGGGCTTGTTGGAGGAACTGAACCGCAATAGCGAGCATTCGCCTGTCGATGCAGCGTTAGACTATATTCATACGAATTATCCGCGAAAAATATCGTTGGAGGATTTGACGAAGTGCGCGCATTTGAATCGTGTCACTTTAAATAAGCGATTTCAGGAGAGGTGCGGGTATACAGCGATCGGCTATTTGCTGACGCATCGATTAAAGGTGGCGGGCGATCTGCTGACCCATACTGATATGAGTCTGAGTGAAATAGCGCTCGCTGCCGGATTTGAGTATGACACTTACTTTATTAAACAGTTTACAGCTAGAAAAGGGTTGTCCCCGACAGCTTACCGGAATATCTCCCGTAAGTTCTCTAGTGCTCAATAATAAGGCATAGCAAATAGAAATGAAGAAGCGGGTGCTGTCCTGATTAGAGGATAGCACCCGCTTCTGTGTCTATTCATGCACCTAGCACTGGCATTGCGGAGGAGTTACTTCGCGATTTTAGCGAAGTATTCCAGCGTTCGAACCAATTGAGCCGTGTAAGACATTTCGTTATCGTACCAGGCTGCAGTTTTCACCAGCTGCTGGTCCCCAACCGTCAGAACCTTTGTCTGAGTAGCGTCAAATAGGGAGCCGAAAGTCATTCCCTTAATATCCGAAGATACGATCTCGTCTTCCGTGTAACCGTAAGTTTCGGGATCAGAGGCTTCTTTCATGGCGGCGTTAACTTCCGCAACTGTAACCTTCTTGTTCAGAACAGCAACAAGCTCCGTTACGGAGCCTGTAGCAACTGGCACACGTTGAGATGCGCCATCCAGCTTGCCCTGCAGCTCGGGAAGAACCAGACCGATTGCTTTTGCTGCGCCGGTTGGATAGGGAACAATATTTTCCGCCGCAGCCCGTGCTGCACGGAAGTCACCTTTTGGATTAGGAGCGTCCAGCGTGTTCTGATTGCCTGTATAGGCGTGAACGGTCGTCATTAATCCGGAATGAATGCCAAACTTGTCATGCAGAGCTTTAGCCATAGGAGCCAGACAGTTTGTTGTGCAGGAAGCGCCGGAAATGACGGTTTCTGTTCCGTCCAGCGTGTCATGATTTACGTTGTACACGATGGTTTTCATGTCGCCTGTTGCCGGGGCGGAAATGACAACTTTTTTGGCGCCGCCCTTCAGGTGAAGCTCTGCCTTTTCTTTGGTAGTGAAGAAACCTGTACATTCCAGAACGATATCTACCCCAAGCTCGCCCCAAGGAATTTCTTCGGGGTTACGGTTAGCCAGCACTTTAACCTCTTTGCCTTTAACCGTGAAGGTCCCGTCATGAACTTCAATATCGCTAGCAAACATGCCTTGCGTTGTATCATATTTGAGCAGATGAGCCAGCATTTTCGCATCGGTCAGATCGTTAATCGCCACAACCTCGATACCTTCCAGCTCTTGAATACGGCGAAAAGCGAGTCTGCCTATCCGTCCAAAACCGTTAATGCCTACTTTTACACTCATAAAATAATCCTCCTGGAATCGTCATTTATTTCAAACAGGCAAACACCTGTCATGAAATCAAAGGAAAGCGGGGAGCGCTGAGCTCCTAAAATTGCTTGAGAGTGAATGTTGCAAAATAAGAGACCAATCGGTATCTTTATTGTATCATGATTTTACGGATTGGCAAGGCTTCGGTCGTCTAAGTTTTGATATAATGTTGAATTAGAATAAGTTCATTCGGAGGAAGCTATGAAAAAAGGAGATCGGACAAGAGAACACATCATTATGAAGTCAGCGGTTATCTTTAATCAGAAGGGTTATGCCGGCACTTCGCTAAATGATATTATTGCGGATACAGGAATTAAGAAGGGAGGCATCTACCGGCACTTTTGTCAGCAAAGACGAGATTGCGCTTGAAGCCTACAATTATGCTGCCAGTACGGTCAGCAGTAAATTATCTGAGGCGGTCGATCAAGAGCAGTCCGCGTCGGGACGGTTGATTGCTTTTTTTCGAGTTTACGGAGATGTGGTCAACAACCCTCCCTTTATTGGCGGATGTCCGATGCAGAATACGGCGGTGGAAAGTGATGATACGCATACGGAGCTTCGTGACCGGGCAAGGCAAGGGCTGCATAATTTTCTGGATTTGATGAAGGGTATTATTAGCGACGGGATTAGAGCAGGGGAGTTTAAAGCAGATTTGGATTCGGAGGCACTTGCATCATTTGCTTTCTCGTTGTTGGAAGGCGGTATTTTGTTGAGCAAGCTGGATGGAGATAACAAGCATATGCATACGAATACAGCAATCTTCTCATCCTACTTGGAGCAATGCTGCTTGAAGAGCGGTTAGTATGAGCTCGGCAATGTAGGAGCTTCCGTCCTCCAGCTCAGAGAAGCTGCAAATGGATTGGCGGGAGATACAGAGATTGCACGGGCTGGAGGCTGCAGACGGTACTTCGTTACAAGCGCAAATAAAAGAAGAAATACAGGATTATGTATTTCTTCTTCCTTATACTGCTCGTTTATAACCCTAGTAGGGTTTATTTAAGTTTGACCGGAATTTCCTTAAGTCCTCTAACAATCATGCCTGGTCTCCATTCCAGTTCTTGAACATCGGCCTGCAGTTGCATATCGGGGAAACGGCGAAGCAGCGTATTGATGGCGATCTCGCCTTCAAGCCGAGCAAGAGGCGCCCCCAGACAGAGGTGAATGCCTTTGCCAAAGGCCAGATGCGGACTCTTCTCCCGAGTGATGTCAAACACATCCGCATCCTGAAACTTCGCTTCATCCCGATTGGCTGAATCAAGCGCGACGATAACAAGCTCGCCTTTGGCTATCTGATGTCCATGGAAATCGAGATCTTCCGATGCCCAGCGGGATGTGCTGAATTCAACCGGTCCGTTATAACGCAGCATTTCTTCAACGGCTTTGTGGATTAACTCTGGCTGCTGGATAAGCAAATCACGTTGTTCGGGATGCTCCAAGAGGGCGAGAACGCCGTTGCCGATCAGGTTAACGGTTGTTTCGTGTCCGGCTACGATCAGCAGCGCGACAACGCTGAGCAATTCCTCTTCCGATAAATGTTCGCCTGCTTCCTCTGCCATGACGAGCTGGCTGATCAGATCGTCACCCGGCTGCTCGCGTGTTTTGGCAAACCAGGCATTCAAGTAATCTGTGAACTCCTGGATATGCTGCTCAATTACTTCGGCATGCTCTTCACTTGTTGCATCGATGATGGAGTTGGACCATAACCGAAATTTGTCCTGATCTTCAACAGGTACACCGAGAATCTCGCTGATGACAATAATCGGTAATGGAAAAGCAAACTCATCAATTAGATTCATTTTATCGGGGGATTTGAGACCATCCAGAAGATCATCGGCTATTTGCTGAATATGGCTTCTCATGCCCTCAATCATTCGGGGGGTGAAGGCTTTTTGTACGAGTCCGCGCAGCCGGCGATGATCAGGCGGATCGGCAAAGAGCATATTATGCACAAAGATATTTTGCTGATCAGGTCCGTGAAGCTTGACGATGTCCTTACTAAAACGATTATCCTTCAATACCTCTACGGCATCCTCATACCGGTTAATCATCCAGCCGAATTCACCGTTAGGAAACAGCACCTTGAAAATCGGAATATTCGCTCTCAGTTTCTCATAGACAGGATAGGGGTTTTGTGTGAATTCTTTGGTGAACAACTCAGACAGGGAGGTTTCGTTTGTACTCAAAATGGTTTAACTCCTCTCATCAGAAATTCTTTGTGTAAAATGGAAGGGGCAGCAGTACGTATCAATGTACAAGTACATGTCTAATATATGTCTATATTGAACAAAGATTAATCGTTCTGTGTGAGGAATTTATGTCATTTTTTCTCATTCATACTATTAATGATTGTAATCATGTTGATCAGCAAGGCAGTAAAATCTCAATCTTCGTCCCTTGCAACACTTTAGACTGAACCTGAATTTCGCCGTCGTGCGCTTCAACGATCGATTTGGCGATGCTCATTCCAAGGCCGGAGCCATTCGTCGATTCTAACGTATTCGTTCCGCGGTAGTAGCGTTTGAATAAATGGTGCAGCGTTTCCTCGTCCATCCCTTGGCCATTATCAATAACCCGGATGTATGCTTTGTTGTTGAGCATGCCTACAGAGACAGTAACACTTACGCCCGGCGGATTATGCTTCACGGCGTTGGACAGCAGATTGTCCATCAGCCGCAATAGCCAAGTTTCATCTGCTTGTATCATCAAGGGACGTTCTTCTCCAACGTAGATGAACGGATACTGGGACATCGTAGCGTCGTTGATGTATTTCAGTACGGAGCAGCGAACCAGCTCATCCAAATCGATCTCGCGCAGCTCTATAATGGAATCACCCTGCTTGAGCTGATGAATCATGGAGAAATCAGAGATCAGCTCCAGCATATAATCCCCTTTTTCCCGAATTGTTGATCCCATGATCCGCATCTCCTCCTGGCTCCATTCTTCAGGCAAGCTTTCCAGCATGTACCCATAACCTTGAATGGTGGAAAGGGGTGTCCGCAAATCATGGGAAATCCCTGACATCCACTCTGCTTGTGACTTCTCCAGCCTTGCACGTTCCTTCTCGGTTTGTTCCAATTGATGCGTCATTTGATAAAAGGATTCAATAACCTCCTTATAAAGCTTGTATCTCGAACGCATCATGCCGTTGCGGCGAAACACCTTGCGCATATCTTTGGCGGTCAGCACTTCGTTGTACTGCCCCTTGCGCATCCGTTCAAACCAGCCTGCAAACAAAATAAGCGGCTGTCCGTAGCGATTGCCATGCCAGACGGAGAGCGGAATGGCCAACAGCAGAATGAGGCCAACAAACCAGAATAAATTACGAGTTGCCGTGTCCATTAGCGGATGCTTTAGAGGTCCCCCAGTAGTATTAGGCGTGTAGAGAATCCAACTCATTCCGCTCAGCTTGTCCCGGTGGGTGACAATATTCGTGTCATAGTTGCCGGGTGATTGCTGGATGGCCAGAATATCCAGCGAACGATACGTCTTCTGTACATAAGCTTCATCGCCTACGCCTTGCACCGGATGTCCTGCAGAGTCCATTATCTGCAGATAAGAGCCGGTCTCGCGCAGCTTCTGATTCAGTTGAGGAATCGCTGCGTTTTGCACCAGTCCCTTATGCCCGTAGTCATTGAATAAACTTATAAGCTGGTCCAGCTCACCATTATGGTAGCCCATCATATATAGAAGCGGCTCATTGAACGTAAAATTCAGCTGTGTATAGACGGCAAATTTCTCTAGTATACGTGTTTCCTGAATATCGAGCAGTTGTGCGGTGGAGTAAGAGGACGGCAGTGCATGTGATGCTGTATTGACGGCGTAAATCACATCGCCATTCGCATTCACAACCTGCATCCACATCCCTTTTTCCTCAATGAAACGGTCCCACTTGGGGGAGACCTTAATCATCCCGTCCTTGGAGCTCGCTTCTTGCGCAATCAGCTGCAGGGCGCCAACCGGAAAATTCCGGCGAAATTCATTGTTTTTCGTATTCTGAAAGTACAGGATGCAGGCAATCAGCGTGAGGGCCACTATCAACAAGGCATAGAAAATCAATTGATATGTAAAGTGGAAAGCCATACGTTGCTGGATTTTCATTGCTCCTGCGACTCCTTTGCCAGCTTGTAGCCGAGTCCGCGTACAGTAAGCAGCAGCTTTGGATTGCCAGGATCAATCTCGATACGCTCTCTTATGCGCCGGATGTGTACCATCACGGTCGCGTCATCACCCTGTCCATTAATCCCCCAAACCTTGTCGTAGAGCTGCGTTTTGGAAAATATGATGCCCGGATACTTGCTGAAGTGCAGCAATAGCTGGAAGACTTGCGCAGGACAAGGGACAAGCTGATCTTCCACGATTAATTCGCCCTCCGCCTCATTAATAGTGAAGCGGCTGAATCGATAAATACCCGATTCGGGCCGTTTCATTGGACTAGCCGCCATAGTCTCCGGCTCCAGACGGCGTATGCGTGCCTGAATTCTCGCAGCAACCTCCAGCGGGTTGAAGGGCTTCGTAATATAATCATCCCCGCCCATGGCGAAGCCCCGAAGAACATCAAGGTCAGAAGTTTTGGCCGTCAGAAAGAAAATATGCGGATTGCCGTATTCGCGAAGCTTCGAGCAAAGCTCAAGGCCGCTGCCATCGGGAAGCATAATGTCGAGCAGAATGATATCAGGGACTATGCGTTTCGTTAAGCTTAGTGCTTCTGCACAGGAGGAAGCCGAGTATAGCTGGTTGAATCCTTCTCTGCGCAGCACCATTTGCAGCATGGTAACAATCGAAGGCTCGTCGTCGACGATTGCGATTTTTATGTCGGATTGATTAGTCGTTGTTTTCATCGTTTTCACCCATTTTCATAGTAGCAATCTCACTTTAACAGAACCTAAACACAGTAGCAAAAGTCAGCATGCATTTCATAATAATTATTGACTGAATGGTCTGGATTGTGTAAGATAGGGTCGAAAGGAGGCTGAGGAAATGGCAAGAAGCAAGGAATTTGATACGACTGAGGTTCTGCATAAGGCGATGAAGGTTTTCGGCCGCTATGGTTACGAGGGTACATCTCTCCAAAACTTATTGGATGGTTTAGGGATTGCCCGTCAGAGTCTTTATGATACTTATGGGACGAAGAGAGATCTGTTCATTAAGGCTGTGAAGCATTATGTAGAAGAAAAGTCATCTGCTGCAGTTGCCTATCTGGATCGTACGGAGCCGGTTAAAAAAGTGATCGCCGATATTTTTCAGACCGTTGTATTTGCCCTGCAAGATGAAGAGCGGCGTGAAGAATGTTTGATACTATACAGCGCTATTGATCAAATCCCTCATGATTCTGAAATTGCAGCGCTATTTGAACGAGATCGCATGCTGTTGGAAAAAGCGTTCTATGAAGCGTTAGCCCGTGCTCAACGAGAGGGAGAAATCGGAGCAAATCATGACCTTCATGCGCTGGCACGTTATTTATACCATGCACGCTACGGACTGACGCAAACAGCGAAGCTATCTAACGATCCTAAAGTTCTAGAGGATGTTGCAGCGGTTGTACTCTCTACGCTTGATCATTATTAATGCAAGAGAATCTTCTGATTTAAAGGCGGCAATGCCGCTTGTGTCTGATTATTCTAGACTATTCAGTCCGATAAAACTTTGCAGGGAAATTTGACTGAAAAGTCTAGAAAGCAAGGAGTAATCTTTTTTTAATCATAATAGACTGTTTGGTCTGTAAAAGGGAAAGGACGATTCAACATGACTGTTAACAAACATAAGGGTCTAGCATTAATGCTGCTTGCTGTATCCCAGTTAATCATGGCGCTTGATTACACGATTATTTTTGTGGCACTGCCTTCAATAGGGGAGGCTTTAGCCTTTTCCGCTAACCACTTGCAGTGGGTTGTCAGTGCGTATTCACTTGTTTTTGGAGGATTTCTGTTAATTGGAGGGCGGCTGTCTGACTTGCTCGGCAGGCGTAAAATGTTTATCATCGCGATGAGCCTGTTCGGTTTAGGGTCATTGCTCGGTGGTCTGGCAACTTCGCAAATGCTTCTGATCATTGCCAGGGGATTGCAAGGACTTGGCGGAGCGCTCCTGTCGCCAGCAACATTGTCGCTAATTATGTCCAATTTCAATGAAGGCGCCGAGCGCAACCGGGCAATGGGGATATGGGCTGCGATGGGCGGTGTCGGCCTGTCTGCCGGATTGCTGCTGGGAGGAGTGTTAACGAGCTATGCCGGCTGGAAATTTACGTTTTTCGTTAACGTACCGATCACGATAATCGCAATCATTCTTGCGCCTGTTGTACTTGTGGAGAGCAAAGTGGAATCGGGCAAAAAGCATTATGATGCAGCGGGTACAATATCCGTGACAGCAGGCATGATCTTCATCGTGTACTACTTGATTCAGTCCCCAGTAGAGGGCTGGGTTAGTGCGGGGACGCTGACGTTCGGAATTTTCGGCGCTGCTTTGCTTCTGTTATTCGTAATAATCGAGAATCGTACGAGGGAACCGTTACTCCCATTCCGATTGTTTCGCAATCGCAACCTGACCGGTGCTGCTTTGACGGCAGCGCTATTCTCAGCTTCGTTCGGTACGCTGTACTACTTTTTGACTTTGTACACGCAAGGTGTGCTGCATTTATCGGCGATCCAATCCGGCTTAAGCTTCTTGCCGCTTACGATCAGCGCAATTTTTTGGGGCAAAGCTTGTTCATAAAATGCTATCGGTCGTCGGAACTTCCGGCACAATTGCTGCCGGTATGGGGCTAGGAGGCATCGGATTCCTGCTGCTTAGCGGGCTCTCTGTATCGGGCCATGTATGGGCAATCATTCCGGGGACGGTTATTATCGGTCTCGGCCAGGCGCTCGTCTTTACGACCATGTTCATTGCGGGCAGCACTGGGATGGATCCGAAGGAACAGGGCGTGGGTTCTGCGATGATTTCGACCGGCCAGCAAATTGGCGGAGCCATCGGCTTGGCTGTTATTATGGCAATCATATCTGCTAGTCTGGGCACGGAAGCATCGTTGGAAACGATGGCAGCGACCGATTTGAATCATGCAATTCGCACCGCATTCGTAATTGCCGCAAGCGTTACGGTGCTCGGCATTCTGTTAAGCTTCGCGATACTAAGACAGAGGAAGATTTCCTAATGTAATGAGTTGATAACGAAGATAAACCAAGGAGCTAAGCGCTTGTTCGCGCACGGCTCCTTGGTTTTTTACATTGTCATATAAGCTCTGCGATCGTCTTAATGCCTTCTGCAATTTGCGTTTCCGTAACGTTGCCGAACCCCATAATCAGGCTTTCTTCATACTTGCCTTTGGTGATGGTGTATCTCTCGGCAGGATAAATTTTAATATTCTGTTCTTCAACTTGTGCGGCAGTACGGGAGTCAAATTTATGTCCCGACAATTTCGCAATCAGATGCAAGCCTGCGGCGTCACCAGAAATCGTTACCCCGCTGCCGAATGCTTCTGTTAAAGCTGAGATGAGACGATTGCGCCTTTTTCCATAAATCCGCTTCATACGGGCGATGTGACGCTCAAGATGGCCGTCAGCCATAAATCTCGCCAAAGTAATCTGGGATAAGGAGGGACATTGCATGTCTGTCATGCGTTTTAAGTGCAGCAGCGGTTTTAGTATTTCCTGTGGAACGACCATATAACCGAGCCGAAGTGAGGGGAACAAGTTTTTGCTGAACGTCCCGACATAAACGACTCGCTCGGCATCAAGCTCCCGGAGCGCATGAACGGGCATTCCAGCATATCGGAACTCACTGTCATAATCGTCTTCGATTATGTAGCTTCCGGTTTGCCGGGCATAGTCCAGAAGCTGAATGCGTCTGCCGATAGACAGGATGCTGCCGAAAGGGAATTGATGCGAAGGGGTAACAAAGACGCATTTGGGCTGCGAATGCACCGGCAAGTCATCGACGCACAAGCCGTGATCATCAACGGGAACTGGTACAATATCGGCGCCAGTCGATGCAAAAATCGAGTGGATAAAGTTAGCGGTGGGGTCCTCAATGGCTACCGTGTCTCCTTGCTTCAATAAAAGCCTGCATAACAGGGCGATGGCTTGGGTAGCTCCGGCTGTCACGACAACCTGCGAAGGTGAACACTGAATTCCTTTGACACGCAGCAGATACCGGCAAATGTTCGTGCGAAGCAGCCAATTGCCTGCCGGATCTTCCTCATAGCCGAATACCGATGAGTGGACATTATCATATACACTTAGCGTAATTTCTTTCCACTTCTTGTACGGAATATGTTCAAGAGCTGGAAAGCTCGGACGAAAATCAATGCCGTTGAACCGCGTTTCTGCGAATTCCGTGGACATTATTCCAGCCGGAGCATCATCTGAAGTGGTGAGCCGGTCTTGAAAAGACCGGCTGCTTCCTAAATCCAATACATAGGTTCCGGAACCTTGCCGGCCTTCCGAATAGCCCTCAGCTATAAGCTGTTCATACACTTCTACAACAAGCGCCCGTGACACTCCGAGCTCGCTTGCAATATCCCTCGTTGACGGAAGACGGCTACCCGCAGCATATCTGCCTTTGAAAATACGCTCTCGAAGCAGCTCATAGACCCGTTTTGTTTTCGTATCGGCGGTTGTATAAGGATCTGACGGATTCGGCATAAATGTATTCCTTTCCTATCCTTGAATTGGTATGCCAATATTAGCATGAGAGTGGTGCTTATTCATACCAATCCTTCGTGTTAATATAAAGCTTGCCAATAAACCCCGTCAGGAGCATGGATACTACAGAGGTACGGTATCTGGCAACCTGCTGGGCTTACGACAGTATGGGACAATTCAGTTTGGGGATATTAGGAGGACTTGGCTTCCTAGAATAGCGGAACTACAATTAAATTAGTAAATTATAATTCTGGAGGTTTAATCCTATGAAAATATTTGTAGCCGGTTCAACCGGTGTCATAGGCCGTTCACTGCTTCCTAAGTTAGTGAAGGCAGGCCATGAAGTGATAGGAATGACTCGTAATGCTGAGCAGTTGCAGGTTATAGAAGCATTAGGAGCAAAGGCTATCGTTGCAGATGCATTTGACCGGGAGGGAATTATTGAAGCAATTGGTGAGATCAAGCCTGATGCCGTCATGCATCAGCTCACCTCGCTCAGCAATTGGAGCTCAGCTGACAATGCCCGGATTAGGATGGAGGGCACTCGGAATTTGGTGGACGCTGCTAAGCAGGCAGGCGTTAAAAAAATAATCGCTCAAAGTATTTCCTGGGCGTATGAGCCGGGCGAGCAACCTGCTACAGAAGAAGTTCCCTTGGATATCCAAGCAGCTGCTCCACGGAAGACGACCATTGATGGCATTGTCGCATTAGAAGAAGCGGCAGCAGAGCTTCCGGATCACGTTATTCTCCGGTACGGCACCCTGTATGGACCTCATACTTGGTATGACAGCAAGGGCGCTATGGCGGACAAAACACGGAATCACGAGCTTCCGGCAACGGATGGCATCACCTCTTTCCTTCATGTCGAGGATGCGGCGAATGCGGCCTTGCTGGCACTGGATTGGCCATCCGGTACGCTGAACATTGTAGACGATGAGCCTGCCTCGGGTACGGAATGGCTGCCCGTTTATGCGGAAGCTTTGCATGCTCCTGGGCCTGAATTTCAATCGGGCAGCAATGACTGGGAACGTGGCGCATCGAATGCTAAAGCGCGGAAATACGGCTGGGTGCCGCAATATCCGACTTGGAGATCAGGGTTTGCGCAATCGTTAAAATAGGAGAGCTTAAAATGAATTTCGCTCCATGGCCGTTCGCCATTGCCATTCGCAGGTTTCCCCTGTTACCGAACGAACCAGATTCGCTTTTTTACGAACCTAACTTCGCTATTAGCAAGTAGTTTCGTAGGCCAGCGGACTCCAGCGAACCAATTTTCGCTTTTCGTGAACCTTGATTCTCCATTTGCGAAAATGAGTTCGCTGTTTGTTCATAGTCCCACATCTGGACGACTCAGAGCGAACCTGCCTTCGTTATTTAGCGAATCTGCTTCGCTGATGTGCCTTCGATGATGTGCCCCAGGCTGAGGGACAGTGAACGTACCTTCGCAATATAGCGAATACGTTTCGCTGTATAGCAGCTTACTTCTTCCAACTTAACATACTAACGCACAAAAAGAAGCTAGGCCCGCTATTAGCGAACCCAGCTTCTTATCAACCCGCTCTCTACTGCGTAAAGCAAGCAATGCTAGGCAAACCTAGCCTAGCATTGCTTGCTTTACGCGCCGTTTCACTTACTACCCACCTTAACTTCTTCCTTCTGCCGGAAAACGCATCACAAATGCCGCGCCGCCGCCCGGCTCGTTATGGGCTGAAATCCGGCCGCGGCACCGCTCGACGATGGCGCGGGATATCGCCAGGCCAAGCCCTGTTTCGCCGTTCTTTCCTTTCGCGAACCGCTCAAACAGCTGGGATAGCAGCGGCTCAGGAATACCTTCGCCGTCATCGGTAATGCCAATGCCAATTCCTTCAGCGTCAGCAGAAGTTTGAATGTGAATCGTGTGCTTCGCATAACGGGCTGCGTTGCCCAAAATATTGATGAGTGCTTGCAGCACCTTCTCCCGGTCTGCATAGATCGACCACTCTTGGCTGCTGTCGAACCCGTCCAGCTCGACCCGCAAGCCGTTCTTGACGAGCAGCGGATTAATACGTTCTATCGTCTCTGCGATCAGCTCCCGTACCGGGACCTTGTCCATATGAAATATGCCTTCCTCGCTTTCCAGTTTGGCAAGAAGGATCATTTCCGTCACAATTTTTTTCAGCCGCTCACATTCCTTGACAATGACATCCAAGCCCTTATTGGCAAGCTCCCCCGTAAAGACACCATCCTTGATACCCTCGGCGTAACCTTGAATGGACATAAGCGGCGTCTTCAATTCATGCGACGTATTTTGGAAAAACTGCTTTTGTGTGCGCTGATATTTCTCTAGCTCGCCGGCCAGATTGTAGACGGCTTTCGCGACATCTCCAATCTCACCGCCCGTCTCAACCAGCCGGACCTCGGAGAAACGGCGATTTTCCACCTTATTCAATTCCTTCGTCAAATCGCCGAGCGGCTTAACGAGTCTTCTCGTAATGACCATGCTCAGCAGGAAAGCGACGATCCCGCCCACAGTCAGAATGATCATAAGCCTTCCAAACAAGGCGAACTGCATCTCTTTAATTTTGCTTAAAGGGGCTGCCATTACCGCAGTGACAGCTGGGACTTGATACTCTGCCTGAATGCCTGGAATTGAAGTCATTGTTTCTACAATATATTGATCGGTGGTGCCTCTCCAGATTTCACCGGATGAAAGCTTCCCTTGCTTCGATAATTCCATAAGCTCGCTCGTGTCTTCTCCCGTGAGGGTACTGTATACGACTTGCTCCCCGGGTGTAAACAATAATGCGTTCGTGGGCTTGCTTAAAGACAGCGTGTCGGCATTTTTCACTGCCGTCCAATCTTCCCCTGGCACAAGAGGCATAACCGGCGAGAAACTCATGAGCATGCTGGCTTGACCCTGCAGTTCTTTCCGCTGGCTGTCCACTAATGTCTTAAGCAGCAGAGGGTGGATCAGAACAGCCGTAACTACCAGTGTACATAGCAGCAGCAAGGCAAAGGAAAGATGAAGCCGATAGATCATTTTCATATTAATGCGCCGTCCTTTCCGTTCGCAGCCGATAGCCGTGTCCTCTTACGGTATCAATCGGAAGCTCTTTAATTTTTCTGCGAAGCCGCTTCACCAGATCGTCGATCGCCCGGTCGTAGCCGTAGTAATTTTCTCCCCATATTAACGTAAGCAGCTCATCCCGGGTAAACGCCCGATTCGGCTGCTCGGACAATAGCTGCAGCAATTCAAATTCCTTCAGCGTCATCTCAATTTCTTCCTCACGCCAGAACACGCGCCGTTCTTCCAGAACGAGCCGCAGCTCCCCAACCTCGATAGCGGTATGCCCGGGCTGCGAAGAGGCAGCGTTCTCCTGAGCCTCGCGAATCGAGCTTAGCCGGTGGAATAAGCGATTCACGCGCGCAACTAATTCTCTCGGGCTGAACGGCTTCGTCAAGTAATCGTCGCTGCCAAGCTCCAGCCCCAGAACACGGTCGACTTCGTCATCACGAGCGGAGATCATGACGATTGGAACCTCTGCTTCTTTGCGGATTTTCCGGCATAACTCAAAGCCGCTCATGCCCGGAAGCATGATATCGAGAATCCACATATCGGGCGGATCATTTTTCCACAGCTCCCACGCAGCTTCGGCTGACGACAAGGTCAAAGTCCGGTAACCCTCTTTATACAAATAAGCCTCAACGATCTCTAGTATTTGCGCATCGTCGTCGACTACAGCGATTTGATAGGACTTCATTCGGCAACCTCCTAAACGGTTATCGAGGAACATTCTATCATAAAAGATTCGGCAGCGGCCCGATTCCACAGTTTTTCCACATTGCTTTCATACTTACTCCCCACATTTGTTTGTACACTAGACGATGTAAGGCCGTGCCCAATGTTTACCGGCTCCCGATAGGAGGTTTCACCATGAAATTGCAACGTTTGTCCCGCAAGGAGCTTCTGGCTGCGTTTGTTTTTCTAGCGCCCAGCATAGCCGGATTTTCCTTGTTCTATCTTATTCCGTTCGGGCAGAGCATCTTGTACTCATTCCAAGATCGGATCGGCGGAAGCTTTACGCTGTCTAACTACAAGGAATTGCTCCTCAGCTCCTCGTTCCAGAAGGCAGCATCCAATACGTTCTGGTTCACTGCCGTGAGCGTGCCGATTCTTGTCACAGTATCGCTCCTGTTGGCGCTGCTGCTGAACCAGCGGGTGTTTTTCCGAAACTGGCTGCGCACGGCTTATGTTCTGCCGCTTGTAGTTCCTGTCGCTTCAATTGTGCTCGTCTGGCAAATTCTATTCGATTGGAACGGCTCGCTGAATGTCGTCATGGAGCATTTCGGTTACAGCCGTCAAGACTGGATGAAATCCGAGTGGGCTGGCCTTGTCATTGTGCTGGTCTATGTGTGGAAGAACATCGGATACAACGTCATCCTGTTTCTGGCCGGCTTGCAGAACATTCCGGATCAATATTATGAAATCGCCGATCTGGAAGGGGCAGGTCCCCTGCGGAGGCTGTTCGGCATTACGCTCACCTATTTAACCCCAACAACGTTTCTGGTCGTGCTAATGTCGGTGTTGAATTCATTTAAGGTGTTTCGCGAGACGTTTCTCGTGGCCGGCGCCTATCCGCATGACCGGATCTACATGCTGCAGCATTACATGAACAATATGTTTTTGTCCCTTGATATTCAGAAGGTGTCATCTGCCGCTGTGCTGATGGCACTTTGTATGACGGGGCTAATGTTCGCGCTCTTCCGTACGGAGCGGATATTCCGCTCTTATATGGAGTAAGTGCAAAGAAAGAGTGGAGGAGGTGAATGACTTGATGAAGCAATGGATACTGCCGCTGCTGCGCTCGCTGCTGCTGATCGCCATTGCGATCTTGCTGCTAATGCCCGTCGTCTTGAGCATCGTAAGCTCCTTCATGACGGAACATGAAATTATGGCGAATTACAGCATGCTGGGCAAAACCGACACCAGTATATTCGTCAATCTCAAGTGGATACCGGACTGGGTATCGTTCCAGCAGTACAACAAGGTATTGATTGCAACGCCGAATTTTTTGTACCTGTTCTGGAATTCGGTCATGCTGGTGGCTCCTATTATTATCGGACAAGCAGCAGTGGCAACGCTCGCCTCATTCGCGTTCGGAAAGCTGAATTTTCCGGGCAGAGACGGATTGTTCTTCTTGTATTTGATGACGATGCTGATGCCGTTTCAGGTGACACTTGTGCCGAACTACTTGATGGCCGACCGTCTGGGTCTGCTGAATCATCCCAGCTCAATTATTTTGCCGGGTGTGTTCGGCGCCTTTGGCGTATTTCTGCTGAGGCAGTTCATGCTCCACATCCATTCAGCCTATATAGAGGCGGCTAAAATGGACGGTGCCGGATATTGGCGCATATTCATCTCGATTGCATTGCCGATGGTGAAGCCGGGCATCGCTGCGCTCATTGTGCTTCTGTTCGTCGATTATTGGAATATGGTCGAGCAGCCGCTTAATTTTTTTGCAGGACGCCGCGATGCAGCCGCTGTCGGTCTTCTTATCCCGCATTCAGGAAGATGCGCTTGGCGTCTCGTTCGCTGTCTCGGTTGTATACATGATGCCTATGGTGCTGCTGTTTTTGAGCGCCGAACGGTATTTTATCGAAGGAATCCAGCTTTCCGGCGTGAAGGGCTGAGTGAAGGGAGATTGGCAACATGGTATTGCGAAAACAACGGATTGCCGGCATTGCATTGGCGGTGTTCCTTCTCATATTGGGGCTGCTGACGTTGTTCAGTCAGACGCTTCAAACGGCTTTGCTGCCGAAAGTGGCGACGGAGAAGCCCTCGCAGAAGTCGCTCTCTCATCGCATTGAAGGGAGCGGGGTTATTACACCCCGCAAGCAAACCGAAATAAACAGCGACAACAGCTGGAAGATTGCGAAGGTGCACGTCAAGGATGACGACCTAGTAAAGAAGGGCCAGATTCTGATCACCTATGATGGAACGGAGGTGCAGCAGCAGCTGCTTGACGCGGAAGACGAGATGAAGAAACGGAATTTAAACCGGGAGCTGCTCAAGGAACAGTTTGTGGCTGCTCAGCGGTTAGAGGATGAGGAGGCAATCCGCAAAGCGAAACGTGACTTGGAATTGGAGCAGCTGGACCGGGGCATTGCGGAGAGAAGAATCGAAGCGCTGCGTAAGGAGCTGTCCCGAAACCGCACTTTGACTGCTCCTGCAGACGGTAAAGTATTGAATCTTCAAGCGAAGGAAGGGATGAGCATCCCGCCGGGCCAGCCGGTGCTGACGCTGCTTGAGGGAGGCGAAGGTTTCAAATTCACCTTCACCGTAGATAAAGATTCAGCTGAAATGCTGCGAAAAGACGAGAAAGTGACGGTCAGTGTAGACGGGGATAAGCCCCGGAAAATCGAAGGGACGGTCGCTGAGATCAAGACCGCTTCTCCAGGCAGCAGCGGAGGAGGGGATAAACCTAATCAGCCGGATGCAGAAAATGACAGCCAGGGCGGGGGAGCCAAGGGTCAGAAAACAATCGTTGTCTACTTGCCGGGTGATGGTCTTCAAGGAGGAGAAACAGCCAGTATCAGCTTGGAGAAGCCATTCAAGGAGCAAGGGCTTGTCATCAGCAAAAAATGGATTAAAAAAGATGCAACCGGAAGCTACGTATTCGTTGTTCGCGAAAGACGAAGCTCACTTGGCAACACATACACGGTACAGAAAGCTTACGTGAAGACAGGCAAGGATAACGGCGATGAAATCGTCGTGCTCGAAGGCGTCTATCCGGCAGAAGAAATTGTTACGGAATCGAGCCAGCCACTTCAGGAGGGCAACCGGATCCGATTAAATTGAGAGGATGATTGATTTGAAAAAAGCAGGTTTTTTTGTAATGTTGTCTATTGTTTTGCTGCTATCTGCATGTTCAGGAAATGGAGGCGGAGGAGGCTCCAAAGATTTGAATACGGGAGAAGAAAAGCCAAAGTCTGAACAAGGCGGGCAAAAAACCGTCGCCATATCGGTTATGATGAAAGATCGTTTCTTGGAGGCTGCTGCGCGCAAATTTGAGGAGCAGCATAAGGATATTCATATTGAAATTAAGGAATATAGAACGTCGCAGCCAGCCGCAGAAGGCAGTATGAGCATGGAGGCCATTTCACTTGGAGATGTGGAAAAGTACGTACAGTCGGTAACGACACAGGTTATTTCCGGCAAAGGGCCTGATCTGATGCTAATGAGTGAATTGCCTCAAGACAAATTTGTCGCCAAAAAACTGCTGGTCAATTTGAATGATCTGATGGCCGGCGACAGCTCGTTTGACCAGAATGCACTGTACAGCAATATTTTTCAGGCATCCCAGGACGGGGACGGTATATATGCGATGCCGCTCTCCTTTTCGATTAGCCTGTTCCAGGGCAATACCGAGCTGTTGAAGAATGCGGGTCTTTCGGTGGATGCAGACAAACCTTGGAGCTGGAAAGAATTCAAGGAAGCTGCAAAAAAGCTGAAGCTGAATGATTCGGACAAATTAATAAGTCTCGATCCAACAGGGCTGCTCTTCGATTTTATCGAGGATAGCTATAATCAATTGGTAGAGAAGGGACAGCCGAAATTTGACTCGGAGCTATTCCGTACTATGCTAACGGATATTAAGTCGATGTATGAAGATGGGCTGCTTAATGAATCCTTCTCATTCAACAGCAATAAAGCAGCCTTTCAAATGGTGAACATATTCAGTCCTGAGCAAGCGCTGACGATGCCGAATGGGCTGGATTTCTATCAAAAGCCGAATGTAAGCGGACAGAAGGAGGGCTCAGCGTTCCGCCCTATATATAGCTTGGGCATTAACAGCAAATCCGCCGTTCAGCAAGAAGCGTGGGCATTTATTAAATTTTTGCTTTCCGAAGAAATGCAAGCTTCCCCGGATCTCTCGGGATTGCCGATGAACAAATCCGTCAACAGCAGTAAATTGAAGGAGATTTCGCAAAAAATCGAGACGGGAACGCTAGAAACGATGGTTCCGGCAGATATGCTACCGGATGGCGAAACCGCCAAGAAACGGGTTGATGCCGTGGAGAAGCTGATCTCGAACGCGGGTCACCGCAGAACTAGCGATATGAAGGTGATTATGATTGCGATGGAGGAGTTCAAAAGCTTTATGAGCGGGCAGAAATCTGCGGAAGAAGTCAGTAAATTAATCCAGAATCGGGTGAAGACATATTTGAATGAGTAGCAGAGGAATGCAGCAGCAGGTGAGTTCAGACGCCGAGGTACTTCATCATTTATACGTCAGTTATTTCAAGCAAGTCTATTATTATGCCTTCTCGATTGCCAAGGATCGTGAGCTGGCACAGGACGCGGTTCAAGAAACGTTCTTGAAGGCTTATCGTCACATCGAGCTGCTGGAGCAACTGGAGCAGAAAGAAGCTTGGCTTAAGACGGTTTCCCGTCATGTAATTATTGATATGTATCGCAAGCAGCGCAGGGAAATGTGTGTCTACAGCGGCTCTCGAGATGCCTTCTTGGGCGATACCGACGTGGAAAGGACCGTTGTCGATCAGCATTTTCTTCGTGAATTGCTGTCTTCGTTAAACCCGATCAATCGGCAGTCGCTGCTGCTTGTCTATGAATACGGACTGACGTATGAGCAGCTGGCTGACCGTCAGAAAACCTCAATCAGCGCTGTGAAGTCGAGAATTCACCGGGCGAAACAGAAGCTGCGCGGCGTGGCATTGCAAATGGAACGCAATATGGGAGTGTAAATTCACGCATTAACAGGGGGAAATTGAAGCATGTCGAGAAGATTTCATACGATTGTTGCAGGCTTGCTTGTATTGCTATTGCTTATGCAAGGCAGTACGGCAGCAGTGGCTGCGGAAGCAGAAATTTCACGGCTTGTCTTAAGCAAGAATGAAGCATCGCTCGAAGTAGGCGGCTCCGTCTCACTGACAGCAACAGCTGTATCGGTTACAGGAGGCACCAGCGATGTGACGATCAAGACAGATTGGAGCAGCAGCAATTCGGAAATTGCTGCCGTGTATGCGGGTACGATTACGGCCAAAAAGGAAGGGACGGCGGTCATTACCGCTACCTATCAGGGCAAGACAGTCATTGTCAATGTAACGGTGAGCAAGAAGGTCAAGGCATTGACCATGGATATGAATGACTTCGATCTGCGCGTAGGGAAGGAACAGCAAATCGAGCTGACCGCTATTTTCGAAGACGGATCAAGCGAGAATGTAACGAAAAAGGCAGCATGGTCTGTTGATAATTATAGTGTAGCAACTGTTGTGAATGGTCTGGTAACGGGCAAGAAGTCTGGAACGGCTAAAGTTACGGCCAAGTACGGCAACCAAAGCCTTACGGTGAAAGCATCTGTTGAACTGGCCAGGCGAATCGATATGCAATTTACGGAAATCAATTTATTAGTTAATGAAGAAAAGCAAATCGTCGTGACCGCTACCTATCCGGATGGCTCCACACAAAATGTATCCGATAAGGCAGAATGGGAAAGCGACAATGAGAAGGTAGCGGATGCCATTAAGGGTGTTATTAAAGCGTACCGTGCAGGCACTGCGACGATTACAGCGACGTACGGAACGAAGACGGCTGCTATTCAAGTAAATGTCGATGCTTCCCGCAAACTGGAGGCGAGCAAGCAGGAATTGTTCCTGCGTGTTGGCAAGTCCGAGCAGCTCGAACTGGACCTGACTTATATGGACGGGAAAAAAGCACGCATTACGGATAAGGCAAAGTGGAGCTCCTCCGACGATTCAGTCGCCTATGTGGTCAATGGCGAAGTATTCGGTCAAAAGTCTGGGACAGCCGAAATTACGGCAGCTTACGGAGACAAAAGCGTAACCATTCATGTGGATGTAGAAGTGCCTAAGCGTCTGGATTTCGATACGGATTCCTTCGATCTGGATTTGAATAAGTCCCGTGAATTGAAGCTTTATGCTACGTTTGCTGATGGAACGCAGGAATTGATTACAGACAAAGCGCAGTGGTCATCTGATAAAACTACTGTTGCAGATGTGATCAATGGCAAGGTGACGGGCTATAAGTCCGGGGCAGCTGTGATAAAAGCGGCCTATGGCGGCAAACAGGTAACCGCGACGGTTAGAGTGGACATTCCGAATCAGATTGTGATCAGCAAAACAACGGCTGATATGCAAATTGGCGAATCACTGACCTTGACTGCCAATGGCCATTACAACGATAGCCGTGTGGTCGATGTTACCGCACTGTCACAGTGGAGTTCCTCGCACCCTGACGTTGTCGAGGTTAACAAAGGAACGATAACCGCCTTGAAAAATGGTACTTCAACCATTACCGTAACCTATGGTACAAGAACTGCGACTGTAGTGGTATCTGTCGGGATTATTGAGAAGCTGACACCGAGTCAAAAAAAGCTGGCTCTTCGTAAGAACGCTACAACTGCAATCACTCTGACGGCTGCTTATAAAGACGGAACGGTGAAGGATGTAACGACGAATGCGGAATGGAGCTCGTCCAATTCGGAGGTTGCGTCCGTCTATAAGGGTCAAATTACGGCTAACAGCTCAGGTACGGCAACCATTACGGCTTTATTCGGCGGAGAAACCGTAACGATTTCCGTAGATGTAGATGTAGCGGATAAACTGACGGCAGATACTTATGCGATAACGCTGGAAGTGAATGAGAATAAGCAGATTACGCTAACGTCCACAGACAGCCTTGGCAACAAGATAAACGTAACGGATGCTGCGGAATGGTCTTCTGCCTCGAAGACGATTGTGGATGTTAATGGCGGACTCATTCATGCGCTTGCTGCAGGGAAGACAAGCGTCACAGCGAAATATGGTAACAAAACGGTAACGATAACGGTAGAAGTTGGGGCTGTCCAGAAGCTGGAGGCGAGTCAGGATGTGCTGACGCTGCAATCTGGTGCAGCGCATTCTATCAAATTAACCGCGATGCTGCCGGATGGCCGAACGAAAGATGTTACTTCACAGGCGGAATGGACATCTGGCAATTCAAAAATCGCCTCTGTCTCGCAAGGTAAAATAACGGCAATCTCTGCTGGGAAAACAAAAGTAACCGCCAAGTATAACGGCAAGACAGTTAGTATCAGTGTGGATGTCGATCAACTGAAGTATCTCGATATCTATAGAAGCGGCAAACCGGTAACACAGCTGACATTGAAGGGTGACCAGAGTATTCAGCTGGAAGCTATCGCAACATACTTAGATAATTCCGAACGGACGATTACGACCGACGGCATTTGGAGTTCCTCTAAAGTAACGGTTGCTCATGTGAAGCATGGTGTCGTTACTGCGCAAGGCAAAGGAAATGCAACATTAACGATTAAGTTCGGCAACAAATCGGCTAAGATTCGGATTGTAGTGGAATAGTCGTGACTACCATCTAGTTCAGTTTGGAAAACGAGGTATGTTCTGAGGTAAGGGTGCTCCTAAAGAGCATCCTTACTTTATTTTTCTAGGAGAGAAAGCACTTCCGATTTTCATTGCGTCGCCTGTGCCCCGATAAAGAATAGTCACTGTATACGCGTGCCTGTCTGTGCTGTTGAGAAACAAAATGCAAAAGTGCATGCTAATCAGCCTTAAATGGCGGAAAATAGCTGTCAAAATGCAAAAGTGCATTTGAAATCATAATCAATTACTGGATTGGTGCTTCTCGGGCCAATCAAAATGCTCATTTGCATGCTGATGCGGTAAATCATCAAAAAAGCGGCTTACAGCCTGCACTTTTGCATTTTGATTCTCCGACGATATGAATTCTATCGTGCAAATGAAGCAGAAAAAGGCCTCTCCGCTTCGATGGCAAAAAAAGCCATAGTCAAAACTCCCGGATCGAATGAAGCTGTATCGGCAGCATTCAACGAGGCGTTTTGGCATGGCTCCTTACATTACACGCAACGCATACAGCGTCCGCGGGTCCATTCTTATTTTACCAAAGAGTGAGTCTTTCCTCTGGGGCAATGTACATTGCATCGCCTTCTTTGACATTAAAAGCAGAGTAGAAATCATCGGTATTGCCAGCGACGACATTCACTCTAATTTTATTCGGCGCATGAGCATCGATCGTCAACAGCAGCTGTTCCAGCTCAGGACGAACCTTCTGTCTCCAAATGGTTGAATACGATTTATAGAACTCATTCAGATTGGCATCCGGTAATTGTTTGACTGCTTCAAGTGCTGCCATCACTCCGCCAATGTCCGCAATATTTTCGGATACGGTCATTTCGCCATTGATTTTTTGGCCCAAATAATCGATTTTGCTGTATTGGTCAATAACGGCTTTTGCTTTAACTTCGAATTTTTTGTAGTCGGCTTCTGTCCACCAATTGATCATATTGCCTATCTCATCATATTTTGCCCCATTTGTATCAAAGCCGTGAGAGATTTCATGCGCAATTATCGTACCTATACCGCCATAATTTTGGCTAGCGCTTTGATTCTTATCGTAAAATGGTGCTTGAAGAGCCGCGGCAGGAATCGTAATCGTGTTGGTCAGCGGCTGATAGGAGGCGTTTGCCGTATTGGCAGACATTCTCCATTCATCGCGATCCACGGGTTTATCCAATTTTGCAAAGTTGTTTTTCGTGATAATCGTTTGGATGGCACGATTGTTCTCGAATAACGTTTTACTTTCATCAACCTTGAACGATGCATACATGTCTTCCAGCTTGTCTGGGTAGCCAATATGTGTTTTCAGATTATCTAGCTTTTTAATCGCTTCTTTCTTGGTTTCCTCTGACATCCAGTCATTGCTGCGCAGTTTGTCTCTGTAGATATCAATCATGTTTTCCACCATGTCCGTAACATCTTGTCTGGCTGCTGCTCCAAGGTGTGTCTCCCCATAGTAGTTGCCGACAACATACTTGAATGATGAATTTACGATATTATAAACTGTGTCTGCGGTTGCTGTCATTTTCTCTTGACCGGTTATCGCTCTGCCCAATTGCGTTGATGTATTTACAAAATCATCGGACAGCATCGACGAGGATTTTAAGACAAAGTTGGCGTACGTCCAGCTTTTAATTTTGTCCCAGTTTTTCTCGTTCAAAAACGTATCCAGATTTTCGAAGTAGTTGACGGACATGACCGAAATATTTGACGGTACTTTGCCAACGACATCGACCAAAAATTTCTCTAAGTCGATACTTTTGCTGTAAGCTTTGAACTCACTAATCGTTTTAGGGTTGTAAAAGGATTCGAAATTGCTTGCTTCTGCGGAGCTTAGCGTATGCTGCACATACTCTTTTTCGAAATCGACAGCTTCTCCAGCAATTTGAGCCGCCTCTGCGTCCGTTTCCCCAACCATCACTAATAGATCGGTAAGCATTTTTTTGTATAAGCCTAAAAACACCTCGCTTTGAGGATTTTCAGGTGCATAGTAGCTCTTGTCCAGCATCGCAGGCGCAGGAGCCTCGATGTACAGCGCGTTTTTCGTAGCGTCTTTCATATCAGACAGAAGATTCAGGCTGAATGGCAAAGCAAGCCCTTTGAAATAAAGATCCTTTTGGTTTTTTGCAAGCTCTGCCAGGCTTTTTGTCGATTTAATCGTTTGAATATCCGCCTTAATGGCTTCAAAGCCTTGTTTGTCCAGTTTTTCACGATCTGCAGCCAGTTTATAAAACTTGACCATGTTGCCGATCTCGTCGTCGGTTTTGTCACGGCCTTCATCTGCCATCTTGGACAAATCTTCTGACACCAGCTTTTTCACATCGGTATCGAGGTCTACCAAGCCGCCCGCAATAACTTTATCTGCCGGCAATTCTGTAGCTTTCAGCCATTTTGCATTTACAGCTTCATACAAGTTATCTTGTAATCTTGTTTGTGCAATTTTATTGTTGGCATTGGAAGGGGTTGCTTTCTCTTCAATGGATTTTGAACCGTTACTATTTTTCACACCTCCTATAGAATTAGATGTGTTCGTGCAGGCTGATGCCGAAATCATAACAGCTGCGCCTAAAGTGATGAGACCAAGCGTTTTTATTTTTTTCATAATGAGTGTAACTCCTCCTGATAAATAATGAGATGATGGCGGTAAATGAAGTTAGGGTGAGTCTGAGAACTCTGAGGGCAGCAAATTTTGCCGAATTTTCGTTCCATGCAAGGCGCGTTTGTGAAGGCGTATCCGGGGGTACGTCAAGCAAACGGAACGAAGCAGGGGCGGAAAGGCGGTGAAAGATGCCACTGAACGAGTTTTCAGACACGCCCTAAATAGGCTTAAATAATGACTGCGGTTCCGCTGACCGCAACCATCAGCATGTCTTGACGGACAACTTCGTAATTGATAGCGACACCGATAACGGCAGTGGCTCCCATCTGCGATGCTTGCTCTGTCATTTCTTTGAAGGCTGCATCTCTTGCTTCCCTTAGTTTGGTTTCATAGGCTTTCGAACGTCCGCCTGCAAGATCTCTAAAGGAAGCGAGAATGTCTCTTCCGATATTAGCGCCCATGATGACTTCGCCAGTTGCAACGCCAATATACTGTCTGACAGGGGCGCCTTCCACGATAGCGGTAGTTGTAACAATCATCTGCTTTCCTCCTAGCGACAAATAGATTTGTTGTCCATGAATGCTGTATTAGCTTCCATAGTTCTTATCCTACTAACTCATTTGAAACGGAGCCGAAACGATTCGATGAACCTCAGCTAAAGTTTGCTCGCTGTCGTTTAGTTTCTGTTTAGGTCAAGCGTGCTGTTAAATAGAGACGGGTGCCAATCGGGAGCAGCGGCAGTACTCTGCTTATGAGTGGCGCGAAGCCTGAATGCACGAGCTTGCCGAGCTAGAAGGCAAACAAAATGCAAAAGTACATGCTGATGAGCCTCAAATGGTGCCAAATGGCAATCAAAATGTAAAAGTACATTTGAAATCGCGCCATTTCGCCTAAAAGAGGCTTTTTAGTCCAAACAAAATGCACATTTGCATTTTGAGGCGATATTTCGCCGAAAAAGCGGCTGCCAGCCTGCACTTTTGCATTTTGAATCGTTTACAGCGAGGCATAAACCTGATTGGCAAGCATGAAAGTGGAGAGAAGTTAAGGGGGAGCAATGGAAAGCAGCGAAGCTGAAAATAAACTGCCCCCCATTGTTAGTTGCGACTAACAATGGGGGGCAGTTTCAGTTTAGAGACAAGCTCTTGCGGCTTTTCATATTGTAGATTTATAGAAATGCCTGATACCGTTTCCGGTACTCGCCGGGCGTGAATGAAGTTTGGCGTTTGAACAGACGGATGAAGTAGTTGTTGTCATTGAAGCCGCATTGCTCACCGATTTTGACCAAGGACAGCTCTGAATGGGTCAGCAGCCGTTTGGCGCGTTCAATCTGCAGATGATGTCTGAACTTCAGCGGACTCATTCCCGAATAATGCTTCAAGCATCTGGATAGATAATCAAAGTGGTAATACAGGTCAAGCTCCATTTGCTGAGAGTCGAAGGGAGATTCCAGACGGCTCGCCAAGTAAGCGGCGACCTTCTCGCCAATGAGATGGGAGCGTGCTTGCGAGCTGCCTGTAATCATTCCGCTTTGCAGCTGTACAAGCAGCTGGCCGAATAAAATATGCAGATCGAAAGACCGGCTAGGCGTCAAAACACTATGTACATTAAGCATCTCTGTCAGCATCGGAATGATAATTCGCAGATCGACAGCCGCAAATTTAGGGATATGGATAGTGGCGGGATGAGGCACAGTATCTTGATTAGTCGTTTCAAGCAAAGGCTGCTGCCAGCTCTCCATTAATTTCGGCTTTGAAGACGAGGGATGCTGGAAGTGTATCCAATAAACCTCGGTTTCCGTCTCGGTGGGACGATAACCGGAATGTGTTTGTCCCGGCTCGAGAACAAGCATCTTCCCCTGCTCAATCTCGTATGGAATGCTGTTTTCCACCATATATAATGTCCCTTTGGTACAGATAATCATATCAAAAACATCAAATTGCCGCTTGGCATGCGTGACGCCTGACGGCCATCGAACATACCCGACAGTAGTCAGCAGAGGAAAGGGAGGAACTTGTAATTCAAGTGCAAGCATCGCATCACCCTAATCTGAATTTATGTAGAAATTGTACTATAGAAAGTCGGGATTGTCAGCTGTAACAGGGCCCGGGATTCTATACAGTAGTAGATATCATTCTATTACAACGGATAACAGGGAGGCAATCTTCATGAATAATCTAGAGTTGGTACAGCTGCAGCAATGGTTCGTTAATCAGAGGCATGGCATGTTTATTCATTTCAATAGCGCTACCTTTCAGTTTGCAGAATCGGAAGTTGAGGACTGGGAATATGGCCATGAAAATAATGATGAGCCCCGCAGATTCGTATTTGATCCGAAGGACTGGAATCCGGCTCAACTGGACTGCTCCCAGTGGGCGAAAGCTGCTAAATCGGCAGGGATGAAATTTGCTGCACTAACAGCTAAGCATCATGAAGGGTTCAGCTTGTGGCCGACAGCCTGCACGGATCATTCGGTGAAAAACGCGACGCTCCAGACGGACGTCGTTAAGGAATATCTTGAAGCGTTCAGAAAAGAAGGAATCGAAGCAGGTCTTTACTTCTCTGCACTAGACTTGCATCATCAAATCGGGCAGAAGAATTGTACATCTGAAGACAAGCAGTTTATTAAAAATCAGATTGAGGAGCTGTTGACAGGCTACGGGAAAATTCCGTTCCTGATCGTCGACGGCTGGAATGCGCCTTGGGGCGGCCCAAGCTATGAGAATCTTCCTTTTGAGGAGATTGATGCATGGGTTAAAGGACTGCAGCCGCAATGCTTGTTAATGAATATTGGCTGCGAGTCTGGCGTACAGCAGACGGATATCGCCTTTTTCGAAAATGCTGCAGGACAAGAAGTGGACAACTCGTTCAACGGTCCTGGAGCGAGCTGCAACATTTTAACGAAAACGTGGTTCTGGCGTGCGACAGATACTTCGATGGATCTTCGAACGGCTGACTGGGCGCTGGACAAAGTGAATGAATGCAGTGCGCATAATGTATCGTTCTTGCTTAATGGCGCGCCTAATAAGCAAGGCTTGCTGGACGATAACATTCTGCAGCGCTTTAAAGAAGTCGGCGAGCGATACGTCCATCCGGCAGATCTCACAACAATTCCGGACAACTGGTGCTATAGAAAATAAAAAAAAGGGGCTGTCCCATACGTCATTACAACAACGTATGGGACAGCCCCTTAAGTTTTGTTAATCAGCTTTTGTTTGACTGTAGCGCGTGAAAGAAATCATAAGGCAGTTATTCAAATTGCAGTCCCAGACGATAAGCTTCTGCTAGCAGGGCGTCGTAATGATGGTTCTCTTTTTCGGGATCATCAGGGAATTTAGCAATGGTTTCGTACAGGTAATGAACGGCCGAATCTTTAACACCAACGTAATCGGCCAAGTAATTCAAGTGGCGGGTTATCGTAACATCATGCTCGTGTTTCTCGAAATGCGGCTGCGTTCCTCCAACTAGCGAAATCCAGCTTATTTTTTGTACAGGCAGCTCGAACCTTTCATTGGAAACTTCATCTTTCCCATAGGCGAATCCATTATTCCATATCCGGTCGATATAGCCTTTCAGCATGGCCGGTACACCAAACCACCACAACGGGAACACAAAAATTATTGCATCATGGTTTCGGATCCGTTCCATTTCGCGCATCGTTTCAGCTGTATACACTTTGTTCGTATTCTCCCAATCCGGCTCATCGGGAGGAAATACCAGAGGATTAAAGCCTTCCGCATATAAATCGGCCACCTCATATTCATGTCCGGCTTCGGACAATCCTTGTGTCAATTGCTTCGTGATGCTCCCGGTTAATGAATCTTGTCTGGGATGTGTAACGACTACAAGTATTTTCATCTTATAATTTCTCCTTCTATAATGAGTTGATATTTAAGGCTTTGGATAATAACCGGCAGCCTTTAATTTTTTGCTTGAATGCCAGTATGCCGTATTGATGCTAAAATAGGAAGTAGGCACAATATTGTGCTATGGGAACATTAAGGTGCTGTATGGACGAAAAGGATCTCATAAATAATGATTCATAAATTTGAATCTAATGAGGAGCATGCTGCAATGAATAAACAAAAGAAATACAGGATTGGCGTGGAGGTCACTCTGGAAGTTATGGGAGGAAAATGGAAAAGCGTTATCCTCTATCATCTAACCTCCGGTAAGAAACGGACGAATGAATTACGAAGTCTCATGCCTGAAATTACGCAAAGAATGTTAACCAAGCAATTACGGGAATTGGAGCGGGACAAGGTCATTAATCGTTACATGTACAATGAAATTCCCCTGCGGGTAGAATATGAGCTTACTGAATATGGCTGGAGCTTGAAGACGATTCTAGACAACATCTGTGATTGGGGTGTGAATCATTTGGAGCATGTCCATGGCAATCAAGATCTGCTTGAGCCATGGGAAGCTTAAGGCTTGAACACAGAACAATCGCCCTCTACCTGACCAATAAGGTTAAGTAGAGGGCGATCTTTGTTTTCCAGCTACACTCGCTCTTTATTTGTCTGCAGCAGGGAGTGGTGTCTCTAATTGTCCGTACTTTTTATGCCGCCAACTCAACAATACCAAAGACAAGGCGATGACCGTGAGAACCGCTCCAAGCCGTTGTAATCCTCCGGTGCTGAACTTGTCTCCCATGATGATGCCGAGCAGTAAGGAAGAGAGAATCGTTCCGAGGTATCTCGATGTCATAAATAATCCGGAGGCTACGCCGATCATGTCTTTGGGAGAGCTGTTGAACAGGGCGGCTTGCATACCGACGCTGTTCAATCCGTTGCTAATGCCAAATACAGCTAATGGCAGAATGACACTGATCATTGGAGACGCTTGATTTAAGGTGATAATCCATAGGGAACCCATCGTCATCAGGATGCCGGCTGTGAGCAGCGCTGGCCGGGGTCCTGCCCTATCGATCCATCTTCCAGCAACCGGAGAAATGATGAGCGAACACAAACCTAAACTAAGCATCAGCATCCCGGTATGGAACTCGCTCACCTGACGCACGGTCTGCAAATAAGACGGCAGTCCGAAGAAGAGAGAGTAATAAAGGATGTTTACGAGAATGAATTCGATATTGACCCAAGTCATCGCCGGGTAATTGACGAATGAACGAAGTGGAATGAATGGCGACTTCACCTTCCATTCATGTCTAGCGAACGCTGCCAGAGATACGAGACCTAATAAACCAAGGGCAGTAAGTCCGGTTGATACATGCCCGGAGGATTTGGCAGACAGCACGGCTATGAGCAAGGCAATCAGGCCTATGGTGAAGAGCAATATGCCAAACGCATCGATTAAAACGAACCAGCTGCGAATGGATCTATTGCGTGCAAAGAGTGCTGCCCGTTCGTCCTTGGGAATATTTCGCCATGCGAATAGAAAGCTCGCCGCCGTGAACGGAATATTGACGAGAAAGATCGCAGGCCAATCCCACCAATGGAGCAGAACCCCGCCTATAAAAGGTCCAATAGCTGCTGCTCCGGATAGAAATATAGACAACACGGACAGTGCGGACGCTTGTTTCTCAGTCACATGAATACGAATGATAGCCATGCCAACGGCAACCATCATGCTCGTTCCTATAGACTGCACAATACGGAATACGATAAGCCATCCAAAGCTTGGAGATAGTGGAGCTAACATGGATGCGACGAAGGCGACGATCAGACCCGCAAGGAATATGTTTCTGCGGCCGAATAAGTCACTGGCTTTTCCCATGACAGGCTGGGCAATCGCGCTCGCAATATAGAAGGAAAAGATAATCCAGGAAACGCCGGTAAAGTCTAGCTGATATACGGCCTGCAGTCTTGCTATAGCAACGGCAATCATCGAAGAATTTAAAGGGTTTAATAAAATTCCGAGTCCAACGGAAATGATCAGCCATCTGCTGCGAACACTCATTTGCGGTTCCTCCCATAACGTAGTAAAGCCATCGTACGCGAAATGAATTATTCTTTCCAACGCATTTTATGCTATGATTTCATTGATTTGAAGGAATGAGCGGAGGTGCGGAATGGAGCTTCTTCAGTTGCAATATTTTCTTGCAGTTGCCAGACTGGAGCATGTTACGGAAGCGGCACGAAGTCTGCATGTTACACAATCATCATTAAGCAAAACAATTCAACGTCTAGAGGACGATCTAGGGGTACCGCTATTCGATCGGATAGGGAGAAAGCTGCGGTTAAATGCGTATGGAAGCAGCTTCCTCCGCCGCACGGAAAGGGCATTGTTTGAATTGGAGCAGGGGAAGCAAGAGCTAAGTGATTTATCCGGTCCGGAGCATGGCACACTTAAGCTCGCGGTTACGGCCGCAAGCACGCTGCCTTATATCCTTCGTGAGTTTCGCCGGAGAAGGCCTCATATTCAATTTCATGTACAAATGCTGACGACACAGGAAATGGTTACGCTTCTTCATCGGGGAGAGGTTGATTTCTGTTTATCCTCTCCTGCTGTGCAAGGGGAAGACATTGAATGTCAAATTGTGTTCCATGATCGGATTATGGTTGCGGTTCCGACGGGACATTGGCTGGCGGAACGAAGCCGCGTATCGCTGATTGAATTGAAGGATGAATCATTCGTTGGCGTGAAGAGAGGATTCGGCACCCGTGATTTAGTGGACGCAGTATGCGAATCGGCTGGCTTCACTCCGCACTATGTGTATGAAGGAGATGAGCCGGCAAGGCTAAGCACACTTGTGGAAGCGGAGATCGGCATCGCCTTCATCCCAGGTACAGCGAGGAATGCACGAGAGCAAATTAAATATCTCCAAGTAGAAGATTATGAATTGGTTCGGGAGATCGCTTTACTATCACATAGGAGCCGGTACATTTCACGAGCGGCGCTGGAATTTCGCGAGGTCGTTATGGAATATTTTGCGGTTTTATCCAAATCGGCAACGTAGGAAGTATTTTTTTTATAATGAAAACGCAATCAGTTGGAGGAGCGGGCGCGCAGCGGCGACAAAGACGTTTCTGCATGTGATATAATAGGAAGAATGCAAGGTGTACGGAAGAAAGCAGGTGAACGTATGTCGAATTTCGATCAAAAGCAGCGGGAAGCGCTTGAGCAAAGCTTTAGCGAGCATTTGTCGGATACCATCATTACGCGAGGTTGGGAATATTACCGCAGCGGGCAAGTGAAAAATGTAAAGTTCGCTTCTGACGATACGCTATACGGCACCGTAATCGGATCCGACGTCTATGCGGTCGTTATCGATGCTGGAAAGTTTAGATACAGCACATGTACATGTCCTTACGGCGATTATTGCAAACATATGGCGGCGGTTTTTTTCGCCTATTTAAATGAAGAAGATACAACCGGCTTTGCAGCGAAAGCGGCTTACCGCCGTTTGATGGGGCTGGACCCGCAAGCAGAGCTGACAACAGCAGCTGCCTTATTGAACAAGCCAAAGCCAGAGGCTGGACATAACAGCCATAACAGTCAGCCGAATGAAGAGGCGAGCCCGGAAGCGTGGCAAATCTGGATGGAGTTGGAGTATGGCGAGGTTTGGCGCAATTGCCGGCATTCGCTGCATGCGCTTCAGCCGGTGTTGTCTGCCCTGAAGGGAACTTCGAAGCATTGGGATAAGCCGCTGCAAAGGCTGCATTGGATGAATGTGATTCTATACGTACTAGAGCAAGGAGAGCGTGCCATCAAATCGGTCGACACGTTCAGCCGCTACTATCATGAAATGTCCTTTGCCCGTATGGCGGAGCCATGGATTGAGCATTATGGCCAGCTTGTGCTGGAGCTGCATCCTTCCGAGATGGGAGAGCAGGAGCGGAAGTGGGCTGACCATGTCGTTCGCATCTCCTACAATCATGCGTTGAAGCTGGAGCAGCAGTTGTTTGACTGGTCTTTCCTTTATTTGACGGTTTGCGAGAAGCTCTCGGAGAACCAGCTGTGGAGAGAAGAGGAACTATCGGCTCTGAGTGTCTTTGCAGAAGGCGGCATGGATGATTCCAACCAGCCGGTCAATCGTTCGTTTATTCATACTGCGTCTGCAATGCTGCATTTTTTCAGCGGCAATGACGAAGGTGCTTTAAGCCATTTTGAGCAAACTGATTTTCAGCGGTCGCAAAAAATGATCTATCCATGCGCGGCTCAGCGGCTAGGGGAGCAGCGCTGGGAGCTGTTCAGCACCTGGATGAGCTTCATGCATGAGAGAATTTACCCGAACCGAAGCGGCAGAACGATTGGCCCGTTTCTTGCTTTGTGCAGGCGCGCGGATGAGGAGCAGCCTGAGAACGGGAAATGGACGGAATATATGACGGAGCTTCTCCCTTATTCCTACAGCGAGCTGTCGGAGCATTGGCTTGCTGTCAATAAGTATGAGGAATGGGCGGATTTACAGCTGCTGCTCGGAATGAAGCCTGATGATCTGGGTATTCAGGATGTGAAGGAAGTGACGAAGGCTGCACCTGCAGTCATGCTCCCTCTCTATCACCAATCAATTGAGGATTGGATTAATACGCGTAACCGGCAAGGGTACCGGATGGCAGTCAAGCATCTGAAGAAGCTGGAACGGCTATATAAAGCGAATAAAGCCATGGACACATGGAATTTTTATATCACAGGAATTGCCAAAAAGCATCAACGGCTTAGAGCCTTTCAGGAGGAGCTGTGGAAAGGAAAGCTGGTGAAATGAAAGCATTCGTTGGAGGTATAACTGTTGACGGTTTCTGGTCGCAGCTGGAGGATGAATTACAAGGCTCCATCATGCTGGCGACAGCGGAACGGCAGGAAAGCGCGCTGCGGCTCCGCTCAGTTCTATTCGCTTGGCATAAATCTTCCTGGTACGGAACTGAAGTCGAAGAAATGGAGCAAAACGGCCGGAAAATGCTTAAACTGCCGCCGTTAATTGCCGTTGACTATTTGTCTGCCCCGCAGCATGCAAGATTGCTGCGGGTGGAGTGGAGCGACCGTCTTCAGCGGCTGATGGCCATTGCCTCTTTAATTCGGGAAGCGCTGCTTGGCGGATGGTTTGAGCCCGAGTGGAGCAGGTGGTCGGAACAAAGACGCGCTTGGCGGATCGCATGGCCGGAAACGGAGCCCGAGCGGGAGTCGCAATGGGCGGAGTTCATTACGGCGGCGACGGGCTCTGGCGATATCGGTATTGAGCAATGGCTAAGTGATGCCATTGAGCAAATGCTTGCCGGAGGCGGAGAAGCCAGCGAGGCCTGGCGTCAAGTCGGGATCGCAGCAGGCGGGGAGACGATTCTGGAGCGGAAGTCGGGCGATGAAGAGGATTGGCTCATTGCGATCGGTCTCCGTAAGGACTCGCTGCCGTTCAAGACAGCGTTGCAGCTCGTCGAGCCGGGAGAAACTTCATTCTGGCGGCTTCGTCCTGCACTGCAAGACCGTAATGGCGGCCCGTGGATTCCAATCATCCAAAGCGGTGAACAATGGGTGACTGCGCCGGATACAAATGCCGGATATGAACTGGAGCCTTTACCAGAGGAATGGCAGCCGCTGCTCTCCCCGAAGCTGGAGAAAGAGCAGGCCAAATGGCTGGCGGCGCTGCCGGAGTGGGCCGATGAAGAGAAGCAGGGCGATATTAAGCGGCTGCTGAGCGATAACGAGGCTTGGGCGTTTATGGAAAAGGCGAGCATCACTTTGCTGGAAGCCGGTTGCCCGGTTCTGCTGCCAAGCTGGTGGGAGGCTGTCCGTTCCCGTAAGCTGAGGCTGCGGGCGAAGATGAAATCGTCGGTCGGATCGGAAGCGCAGCCGATGTTTGGACTTGATCAGATCGTTCAATTCGATTGGCGAATGGCGCTAGGCAACGTTGATCTGTCCGAGTCTGATTTCATGCGGCTGGCTGAAGAGAATCGCAGGCTGATGAATATCGGCGGTGAATGGGTGCATCTTGATCCGCATGATGTTGCGCAAATCCGCGATTGGATGAAGCGCGTCGGCAAACGAAAGGGTCTTTCGTTCCGTGATGTAATGGAAATGCACCTGTTGGGCGGATCGCCGCTAGGCGATGAGCTGGACGACACGGAAAGCTTAAGGGCCGAAGTTGAGCTGAACGAGCATTTGGCCAAATGGCTGGAGCAGCTTCAGCATACGACGGAAATTCCGCTCGTCGAGAAGCCCGCCAGCTTCCTTGGTGAATTGCGTCCGTATCAGCAGCAAGGCGTGTCGTGGATGTTGTTCCTTCGCCGGTTTGGTCTTGGAGGTTGTCTTGCTGACGACATGGGTCTGGGCAAAACGATTCAATTTATGGCGTATTTAACCTATATTAAAGAACAAAAAACGAGCAACGGTCATCCGTCACTGCTCATTTGCCCGACTTCTGTTATCGGCAATTGGCAGAAGGAGCTGGAGAAATTCGCCCCGTCGCTTCGTGTTTATCTTCATTATGGGCCAAAGCGTGATAAAGGAGAGGCGTTCGAGTCTGCTGTTCATGAAGCTGACATCGTTATTACTTCTTATTCGCTGGCCCAGCTTGACGAAGAGGATTTGCGGCTGGTCGAATGGGATGCATTATGTCTGGATGAAGCCCAGAACATTAAAAACGTATACACGAAGCAATCGACGGCTATCCGAAGTTTGCCGGCTTACCATCGTCTTGCATTGACCGGTACGCCGAT
>NZ_CBVJ010000071.1 GCF_000513275.1 Paenibacillus gorillae | reverse complement strand
AGCGTGATAAACGGAGAGGCGTTCGAGTCTGCTGTTCATGAAGCTGACATCGTTATTACTTCTTATTCGCTGGCCCAGCTTGACGAAGAGGATTTGCGGCTGGTCGAATGGGATGCATTATGTCTGGATGAAGCCCAGAACATTAAAAACGTATACACGAAGCAATCGACGGCTATCCGAAGTTTGCCGGCTTACCATCGTCTTGCATTGACCGGTACGCCGATGGAAAACCGGCTGACGGAGCTTTGGTCGATTTATGACTTCATTAATCCCGGTTACTTAGGCGGGATGGGTGAGTTCCGAAAAGCCGTCGTCGCGCCGATCGAGCGCACGCGGGACGAGGCGATCATCTCGGGCTTGCAGCGCTGGGTTAAGCCGTTTATGCTGCGCCGCGTGAAGAAGGACCCGGCAATTCAGCTGTCGCTGCCCGAGAAGAATGAAGCGAAAACCTATATTGCTTTAACGGCCGAACAGGGTGCCATTTACGAAAATATCGTATCGGATTTGCTGGAAAAGCTCGATAAGCTTGATGCCATGCAGCGTCGCGGCTTAATTCTGGCCTCATTGACCCGGCTGAAGCAGCTGTGCAACCACCCGTCACTCTTGCAGGATGAAAGCTCGAAAAACTGGGATGAGGAACGCTCGAACAAGGTGACTCGGCTGCTCGAAATGGCAGAAGAGATTGCCTCGGAAGGCGAGCGCTGTCTGATCTTTACCCAATTTGTCGAGATGGGCCATCAGCTGAGCCGTTTGCTGGAAGAGCGTATCGGCATTCCGGTTCCGTATTTGCATGGCGGCGTGCCCAAGGCGAAGCGGGATGAGATGATCGACCGCTTTCAGAATCAAGAGGTTCCCGGCTGTGCCTTCGTCCTGTCGCTGAAAGCAGGAGGGACCGGCTTGAACCTTACGGCAGCCAATCATGTATTCCACTTCGATCGCTGGTGGAATCCGGCTGTCGAGAATCAGGCGACAGACCGTGCCTTCCGGATCGGCCAAACCCGGCAAGTTCAGGTTCATAAATTCATTACGCTTGGTACGCTGGAAGAGCGGATCGACGAAATGATCGAGCGGAAGCAAAACCTGAATGAACAGGTTGTCGGCCAGTCGGAGCAATGGGTAACAGAGCTGTCAACCGATGAGCTGCGGGAGCTGTTTGCACTTCGGAAAAACTGGTTGAAGGGATGAGGCTGGCATGACGGAACCAAGCTTGAGGGATAAGTTGTCGAAGGTGATGGCGGAACGCTCCGCGAATGCAGAGCCGCTGCCCGAACCATTGCCTGAGACGGAATTGCCCCTCTCCAGACAAGATGAAGCAAATGCGGAGTGGAAAGCCTTTTACGCCGCAGTTCGAGCCCAAATGTTAAAAATGCGCGAATAATCGCCTATAAAGGAGACTATCGGAGGATATGCTCCATTCTTGTGCAGCCTGCCCGGTAATTATTGCCCGGCAGGCTGTATGTTTTTACCCCCCTTTACAAAAATAATAGAATTGTATCCCTCACTTGTTTTTTTTCGACCTCCTAGCCGCGAATCGGCAATTCTATAATAAAGGTGCAAGGCAAACAAGCAACATCATTATCGAGGAGGTCTTTACAAATGAAAAAGAGTTTTACAGCAATCGCCATGCTGCTCGTATCGCTCGTGCTTGTCATCTCCGCTTGTGGTTCGAACAACGGCGGGAACAATGCTCCGGCAGCGACCAACGAAAGCACGAAAGCACCGGAAGCAACGGCTGAGCCAACTCCGGCAGCGAAAGATGTAACGCTGTCCCTCCGCCATACA
>NZ_CBVJ010000070.1 GCF_000513275.1 Paenibacillus gorillae | reverse complement strand
CCGGCAGCGAAAGATGTAACGCTGTCCCTCCGCCATACACAAATTAAAGAGACAAGCAAAACGCGTTTGGGCATTCTCGAAGACAGTGTAAAGAAAACGCAAGACGAGAACCCGGGCCTGACCTTCAAGCTTGAAGGCATTGACGAAATCGTCAACCGCGATCAAAAGCTGAAAGCGGAAATGACAGCCGGCAATCCTCCCGATATTTTTGAAGTATTCGGCGGTTCCGACCTGAACCTCTATGTAAAAGCAGGCCGCATGCTCGACCTGACACCAATCCTCGATGAACTGGGCATCAAAGACAAATTCGCAAGCCTTGACGAATTTACTGTTGACGGTAAAGTATATGGCCTTCCATTCGGCGGCTATAGCGAAGCGATCTTCTACAACAAAAAAATCTTCTCCGAGCTGAGCCTTCAAACGCCAACAACTTGGGAAGAGCTGCTTGCAGTAGCTGACAAAGTAAAAGCTGCAGGCTACACGCCATTCGCACTTGCTGCGAAAGACGGCTGGGTTAACGGCATGATGTGGAACACGGTTATGGAGCGTAACGTTGGTATCGATGCAATCAACAAGCTCGTTACTGGCGAAACGAAATGGACGGACGAGAACTTCGTTAAAGGTTTTGCGTCCTATGCAGAGCTGGTAAACAAAGACTACTTCACTAAAGGTGCACTGGGTCTTGCTTATGCGGATCAAGGCGCGCAATTCCTGTCCGGCAAAGCTGCAATGGTATTCACAGGCACTTGGGACGCTAACCGCTTCTCCGGTGAAGAAGCTGGCGACCTGAAAGGCCAAATCGGCTACTTCGGCTTCCCGTCCATCGCTGGCGGCGCAGGCGACCAAACTTCGATCAATGCTTCTTACTCGAACGGCTTTGGTTTCTCCGCTAACCTTGATGCTGACAAAGTAGAAGCAGTTAAGAAATTTATCGGTAACTTCTACACTGAAGAAGTACAAAAACGTACGCTGGTTGAAGACAAATTGCTGCCTTCGATGAAACTGTCCGACCTGTCCGGTGTTGACCCGCTGACTACTGAGATCTTGACTGTTATGGCAGCAGCTTCCACTTCGTGGAAAGCATACGATGCAATCGTACAACCGGCTGTATCGGCTGAAGTTAACGTAGGTATTCAAGAGCTGATTGGTAAAGTAACAACGCCTGAGAAAGTGGCTGCAAAAATTCAAGCGGTTCAAGAGAAAGCTAACGCTGCGCAATAATAAGCAATCATTGATAGCTTGGCATTGCAATCGATCCTGATGGACGAGAGGGTGTCCCACGGGGACACCCTCTTTTTCCTTTCAAACCCATTGCAGCAGCAAGCAATATGAGGAGGAAATCATGAACAAGGCGCTCAGAAACCCCATTACCTATATAGCGTTCATATTGCCGACGCTCGCGCTTTATGCCCTGTTTTTCGTATATCCGGTTATCGTATCATTCATTTACGGCCTGTACCAATGGGATGGCATTACGGACAAAGTGTTCATTGGTCTGGATAACTTTATCCGCCTATGGACAGATAAGGTATTTCTGAAATCATTATTAAACAACTTCTATTTCCTGGTCTTCTCCTTAGTCGTGAATATTCCGCTCGTCTTCCTTATTTCGATAGTAATCAGTAAGGTAAGCCGTTTGCGTGATTTCTACAAGTCGGCCGTGTTCGTTCCCGTTGTTATTTCGACAGCTACGGTCGCTATACTGTTTGGCGTATTGTACAACTACGACTCCGGTCTGATCAATCAGTTTATTCGCCTGATTTTCCCGGAGAGCTGGGCTAGAGAATGGCTTTCCGATCCAAAGCTTGCCATTCTGTCTATTCTGATTGCTAACGCATGGCAGAATGTCGGCTTCTTCATCGTACTTTGCTTGGCCGCTATTCTGAATATTCCGAAAGAAATTGTGGAAGCTGCCAAAATCGATGGTGTTAACGCGTGGAACGAGACGTGGACGATTACACTGCCGCTGGTACGCCCAATCCTATTCGTAATGCTGCTCTTGTCGGTGTCGGGAACGATGAAAGTACTCGATATCGTTCAAATCATGACCAACGGCGGTCCTTTCCAATCCACCGAGGTTATGTCCACCTATATGCTGAAAGTCGGCTTCCGCTCTATGGAGCTTGGCTACGGCAGCGCAATTGGTGTGGCAATGTTCTTAATCATTCTCGTGCTTACCTTCATCCTGAATCGCGTGACCAAGCATGAGGAGGTGCAATACTAATGTTGAAATTCCGCAAAGGGCAAGTTGTCAGCCATACCTTTCTATGGGGATATGTATTGTTCACCCTGTTCCCGCTCGTATGGCTCTTGATGACATCCTTCAAGACAAATCGTGAAATTACGGTAAATACATGGGCATTTCCGACGAACTTTAATTTTGACAACTACAAAGCAGCCTGGGAGACGGCAAAGATTGGATTTTATGCCTGGAACAGTCTGAAAGTAACTGTTATTGCATGTATTGTTACGGTGCTGTTCGCGGCGATGACCTCCTTCGCAATCTCGCGTATGAAGTTCGGCCGGGCCAATAAGCTGGTCTACAATTTCATTATGTTCGGCTTGCTTGTGCCATCTGGTGCCCTGTTCATTCCGTTGTACCGCTTGATTCAAACACTGACGACAGATTACGGCATCAAACTTTATGATTCGCATCTTGGTCTGATTTTGGTATACTCCACTTATGCATTGCCGATTACCGTATTTATTATTTATGCATTTATGCTGTCCATTCCGAACGAGCTGGAGGAAGCCGGCATTATGGACGGGCTGAGCGCAACGGGCATCTTTGTCAGAATCGTGCTCCCTATTTCGATGCCAGCGCTTGTTACGGTTACGATCCTTAGCTTTATCGGCAACTGGAACGAATATATATTATCTCAATTATTCATAACGTCCGAGACGCTTCGCACGCTGCCAACGGGCATGGCCAGCTTTAATGACGGCTACCGTACGAACTTTGCTTCGTTGTCCGCGGCCGTCATTATAAGCATCATTCCGGTTCTGATCGTGTACTTCTTCTTGCAGCGCCAGATTATTGAAGGCATGACAGCAGGAAGCGTCAAGGGCTAACCGCAATTCGGAAGGGGCCCCATCCAGATGAACTTGAGACCGAAGCTGATGCTTGCTTTTATCCTTCTCATTCTAGTTCCCATGATTGGTCTCGGCATCGTCTCCTTTCTCAACTCCGAGACGCTGCTGGAGAAGAAATACAGCGAGCAGACGGAAATTTCGCTCAAGGCAGTAGGAGGGAATATCAAGTACTTCTTCAAGGAGCTCGAGCAGCTGTCAGACGGCAATCTGACGAGCTCCGAAGTACAGGATACGCTGCAGTACAGTACGCTTCCCCATGACGACGCCAGTACGCAGATCGCCATTAACCAAGCGCAAAAGGAAATGAACCGCATCCTGTTTCAGCATCCGGCGGTCAGTTATGTGGTTCTCTATTCGAATGACGGTACGATGTTCCGTTCGTACCGCAACGATCCGACGACTTTTCGTCCCATTACGTTCGAGCAGCTGAAGCAGCAGCCGCTCTATGTGGAGACGAAAAAGCTCGGCGGCCGTTCCAAGTGGATTGGTCCTTATGAGGAGCGGCAATTGACAGGCGTTGAGCCCCCATTATTTACGCAAATGAGGCTGGTGAAGGATTACCAGACGTTCTCCGACATCGGATTAATGATTACGCAGTACAAGACAGAAGAAGTATATTCAATGCTGAACACCTTTCTTAATCCGCATGCGGAAGGCCGTGATTCGCGGTATGTGATCGTGAATCAGGAGGGCCTTATTTTGCTAGATAGCAATAAACAGCTGGAAGGCAAACAGCTTGCCGATTATACGGAGGGCGATTTGCAGAATACGGACAGCTATTCCAGTTCCAGAATCAAGTTCAATGAAATCGACAGTCTCGTGTCTGCCTACAATCTGGACCAAAGCGGCTGGGTTCTCGTTTCGGTCAAACCCTGGAACAGGCTGACGAATGAGAATGTAAGGTTTGTGCAATGGATCGGGATGATCACGGTTCTGTGCGTTCTATCTGCAATATTGTTCAACGTGTTCTTCGTTAATCGGGTCGCGAAGTCGATTATTAAGGTCGTCCGGAAAATGCGTCTCGTCGAGCAAGGCCTGCTCGATATCCGGGTGAAGGCGCAGGGCAAGGACGAGACTGTTCTGCTGGCGAACAGCTTCAACAGTATGGTTGAGCGAATCGGCGAGCTGCTGACGGAAGTGCGAACGGAGCAGGAGCGGAAGCAGCATGCGGAAATGATGCTGATGCAAGCGCAGATCAAACCGCACTTTCTGTTCAATACGCTGGAATCGATCAATGCGCTGGCGGCTCAGAACGAGGGACGCAAAATTATGATGATGGTGCGGCAGCTAAGCAATTTGCTGCGTACAACGCTTCATGATTCCGAAGAAATTGTCATTAGCCAGGAAGTGGCCCATGTCAGCAGCTACCTGGAAATTCAGAAATACCGGTTTGAGGATTTATTTACTTATGAATTGAATGTGGATGAAGAAGTATATGACTACACGATTCTAAAGCTGACGCTTCAACCGCTTGTCGAGAACAGTATTCAGCATGGCTTTGAAGGCTTGGAGGACGGCAAGGGAATCATTACCATCGACGTTCGGGCAGAGGCGCATCAAATTGTGTTCTTGGTCAGTGACAACGGGGTTGGAATGAGCGAAGCCAACCTGATTAAGTTTGGCGAGCGCAGCAATAAGTCCGATAAACGCCGAAATGCCGCAGAACTCGGGGAAAGGCGCGGCCTTGGACTTCGCAACGTTGCGGACCGGCTCCGTATTCAATATGGTCCGGCCTACGGGATGATGATCTGCAGCGCAGAAGGTTATGGTACCGTCATTCGCTGTACAATTCCGAAAAGCAGGGGTGAACGGTTATGACAGGCAGAGTGCTATTGGTAGACGATGAGCCGCATATTACGCGAAATCTGGAAAAGGTCATTCCCTGGGAGATGCTTGGTCTAACGGTTGGAGGAACGGCGAAAAACGGGATGGAGGCGCTGGAGCTGCTTGAGGCGCAGCCTTTTGACCTCGTGCTTTGCGATATTCGCATGCCAATCATGGACGGACTGGAGCTCGTCAAGCACATTCGGGAGAAGGGTGCTGAATGCGATATTATTATGCTCTCAGGATATCAGGATTTTGCTTATACCCGTGCTGCCATTCAATATGGCGTACAGGATTATGTGCTCAAGCCGATTCCTTATGATGAGCTTACCGGTGTTATTGCCCGGGTAATGTCCAGCCAGCGGATGAAGCAGAAGCAGCTTACCGAGGAGCGTCAGAAGCTTGGCCGGATGATCGATTTGGCCAGTGAAAAAATATTGTACGACATTCTAATGGACTATACGGAGCTGACCGACAGCAACTGGATGATAACCGGCGATGAGCAGGCTATCCGGGAACAGCAGTACGCGCTCATTGTGCTTGATCTCGATGTCAGCTCCGAGCGGACGAAGGATTGGCGCGAATGGTCGGACAAGGAACGTAAGCTGTGGAACTTTGCGGTGTGCAACGTGCTTCGTGAGAAGCTGCAGCAAAACGGCTTTCACCATGCCGTCATTCAAATTCGTGACGGGGAATGGTGCGTTCTTATCGAAGTCAACAAATCACAGTCTTACGATCTGACGCAAATTACCGACTGGGCAGAAATGCTGCTGACCGCTGTGAAAAACCATGTCAAATTGTCGTTGTATGCAGGCATTTACCGGGATTATGCTCCTGTTGCATCATTGTCTCAGGCGTATAAGCTCGTGCAGCAAGGGATGCAGCTGGCGCCTCATCAGGAGACGATTGAGGTCTATCCGAATTGCGAAGCCGGTTCTTCCCAGGAGGATCAGGCATTCTGGGATACATCCGAGAAGCTGATTGGCGCGGTAAAACGCGGAGACACCTCCGCTGTAGATGCAGAGCTGCGGCGAATGACACAGCAGCTGCAGGGGATGAATGAATCCATGATCGGCCGGTTCAAGCCGATGCTTCACTTCTTCGTATTGAATTTGATGCGGGAGATGAAGGAGATGGGCATCTTCTCCCGCGATCAGGAGGATTTGCTTTGGCGCAAGCTTGACCGCCGCTTTGGGATCAAGGATTTGCTTTCCGTTATTTTACAAGTGACCCGTGCTGTTGCTGATAAGTCTACGGACAAGAAGAAGCAGTCGGAGCGTTCGATGGCGGAAGCAAAGCAGTTTCTGGACCGCAATCTGTACCGTGATTTGAGTGTGGAGGAAGCGGCAACTCATGTCGGGCTGAGCACTTCCTACTTCAGTCTGCTGTTCAAACAGACCTTTAATGAAACGTTCATTGAATACGTGACGCGGCAGCGGATGGAACGGGCGAAGGCTATGCTTGCGGACTCTCATAAAAGCGTAGCGCAAATCGCGAAGGAAGTCGGGTATGCGGAGCGGCGATATTTTACGAAAGTGTTCATGAAATATACCGGGGATAACCCGACCGATTATAGAAGCAAGCATCAGCAGCTAAATGGCGGAATGATGGATTAATAGACTTCGAGAAGCGATATCGGAGAGAAGAGCGGAGGTTATAGTAATGGGGAAGCAGGACGAGTGGGAGCACTGGACGCTAAGAGAAAAGGTCGGTCAGCTGTTCGTCTTCGGATTTCATGGGCATGAGCCTAGCGATGGAATCCGTCATCTTATCGAAACCTACGGCATCGGAGGGACGATTTATTTCTCCCGCAACGTTCAATCGGCTAAGCAGGTACACGGACTGTCGAACTCGCTTATGCAGCTTGCTCAGCAAGCAGGCAAGCCGAATTTGCTCGTCGCAATTGACCAGGAGGGCGGCATGGTTGCCCGTCTAGTGGACGGCGTCACGCTAATGCCTGGCAACATGGCGCTCGGAGCGGCTGGCTCTAAGGAAGGAGCGGGTGAAACCGCACGCGTATGCGGAGAGGAGCTTCGTCTTCTCGGTGTGAATATGAATTATGCGCCCTGCCTGGACGTCAACAACAATCCGGACAATCCCGTTATTAATGTCCGTTCCTACAGCGACCGGTCCGATGTCGTCGCCGAACTTGGCACAGCAGCTATGCTGGGCTATCAAGCCGCTCGCGTGGCGGCGACGGTGAAGCATTTTCCAGGCCATGGCGATACGGCTGTCGATTCTCATCACGCGCTGCCGGTCATTCCGCATGGCCGGGACCGTCTGGACGCTATTGAATTGAAGCCATTTCGCGCAGCCATTGCCGCAGGCGCAGCTGCCATTATGACGGCGCATGTCGTGCTGCCGGCGTTAGAGCCGTCCGGCAAGCCATCTACTCTTTCGCATAATGTATTAACCGGTTTGCTGCGGGAGGAGCTTGGCTATGACGGCATTATTGTGACGGACTGCCTGGAGATGGATGCCATCGACCGGTTTTACGGTCCGGAGAAGGGTGCGGTTGAAGCTATTTCAGCTGGTGCGGACATGGTGCTTGTCAGCCATACGTTCGAGAAGCAGGTAGCAGCGCTGGAGGCAGTTGTTGCCGCTGTAGAGAACGGCACGCTGTCTGAGGAGAGGATCGAGCAATCACTCGCGCGTGTCATGAAGCTTAAGCAGGAGCTCATTGTCGACGAGCCGTTGGCAAGTTGGGAGCATGCGGCGGCAGGCTTGGCGACAGAAGCCAATCGCGCGGTAGCAGTGAAATGGAGTGAGGCTTCGGCAACGCTTGTCAAAAACGAAGGCGAATTGCTGCCATTGAAACGAGGCGCAAGCACACTTGTACTCTGGCCAGATATCAAGCCGGTATCAGTTGCCGATGAAATCTTGTCCAGCGACGGCACCTTAGGCACCCATCTTGAGAGCCGATTGGACAATTTGACAGAACGGAGCATGAGCGGCAATGATCCCCTGGCTGATCTGGAGTCATTCGAGCAAATCGTTGTAGTGACGTATGACGCAACTAAGCATGATCTGGAAGCTCGTATCGCACAGGAAGTCGTTGCTCGTGCAGGAAACCGGACGGTCGCGGTATCGGTGCGCAATCCGCTGGATCTGAACGTTTATCCGCAAGTTCCAGCGTATTTGGCTGTCTATGAATGCCGTCCGCTTGCGCTGGCATCGGCAGCAAAGGTGCTGACTGGCGAATTGAAAGCGGCAGGGAAGCTGCCTTTGGAGCTGTCGGCTGCATATCCCTTCGGCTACGCTGACCAGTAAGTTGCAATGAACCGTTGGCAATAACAAGTATACCCCTAAAGTAAACCTCTTCGAGCAAATTGAAGGGATTCTTTAGGGGTTTTTTACGTGGGATTTCATTCTAATTTAACATCTATATTTTGTAAATTAATATGTTTTAAGTAATATAATATATGTATTATGCCTTATTTTTGCCGGAATTCAAACATCTTTGCCCGTTTGCGGGGGTACAAGCTCGATTGCCAAATAGCCATAATTATATTACATTTACGATTGCTTCCAACCGTTGGCAACTATTATAGTTAGATAAAAATATAGCAAGCTGGGAGAGAGAGAATCTACCTTATGATGCTGCATCACCTCCGGGCGCAGGATAAAGCATCGCTTAGCGTGATCGTGCTGTTAAGTATCTTCCTCTTTTTTGTCGGTATCGTTAGCGATTCATCGAAGATAAAGGATACCCCTTCGCCGGTCAAAGGTGTTTTGGACTTGAAAGAATGGAACTTGGAGGAGAACGGAAGGGTGCCGCTCTACGGAGAGTGGACTTTTTACTTCAGTTCGTCCAAGCCCCGTGAGGGCTTTTTAAGTCCAATGCCTGCTTGCGGTGAACAGCTTTGTGTACCGGAACTTTGGAATCGTTACAGTCTTGAAGATCGTCCATTTCGCTATGTGACTTACAAGCTCAACGTGCAAATGGCTGCTGTTCCTTCAGCCCTGATCGGTATGAGAATTCCTGCAATGCCGGTCCCCTATCAGGTTATGGCGGACGGCCTGACTTTGGTCGATAACGGGGAAGAGTTCGATCATAAAGAGCGGGCTATTGAGGCATATTCATCGCGAACCGTATATTTCAAGCCCGCCTCCCAACAGTTCGATATTATTATGCAAGTATCTAATGGCTTGCTAGCGGGAGGGAAATCGGGATCCCCTATTGAGCTTGGAGGCAGGGTAGAGATGGCTTCACTGCGGGATAGGGAGTTGGCAGGTGCCATGTTTTTCATGGGAATTGCAATTATGCTGGGCTTATATAGTATAGCTGTATATCTTTATCGGCGGGTACAGCGGGCGCATTTATACTTCGGCATCATTTGTCTGCTCGTCGCTATCCGGCTCCTTGTAGCTGATCAGCTATTCGTCCGGCAGCTGATTCCTGAGATGACAAATGAGCATATTATGCTGCTGGAGTATTTGACCTATTATGGCGGCATCACTTTTGCGGTTCAGTACATGAGGCATTTGTTTCCGAACGAGTTCCATGCCGCAGCAGTCAAAACATTGACTGTTATTGGCTTCTGTTTTTCGATATCTGTACTGGTGTTTCCGGCAGCAATCTATACTAAGGTGCTTCCATTATTTCAAGTATTCTCGTTGATCGTTTGCGTGTATTTCGTTTATGGACTTATCCTGGCTGTTTACCGGCGCAAAGACGGGGCATGTCTGCAATTGTACGGAATTATTCTTGTTCTTGTTGGTTTCCTGCATGATTATTTGCTTCAGAAGGTGGATGTGCCTATCGACAGGCAAGTACTAACGATAGTGACACTTATACTTCTGTTGATTCAAGTAACGGAGCTTGCCAGACATCATTCCGGAGCAGGGCAGATGATGGACCGGAGAGACGAAGCGCAGCATTGTTCGGATCGTCAGAAGGATGAACATCTAATGATTCATGCTTCGCAAGAGCTTCAAATGCCTCTTCAGGGCATTATTAACATTTCGCAGTCCATTTTGGATGGACAATCCGGTCGTTTGACGGAGGAGCAGCTTCATGGCATTCAGCTTATTTTGTCCTTTTCCGGTAAACTGTCCAGACAGGTTAACGATATGATTGACTTCGTAAACTTGAAGAAGCAAAGTTTAGATTTGCAAATCAGCTCACTTGACGTTAAAGCAATTATAGCGTCGCATTTGCCTAGTTTCATAGGGCTTGCTCGGCACAAGCCAATTATTCTAAAGGCGGATTTACCGGAAGTGCTGCCGCGGGTTTCCGCAGATGAAGCCCGTTTGCTGCAAATTGTGTACAATCTTGTAACCAATGCCATCAAACTTACTGAGCGAGGCCATGTCATGATTCTGGCCCGCGAGGAAGAAGGGTTTGTCCGGATTATAGTCCGGGATACGGGGATTGGATTAGAGGAAAGTGACGCATCGGGTGTACATCTGGAGCCTAGCTGCCAAGCGGAAAAGTTGGCCGGGGGCGCCGGATTAAGCTATTCGGTTATGAAATTGCTCGTTGAGCTGCATGGCGGCGAGCTTTCTATTCGTTCAATCGTCGGGGAAGGCTCTGAATGTTCCTTTACAGTTCCGATTAGCGCTGAGCAGGATGAAGATACCCACTTGGGCTTTGGCCAGCATGAAGATAACGGCCAATGGCTTGAAGTTGAGCGTATGAGCGCTGTTCAGCCTGTCATTGAAGACGGATTGAATGGCAATGCGCCTGTTATTCTGACAGTCGACGACGATCTGCTCAGTCAGCAGACAATTAAACAAATATTACAACATGAGCGTTACCGGATCGTATTTGCTTCTAATGCTCATGAAGCGCTTCGGTATTTGAATGAATCGAATTTTATCGATCTCGTGTTGCTGGATATTACGATACCAGGCATGTCGGCCTATGAGCTTATACGGCATTTACGTGATAAATACTCGACCAGCGAGCTTCCTATCGTACTCGTTACTGCCAAAAAAGAACAAGAGGATCTGCTCGCGGGTTTTGCTTCAGGAGCTAATGATTTTTTAATTAAGCCTTACTTTGCCAATGAATTGAGGGCGAGAGTCAAGACGCTCTTGGATTTAAAGCGGTCAAACGATGCGGCTGCTGCATCCGAGACAGCTTTTTTGCAAGCGCAGATCAAGCCCCATTTTTTATACAATACGTTAAATACGATTTTGGCACTTTCGCTCGATGAACCACAGCAGGCTCATGATGTATTGACCCGATTAAGCCAATATTTGCAAAGAAGCTTTGCATTCAACGATAAAAGCAGGTATGTAAGCTTAAGTGACGAAATGGAGTTGGTCAAATCCTATTTGTACATAGAGCGAGTCCGGTACGGTGAGCGGCTCAGCATCACTTATCAGATTGACGAGGCATTGAACCTGCCCATCCCTCCGTTCATCATTCAGCCGCTGGTTGAAAATGCGGTTCGCCACGGCGTCATGAAGCGGAAAGAGGGAGGTAATGTGACGATATCGATTCGGGCCATCGGGGAGGAGATCATGATCATGGTTCGAGATGATGGCGTCGGCATCGATCCTTCCCGCATGGCTACGCTGCTTAATGAAAATCCCGACGGGCGGCGGGGCTTAGCGCTAGTTAATATTCATCGCCGTTTGCTTCAAGAGTATGGCAGAGGCATTGAATTAAAAAGCGAGCCAGGCGCCGGGACGCAAATTATTATGTGGCTGCCGGAATCGAAGGGAACTGCTGAAGGAGTGGAAATCAAGGGTGATTTAAGAAGGTGGATGTGACGATGTATAACAACCATATGATCAGAATAGGAGTTGTAGATGACGAACCTCCAGCGTTAAAGCGCATTAGCCGGCTGCTGAGCGAATTTCCGAACGTGGTAATTGCGGGCATGTATACCGATCCTGAGGAGCTTTTGGAACAAACGGTTGCGGGGCGGTTTGATCTTGTACTTCTGGATATGGAAATGCCGGAATTGCACGGACTAGAGCTCGCAAAGGAAATCTATCGGCTTTATCCTACGGTCTATATCGCATTCATAACCGCTTACGAGCAATTTGCGCAGCCAGCTTATGACGTTGAGGCAATCGATTACATTATGAAACCGGTTCTGGAGGAGAATTTGACACGGACGATTCGGCGATATGTGCAGCGGAAAAGGCAGAGCCAGACTGAGGATCACAGTCAAAGTCAAGTTAGGACTGCGGTCTTGCCGGCTTCTTTCCGCTGCTTTGGCTGGTTCACCGTAACGACGGAGCAGCAGGAGATGATCCGGTTTCGCAATTCTAAATCGCGGGAGCTGCTCGCTTTTCTCCATTCGCATGGAGGCAATCCTGTCAGTAAGAGCAAAATTATCGAGGCGTTGTGGCCGGGGCGCGACAATGAAAAGGCGTTAGTGACGCTGCATTCGACGGTCTATCAGCTTCGCAAGGACATGGAGGCCTTCGATTTGAAAGAGGTTATCGCTCAGGAAAAGGGAGAGGGAGGCAGCTACCGGCTCCGCATGCCGCCCATGTACGATGAACTGAGCCATTTCAGACAGTTAGGCGAGAGCTTTTGGAGAGATGGCCATGTCGAAGACGCCCGTCTAGGCATTAAGCTTTACCAAGAAGGTCTGTGGAAAGAGCATGATTGGGAATGGGCGGCCAAGCTGAAATGGGAGATGGAAACGAGCTACCACGGGCTGTTGGAAGGCGTAATCGAGTTTGAACTGGCGCAAGAGCGGTACCGCGAGGCCATTCCCTATCTGATGCTGAAAGCGGGGAGCAATCCTTACCATGAGGAACTGCAGGGAAGAATCATTGCTTCGTTTCTGCTGGCAGAGGATCATGAGGGAGCTCTGAACCATTTCATTCGAACCTTGCAGCTGTTCAAAAGTGATTTAGGAATAGGCCTTATGTTTTCGTATGATCAGATAGCAAGAGATCCTAAGGCCTATTTATAACGGTTTTTTTAGCAGTCTGACACTTAGGTCAGACTGCTTTTTTACGTTTTTTCAGTTATCTTTCAGTCCCCATTTGTATAATGAAATTTAAGTGTTGTCGATTGTTGGCGAAATTGAATGAATCCATAGGAGACGATATGCAGGTGAGGAAATTTCAGCCGAATCAGAGCAATTGGAGCGGCATGTCGGATGAGAATTTAGTTTCTTGTTACAACGAGGCGTTGGCGGCAAACTGTGATGCGGATTTTATTGAGATCCTGCTCTGCGTCATGCGGGAGAGGGGATTAAAAGTCGATAATCCGCCGGAAGAATTAAAGTAAAATATTGTCTTGAATACAGACGATAATTCGCTCATACGCCTTTCTATCAGGCGTTTGTCTAGCACTCATAAATAGCAAGTCATCATGAACGAAACCGAAAATAGAGAAGGCAAACCGAACGCAAGTTAGTCGAGCTGCGACACGCAGGCATCCAGAATGAGGAGGAGATTTAGTGTCAGCCCCTATGCGGTATGTGCAATTCGGAATCGGCGGCGAGAGCTACGCCATTCCGATCCAAGAAGTGAGCGAAATTATTCGAGTTCAGGCAATAACGGCGATTCCAGCCGACCGCGATGACATGATCGGAGTTATCGAGCTCAGGGAAAGAGTCGTTCCAATCATCAGCTTGCGAAAGTCATTTGGACTTCCAGATGTGTCGCCGTTGAAGCAAGCTAGAATTGTTGTCGTTCGTAGAGGGATGGAACATATAGGCATAGTCGTAGATTGCGTGTACAAAATTGCAAACGTAAGCGGCATAACGGCATCACCGGAACGTTTTGGAAAAAGGAATGGACATTACTTAAGCGGAATGTGCCTGACCGATATGGGAATGGTTGCTTTACTGGACGTGGACAGACTGCTGCTGCATGGTTAGGAGGCAATCGGGTGATTAGTCGAAACGAGATGAAAGAGGAGCATAAGAGCCATGAGAGCCAGACGGCCATTGTAAGCGGCGAAAGTCTGAAGCAGCATGTGAAGCTGCTGGGCGAAATGATGATGGATCAAGCTAGATTGCATCAAGCGGCCAGAATGGTGAAGAACAGGAAAAGTCATCTCGAAACGGTCGGGCACGCCGAAGGCATCGATTATTTGTCCGAGGTGGCGGCTGACTTTCAGCAGCAAGCAAGAAAGCTCAGAATGATGACACCGGACCAGCTGATGCACAGCTATCCAGGTATCGTCGATGATTTATCCCGCGCTTTTGGCGGAGGAGGAACGGAGTCTCGTATGGAAGAGGAGGAGCAGCCTGCCTTGGATCGCTCTCTCATCGAGGATATCGGAGCATCGATTAATCAATTGATCCGGACGGGAGCCAATTACAACAAGGAAACGCAATCGTTTCAGTACATTGGAGCAGGTCCTGAAGCTGGCACAGCTTCGAAAAGATATGACGGCATTGTGGCGGTACCGTCCCCTTTATCGATAGATAAACGCACATATTTGACATACGAGCCGAGACTGCATAGCAAACAACATGCGGAGTAAGGGGCAACGGGAGGAATAAGAAGGTGAGCTGGTTTATCAACCGTCGGATTGGTACAAAACTGCTAGTCGTCTTTACACTGTTTGGGATTATATTAACAGCGATCGGGGGATTTGGACTTTTTAACTTGTACCGGCTGAATGACAGCCAGATGAATATGTACACCAACAATCTCATCGCTGTAGATGAAGCCCACAAAGCCCAGAGCGACTACGCGCATCTAAGAATTTATATCCGGAATATGTATATGTCGACGGATGAAGCAGAGCGGGAGCAGGTGCTGCAGGAAATTCATATGACCAAATCGGAGCTGTTAAAAGATATCGAGAGCTACAGGTCGGTCAATCTGAGCAAAGAAGCATTAGAGGCGATTGCTCCCTTCGAGGATGCCTGGTCTACCTATTCGACCTTGTTCGATACAGCTGTCAATTACAATCTCGCAGGCGATAATGAACGGATGAAGAAGCTGATTGATGGTGATCTGAAGGCTAAGGGCGAAGTGCTGCGGGAAATTTTGCAGGAAAATGTGGAAATCAACGTCGCGGCTGCAGAGGATTCGTATAAAAAAGGACAAGCGCTCTTCTCCTCCGCATTCGTTATTACCGTTACCGTTATCGTACTTGGCATTGCAATCTGTATTGCGCTTGGCATTATGATTACAAGACTAATTGCGAAGCCGCTATCCCGTATCGTTAATCTCGCTAATAAAGTGGCTGAGGGAGATTTGAGGGAGAAAGCTGAGCTTCAGTCTGCTGATGAAGTCGGTATTTTGGCAAAGGCGTTCAATGAGATGATCGAGCGGCTGAACGAGACGGTGGGAAGCATTATTAACTCCTCTCATAATGTTGCTTCGGCTGCAGAGCAGATCTCAGCTAGCACAGAAGAGATGGCAGGAAGCAATTCGAATCAGGCTCACGCGGCACAAACCATTCATGCCTTATTCGGTGAATTGACCAATGCAATTCAAGCGGTCGCCCGCAGCACGGAAAGCGCCTCTGAACTTTCGGATTCCGCAATTGGTGTTGCCCGGGAAGGCAGATTAATTATTAATTCATCGGTCAAAAGCATGAGCGGCGTTCGCGAGCAAATGTCGCAGCTGGAGCAGGATTCGCATCAGATCGGCGATATAATTGAGGTTATTGAGGAAATTGCCGACCAGACCAACCTGCTTGCGCTTAATGCTGCGATTGAAGCGGCCCGGGCTGGAGAGCAAGGGCGAGGCTTCACTGTTGTAGCTGACGAGGTCCGCAAGCTGGCGGAGCGCAGCGGAACGGCAACGAAGCAAATTACAGCCATTATTAAAGGCATGCAGGAAAATACGAAGCGAAGCGTAGCTGCTGTTGAAGAGAGTGCCAGCTTGTCCAATCAAACCGGCGATGCGTTTGAGCAAATCGTACAAATGGTTAATGAAACAGGACAGCGTATTACGGAGATTGCTGCGGCCAGTGAAGAGCAGGCGGCGCAAGCTGAGAATGTGCTGCTGACCGTGGAGGAAATATCGGCGGCAACGGAAGAGGCGGCTGCTGGCAGTCAAGAGACAGCGGCTACCGCACAATCACTGGCACAATTGGCTGATGATTTGCAGCATTCCGTATCGGCGTTTAAGACAGCGAGTTAGCGAATTGCATATTTAATAGAAGAACAACGGATCTGCGGTGAGCAGGTTCGCTTTTTTTTTGTTTGAAAGAATGAATAGAAGGACTAGGGCGTGTCTGAAAATCCGTTCAGTGGCACCTTTCACCGCACCGCGCGCGCCTCCCGGCGCGCGGTGCCATCGCGGCACGCGGTGCTCTATCGCTCGCCGGCGGTCAAATTTCCTTTCCGCCCCTGCTTCGTTCCGTTTGCTTGAAGTACCCCCGGTACGCCTTCACAAACGCGCCTTGCATGGAACGAAAATTCTGCAAAATTTGCTGCCCTCAGAGTTCTCAGACACACCCTAAATTGACGAAAGAGCGGAAGAAAGGGATTTTATATAGTCATATTGACAATAACAAAAGATTGGCATATACTGTTGATATCAGGAGGTGAGCATAACCCATGGAGAACGCGAATAAGAAATATCGGACGCCGGACGGACTGCCGGTAGATATTGCGATCTTTACGATATTATCATCTGCGAAAGCAGGCAGCTACCGTATGGTGGCGCAGCGTGAGCTGCATGTACTGCTGGTGAAGCGGAGCCGCGAATCAGAAGCTTATCCAGGGCGTTGGGCGCTGCCGGGCGGATTTTCCGGAGAGGAAGAGACGCTGCAGGAAGCGGCATACCGGGAATTGAAGGAAGAGACGAATGTTGATCAGAACGTATTGATCGAGCAGGTGAAGACGGTCTATTACCCTGGCCGCGACCCGCGAGGCTGGATGCCATCCGTCGTTTACTGCGCGCTGGTGCAAGAGAGCCATTTGAAGAATCTGGCCGCCGATACGGACGCTGATGAGGTGAAGCTTTTTCCAATCGGAGAGGCGCTGGAACTGAAGCTTGCCTTCGATCATAATGAGCTGCTGAACGATGCTCTGGAGCATATTAGAAGAAAGATGATGACAACGACGATCGCTTCTGAGTTTTTGCCGGAAGCCTTTACGATTCGTGAGCTGTATCAGGTCATTCAAGCGGTGGTGCCAGCTTTTGAAGAGGACATCGCCAATTTCAAACGCAACCTGTTAGCTACGAAAACAAGAAAAGGACTGATCAGCGAGTCTCTGGATGCCAATGGTGCACCGCGAACAAGCGACCGTAATTCGAATCGTCCTGCACAACTGTACCGATTTAGCGGTTATGAACCGAATATATGCATATATAATTCCAGTTTCTTCTAAAATATAATATACGAACAGTCTTTTCGCACCGCGCTTGTCTTTCGGAGCGCGCGCGGTTGGGAGGGACATTTTTTACCGGAATCTATATAGTCAACATGACAATAAAAATAATCTTGGAGGAATGTATGATGTTGAACGCAATTCGCAATAATCCTTTACTGTTAACCGATAGCTATAATTTGTCGCATTACCGCTTGAAATGCAACATGGATTGGGAAATCAGCCATATGTATAACCGAAAGGATGGCATGGTGCTCTACGGTCTTCGCGAAACAGTGACAGAGCTGCTGTCGATTCAGATTACTGAAGAGCATATTACTGAAGCCGAGCATTGTGCGGCAAGACAGGGGCTTATTTTCCCTTCGGAGCTGTTTCACCGCGTTGTGCGGGAATGCGGCGGTTTTGCGCCAATTACGGTTGAATCGCTGCCGGAAGGTACTTGGTGCCCAGCGGGTACGCCTTTTGCCCAAATTCGAAATACGGTGGAAGGGTTTGGCGAGCTCGTAACCTGGTGGGAAGGCGTATTCATGCATGCCTATTTTCCAAGTGCTTGTGCGACCGAAGCGTTCCTTATGCGGCAATATTTGGAGCAGAAGCGGGAAGAGCAAGGAGAAGGCGAAGGATTTATATGGAGACTGCACAGCTTCGGCTTCCGAGGCCACCGGAGCTTGGAGGATGCATACTGGGCAGGTACGGCATGGAATCTGTCGCTGCAGGGGACGGATGATTTCCATACTACGGCTCATACGCCGGGTGCGGTTATTGGCAGCATTGCGGCATTGGCCCACAAAGTGACACAGCAGTTTGATGATGAACTGGCATGCTTCCGTCATGCGATTGATGCAACAGCGGATGCAGGGGAGAAGATCGTCGCGCTTGTTATCGATACGTATGATGCTAACCGTGTTATTCGTGAATATTTGCCGCTGCTTGCGCGGCAGGCAAGGGAAAGAGGCGTCCGCATCGTATTGCGTCCGGATAGCGGCGATGTGCTGCAGCAGGCCGTTGAGATTTATAAAATCGCGGAAGCAGAAGGATTGTTGGAGGAGACAGCCGTTATTATCGGCGAGGGAATGGGCTTTCGTCAGGTGAAGGCATATGATGCGGAATTGGAGCGACAAGGTGTACCGCTCGCATTCGTATCGTATGGAGTTGGAGGCGGATTTTATCATAATCTGAATCGGGATACGTTAGGCTGGGCGATGAAAACCGCGTTCAGCAACGGCAAAGCAAGAATGAAGTTTTCGATGGAACGCATGAAGCGCAGCATACCGGGTGAAGTGAAGGTTGTCCGGCAAGAAGGTCGGCTGGTTGCGATGACCGTTGCCGAGGCGGGAGAGAAATGTCTGTACGAAATGATATATCGTCATGATGGCGGAGACGTCCTTCCTCAATTGCTGGCTGCAGGACCGGCACATTGGAATGAGGTTCGTGACCGGGTGCGTACTGAATTAACAGCAGAGCATCAAGCTCAGGCTGCAATAGATTTGTCGGATGGCATACAAGCACTGGTGCAGCAATTGGCCGAACAATATTTATAAAGTAATGAATGGTGATGCGGGGGCGGATGGAGATGGAGATGGAAAAGGAAAAGGAAAAGGAAAAGGAAAAGGGACAAGAACAGGAGCAAGAGCAAGAGCAAGAGCAAGAGCAAGAGCAGGAGCAGGAGCAGGAGCAAGAGCAGAAGCAACGGCAAGCTCAAGGGCAGTGGATAGAACAAGTGCAGTTGCAAGACAAGGCTTTTCGTTTCGGTTTTGTGTTAGGAAGATTCCAGCATGTTCATGCTGGGCATGAGCTTATGATCGATACAGCGCTTCAGGTATGTGACAAAGTGCTGGTACTGGTGGGGTCGGCTCAGTTGGAGGGTACGCTGCGCAATCCTTATTCTGCGGAAGTAAGAATGGAATTGCTGCGCCGATTGTACGGTGAACGGGTTGAACTCGCAATGCTGCCCGATTATAGCCATGAAAATGACCATAGCCATGCATGGGGCAGCTATTTATTGAAGGCAGCCCGCAATTATGGAAGGGAGCGGGCCTATCAAGAGCTTGACCTGATGGTGTATGGCAGCGACGAGGAACGAGCAGCTTGGTTTGCCAAGGAAGAGTTAAATGGAGTCGCTCAGCTGGCGCTGCCCCGAGACAGGCAGCCGATCAGCGCGACCCGGCTCAGAGAGGCGCTAGTTCGAGACGATCGAGGCTTATGGGAGCAGCATGTGAATGAAGCGCTGCATTGTGAATATGATAGGCTGCGAGGGTTGTTGCTGCAAATTCCGGAATATAAGGCGCAGGCTAAGTAAGAAGTAACAGACGAAAATGTCAGTGCGAGGGAGAGAGTTCCTTTGCGAAGAATGGAAAGGAAATGATGGATAGGATGAATATTGCTATAGTGCTCTAGTGTAACTAATATTGCTTGTAAATGTTAAGTAACTGTGAAGTAAAAGTAACAAGAAGTGTCGACTGTTGATAATAGCGCGAGAGTGTGCCCAGTGTCCGTAGTTAGAGTAACTATGAAGTGCAAAGTAACAAAAAAAGCCGTCTGTTGATAGCAGCTCATAATGTGTCCTAGTCGTCCGTAGTTAGAGTAACTATGAAGTTTAATATTAGTTGGGATTAGTCGTTGACTGCTGCTGTAGTGAATTTGAGAGAGTAACTTTGCTGCTGCCTGTTAATGCGAACGAACAAAACGAGGTTTGACCGCCGACGTGCGACAGAGCACCATATGCAACAAAGTTTAGCGAAGCTGATTAGCTATATAATGAAGCAAGCTTCGCTGTGGAGAGTCACAGCCGGGGGTCAGTTAGTAGATAGCGAACCTTTTTTCGCTCTTCATGAACCTACGTTCTCGAAAAGCGAAAAAAGGTTCGCTGCAGGTTTTGAAAGGGCTAGGATTGGCTGATACAGCGAAATTAGCTTCGCTATATTGCGAAGCAGCTTCGCTAGAAGCCCAGGGTAGCCGTTTCACTATGGGCATAGAGCCGTTTTTGCAACGGCTTCATGGAACCCCAGAGCAGCCCGATGCATCTGCCCCGCGCGGCCCAAAGCATGGGCCCACGCCCTGCCCGATGCATTCGCCCCGGGTTAAAATGGCTCGGAAAGCTCGTCGAGCGTTTTGCCGAGGCTGGGCGCCAGATGGAGCAGAAACCACTGCACCTCGGGCATGCCGAGGCGCTCCAGCGCAAGCTCCGTCTGCCCTTTCGCGACGAGAAACTCGCGGTTGCCAGCAGACAGCTCGCTCAAGCATTTCAAGTAGGCGTCGAGCAGATCCGCCGCCTTCACTAGCGCATAGAGCTTCTGCTCATCAGCCGAAAGCTTCTCGTCTTCCGGCTTTATAAGCAAAGGCGAGTAAGCGGCTTGAAGCGGCCGCGGCACCATGCCGAGCAGTCGTTCGGCGGCCATTGCTTCAATCTCGCGGAAGCTGGAAAGCATCTTCGGGTTATGGTGCTTCACCGGCGTTGGAATATCGCCCGTAAAAACTTCCGTCGCATCATGAAATAGCGCGATCGTCACCGCTCGATCAGCGTTATAGGATGCAGCAAACACGTTGTTCCCAATCTCACAAAGCATATGGGCGAGCAGCGCCACATGAAACGTATGCTCCGCAACGTTTTCTTTGGTCGTATTGCGCATGAGACTCCAGCGCTCGATATATTTTAACCGGTACATATAGGCGAAAAAAGGGCTGTTCAGCTCTCCGGGTTCTTGATTATGATTCATTTCATCCATTCGCTTAGCTCCTTCTGTACGGTTGTTTCGGTTCCAAGCACATTCGCACTATGCTATTATAAGGCTAAAGAAGCGCTGCAACCAGATCATAGAAAAAGAGGGATGGCTTACGCGTCAGTTTGGCTTGGAGTTTAACCGTTATTTCGAGAAGTGGATGTTTCTCATTATCCCGGGATCACTTATCCTGGGTTTTATTTTTGCCAATGTTCTTCAACCGATGGTTCATGCTGTACCGTATTTATTCGCTTATGTCACGCTAGTGATGGCAATCGGCTGCGGCCTCGGACAGCTAAGAGATGTGTTGAAAAAGCCAGGCATCATCGTATGGACATTTCTGCTGGCACATCTTATTTCCCCTATGTTGGCCTATGGAATCGGAACCGCATTGTTTGGGGCCGATTCGCCCTATGTTGTAGGGCTCGTCCTGTTTACGATTATTCCGCTAGGCGTCTCCACCGTACTATGGGTGGGCATGTCAGGCGGCAGCGTGCCGCTCGTACTCGCGATGGTCGTGCTGGATTCGGCGTTCAGTCCGCTTGTCGTGCCCGCCGGCCTGCACTTGTTCTTCAACGCATCCGTCGATATTAAGCTGACGCCGCTTATCGTTGACTTGCTTATTATTATCGTTCTGCCGACAGTTGTTGGCGTGTTTCTTCATCAAGTAACAAACGGCCGTATTCAAGAGCAGGTCAAGCCGTTCGCCGCTCCGATATCGAAGCTATGTTTTGTCGCTGTCGTCGGGCTGAATGCCTCTGCCATTGCCCCTTATGTAGGACAGCTCAAACAGGACATGCTAAAGCTGGTGCCGCTCGTCATCATTCTTGTTGCTTTATGTTACGCTGTAGGCTTCCTCGGTACGTTTAAATCACGGGACAGCAGTCTTCAAGTGACTGTATCGTATGCGACCGGAATGCGCAACATCTCGCTAGGCATCGTACTGGCGCTGGGCTATTTCAGCCCGCTGACGGCAGTACCCGTTGTACTCTCGATACTCGTACAGCAGCCGCTGGCAACGGTCCATCATTACATTTTACAAAAACTTAACAATAGAAAAGCAGACAGATCACCTGCCTCCCATGTACGATAGTACGAGGTATGCCCTTATCTTTGTTACTACTCAACTAACAACAATGGAGTGAATGGAATGAACAGCTTCCGCAATCGGCTCACCTTTATCATGATTGCCATGATTGCCTTGTCGGTTACGGCAGCAGGGTTTATTATGGCGAAGACCTTCAAGGAAACGCATATCAATACGCTGGAAGACAGCATGGTTCGCGAGATGCAAATTATTTTGGCGAAAATGGAATGGAAGGAAGGCGATCCGGCTTCGCTGATCCCCTATTTCTCTAGCGAAGCTGCCATGCTGAAGAAATATACTGGAGAACGGGTTACATTTATTGCCGGTGACGGTACGGTGCTGGGTGACTCCGATCATGCGGCGGCGACAATGGACAACCATATGAACCGTTCGGAGGTGCTTGAAGCCCATGCCAGCGGTATTGGCCGGGAAATCCGGCATAGCGATACGCTGAATCAAAATTTGCTTTATGTAGCGATTGCTACCGATCCGTCCAATCCGCAGTCCAGTGTGATCCGGCTGGCTGTAAGTCTGGCGGACGTGGAAGGGAGCATCTATCAGCTGTGGACCGTCCTCATCATCGGTTTGCTTATTTTATTTCTGGTGGCGGCCTTTATCAGCTATCGGATTGCGCTTAGCCTGACTCGTCCGTTGGAGCAAATTACACGGGTCGCAAAGCAGATTAAAAATATGGATTATGATGCGCGTGTCACCGTCAAAAAGCAAGGTGAAATTGGCGAGCTCGGCAACGCAATTAACGCGATGGCCGAAAGTCTCGATGTGCAGATGACGCGTATTCGCGAGAACGAAAGCCAACTGGAGAGCGTTCTCGACAACATGATCAACGGCGTCGTCATGATCGACGAGACCGGCCAAATTGTGCTCATCAGCCGCCGTGCTGAAGAAATTCTCGGCTTCTCGTCCAAGGAGCTTGTCGGCCGTAATTTTGCGGAAGCCAAGCAGCAGTACGAGCTGTCGCAAATGATTCATGAAGGACTTGCCGTGCGTGAGCATATCCGCGAGGAAATCAATTTCTATTTCCCCGAGGAGCGGCTGCTGGAGCTTAACCTCGTTCCTATCTATCATGAAGGCAATGAGTTTGGCGGTGTGCTGCTTGTACTGCAGGATGTAACGGCTATTCGCAGGCTGGAGCGAATTCGCAGCGAATTTGTGGCGAACGTCTCTCATGAGCTGAAGACGCCGATCGCTGCGGTTAAGGGCTTTGCTGAGACGCTGCTTGGCGGCGCTGTGAAGGACGAGGAGACGACAAGATCCTTCCTGCAAATTATTTTTGATGAAAGCGACCGGTTGAATCGGCTGATCGGTGATATTTTGGAGCTGTCGAAGATCGAATCCAGGCGGGTACCGCTTTATTTTTCCCCAGTGGAAGTGGATTCGTTCGTTCAGAAGACGGTCACGCTTATGGAGACAGAGGCGGCCAAAAAATCGATCCGGCTCGACGTTCAAGCCGAAGGCGGTCTTTATGTAGAGGCCGACGAGGACCGGCTGCGGCAAATTATGATGAATTTGCTGGCGAACGGCATAAACTATACGCCTGAGGGCGGTAAGGTGACGCTGGCCGTGGAAGGCATCGACGAGGATCATATCCGCATTAAAATAACGGATACCGGCATCGGTATTCCGAAGAAGGATCTGCCGCGCATTTTCGAACGTTTTTACCGGGTGGACAAGGCTCGTTCACGCAGTTCAGGCGGTACAGGCCTTGGACTTTCTATCGTCAAGCATTTAGTCGAGCTGCATAAGGGAACAATATCCGTAACGAGCACAGTAGGAGCCGGTTCGACATTTATAATCGAGCTTCCGGTTCTCCAACAGTAGCCTGCGCGCCTGAGGCTTGTGCGGCTTCAGGCGGGTGGTCCCGATTTCCGTTACCCTTTTATTAAGATTTCATGTTAATATTAAAGTTGTCTTTACATTCTCCAAGTTGGAGGTTTCCGTAATATGTCGTATAAAGTACTCGTAATCGAAGACGAACCGACATTGGCGAGGCTGCTTTCTTACAATTTAACGCAAGAGGGTTATGCCACGACCGTCATCGATCATGGAGCTGAAGGGCTGCAGACTGCCCTGCAACGCAGTTTTGATCTCATTATTCTGGATATCATGCTTCCCGGCTTGAACGGCTTTGAGATTCTGAACCGGCTCCGCCAGAACGGCGTCAAAACACCGGTCATTATTCTAACAGCACGCAACGCAGAGGAAGAGGTCGTACAGGGACTCAAGCATGGCGCGGACGATTACATTACGAAGCCGTTTGGCGTAGCTGAGCTGCTGGCCCGCGTATCCGCCGTCCTTCGCCGTACCCAGCAAGAGGACAGCCTGCCGATTGAATCGACAGACAAAGTCATCAGTGCAGGGGATCTGTCGATCTATCCAGAGAAATACGAAGTCATTCTTAACGGGGATACTGTGCCCCTTCGTCCGAAGGAATTCGAGGTGCTTCTCTATCTGGTGCAGCGCCCGGGCATGGTTATTACACGGGATGATCTGATGAACGTCGTCTGGGGCTTTGACTATATCGGCGGACAGCGCACGGTAGACGTCCACGTCAGCTCGCTGCGCAAGAAGCTGGAGCTCGGCCAGCAATCGGTACAAATCGAATCCATCCGAGGCGTTGGTTACAAGCTCGTTATGCCAAAAAAACTCGTCACACCCAAAATCTAAGGGGAGACGAGTTTTTTGTTTGTTAGAGGCGATTTACTGCCGGTTCCACTCCAGCATTTTACGCTGAAACTGTTTGGGTGAGCAATCATTATGCTTTTTGAACATTTTATAAAAGTGAGCCATATTCGGCATCCCGATCCGTTCACCGACATCGGAGATGCTCAGATCCTTCGTCAGCAGCAGACGCTCTGCCCATTTGATTTTACGATAATTGACATATTCAGTGAATGACATGCCGATCGTTTTTTTTGAAAAACTTAACGAAGTAGTAGTAGCTCATATTGGCGATCTTACACACTTCCTCGACCTGAATCCGGTCATGCAGCCGGTTTTCCACATAATCGAGGACAGGCTTGAGCCGGGCCCGGTCGAAGGCATCCTGCTCGGCGAGCACCTTCCGGTTATCGTTGCGGAGCAGAAGCAGCAGGATCTGGCGGATGAGCATGCTGACTGCAAGCTCGTAGCCGATGTCTTTGCGGGAGGCTTCATCCAGCAGCTGCCGGATGCAATCTCCGACCTCTTGCTTGACCGCTGCATTTTCTTGGAAAATATAATTGGCCTCACTGAGCGGATTTTCCGTCTCAGAGAAGAATCGCATATAGGGAATCGTGCTATGGTCGAAGAAAGGCTCCAAATCGAATTGCAGCACGATATAGTCGAGCTGGGTTAAGGTCCGGTCGCGATGCAGCTGCGAAGCGCCAACGATGACGACGTCGCCGGACTGCAGGTGAAAGATTTTCTCCTCGACGTAGAAGTCGAGCTTCCCTTTTGCAATATAGAGCAGCTCCAGCTGTTTGTGGTAATGCCAGTTCGTCGAGAGATGCTGATTGCGGTTCGTCTGGAAAATCCTTAAAGAGAGCAAGGGATTCTCGTAGACGACTTTTTCGTTAAAGGCTTGCATGAAAAGAATCCTCCCGTTCTTTATGTACGTGATTTTCGCCAGCAAAGCGCTTCTCTCATTGTAGAGGGCTTTTACGCAACGTGCAACAGAGGGTTCGCGATAGGTGACATATGCTTGTATAATATAGGAAACCATAAGGAGGCGTTGAACATGAAACCGAAAGTGTACATAGCCAGTAAAGTGCCTAACGAGGTAAAAGCGTATTTGGACGAGCATTGCGATTGCGAAATGTGGCAGGGTGAAGAAGCCATTACCGGCGCTCAGTTAGCCGAACGGCTGACGGAAGCGGAAGGCTTGCTCGTATCCGGAAACGCGATCAGCAGCAGGCTGCTTGGTTCCGCGCCGAAGCTGCGCGTCGTCAGCAATGTATCTGTCGGCTATAACAATAACGATCTGGATGCGATGAGAAGCCGCGGCATTATCGGCACGCATACCCCTTATATATTGGATGACACGGTTGCCGATCTGACGCTGGCTCTTATGCTTGCCACGGCAAGAAGGGTAACGGAGCTGCATAATCTGGTACGCTCTGGCGGCTGGCAGCGGGGAATGGGCGAAGGTTTATTCGGCGTCGATGTCCATCATGCGAAGCTGGGCATTATCGGCATGGGCCGAATCGGCGAGGCGATCGTTAAGCGGGCGAAATTCGGTTTTGATATGGACGTTGCTTATTATAACCGCAATCGCAAGCCGGATGCGGAGGAACGATTTGGGTTACGCTATTTGCAAATGAATGAACTGCTCGCCGAATCGGATTTTGTTGTGCTGATGACACCGCTGACGCCGGAGACGAAGCGGATGATTGGCGAGGAGCAATTCCGATTGATGAAGCCGGGTTCTATCTTCATTAATGTATCCCGCGGAGACACGGTGGATGAGGCGGCGCTTATCGAGGCGCTTCAGAACGGAACGATCCGCGCAGCAGGCCTGGATGTGTACGAGATGGAGCCGGTCAGTCCGGAGAATCCATTATTGAAGCTGGACAATGTAGTTACGCTGCCGCATATCGGCTCTGCAACGGCTCAGACCCGGTCAAACATGGCGATGGTGGCTGCCCGTAACTTGGTGGACGCACTGTATGGCCGTGAACCGCAATATGTGATTCCTGAATTGAAAGTATAGCTGATTATTGAATGAGTACCGTATTTGGTATTATCGGATCCCGTACAATTTGCGGAATTGCTCGGGGCTTAACCCTTCGATTTTGCGGAAAACAGAGCTGAAATAGCTGGCGCTGTCGAAGCCGACCTTGGCCGCGATATCGCCGGTCTTCATGCCGCTTTCGCGGAACATAATTTCCTTGCTGCGGTTGATCCGCTGGCGGTTGACGTATTCCATCGGCCGCATATGCATCGTCTTCTTGAACAGCAGGCATAAATATTGCGGGGTCACTTCGATGCATTTCGCCAGATCGGCGATCGTAATGATGCCCGAGATATGGCTTTCAATATAGTGCATAACCGGACTTAGCTTTACTAAGCTTCTCTCCGAGGAATGGGAGCTGGTGAGCACAACTTTCATTAAATCCAGCAGTAAAGCGTACACAAGCTTGGAGCATTCCAGTCCAAGCGAGGCTTGTCCCGATTGCGTCAAGTCATAGATGCGGCTGATCTGTGATACGACGGCTTCCTGCTCATCAGTCGTGAAGACACCGGATTGCATAATGCCGGCTTGACGGAGCAGAGGCTCAGCGAGACTGCCATTGAAGCTTAAGTAGTGAACGTCCCACGGTTCACGGATGGCATAATATTTATTCGGAATATCAGGGAATAGGCAGAAAGCCTGTCCTGCTTTGACGGTATAGCGCTCTTGGCCGATAAACAGCTCGCCTTCGCCTGACGTTACTTGCAGCCATTGATAATCGGGAAAGCCATCTGGACGGTCAATACCCTCCTGATTGTCCCAATGTCCGACAGTCGTCGTATAGACCGGAAGAAACCGGTCGGCTTCCGTCAGGGTAGGGAAGGAAATGGTATCCATGCTCATTCACCTCATATTCATATTTTGATAATGATGCGAAAATAATAGGATTTAGTTAGGGCCTTATCCATAATATAATCTTAATATCGTTATAATAAAAGCATTTTCACAATAACAATATATTATTGGAGGCAACTACAAGATGAGCAAAAAATTTCCCCCAATTAGTCCGAAAATCCCGCAAATGCTTCATGGCGCGGACTATAACCCGGATCAATGGCTGAACCATCCGGAAGTGCTGGAAGAAGATATCCGCCTGATGAAGCTGTCGAAGAGCAACGTCATGTCTGTAGGTATCTTTGCTTGGTCCGCTCTGGAGCCGGAGGAAGGCGTATTTACGTTTGAGTGGATGGATCAATTGCTGGAGCGCTTCAAAGCGAACGGCATTTATGCCATGATGGCTACGCCAAGCGGCGCACGTCCAGCTTGGTTGTCCCAGAAGTACCCTGAAGTGCTGCGAGTAGGACAAGACGGTATCCGCAATCTTCACGGGGGACGCCATAACCATTGCTTCACTTCGCCGGCTTACCGGGAAAGAATTACGATTATGAATCAGAAGCTGGCAGAGCGTTATGCGGATCACCCGAATGTTATCGGCTGGCATATCTCTAATGAAGTAAACGGCGAGTGCTTCTGCGATTTGTGTACAGAGGCTTTCCGCGGCTGGCTGAAAGAGAAATACGGCAGCCTTGAAGCGCTCAACGCGGCTTGGTGGACAACGTTCTGGAGCCACACGTATACGGACTGGAATCAAATCGATGCGCCAACAGCCCGCGGTGAAAATGCAGTTCATGCGATGAACCTGGACTGGAAACGTTTCAGCACGCATCAAGCGACTGATTACTGCCGTGCAGAGATCGCACCGCTTCGCGCCGTTAATCCAGAGCTGCCGGTAACGACAAACTTAATGTATGATTACGAGCCGGTGGATTACTGGAAATTTGCCGAAGCTTTCGATTTCATCTCGTGGGATGCTTATCCGACTTGGCATGATGCGAAAGACGAGAGCGGCCTTGCAGCAGCTTACGCCTTCAATCATGACTTCTTCCGTTCCGTGAAAGGCGGCAAGCCATTCATGCTAATGGAAAGCACGCCAAGCACGACGAACTGGCAGCCGATCAGCAAGCTGAAGCGCCCGGGCATGCACTTGCTGTCGTCGCTGCAAGCGATTGCTCATGGCTCCGATACGGTTCAATATTTCCAATGGCGTAAAAGCCGCGGCTCCAGCGAGAAATTCCACGGCGCAGTTGTCGATCATGTGGGTAACGAGCATACACGCGTGTTCAGTGATGTAACGGACGTCGGCAATGCTTTGGAGAAGCTGACTGAAGTTGTCGGCACATCGGTACGTCCGCAGGTAGCGCTTATCAGCGACTGGGAAAATCGTTGGGCGATCAAGGATGCGCAGGGTCCCCGCAACAGCGGCATTCATTATGAAGAAACGATTCAAAGCCACTACCGTCCGTTCTGGGATCTCGGCATTCCGGTAGACATCATTAACTCCGAGAGCGAACTGGATTCCTATAAAGTGCTCGTAGCTCCTATGCTGTATATGGTTCGCGCTGGCGTAGGCGAGAGAATTGAGAAGTTCGTCGAAAACGGCGGTATCTTGATTACAACCTACTGGTCGGGCATCGTTGATGAGAATGATCTTACGTTCCTCGGCGGCTTCCCGGGTCCATTGCGTAAAACGCTGGGCATCTGGTCGGAAGAAATCGATTCGCTGTATGATGGCGAGACAAACCGTGTCGTTACGACTCCAGGCAATGTGCTTGGCTTGAGCGGCGAGTACGAAGCGCATGAGCTTTGCGATCTGATCCATCTGGAAGGCGCAGAAGCTCTGGCTCATTATGGCGATGATTTCTATGCAGGCCGTCCGGCGCTGACGGTTAACCGTTTTGGCAAAGGCAAAGCCTACTATGTTGCGTCACGCAACAAAGAAGCTTTCAATACCGATTTCATCTCAGCAATTGCAGCCCAAGAAGGCATCGAGAAGGTCATTAACACAACGCTGCCTAAAGGCGTAACGGTACAGCTTCGTACGGACGGCGAGCATGACTATGTATTCGTGCAGAACTACAACGGTGCAGAGGTTACAATTACGTTGGACAGCGATTCCTATGAGGACATGCTGGAAGGCGGCAAGGCTCCTGTACAGCTTCCATTGTCGGCTTACGGCGTTCGCGTACTGAAGCGAGCGGCGCGTTAATTGATGCTATAAGTTTAAAAAAAGAAATGGCGGTGCCAGGGAGATGATCCCTGCACCGCCATTTTTGGTTTTTATCCCGATTGCCGGTTTACTATAGCTTTACAAATCAATATGTAAAAAGATGTCGCTGTATGCCGATAGTTAGGAGATTCATAGAGAGGTGTCCATCGTTTAAACAGATGGATCGCCTCTTTTTTGCGTAAATTAACATTCCGTTAACATTTCCAAGCATTGGAGTTGATGCTATAGGCCTATATTGATGTCGAGAGTATTCGAATGAAGAAGGGTGGAACCATTCAGATGACGATATCTGTGCTGGACCTTCAAATGGAAGGCGTCTCGACAAGCGCCGAAAACAAAGCCGCGGTAACCGGAGACAGACATGTGCAAGACTTGAAAGCGAACCCTGACCGTAAGCAATCGGCAGCTTCCTCTGTGAGGATTGCTGATTTTATCCGTGAAGTGCCGATTTTGCATGCGGATCAAAGCTGCAAAGAAATGATTGCTTCATTCAGGCAGCATCAGGAAAGCGAGTGTGCTATCATTTGCGGCGACGACGGGATTCCGCTTGGGCTGATGATGAGGAATCAGTTTTTTATGCGGCTCAGCCACCGGTTTGGAGCCGATTTATTTTATGAGAAGCCGATAGCAGGGCTGATGGATTCGTCGCCGCTGATCGTAGATAGCGAACAGGAGCCTCAGCTAATCATCGATCAGGCGCTCAATAGGCATGAAAGCCTGCTGTACAACTGCGTTATCGTCACTCACGAGGGCAAGACGTTAGGCACGCTGACAGTAGCCGATATGCTGCGCATTTCGAGACAGCTGCAGCAGGAAGCAATAGATGGACAAGTACAAATGATCCATGGCGTAGGCCAGCGGATTAAAGATATTGATTCGGCATTTACGGTCGTCCGCGAATCTTCCAAGCAAGGGGAAGCGACGTCGGCGGAAATGGTAGACATGACGTTAAGCGGGAAGAACGAACTGGACAAAGTGACGGATGCCTTCCGTCGTCTAGCAGACAATTCGAAGCAGCAGGAAGAGCAAATGAGCGGTCTTCAGGCGGAAGCCGGTTCCATTAGCCGGGTGTCCCGGCTTATTCGAGAGCTGGCGGAGCAAAGTAACCTATTAGCGATCAACGCCTCTATTGAAGCGGCAAGAGCGGGCGAGCATGGCCGCGGATTCGCTGTAGTAGCCAGTGAAGTGATGAAGCTTGCACAGGAAACGAAGCGTTCAGCAGAAGAGATAACAGAATTGACTCGTACGATTCTGGACGCTATCGGCCGTACGGCAGCGGTAGCCCATGAGGGCAAGACAGAAGCTGCTGCAAGCGAAGTCTGCGTACAGGAAGCGGGACGCGTCTTTGCAGATCTGTTCCGGGCGGCCGCGGGCAGCAAGAACAGTTCAGAACAAATCGGCCAGCAGTCTGAGCAGGCGTATGGCCAGATGAAGAAAGTGTCGGAGGAAATCGACAAGTTGCTGCAATCTTATTTTTTTACATGAAGTTAACAAAACAACAATACTCGATTAACAAACGGCTAGTAGGATAGAGTTCGTAGGGCAAACACAACAGAAGATAGTTAAGAGGAGTGGTTGAGTTGTTGAAAGGTAATGGCTTCAAAGGGATCTTAATGTCGGGTATGGTAGCAGCTCTCGTATTTGCAGCAGCATGCGGCAATGGCGGAGCGGGTACAAATAACGGTAACAATAAAGGTGGTTCGGAGCCTGCAGCTACAGAAGGCGCGAAATTGTCAGGCGATGTGAAAATCGACGGTTCCAGCACGGTGTTCCCGCTGACGGAAGCAGCTGCGGAAGAATTCAATAAAGAACACCCGGACGTTCGCGTACCGGTAGGCGTATCGGGTACAGGCGGCGGCTTCAAGCAGTTCTGTGCAGGCGAGATTGCAATTGCAGACGCATCGCGTCCGATTAAAGACGAAGAAGCTGCTACTTGTAAAGCAGCAGGCATCGAGTATACAGACCTTTCGGTTGCATATGACGGACTGTCCGTCGTTGTCAGCAAAGACAATGATTTCGTTGACCACCTGACGGTGGAAGAGCTTAACAAGATCTTTACAACAGGCAGCACGGTTTCCACTTGGAAAGACGTTCGTCCAGAATGGCCGGCTGAGAAAATCGTAATGTTCTCTCCTGGCGCTGACTCCGGCACTTATGACTACTTTAATGAAGCCATTCTTGAAAAAGCAGGCATTCGCAACGACAAGCAAATCAGCTTCAGCGAAGATGACAACACGCTTGTACAAGGCGTATCCGGCAGCAAAGGCGGCATCGGCTACTTCGGTTTCGCTTACTTCGAAGAGAACCAAGACAAGCTGAAGCTTGTTCCAATCGATAGCGGCAAAGGCGCAATTGCTCCTTCCCATGAAACGATCAAAGACGGCACTTATGCGCCGCTGTCCCGTCCGCTCTTTATTTACATCAACAAAAAAGAGCTTGAGCGTCCTGAAGTTGACGCCTTCGCTAAGTACTACATCAACAATATCGGACCTTTGGCAGATGAAGTTGGCTACATCGCCCTTCCAGACGAGCAGTATGCAACAGAAGCAGCTAAGCTTCAATAATAAGAAAACAAAGTAATCGCGACTCTTGGTGTGAAATGTGGTGTCTCGTGGGACATCACATTTTTCACGCCGCATATGTTAACGATTTGTAAAGGCAAGGAGAGGACGCCGACATGCAGAGCGACACGCCGCAGGCAAACCGTAAGGTGCTGAACACTAGTACGTCCATAACAAGCCCGAATGCGTTCAAGAACAATCGAGTAAGTGTAATGAACAAAATGATGCCGATCATCCTGTTTCTATGCGCTTCCGTATCGATCTTAACGACTATCGGTATCGTTGTTACTCTATTCTCAGAAACGATTCAGTTTTTTCAAAAAATACCGGTTCTTGAGTTTCTATTCGGCACCAAATGGTCGCCGCTCATTACGCCAAAAAGCTTCGGTGTCCTTCCGCTGCTGAACGGCACGCTTATGATTACGCTTATCGCCTGTCTCGTAGCTATTCCGCTCGGACTTGCGAGTGCCATCTACTTATCGGAATATGCGCCGAAAAAAGTGCGCAGTGCCGTTAAGCCGGTGCTTGAAGTACTGGCTGGCGTACCGACAATCGTCTACGGTTATTTCGCTCTAAGCTTCATCACACCGTTGATCCGCGATATCTTTCCCGGAGCGGGTGTGTTCAACGCATTAAGTGCAGGCATCGTCGTCGGCATCATGATTATACCGATGGTCTGCTCGCTTAGTGAAGACGCTATGTCATCTGTACCCCGCGCTTTGCGGGACGGTGCATACGCCCTTGGTGCAACGCGGCTTGAAGTTGCGCTCAAGATCGTTGTACCGGCTGCTTTCTCCGGTATTGTCGCATCCGCCGTTCTGGCTTTCTCCCGTGCAATCGGGGAGACGATGATCGTTACGGTAGCAGCAGGCGCTACACCTACGCTGACCGGCAATCCGCTGGACAGCATTCAGACCATGACCGCTTATATCGTACAGGTCAGCTTGGGCGATACGCCGCATGGCACGGTGGAATACGGAACGATCTTTGCCGTCGGTATGACGCTGTTCGTGATCACATTCCTGCTCAATATTCTTGCCCAATATGTTGCAAGAAAATTCCGGGAGGAGTATTAAGATGAGCCCGATATTTCAAGACGCAAACCGCCAGCAAATCGCAAACCGCCGCCGCAAGGATGTCATCATCCACTTGCTGTTCATTGTGGCGACTTCAATCGGTGTCCTCGCACTATGCGCGTTGATCATTGATATTCTCATGGATGGCTTATCCAGGCTGCAGCCGGATCTGTTCACCAACTTCCCGTCGCGGAAGGCAGCAGGCTCAGGCATGAAGTCGGCAATTGTCGGCTCTATCTATATGCTGATCATTATGCTTCCGGTATCTTTCATTCTCGGGGTAGGTGCAGCAATCTACCTGGAGGAATATGCCGGGAAAAACCGCTTCACTCGTCTTATCCAATTGAACATCAGCACGCTGGCAGGCGTACCTTCTATCGTATACGGTATTCTGGGTCTTACGCTATTCGTCCGGCTGCTGGCGCTTGAACGCAGCTTGCTGGCCGGGGCATTCACGATGACGCTGCTTGTGCTGCCGATTATTATCGTATCAGCTCAGGAAGCAATCCGGGCCGTGCCGAAATCGCGGCGTGACGCATCGTTCGCTCTTGGCGCCACAAAGTGGCAGACCGTATCGCGGTCGGTCATTCCATCGTCCATCTCTGGTATTCTGACAGGCGTTATTCTCGCCATGTCGCGTGCCATCGGAGAGACGGCGCCACTGGTCATGATCGGCGCAATGACGTATATCAACTTCCTGCCGACAAGCTTGAAGGATTCGTTTACGGTTATGCCGATTCAGATCTACAACTGGATATCGAAGCCTCAGCTGGAGTTCAAAGAGCTGGCGGCCAGCGGTATTATCGTCCTATTGGCGCTGCTGCTCATTATGAACTTCTCAGCTATACTGCTTCGTAATAAATACCAGAAGAAATATTAATTCAACTCTTGGAGGAGATTGAGCCATGGCAACGGCAACGCAAGTGCAAGCACAGCCTTTAATCAGCATCGAGAAATTGAATCTGTTCTACGGAAGCTTTCATGCCCTGAAGGATGTATCGCTGACGATACCCGAGAAGGCGATTACCGCATTTATCGGACCTTCCGGCTGCGGCAAATCAACGCTGCTCCGTACGCTCAACCGGATGAATGACATGATTCCGGGAACGAGAATCGAGGGAAGCATCGCCATTGGCGGAACAGAGCTGTATTCCAATGAGGTTGATGTCGAGACTTTGCGCAAAAAGGTCGGAATGGTGTTCCAGCAGCCGAATCCTTTTCCCAAATCGATCTACGACAACATTGCCTACGGACCTCGCCTTCACGGCACCCGCAGCAAGCAGCAGCTCGATGAAATCGTCGAGACAAGCTTGAAGTCGGCTGTACTTTGGGATGAAGTGAAAGATCACCTGAAGCGTTCGGCGTTCAGTCTCTCCGGCGGCCAACAGCAGCGTCTGTGCATTGCGCGCGCGCTCGCCGTTAACCCGGACATCCTGCTGATGGACGAAGCGACATCCGCACTGGATCCAATCTCCACACTCAAAATTGAGGAGCTTGCGCAAGAGTTGAAAGACCGCTATACAATCGTCATGGTAACGCACAATATGCATCAAGCGGCGCGCGTCTCCAATCAAACTGTATTTTTCCTGAATGGTGAAGTAGTAGAATTCTCGGATACAGAGAAGCTGTTCTCGAACCCGACGGATCAACGTACGGAAGATTATATTAGCGGACGCTTCGGCTAAGCTTAGGGGGATATTGGCGATGATGACGACAAGAAAAGAGTTCGATCACGGCTTGGAGCTGCTTCACAATCTGCTGGTTGAAATGGGACATTTCGTAGATAAGGCACTTGAGCAATCGATGAAAGCTTTAAGCGAAACGGATACGCAGCTTGCTCAGAGGATCATTTCGGAAGATACGAAGCTGAACCAGCTCGAGCATGATGTAACGGAGCTCGGTTCGAAGCTGATTGCAACTCAACAGCCGGTGGCAAAAGATTTGCGCCGCATTTTATCCGCCTTCAAGATCGCTTCCGATCTGGAGCGGATGGGTGATCTCTGCGTCAACATTTCGAAGCTCGTTGTTCGGCTGGACGGCCAGCCGCTGATCAAGCCTCTTATCGACTTGCCGAGAATGTCGGCAATCGTACAGACGATGACCTACGAGTCGATTCAATCATTCGTACAGGAAAACGTCGATCTCGCTTACAAAATGGCAGCAGACGACGATCAAGTTGATGCGCTTTGCGCACAAATTTCCCACGAGCTGCTTGCGCTGATGATGGAAAATCCGCGTAACATTTCGCAAGCATCGATACTTAACTTCGTAGCCCGCCATATCGAACGGATTGGCGACCATGCGACGAACATCGGCGAAAGCGTCGTATATCTCGTTACGAACAGCCGTCCGGATCTAAACCGATAGTTTTGGGGAAAAAGCAGCCTTCCGCCTTGCGCGAAAGGCTTTTTGTTTACTCATAAGACTTCGCTTCTAAGCGATAGTCTTTAGTTGATTGCAAAGCCCTTTCGCTTTTAAGGTCGGATTTGAGGACGCAGCGCCTGTGCCAATGCGAAAATCAGCCCAATATGCGCCTCCGTCCTCCCTACGTGCGAAACAAAATGTAAAAGTGCAGGTTGAGGAGGCTCAAAAGCTACAAAATCGCGTTCAAAATGTAAAAGTACATTTTGAATCCCCTAATTTCGCTCGAAAGAGGCCTTTTAGGCCAATCAAACTGCACTTTTGCATTTTGATGTGATAAATCGACTAATAAGTGGAAATCAAAATGCAGATTTGCATTTTGATTCTCCGCAGCCAATCGCAGCCAATCGCAGCCAATCGCAGCCAATCGCAGCCAATCGCAGCCAATCGCAGCCAATCGCAGCCAATCGCAACCAGTCACAGCCTTCGCAAGAGAGTGAAAGATGGCATAAATGCTCGTTGTGGACGCGTGGGGCTGCTAACGATTAATTTTCGCACATAAGCGAAAATTTTTTTATTTTTGTAAAAGGTTTTTACGCAAATTTTACGAAGCGTTATTCTTGTCCGTACAAAGTTTAGGTAATATGTACCATACAAGCATACAAGCGATAAGCACGATAATCGGACATCGAGGGGAGCCGTATGGGGGATATCGGGAGCGGTCTATTCAACCGGCAAATGATTCGGGCCATAGCGAGAATGAGAGAGCAAGGCGGTTTGCTGGGCGTATTAACCTTGCAGTATGCCAAGAAGGACAAGCAGGCGGAAGCAGAGGTACAGCGCTGGGCGAAGGAGCAGAAGCGCCTGTTCTGGCAGCAGCAGCTGGGCGAGAGCCAATTGTTCTTGTTCTGTAGCAAGCCCAAGGGCGAATCTATAGACAAACTCATAAGCAAAGCCATGGAGGAGCTTCGCTCCCGGCTGGGAGACAGGCTGCGCCGCAGCGAAAGCGCCGTTCTGCCTTTTGGCTCCACGGGAGGGGAGGTCGAGGCTGCATTGTTCGCAGCGTTGCGAGAGACGGCAGCCGGCCAGCGGGCCGGTCAATCGGGGAGGTCGATGGGGACGGGAAGCGAACTGGCGCATACAATTGGCCAATTGGCGGCACCCTTCCCCGTATTTCCTTCCCGGATGAAAGTGTCGGAGGTCGCCCATTACTTCGAGCTTAATCCGAAAGCTCAGGGTGCTGTCATTGCAGATGAAGGCATACCGAAAGGGCTGCTGATGAAGGAAAAGCTGCACCAGCTGTTAGCCGGCCAGTTCGGACAGCCGCTTTATTGGACCCGGCCGGTGGAGAAGATTATGAATGGCAGCCCCCTCATGGTAGATGAGCATACACCAATCGAGCAAGTCTCCTATCTTGCGATGGGGCGTGACTATGCGCAGCTGTACGATGTGGTCATTGTGACGAGCCGGGGAGAGCTGCTCGGCGCTGTCTCTATTCGCGCGATTCTGGAGGGGATTACCGCGCTTAGGACGAAAGCGGCAAGGGAGGCGAATCCGCTGACAGGCTTGCCAGGCAATGCAGGCATTCAGGAGGAGCTTCGCCGCCGGATTGAGGGTCATGAATCATTCGCAGTTATCTACGCGGATCTGGACTATTTCAAATGGTTTAATGACTGTTACGGCTTCGGTCAAGGCGATGAGCTTATTCGATTCCTAGCGGAGCTGCTCCGGCAGGAGAAGGAACGGAGCAGCCAGCCTGATGATTTTATCGGCCATATTGGCGGTGATGACTTCATCATCGTAACGGACGCAGTCAGCGGTGAGCGGCTTTGTGAACGACTGATCGAGCGGTTTGATCTGGGCGTCAAAAGCTTCTATGGGGATGCCGGTCTGCATGCGGTAGAGGATCGCCATGGCAACGTTGTCGATCAGGAGGGAGTTACCCTCTCGTTATCCTTGATGATTAGCCATCATCCGGCTTCACTAACACCGGATCTCATATCACGTCATTCCGCAAGGCTGAAGAAACGGGCAAAAGCGCACAGGGGAAGCATTTACGTGAAAGAGACGTTAACCATACCGCAGCATAGAGAGGAACGGAATTGAGCGTGAGAGTAAATCGGATGCAAGTGCGTAATCGGGTGCGTCAAGTACCTATGGAATGGCGTGGAGGTCGGGGCGTCATTTATCTATCCTGGCATTCGGTTGCACCCGCAGGCTGGAGTGTGTTTGCAGAGGAAGCGATCGCCGCAGAAATTGAAACAGCCGCGATTGTAGTAGAGGAAAAGTACTGGATACATAATGATCTGTTCCTGCTGCTTCGGCTTCCGCCCGGAGGGCGAAGCAAGCTGGAAGGGTGGCTGCTAGAGCAGGCGATCAAGCGTCAGGCTGAGTGGGAATCGAGGTTTCGGGACGCCGAGGCAACAGAGGCAAGGTTGTTGGCAGGCGTCTCCGTCATAGAAGCTGACCTCCATGGATCAACTGAACCTGAGGGGGACCCTGACCGGATATACGAAGCGATGAAGCGAGCGATGGTACACGGCCAGCGCGATGGCTCGCTGGTCAGAAGCATGAAGCTGCGCGCCTTGAAGCAATTGATCGCCGAGCACGCAATTATGTCCGTCTATCAGCCCATTATATCACTGCAGCCGGACGGGCCCTCGCTATTTGGTTATGAAGCATTGGCGCGATTCGCCAAGCAGGAATGGTTTGCCGGCCCGCAGCAGCTGTTCGCCTTCGCCGAGCAGGAAGGCTTGGCGTATCGGCTGGACAGACTGGCCCGGCGCAAAGCGCTGGACGGCATCGGCTCGCTGCAGCCCGATCAGCGGTTGTTCATTAATGTTCAGGCGCAGATCATGAACGATCCGCATTTTACACCGGGACGAACGCTGAGCATGCTGGAGAGAAGGGGCTTATCGCCGCATAATGTTGTGTTTGAGATTACAGAGCGGACATCGATCGATGATTTTGGAGCGATGAAGAAAGCGCTCGAGCATTATCGCAGCCAAGGCTTCCAGATTGCGATAGATGATGTTGGTGCAGGGTACTCATCCCTTCAATCCATTGTTGAGCTTCGTCCCGACTACATTAAAGTGGATCGTTCCATAATTGACCGGATTGATGAGGACGATGTGAAGCTGCATATTTTGCATACGCTGGTGCAGTTGGCCTACAAGCTGGACGTCTCCATCATCGCCGAGGGCATTGAGCGGGAAGAGGAACTGGTAGCGGTAAAGAAGCTTGGCGTTCATTATGCACAAGGTTATTTGCTCGGGCGTCCCGGCGGCATCCAGTAATGATGGTTAAGCTGAAAATCAGATTTCGATCCCCCGGACGGATGTTAGCCGTTTCGGGGGCTTTTTTTGATGCAGCAGAAGGCTTTGCCGCAGAGCAAGCAGGCTCCGCTTATGGTATGATAAGGAGTAGTAGAATCAATAGGTGAGGTGTCGGAATGGACAAGTGGATGTTGATAGACGGCAATAGCATCATATATCGGGCGTTTTTTGCAATGCCGCCATTAACCAATTCAGCAGGCTTGCATACGAATGCTGTATTCGGCTTTACAACGATGCTTCTAAAACTGCTTGCAGACGAGAAGCCGACGCATGTTCTGGTCGCTTTTGATGCGGGCAAGGCGACTTTTCGCCATGAGGGTTACACGGAATATAAAGGCGGCCGTGAAAAAACGCCATCGGAGCTTTCTGAACAGTTTCCTGTACTGAAAGATCTGCTGAGCGCCTTCGGTATTGCCCAATATGAGCTGTCCGGCTTCGAAGCGGATGATATTATCGGTACGTTGACGAAAATGGCGGATGAATCCCAGGTGGAGACGTTAGTCATTACTGGAGATAAAGATATGCTGCAGCTGGCTTCCGAGCATGTTACAGTTGCGATTACGCGTAAAGGCATCAGTGAGGTAGAGCCTTATTCCCCTGCTGCTATTCAGGAGCGCTACGGCCTCAAGCCGCTGCAAATTATTGACCTCAAAGGTCTGATGGGCGACGCGTCCGACAATATTCCGGGCATTCCCGGCGTTGGGGAGAAAACCGCACTGAAGCTGCTGCATGAATTCGGCTCCGTCGAAGAGGTGCTGGCCCATACAGAGAGCTTGAAGGGGAAAATGAAAGAGAAGGTCGAGGAGCATAAAGAGAGCGCCATTATGAGCAAGAAGCTGGCGACGATCTATCGCGAAGTACCGCTCGACAAGGGTGCGGATGAAATCCGCTACGCCGGTTACGAGGACGCGGCTTTGGCGGAAGCGTTCCGCAAGCTGGAGTTCAAATCGCTCATCGAACGGCTTGATCTCGGAAGCGCGGGCAACGGAGGCAGCGAGCAGGAAGCGGCCGAAGCGGCAGCAGAGCTGAAGGTTGCGGTAATTGCCGGAGAGGGCGACGCGGATACGCTGAACGCCTTGCTAGATGATTTGAATAGAGCAGAGTCGGCGAAAAAGACAGCAGGCGGCGAAGCTGGAGTTGAAGCAGATGCAATCAACCACGGCTTATATGTGGAGGCGATTGGCGACAACCCGCATCATGCCTCAGTAATTGGATTGGCGATTGCGGTTGGCGAGCAGGTCTATGTAATTTCTGCCGATGCGGTGAAACAACCGTTCGCAGAGCCGCTGCGGAAGTGGCTTGCAGACGGGGACAAGCCGAAATACGGCTTTGATACGCATAAAGTGGAGCTGGCTTTGGGCTGGACTGGCGTCGTCTTTAACGGCGCTGTCTTTGACGTTCAGCTTGCCGCTTATTTGCTCGATCCGACGGATGCGAGCCTTACGCTCAGCGGCATGAGCCAGCGTTACGGGCTTACGGCTATTGCGGCTGATGAAGCGGTGTACGGCAAAGGCGCCAAGTTCAGAGTGCCGGATGCCGAGACGCTAAACCGTCATCTGGCGGTTAAAGCTGCTGCGGTACAGCGTATTGCGAAGCATCAGCAGGGCGATCTGGAGAAAAGCGGCATGAGCAAGCTCTATTACGAGCTGGAGCAGCCGTTGTCCCGCGTGCTTGCAGCGATGGAGCAGCAAGGTATTCAGGTGGAATCCGCTGAGCTTGAACGTCTGGGCAGCGAATTGGAGCGTAATCTGTCCCAAATTATGAGCGATATTTATCGTCATGCCGGGATGGAATTTAATATTAATTCGACGAAGCAGCTTGGCGATGTTTTATTCGAAAAGCTGGGCTTGCCGGTGATGAAAAAGACGAAGACGGGTTATTCCACCGACGCCGAAGTGCTGGAGCGGCTGGAGCCCTATCATGAGATCATCCCGCTTATTTTGCACTACCGCTCGCTTGCAAAGCTGCAATCGACCTACGTGGAAGGACTGCTCAAGGAGATTCGCCAGGAGACAGGCAAGATCCATACGTATTACCGTCAGACCATTGCCGCTACAGGCCGTCTGAGCAGCCAGTTCCCGAATTTGCAGAACATCCCGATCCGTTTGGAGGAAGGCCGCAAAATCCGGAAGGCGTTCGTGCCTTCTGAGCCAGGCTGGTACATTCTTGCAGCCGACTATTCGCAAATTGAGCTGCGCGTCCTTGCGCATATCTCAGGCGATGAGCGGCTGAAGGAAGCTTTTATCCAAGACATGGATATTCATACGAAGACTGCAATGGACGTGTTTGGCGTAACGGCTGAGCAAGTCGATTCCAATATGCGCCGTTCCGCCAAGGCGGTAAATTTCGGTATTGTATACGGTATTAGTGATTTCGGCCTTTCGCAGAACTTGAATATTACCCGGAAGGAAGCAGGAGCGTTCATCGCGCAATATTTCGAGGTGTTCCAAGGCGTGCGCAAGTATATGGATGATATTGTCGCCCAAGCCCGTCAAGACGGCTATGTGACAACGCTTCTTGAGCGCAGGCGTTATTTGCCGGATATTAAAGCATCTAATTTCAACATTCGCTCCTTCGCTGAACGAACAGCGATGAATACGCCAATCCAAGGAACAGCAGCGGATATTATTAAGCTGGCTATGGTTCGTATGGACGAGACGCTGCGCGAACGCAACCTGAAGAGCCGCATGTTGCTTCAAGTACACGATGAATTGGTATTCGAAGTGCCGGAGGACGAGCTGGAGTTAATGAAAGAGCTTGTGCCGACAGTCATGGCAGGAGCGCTTAAGCTGGACGTGCCGCTTAAGGCCGATGTCAATTACGGTGTGAACTGGTATGAGTCCAAGTAAATCAGACATGTAAATGAATGTTTTGTGATAGAGATGATGCAATTTGTGTGTATATACAGGAAGGATGTACGGTTGGTATAGCCTTCCTGTCCCGCTGCGGGTGAAATCAGGTATAATGGGACTGAGGTGAATAGCTATGCCTGAATTGCCAGAGGTAGAGACAGTTAAACGAACATTAATCGAGCTGGTCGCCGGTAAGCGGATTCAATCAGTAACGGTCAGACTGCCGAGAATTATACAGCGCCCGGAAGAGCCGGAACAGTTCGCGGCCGCCCTTGAAGGACGGACGATTCAGACGGTGGAGCGCCGGGGCAAGTTTTTACGCATTATGTTGGACGGATTAGTATTGGTATCGCATTTACGGATGGAAGGCCGTTACGGCGTTTTCCCAAGTGAAGAACCCATTGAGCTGCATACACATGTTCTATTCCATTTCGACGACGGAACGGATCTGAGGTACAAGGATGTCCGGCAGTTCGGTACGATGCATCTGTTCGAGGCCGGTACGGATCTGGAAATGAAGCCGCTCAAGAAATTAGGACTGGAGCCGCTGAACAATCCAGACTTCACGCTGGAGGCGTTCCGGTCGAAGCTCGCCACACGCTCTACGAAAATCAAGCCGCTGCTCCTTAATCAAGAATATATCGTTGGCCTTGGCAATATCTATGTAGATGAAGCGTTGTTCAGCGCCGGCATCCATCCGGAACGTTCAGCGAATGAACTGAAGCCTGCGGAGTGGAAAAAGCTGCATGAATCCGTCATCGGCACTTTGTCGAGAGCTGTGGATGCGGGGGGCTCCTCCATTAAATCCTATGTGAATGGGCAAGGCGAGATGGGAATGTTTCAGCACCAGCTTCTGGTGTATGGCCGGAAGGACGAAGCATGCTCCTCTTGCGGCCGCCCAATTGAGAAGTTTGTTGTAGGCGGCAGAGGGACACATATTTGCAAGCATTGCCAGCCGCTACCGAAAGTCCGTCAAAGCAAATAACAAGTTGTACGATGCACCGTCACTCTTCGCCTGCATATGCTGTTGTTAACATGACAATAGGCGAATGTCTATTTTGCAGCTGCAGGATGTTGAATTCATAGCTGCTTATGACGTTCGATATGCGGGGAGTGATGCGAGTTGTTCGCGCATATTGTATCTTTGCTGGTGCTTGCTTTCGCTGTAAGTGTAGACGGTTTTGGCGTGGGCATTACGTACGGATTGCGGAGAATCCGGATTCCGTTGTTTTCCGTCCTTATTATCGCTTTATGCTCGGGATTGATTATCTGGGTGTCGATGCAGGTGGGCTCGTGGATTACCGGCTATTTGCCGCCGATCGCGGCAAAGCTTATGGGTGCAATTATTCTGGTGGTTATCGGAATCTGGGCGCTGCTGCAATTGCGTCGCAACCGGAAAGAAGAGTCAGATGAAGCTGTTAAGGATCAAGAAGTTGTCGAGGGAGCGGATGCTGCTGTACCCGCAGAGCCTGCTAACCCTGTACTTGTAGTGATTGTGGAATTAAAACGTATCGGTCTTGTCATTCAAATATTACGCACGCCGCAAGCTGCCGATGTTGACAAATCGGGGACGATATCCGCATCGGAAGCTGTTATGCTCGGCTTTGCCTTGTCGCTGGACGCATTTGGCGCGGGCATCGGAGCTGCCATGATCGGCCTTCCGGCCCTGTGGACGGCGGTCGTCATTGCAGCGGCCAGTGCATTGTTTCTGTTAATGGGTATACGTTTCGGCTTCCGGTTCTCCAATTGGAAGGGAATGCGGGCATTGTCGGTGCTTCCTGGCATTTTGCTTATCTTGATTGGCATTACAAAGCTGTTATAAGAACGGGGTGAAGGCTTATGAAGATCGGTTTAACCGGCGGTATCGCTACTGGCAAAAGCACCGTTGCCTCCATGCTAGTGGAGCGCGGTGCGCTGCTGGTCGATGCGGATCAGGTGGCGAGAGAGGTTGTTATGCCCGGTGAACCGGCTTTAGAGGCGGTCGCCTCTGCGTTCGGACAAGCCGTTATACATAAGGAAGATGGTACGCTGGACCGCAAGGCGCTGGGTGCGATCGTATTCAATAACAAGGATAAGCTGGCGCAGCTGGAGGGGATTCTTCATCCCGCCATTCGTACCAGAATGCAGCAGCGGATTAAGCAATACGAAATCGAATTTCCGCAAAAGCTAGTCGTAGCGGATATCCCGCTTTTGTACGAAACCGGACAAGCTTCGTTATACGATGGCATTATGGTCGCTTACGTACCGGAGAAGCTGCAGCTTGAGCGTCTGATGCTTCGCAACGCTATTGATGCGGATGAGGCGCAGCGCAGGGTCAAGCTTCAAATGGATATTGAAGAGAAGAAGCCGCGTGCGGATTGGGTCATCGACAACAGCGGAACGCTGGAGGAGACAAGCCGCCAGATCGATCTTTTCTGGAAAAGCCAGGGTCTGCTATGAGGTGGCTGCTGAAGAAACGAGTGTTTCTCGTGCTGCTCATCGGCTTCATCGGTATGCTGTTTCTGAATTCGGATTGGATGGCCAGATGGATGTACCCGGTACAATTCCGGGAGGACATCCGGGCCAGCGCTTCTAATTATAAGGTTGATCCCCATCTGGTAGCTGCCATTATCAGGGCCGAGACTAATTTCTCTAATGGCAAAGTATCATCTAAAGGTGCATTAGGTTTAATGCAGATCATGCCGGATACGGCGGATTGGATCGTAGAAAGAGCTGGCTTCGAGAAGGTGACGCCGGAAATTTTGCAGCATCGGCCGGATGTCAGCATCGAAATCGGCACCTGGTATTTGCAATCTTTGCATAAGCAATTCGGGCAAAATAAAATTGCGGCAATCGCCGCGTATAACGCCGGACCCGGCAATGTGCGCAAATGGCTCGATTCCGGGCGCTGGGACGGACGTGAGGAGACGGTAAATCTCATTCCTTTTGGCGAAACCCGGCACTATGTACAAAAAGTCATTTATTACTATAATAAATACAAAGACCTTTATCCCGATATGTAGCCTAGATGATTATTCCCTTTGCAAATAGAAGAAGCTTTGGCCGATCCGCGCCGCTTCAGGACGGGACAAGCCAAAGCCTCTAGTTATACATGACTGATGAAATCATTATTTACCGGCAAGGGATTGCTCGGCGATTTGCACCAGACGACGAGTGATGTTGCCGCCGATGTAGCCAGCATCTTTAGTCAGCAGGTTACCGCCGTATCCGTCTTGCGGAAACGCGATTCCCAGCTCTTGAGCCACCTCATATTTCAGTTGGTCAAGCGCTGCGGATGCTTGTGGTACAACTAGTTGGTTGCTGTTGCTCATGTTTGTCACCTCCTTGCGGTTGGTAAAAGTATTATGTGCGAAATTTCAAACTTCATTACAGGAAACGTATGGAAAAAATAATAATTCTAGCCCAGAAGGAAGTGATGGATATGAAATGCCCTTATTGCGACAACTCCGGCACGAAGGTTCTTGACTCGCGTCCAGCCAACGAGAACAAGTCGATCCGCCGCCGCAGAGAATGCGAGCGGTGCAGCCGCCGCTTCACAACGTTCGAGATGATCGAGGAAACGCCGCTGATCGTTATCAAGAAGGACGGCAGCCGCGAAGAATTCAGCCGCGACAAAATTTTGCGCGGATTGATCCGCGCCTGCGAGAAGCGCCCGGTGTCGGTTGAGAACCTGGAGGTTATCGTCTCCGAAGTAGAGAAGGAGCTCCGCACCACAGCGCTGGCCGAAGTGGAAAGCCGTGATATCGGCGAGATCGTCATGGGCCAGCTCTATCCGGTCGATGAAGTAGCTTACGTCCGCTTCGCGTCCGTATACCGCCAGTTTAAGGACATCGATATGTTCATGAAGGAATTGAACAGCCTGCTGTCCAAGCACCCGTTGAATGGGAATGGGCAGGGGTAGGAGCGGGAAGAGTTAGGGGAAGGCAGAGAGTAAGCGGATTTGAAAGGGATTGAGAATAAGCAGCATGCGATGCGCATGCTGCTTATTTTTGTTGTGTCCGGGTATGGGATGGGGGATTGATTGAGGACTCTGGAGCGAAGTTGTGCTGGCGTAAAAGAGGGCAGTTCATTGTAGGAGATAATGAAGGGCTTCGTGCACAGCTTTGGAGAGGTGATTTTAGTCGGTGGGAGATTGTTCGGGTGATCGGACTTTGACGTGATGCGCTAATGTAACTTTTTTGCTTTGTTGAGTAACTAATTTCTTTATTTCTTGGGGGAAAGACGTTTGAATCGAGGTTAAGGATTAAAAGTTCATAAGGGCGGAAATGAATTTCGCGATAAGGAAAATAGCTCGCTTATTCGAGTAGGTTGGATAATCAAGAGGGGGAAGAGATTCTGACAGTATTGTTTTGACTTGCTGTCATTGATGCACTACTTCAAATGAGCATTAAAACCTATTATCGAGCAAATTCCCCTCAAGGAGAAGTTTTCCAGCACTATTGACTTCGATAATGGCAGCGTGCTAATATAAAAATTGTCGCTGCTTTCGTTTGAAAATAAGCGGTTACACTGTTAAATTCGTTTGAACATGGGGCCATAGCTCAGCTGGGAGAGCGCTTGCATGGCATGCAAGAGGTCAGGGGTTCGATCCCCCTTGGCTCCACCAAATCACCTACAAACCCTCGATACATAAGGGTTTTTTTTGTCTTCTTCTGTAGTTATCACGTTTCGAACATCATTGATTCAGAACAGCATGAGCGAACAGATAGTGCCAAAATCCCCAGTGATCACGTCCGTGCTCACCAAAGTTTTTCTTCATTAGTGATCACAAATGTTTACGGTTTCCATGCATAGAAAAAGGGCTTTTTCCGCTTGATCAGCATCGTTATACGAGCAAACCCCTTCATAGTGCGATATTAGCTTGATCGAATAGCATGTTTCCGAACTTCTGTGATGTTTTCTTATGGATGCTCGGCAATACATGTCTGTAGATATCCAGTGTGGTTCGGACATCGGAGTGACCGAGTATTTCCTTTACAACCTTCGGATTGATCTCCCCCTTTAGCATAGAGTGGCGACAGTATGCCGTAAATCGTGGAACCTGATCTTCGATACATCTGCCTTCTTGATAAGGTTGTAGAATTGCGCAGGACATTGCGTACCAAATGCTGTACACACGACTAATCCTTATTTTGATAGATCGGTCTTATCGCTAGCATCTCTTTCGCAATGATTCGCTTATGCTTTGCAATGCCTCTAATACACGGCTATCCAGCGAAATCGTTCGCGTACTTGTTTTAGTCTTTGTAAGAGGTACCAATTTCTTTCCATTATGCATAAAGTCTGTCTGATACTAATCGTATCGTTCTCAAAGTCAATATCCCTCCATCTGACTCCAAGGATTTCACTCTGTCGCATTCCTGTCGTGAGCGCCAGAAGGAAAGATATAAGCGATGTTCCTTAGCTACTTCAAGAACTTTTGTACTTCTTGAACGGCCTATACAGTCATTTCCTTCTTATCGACCTTCGGCGTCTCAGCATTTTTCACTGGATTGGAGAAAACATATTTACGCTTGCGGCTTCAAACGCGCTTTTCAAGATCTTATGAATATCCAGGTGTGCCGCGACAATCCAGATTCTTCGATGAAGGTAGGCAAGTACGAGATCGGTTCTGTATGACGGAAGCTTACCGAGTTCAGAGGGTTTGAGAATGAATATGGTCTTATTAGCCAACCTAAGATTAAAGATTAATACTGCTTTTATCAATGAGACTCTTGTTTTCGTTTGAGTAAGATGTGCTAAGTGTCATCTATACGAATGATTCGCATCGAATTAACATGGAAAATACTCTTGAGAAGGGTAACTGCTATTTTTTTGTCGAATGGTAGAAAAAGGCGGCGATGATTCCTTGATAATTAAAAGTCAGAGTGGTTCAATAATACATACTCTTGACTGGTTAGCTCACGCTCTCCCAACTAGTGGTAAAAAGCACTTAAAGGATGGACACAGAGCTAATCTTGAGCTTGCTAAAGCTTGGATGACCGACACTGGTCTGCAAATACCATCCGATCTTGCTGAGCAATTGTCAACTCATCAAGATACCGTTGATTTTCAAGTTGAATGGGCTATTCCAGGGTTTGAAACAAAGTCAGATGCCTGTCACAAACTAAGAGGGAACCTGACCTTTTGCCGTTAGGAATCGCTTGCAAACTGTGGGAGTGGTTATTAGTAAAGATTTTTATTTATAATAAACAGGAGATTACGTTAATTTTCACAATGGTACTTTCAACCAGCAATAATTGATAAAAAGGGAAAATCGAATATTTTGTCGAACTAACAACAGTACTGACTTAAATGTGGAGAGGTGCACCGATTTGAATACAAAATATGATCATTTATCTAAGGAAGAGCTTGTTTCATTGTTATTAAGTCGTGATTCTTCAAGAAAGATTGGACTTGTATGGGAGCGAGATGAACTAGAGCATGAAAAGAGTCTGAATAATGATTTTGTAACGTTCGACTTTGAGCAGAACTATAGTCTAGGAGAAGCTCCTTATGATAACTTGCTAATCGAAGGGGATAATTTTGATGCGTTACGTTATTTAAATATAGCTTATAAAGGTCGTGTGAAATGTATCTATATAGATCCACCATATAACACAGGGAACAAAGACTTCATCTACAACGATCGGTTCGTCGATAAGGAAGATGCTTGGAGGCATTCCAAATGGCTTGAATATCTCTATCGCCGTCTTGAACTTGCCAAAGACCTTTTATCTGTTGACGGTGTCATTTTTGTTTCAATTGGTGAAGAAGAGTACTCACATCTATCACTACTAATGGAACAAGTATTTCCTGGTAAGAAAGTATGTACCTTTGTTTGGAGAAGAAGAAGTGGTGCGAATGATGAAAAGAATTGGTTTGTAAGTGAAGACCATGAATATATATTATGCTACGCTAACCCAGGATTCACTTTCGCAGGGATTAATAAAGATTGGTCAAAGGCTACTGATGATGGAGATGACCGAGGCCCATGGGTGGACGGACCACTAAATCAAGGGAAAGATATTAAACAAAGACCAGAATCCTACTATCAAATATTTAATCCTGTAACTGATACATGGTATCCATGTGATCCAGACAGTGTATGGCGATTTGCAACCATAGCAAGAGCAAAAGCTGGTAAAAAAATACGGACAAAGTATATGGAGGAACTTGTTGAGGAAGATCGTATATCATGGCCTGCTAATGAACAGACTGTCACTTACAACTCTCTGGAAGAATTATATGAGGCGTTGGAAAATGGTTCGGCGCCACATAATTTAAGAGTGTACGAGCGATACGACGTGCTTAAAGAAGAAATTGTGAATGGTACTGCAGATGCGAGGATATTAGAGAATATTCCTCCTTTGGAGTTTTGGATTGGCAAAAAGATTGGTATGGGAAAACCCAGATTGAAACGATTTGTTTCTGAGATTAAGAAGACGGACAAACCGTTATCTACTTGGGTCCTTCCGTCATCAATGAAGAAGGTTGAATTAGAAGAAGTAGACTTAGAAGAAGTAGTTGCTTTTACAGTGGGCTATACAAGCGAGGGAACTAGTTTACTATCGAAAATGGTAGGGAACAAGGATTTCCAATACCCTAAACCGCTCTCTTTAATAAAGTCGCTAGTTCGTCAGAGTACAGACTCCAGTTCAAATGATATTATACTGGACTTCTTTGCTGGAAGTGGGACGACTGGCCATGCAGTAATGGAGGTTAACGCAGAAGATGATGGTGATAGAAGGTATATTCTTGTGTCCAGTACAGAAGCTACTATAGCTGACCCTGATAAAAATGTTTGCCGTGATATTACCGCGAAAAGATTACGCGCTGCCATTGAGGGGTATAGTTGGCGTACCGCTAAAGGTATTCAGAAGGTCGAAGGTCTTGGGGGATCGTTTGCATATTTTAAAACCCAAAGGATACCGCATAACAATTTATACCTTGATATAAATCATGACCAGATTTGGTACGCGCTTCAACAAATGCACGCAGACTCTATTACTCCGTTTCTTCATAAAAGTCCAATTCAAATATTTGAGACAGAATCGTTATTAATTATTTACATTCCTCAACTGGATAGTGAATCATACCTTGCTGCGATGATGAAATTTGAAAAGAGGAAGGTTCCAACGATTGTCTATACTTGGCAACCAGGTTTACTTAAACAAAAGATACACAGTGAGCATATTTATATACAAAATTTACCTGATGTTTTAATTGAGCGCTTCGGAGGTATTCAGTAGGATGAGTATTGTGCCAAAGGGATTTCAACTAGCTGCCATTGACAATGCTTACTCAGTACTATCAGATTGTTTATCGGAAATCGAAAAAGTAAGATTATCTGTGACTTTTGATGCACAGAAAAAAACAATAGTTGCACACAAAGGCTGTTTATTATTTGAGGCTCCCACAGGAACAGGAAAAACATTGATGGCTGGCTGCACAATGGAGAAGCTCAGTAAGAAACATAAGATTTTGTGGTTTTGGTTTGCACCATTTAGTGGGTTGATTGATCAAGCTACTAATACGGTCAAGGCGGAATTCCCTAAATTAACAGCCAAGTCCGTTGACACTGAGAGGCATGTAGCAAATTTAAGAAGCGGAGATGTATTTATTACAACATGGTCAAGTGTCGCAGTTTCCAATGCGGAAAGTCGTAAAGTCAGGCAGAACACAGAGACCATGCCCTCAATTGATGAAATGATAGTGTACGCTAAAAAAGCAGGATTTCATATTGGTGTAGTAGTTGATGAGTCGCATCACTCGTTCAGAGGGCAAAGCCAAGCGTTTTCCTTCTACAAGGATGTAATAAATCCAGATGTTACGATCATGGCAACTGCCACACCAAAAGACGTAGATGTTGATAACTTTATACAATCTCATGATATCAAATATGTACATCGTATTTCTGTTTCAAGGCAGCAAGCTATCGATGCTGGGCTACTAAAAAGTGGTGTTAAGGTTGCCGTTTTTAAAGCAAACACGAATATTAGCGGCTTGATTGATTTCCGAAAGACTGCACTACAGTGCGGTGTTAGAACGCACAGAGAAATTAAGCAAATACTTGCTGACCAAGGGCAAAATATAACGCCGTTACTGCTAATTCAGGCAGATTCTAGTGAGGATAGTATTAAGCAGATCACTAATTGGCTACATGAGTTTGGATTTAGAACAGAGAACATAAGAGTACATACGGCGGATGAACCTGATCCACACTTGATAGCGATTGCTCACGATGAAAGTGTGGAAGCTTTGATATTCAAAATGTCTGTTGCAACTGGTTTTGATGCTCCTCGTGCCTTTACTCTTGTGTCAATGAGAACAAGTCGGGATTCTGATTTTGGTATACAAATCGTTGGGCGGATAATGCGAGTTGACAAAAGGTTGCAAGGTGATATTACTATCCCCAAACAGTTAAAGTATGGATACGTATTTTTATCAGATAAAGAAGGACAAACAGGTTTAACAAGTGCAGCACAACGAATCAATGCAATTAAGAGCGAACTAGCTCCTTTAACGCGTACGACAGATGTGGTTGCTATCGATAACGATGTGCACTACGTTAATAATGGACAGATTTCTCTGTTTACTGCTGAACAGGAAGAAGCATCGGGACATACAGAGGCAGTAGAAGTAGATAGTCCAACAAGTAACGCAAGTGAAGAGAAAGCCTATCAGTTTGACCTTTTTAATTCTTGGGGTTTCGTTAATGAAGCTATAGGTCCGTATAGTACTACTTTATCTATTGAACCTGATGGACACATAGGAACTGCTGGAGCGACTGAAGCTGCTGGAAGATCCCCTTCATCATACACATATCGATTACGTACAGATATAAGCTACCCAAGGCAATTTAAAAGAGCAGTTGTTTCATTGGATAACTCGAAGATATTAACAGAAATAGTGAACAAGTTTGTATTTGATGAAAGGACCTTATCTGCCACACAACAAAGCGCTACTAGGATACTTATGGAGCAAACTGAGATATTTGAAGGTCGAAGGGATAGGCCTCATGAGATTAATGCATTATTAGCGCAAGTGGAGATTGACAAGCTAGCCCAACAATCATTATTTAGTACTAATAGGGATGGAATTATAGATATTCGTTCCTTACATGCAGCACTGGCTGCTAAACTTCAAAATGAGTTAGAGCGTATGGGATGGTTGCACATGACTACTCCCGATAAGGTTAGAGAAGGTCTCCATAAAATATTAGTTCTACGCCCTGAGGCGTTGAAGAAAGCTGTGGATGAAGCGATTGCTCTCAACACTGAAGTGGAAAACGCAAGTTTCATTCCTGACTTCATCATGGCTGACCATGAACTTGCTTATTCACGGTTGAATATATATGGAGTCTATCCAAGTGATTTAAATACTTGGGAAACTGCATTTGCAGAAGAAATGGATAACGACCTAGATGATATCATAGTGTGGTGGCATAGGAATCTTCCGCGAAAAGACTATTCAGTATGTTTACCACTTCCTGGTCAGCCTAACTTTTATCCTGATTTCATTGTAGGAATAAAGAATCGGGCTAGAGGGAATGGAATTTTATTAGTAGAGGTTAAACGAGTAATTAATGATGAAAATCAAAATGCTCAATTAAAAGCTCAGGCAGTACACCCAGAATACAAAAAGGTAATGATGTTATACTGGGAAAATGAGGATCGTTGGATGACTGTTGAGTACGATGAAACACATGATAAAAATATTTTGGATAGAGTGTTGCGCTTTGATTCAATGCAATCATATTAAACAGCTTAGAGAGGCTGCGTCACAAGTGGCGCGGCCTCTCTATGTGAAAAGTCTCGTAGTAGCACTATGGAGACAGTGAAATAGTGGATACATTAGGTGAGCAGAGAAGAGATTGAGAAAAGCTTGATAGCAATATCGTGGAAACTCAAGTCCTCTCAACCAAAGCCACATGATCTAATCTAACCGTGTTGGAAGCGCGGGGATCAACAGTAAGTATTTTGTCATTGCATTTGGATAATCAACGAAGAACTATGCTCTTCTTCCCTCCTTCGAAATAGTTTGATATATACGCGAATAGTCCAAGATCAATAGAGTAAGATAACTCAACAAGTTCACATGCGAACGGGTTATCTCGGACTTTTAGTTTTGATTAAAACAGTGTAAGGGTAGGAAACATGCTATGGTTAGTCGAAGTAAGTCCCAAATAATTGGTGAAATAGGCGAATATCTTACGTGCTATGAGATATTAAAAAGCAGAAG
>NZ_CBVJ010000069.1 GCF_000513275.1 Paenibacillus gorillae | reverse complement strand
CTGGATTGCAAGGATGCAACAGTTCGACTATGGAATTGATATAGAAGCTGAGTTAATGGAAACTGCTAGCCATGGTCATACAGTAAAAGTTCAAGTTAAATCTTCGGATCAATTAAATGTAAGTGATCTAAGATACGTTAAAATACGATTGGAAAAATCATATTTATTACAGTATGAATCGTATGCTCTTCCTGTAATTCTTGTAGTAGTTGACCTATTGAATGAACGATGTTATTACTTGTATTTGCAAAAATGGATTGCCTTGAATAGCAGCAGATTATCAGGTTCTCTTCCAGCAACAGTAGTGGTTGAGATTCCAAAAGTAAATACGATTGAAAATGGGCTTTCTGGAGAATGGAAGCATGTTGCCAAGAAAGAAACAGACTTTCAATACAGGAAGTTACTTTTTGAAGTAGAACAGATGATTAGCCTACAGGAACACCAATCAATAGCTTTAGAATTTAGGAAACTGCTTAACAATAAGATTGAAACAGATCGTAGTCTGGCTCTTACCACGATAGGTGATATCGTAGATAAAGTAGTTGGGCTTGGTTTGGAGATAAGGGGGACTGAGGATGGTTGGGAAGTATCCCAAATCCTATTTAGAATTTGCCGTGAATTTGGGGAATACTTCACAAAGGACCATATCTTTAAGATTGTTGTACTCAAAGAGACGTATTCAAGGGTTGGCCTGAGTGCTTTGGAGCTTTTGTATGATAACTACTTCAGTCATACATCCAGTCTACGTTTACCCGATGCATTTATCGACTATTTTGATATTCAATACTACTGCAGATTAAGGGAAAGGTATCCTGGAGTTACTGGCGTTGTAATGGCATGCGCAAACCCAATAGAGTACGATTGGAACATTGATGGCTATGGACTCAGTTGCGAAACATTAGATATTTTACAGACTAAGTATGCGAATCGTGGTCCAATGGCTATTTTGCATTACCTTCAGAAACTTGGGTAAATCGCTATAGGGCTGAAAGGATGCTACAACAAAAACCCCTAATAATAACATCAATGTAATTGAGGTAGCAGAAGAGTTGAACGATAAATACGGAAAATTGCTGGCATTAATAATGTGATATTGAACTACATGGAGATTAAATGGAACAACTAAACAAACCGAAGTTCAAAAGTATCCTGTAGTGATGGTTTTCGGACTTCGGTTTATTGAAAAAATGGTGCAAACCATAATGATATATTGTGGTATTCATACTAGTAGATGCATCTCATCAAATTGTGTCTATTTAGGTGTTGGACGTAGCCGTGAGAGTAGCAACCAATCAGGGTTGTTAAACGGGTGAGCTCGTGATTGAAATCTAGTGGATTGTCAACAGTAAATCAGACAACTTTTTTAAGGGCTTCTTGCCGATACTGAACAGGCGTCATATAGCCTAATGTTCCATGGATACGATGTTTGTTAAACCAGTTGACGTAATCATATAATTCCAATTCTAGATGACAGAGACTCTGGAAGGTCATCTGGTTCACAAACTCTGTTTTCATGATCTTGTAGGTGGCTTCGGCCACAGCGTTGTCGTACGGGCAGGCTTTCATACTTAGCGATCGACCGATTTCAAACGTCTTCAAGAGCTCGTCCATCTTTTGATTTTTGAACTCGCTGCCACGGTCGGTATAAAACCATTGAATTTGGTGTAGATCACCCTTAACAGTCGCGAAGGCACGAGTAATTAGAGCAGCGTCCTTGTTCGGACCTGCACTTTGGCCAATGATTTCTCGATTAAACAGATCCACCAGCACACAAATATAATGCCATCGGTTCTGGACTTTCACGTACGTCAAATCACTGACGACGAAGCGTTTAGCTTCCGTTTGATCAAACTCTCTCTTCAGAACATTGATCGTCGTTGCTTCGTTACAGGACGATTTCTGAGGCTTGTATTGGGCCACCGTGTAAGTGGAAACGAGCCCTTGCTCTTCATGATTCGGCCAATACGGCGTCTGGAGATGTTGAATCCGCGCTCGTGGAGTTTCGCTTTGAGCTTGCGTGTGCCGCAGGCTTTTCGGTTCTTGTGGCTCGTTCTTGGGCGTCGTAATAAAATGTACTTCTTGCGATTTGCAGGACGTCACACATTGCTGATACCGAGTATTTATCACGATTATTCTGGATGATAGCTACTTTCGTCCCATGATCAGCGCGGCTTGCTTTAGTATATCCACCTCCATTTTCAGGCGCTGGTTCTCTTTTCGCAAAGCGATCAATTCCTCTTCTTCAAACGAGCGATTGTCCTTCTCCTTAAAGGAGCCCGTTGTCTGAGCTTGGCTGATCCAGCGGTCTAAAGCAGAAGCTGTGAGGTCATATTCCTCCACAATCGCTGCTCTGGTCTTCCCGTTTTCATAGAGCTGGACCATCTGCTTTTTGAATTCCGTCGTAAACGTGCGTCGTTGTTTTTTAGGCATTGTAGAGATTCGCTCCTTAACATGATAAGTTTATTCTACAAGCCCTTATTTTTTCTGTCCAACTTAGTGTAGCCGATCCAGTCTTTAGTTTTGTCGTAAATGGTGGAGAAGGATTTTTAAGAAAATAGTGTATAACTCGTCACTCTCCCTGTGTCAGAACCGTACCAACACTTAATCAAAGATGTTTCTTATCGACAAGAATTAACTGAATAAGGATTTTTTTTAAAAATGCATAAAAGGACAGTAGGCATATGTTCTATAAGAATACTAGCATCGCCATTTCTTTATTTTCCGTTTTTAGTAAACAGTCCTACTTACGGGACAGCCTCTTGTTATAAAAAAAGCATCGAAATCCCGGCGGCCAAATGGAGGCGTTCATGTTGATTTACGGATAACTGATCATATGCATTCTCCGCAATTCATTATTTGAAATCTAGCTTTCCTAGCTTTCGGTCGATTGCCGTCTTCTTGAGCAAATAATGGGCGAGCAAAAAGCCACCCGACCTCGAGGCTCACTTTTGGCAAGCTTCGAAGTAGAAAACGTCTGAATGCCCGGTTATTCTTGATTTGTCCAAACACGCTCTCCGGTTCAATCATCCTTCGAACCGATAGGGCATCGCCTTCCTCACTCCTGAGCTTCTCGCGAGCTTGCCTCCAATTCTTCGATTTTTTTTATCATACGTAATGTACTTCACCAATGCTTCTAATTGTTCACTTACCAAGTACGCGTAGTTTTCTTCGCCACCATATCCGCCGTCCACGATCACGGTTTTCGGTAGCTTGCCAAGGGCTGCTTTGGTCCTCTCCAAATGCGGCTTCAGGTACGCGTGTTGGTTGGGCACTGATGCAGGCTGTAGCCGATAATGAATTGATTTTCCTTTCCGATCTGTGAGTTGGCCGTTCCGCATGTGATCTTCTTTCATCTGCATAAAAGTCGTGTCGGAGTCGGTTTTGCTGAAGCTGTTTCGCTCATCAAGAATGGCTTACTGAACTTCAAATTTCTGCAAACGCGTCTTTGCGGAGCACGCTTTAAAGGCTTTTCCTTCGGCCGGGTAGTTTCGCTTCCAGTTGCTGAACAGCCGCCTCCAATTTTTCACTGGTAAGCGTGGGCGCCTCGCTAAGCTCCGCGAGGTCTTGTCCAACTTGCTCCTGCTCTTCGCACTTTTCGGCTGCTTCGATCGTTGCAAACAAAGTCTGTACTTTTTCTTGGAGCATCGCCTTATGCTTCACGACCGCTTTACCCCAGACAAATGTGTAGCGGTTCGCGTTCGTTTCGATTTTCGTAAAGGGTTGGGTGGGACCTCCATTTTACCAAGAAACGGTTTCTTTTTGTTTGACAAAATAAAAGGGGCATCCCTTAGTCATTTATGACTTTTGGGACAGCCCTTTGTTTTTCCATGTTAATTCAATTCAGCCAATCAAAGCTCAGCAACTACAGGAGTTTCTGCCCGATCAGCAGTGCTACGCTTGAGCGTTGCGGCTAAAATCAAGCTGACTGCTGCAAGCGCGGCAAGCACAACATAAGCATTATGATAAGCATGTGTCATAGCATCAGTCATTACGGTTTCGCCTTGGCTTACATAATGGGTAGTGCGGCTCACAATGAAGGTCGTAAGCCCAGCGACCGCAAAAGAAGTAACAACCTGTTGAGCCGCACTAGTTAGAGAAGTAACTCGACCGACAAGTTCTCTTGGCGCGTTTTGGATCAGATGGGTGTTCAAAGCAAGGAACGACATGCCCATTCCTAATCCGATCAAGGCTCGAGGAACGAGGAACGTCCAAGGGCTATTGCTCGGGTCGATGAAGGAGAGCAGAAAAGCCCCGATTCCCGCAAATAGTAATCCGGTAAAGACGAGAGGCCTTGCGCCAACCCGGTCGTACAGACGGCCGCCGATTGGCATCGCGATTCCTGCTGCAATCGCGTGAGGCAATGTCCACAAACCGGCTTTCAGAGCGCTCATTCCCATTAATTGCTGCATGAAATACGGTACGGCAAACACAATGCCAAACATCGTGAATTGCAAAGCCCATTGCAGCAGAATTCCTCGTGTAAACTGGGAAGAACGGAAAACTCTCAATTCAAGTAAAGGATCACTTTTACGGGTAAGTTCAACGATGACAAACAAGATTAATGCGGCAGCACCAACGGAAAGACCAATGGTTGTCTTCGCGGAATGCCAGCTTGTGCCTCCCTCGCTTATGCCGTAAGAAAGGCCGCCAAAAGCAAGCGGCGCGAGCGCCATGCCGAGAAAATCGAGCGGAGCGGAGGCTTTCTTTGCCAAGTTCGGAAGCTTCATCATACACATGATTACGCCAATGATGCCAACCGGAACATTAATCAGAAATATCCACTGCCAATTGACATAGTCGATCAAATAACCAGAAACAATAGGTCCAAGAGCTGGAGCAAGCAAAATAGGAATGCCCATCATGCCCATGATGCGGCCGACTTTATCGGGAGGGCTGAAGCGATATGTCATAGAAAAGGCAATCGGCATCACCATGCCTCCGCCAAGGCCTTGCAAAATACGGAAAAAGATGAGCTGCTCAGCTGAGCCGGCAAATGCGCATAAGATTGAACCAAGCGTGAACAAAATGATTGAAATAATAAATATGCGCTTAGCGCCAAATCGGTCCGACATCCAACCGGAAAGCGGGATAACTGCCGCTTGTGCGAGTGCATATCCGGTAACTGTCCATTGAATGAGACTTAACGTACTGTTGAAGTCTTTTGCAAGCACAGGAATGGCGACATTGACTGCAGTCGTGTCTAGAATCACCATGAACATTCCGATAATTAAAGCGATCAACGGAGCAACTAACGATCGCATGGACAAGGGCTGTTCGGAGCTAAGCGACTCGGAATTTGTAGACATGATGATCTCTCCTTATGTGTATTCATTTCATAAGAGTAATTTAGCACACTGATCAAACTATGTAAACTAAAAACGCAAAATCAGTTCAATTAGTTTAAATAGTGTACATATTTTTGATTTACGCTATACTTGTTTACATAGGCAGGGGGCGGAATTATATGATGGATTGCGAAGGTTTCGATGAAGCAGAAGCTAAAAAGCAAACAAATAAATTAAAATTTATTATTAAAATATTACCTTATATTCAAAAAAACGGCTTTAATTCATTGAAAATGGATGATGCCGCTAAATATATGGACATAAGTAAAGCAACGATGTATAAATATTTTTCTTCTAAGGATGAGATCATTGAATCCTTGGTTTTTCAAAGCGTTAACTACATCGATCAGCTGTTGCTGGAGGAAATACCTTCCAAATTAACGGCGCAATCGGAACCTACTCATAGGGAAATGATGCTCTATGGAGAAACATTCAACATCACTTTTAAAATATCGATGAAGCTGGCTTATTATTTAAGCGATGCTCTTCTTGATGATTTGAACAATACTTATCCCGAATTAGCGGCAAAGCTTGCGGAAGGATTGGAGCGTTGCCGGAAAAAGCTGATGTCTTATTATGACAGCGGAATGGAGCTCGGTGTTTTTCATCCGTTGAACTCCAGAATCCTGCTTATCCAGCAAGACGCCGTATTCAGAGAATTGCTTGATCCTAAGCTTCTCATGCTGCACAATATGACATTAAAGCAAGCGTTGCTCGATTTCTATCAAGCGATGAAGTGTCAGGTCTTTAAGGAACAATGGATTCATGAGGATCAGCCGGGGATTGAGCCTTTTATCAATGAGTTTATCTTGAAAAAGTTTTCCAATGAATAGCGGGAGTGCGTATAACTGGCAGCAATGAGGTCAGGGGCGGATCCCCCAGGATTCCTTAATTAAAAAGCCTTTGAACACAAGGGTTTCCGAGTGTTTAAAGGCTTTTTCTATGTTTAGATAATGATGATTTGAGAGCGTGGTTGTACGGGGAATTATTTCGATACAGGTATCGTTACATTCGCAATCGTAATGCTTTCCACATCCCCAGGGCTTATGATATGGTCAAATACGTAATAAAGATGATTGCCTTGAGCATTGGTGGAACTTGGGACATTGACGTAAGTGTAGGATTTACCCGGGCTTTTGTAGTTAAAACTCAGTTGGCTGCCGTCTTTGAATTTCACGATCGGAGCGAGTCCGTTCAATACATCGCTGCCCTCTACGAGAATATAAATGGACAGTGGAGAGATTTCAATCTTTGTCACTTTGTTTTTACTTTTTCCATGTAGACTAACAGGTGTATGGGGCTCTATCTTAATGCTTTGCGTATCATCAATCATAAAATCCCATGATAGATTCCATTCCCCCTTTGCGAGCGGAATTCTTTTTAGATCGATATATTCCCCGTTTTTATCATAAATCTTCTGATGCAGCGTCAAATCTTCAAATTGCAAGGTAGCGGTGTTACTGCCGTTCAGGACTGTTTGATTCTTGTGAAATAATCCTATACGTGTGTGTTTATTTTGCCTCAAAATGGTTGAAGCGCCGCCTTGAATTAATCCTGTACCTTCTGACTTCAGTGAAAAATAATTTCCTTCCCAAACGATGTCGTCATTTAGCTCAATGGATTCAGGCACTGTCATCTCATACAGCACATAAATATTTTGAGAATCAGCAATCGTCTGTTTTATCGTTACCGTTACACCATTATTCGTCACAGTTGCTTCAGGCGTGCTTACATGACCGTTCATTGTTTGTATTTGATCTTCTGATGGCTTGAAATGTTGAATTAACAGTTCATTCCAGTTCAATGTTGACGCAAATGCGGCCGTAGTGAAAAGGAGGAAAACAGCTACGACCACCGCCAGTGCGGATACTTTTTTAGTTGTTTTTTTCTAAGCTGGCATCTTCTACATGAGTGGATTTTATTCTGGCATACATCTTTCGCTTCTGCTCATCAGTTGGAGTGATTTCATTGTAAAAAGAGGTTAGCTCGTTGAGATTCATTTAATTGTTCCTCCTCCAACATGATTTTCAATTTCTTGCGGGCTGTACGCATATGCGTCGAAAAAAAAAAAC
>NZ_CBVJ010000068.1 GCF_000513275.1 Paenibacillus gorillae | reverse complement strand
GTTGTTTTTTACAAGCTGGCATCTTCTACATGAGTGGATTTTATTCTGGCATACATCTTTCGCTTCTGCTCATCAGTTGGAGTGATTTCATTGTAAAAAGAGGTTAGCTCGTTGAGATTCATTTAATTGTTCCTCCTCCAACATGATTTTCAATTTCTTGCGGGCTGTACGCATATGCGTACGAACAGTTGCGTGATTCAGACAAAGGATATCGGAAATTTCCAGCGTAGAGTAACCCTCATAATAGTATAGATAGATTGGCAGCTTATACTTGTTATTCAAGCTCATAACCTTCTCCCACACATCGCTGTTGGAAAACTCTTGCACATATCCCTGTTGTTCAATCTGTTCTGGATTATGTCGTTGCAGCCAACGCCGCCAGCTTTTTAACTCATCCTTGCACGTATTTTTCGCCGTAATAATTAGCCAAGCTTTAATATGCTCATCGCCCTCAAACTTTCCTTGATACTTTAGCAGCTTCACAAAGACGGTTTGAGTAGCATCTTCGGCTTCAACGACATTTTTCAAAAACATAAATGCAATTCGATATACCATTGAGGCATAGTTGTTGAAAACCTCAGCTAGCTCATCATCCTTACTCTTTAAAGACATGCGGATTCTTTCACCCCCGTGATTGCTTCTACATATTTAACACGATTGAGAAGTTGAAAATGTTTTAATGTGAGAAATAATCCCAGAGAAGACGGCGAAAAGAAATTACTTTGTGCCATTTAACCCCATGTCGCAATTTCATACATGTAAGACATCAAGTTAGAGTAAACTTTATCGCTGCTATATGCTATTGTCATTTCATATACTTATATAGAAAGAGGGATTGAACAATGAGCAAGAAGTTGCGTATAGGAATTATCGGAACGGGTGGCATAGCTAATGCCCACGTTGCCGCGTATAAAAAGCTTCCATATGTAGAGATCGTAGGCGTGGCCGACGTTATTCCGGATAAGGCGGCGGCTTTCGCGCAGGCGCAGGGTTTGACGGAAGCGGCTTCATTCGACAGTCATACCGATCTGCTTCGTATGGAGCTTGATGGCGTCAGCATCTGTACGCCAAACATCTCCCATCACCGGACAACGGTCGATTCCTTGCGCAGTGGCAAAAACGTGCTGCTTGAGAAGCCGATGTCGATCACTTTGCAAGAAGGCATCGAAATGACGCAGGCAGCGAAGGAAAGCGGCAAAATGCTGACACTGGGCTTCCAGCCGCGTTATGATCCGAACATGAAGCTTCTGCAAACGATTGTGCAATCAGGACGTCTCGGCAACGTATACTATGTTGAGACAGGTGGCGGACGCCGTCGCGGCATGCCGGGAGGCACATTCATCAGCAAAAAGCTCGCAGGTGCCGGCGCTATGGCTGATATTGGCTGTTATTCACTGGATATGGCGTTGAACACGCTCGGATATCCTCGTCCGGTTTCTGTATCGGCGTTCACGACGAACCATTTCGGAACCAATCCATTGTACCATCCGGAAGCGAGCAAGTTTGAAGTCGAAGATTTCGGCGTCGCTATGGTTCGTTTCGAGAATGATCTGGTGCTGCAGTTTAAAATATCTTGGGCCATGCATATGGATACGCTTGGCGCGACGATGTTCCTCGGCACGGATGCAGGCCTGAAAGTTACGCCGGCGGGAACGGGGCCGTGGTCGGGCGTATGGGATGGGTCAGTTGGTTCCATCACGTTGTACCATGATGAATATGGCACCCAAACCTCAACGCCGATTCCGACGATTGGGCATCAATTGAATCTGTTTGACCAGAAAGTGCATGATTTCGCCGAAGCCGTCAGGGATGGCAGAGAGGCTCCAATTCCAGGCGAACAAATTCTCATTCAGCAAGCAATCATCGACGGGGTGCTGCGCTCGGCGGAAGCCCGCCGCGAAGTATCGATCGAATTGCCTGATTTCCGCTAAGCTTATATTAAAAGCAAAAGAACCCGCATCTCACGAAGCGGGTTCTTTTGCTTTTGTCGGGGTATTGTATATGAACTTAGTTCATATAAGGGCTCAGCAGCGGGGCGAGCTGTGCTGCAATTTTGACATGACCCGCATCGCTTGGATGAGTGCCGTCTACCGTATCGGCCGCGGTGATCCAGCCTGTTGTATCGATGTAATGCAGCTTGTTGTCCCCTCCGTTATGGACGGTATTGTAGGCTAATAGTGTTGGCAAAGCCATGGAGCCATTGAACGGTTTCATGACAAAAATGTCCGCCAACGGATACTTGGCTCTTACATTTTGCAGGAAGGTAATATAAGTTTGCTTGAAGTTGTTGTCTGTCACATTAAAGCCGCTGTCGTTTGTGCCGATATTGATCACGACTGCGCGCGCCTGATACGTATTGAAATCCCATAGGGTGGAGTCGTTGTCATAGACAGATCGCATCTTGAAAAACTGATTGCTCATGCCGACACTGTTTGGCGAATGGCATTGGATGTTATCTACTAGGCAAATGCCCGGAAAAGCGATCTGGGTGTGCTCGGCACCGAGCTGTTCACCGACAAGCCATGCGTAGTCTGACAACGCTATCTTCGAATTGAGGTAGCCGGATGTGATGGAATCCCCGACAAATTCAATCATATGGCTGCTAAGTGTAGTTGGCTGAGTGCTTGCTCCCGCATCCAGCTCTAGACCCTGAATTTCCAGCATATCGTTCTCGGAAGCTGATGTAATTCGCAGGGAGTGCGAACCGTTTGCCAGCGCTGTTGGTGTCAAGTACACCGTGCCTGACACTTGGCTAAACAGCACATCCTCTCCGCCGTCGATAGAAACGTAAATACTGGCCGATCTGCCAAGCTTAAGGGTGACATGAGTGCCCGTAAAATTTGTTTTCATATACGAACCGCCCCAATAGCTCTTATATACGGAATTTGAGCTCTTATCCCATCTTCCTACGAATTTAAGATTGGGATCCGTAACGGAAATCTCCTGACCGGGAAGCGGCTTAACTTTCTTGACGACGCTCACTGAAGCGATTTTCAACTCTGCATCGGGATTACTTCCTCCTTGAATGGAGAACCGAAAATCTGCCCCGTTTGCCCGGTTGCCAAAGAAAGCGTTCGTAAGCAGGTAGGTATGTGTTTTCCAGGTGTCCGTGCCGGTGAAGGAAATCATAGGCGCATTCGTAAAGGCTGCCGTCGAGGAATCGAATTGCATGATTAATTTCCCATTGCCGGAATCGAAGTAGGTAACACTAACCTCTACATCATATTGCGTATTGTTTTTGAGATAAGTATCACTAACGTTCATATACAGATAATTTGTGCGAGGCACGTCGGAGTTTTTGTTCGTCTGCCAGTAGCTTTTTCCAGCTATCGTACCCGTTATGAGTCCGGCCGGATTGTCTCCGGCAAAGGGATGAATGCCGTTTTCAACGGGGTTGTCACCCAGTATGACGCTGACTTCGTCTTCTTCTTCATTAGATGTGGCGTTGATCAGCTGATGCTGTGTGCAAGAGACAAGTATGAGCATGGACATGATGAGAAGGCTGTTCACCCAGAAATGAATAGTGGTTCGCTTGAAGCTGTAGTGCTTAGTTGCCATCGTATTGTCCTCCTTTAGGGGAATGGGTATTACACTCCTAGGCAAATTGCAGTGTAGCGGTCGAACTGCTGTCTGGACATACAAAAGAGCTTGTGCATTTACATAAGGGTTAGTTACGCCATGGTAGTATAAACCATAATTGTAATAATTAATATGTGCCGTTTTTAAACTATTATGGGGTAAAAGGAGTCAAGGAAGTAAAAGGGAAGCTAATGGTTCCAATTCATTACTTGGCGAACCGGTTATTATCGGAGCTCAAGGGTTTCAGCTTCAAACTAGTATAAGATAGTATATTTCAGAACTATATTATCTATTTTTATAATTTTGTTGGTGTGTTAGTGTGGAAGTGGAATCAGAATGGTGCGTTATACACCATACATAATCGGAGGGGCTTTGTGGAGAACGAATTACAAATACTAATGAATAACTATAACTGCATAGATAACTCTTTTGTACATAAATTGAGTGAAGAGCTTGTTTTTGATTTTCAATTATTTTGGGATTACTACAACAGTGTGAGGGTAATAACCAAAGAAACATTTGATAAACCTTTAAATAGGGAAATCTCTAGAGCAATCAGCTTCACGCATGCGAAAATCTTAGAAAATATAATATGGGAATACTCTGATAATAATGTAGGTCAAACTGAAAACTTTCCTTTCAACAAATTACATCTAATAATTGAGCGTCTTAGTTTCTTAGTTGATGGATATTTTCAAGGTTATTTAATTGAAGAGAGCAACTTCGATGAAGATTTAATAAATCCACTCTTCAACGAAAGAGCTGAATTAGAGGCGTCAATAATTCAATTAGGTTTTTTTAAAGCAGGGCTGGATATCCATGCTTTAGGATTTAAAGCTGATGATGGAACCTATGATATATACTTAAATGAAGAGGATGATAATTTTTGGTTGATTCAAAGTTAAGCCGTAGAGAAGTGACGGGTACGTTTATTTTTTCTGTATCTGATTCCAGTTCGGCTTATCTAATATTTCATGAATGGGTTATGAAGAGGTACTCTCCGTATAGTTCAAATAAATGATTTGAAAAACAATATTGTGTAATATCCGTGCAGACCCTTTAATTGGACGTTTTGGTTGCTTGGATGACGGAATAACTAAAATAGTTTATGAAATTATTGAAATCGAAAGGAGTTCAATATGACAACCGGAAAGTACGGAAGCGACAGTGAGCTTTTTCGAAAAGATATCATGAATTTGATGGTACCTATAGAAGGCGGGACTGTTGAACTGCGCGATTATAAGAACATGAATAAATGGCTAAGTTCCGATTACACGTTATCCGATCCTGGAAGAGGGAGTGATAGAACGGTAATGACATGGACTGAAACAATTGAGTCCTTTCATGTCATGAAGTATCCGGTAACACAGCATTTGTATCAATATGTTGTACATAAAGAAGAGGCTGCAACGAATAGGAATAACCTGCCCGTTACAGAAGTCTCATGGTTAGATGCGATTGTCTTTTGTAATGAATTGTCCAGAATTACTGGCAGGACTGGATGCTACATAATCGCAGATGAAAGTCAGAACACGATATATAACAAAGAAGCGAACGGCTTTCGGTTACTATCAGACGCTGAATGGCAGTACGCGTGCAAAGCGGGAACCAAGGGATATCGGTATGAAACAATTGATCAGATTGCATGGTATCAAGACAACTCCAATGAATCCGTTCAACAAGTCGGACAACTGCTTCCTAATCCATGGGGGTTATACGATATGATCGGAAATGTGTGGGAATGGTGCTGGGATCTGTACGATACGGAACGATATGGGGACTATAGGGTATTTCGGGGAGGCAGCTGGGCAGAAGTTGAGAACAATTGTGGTTCCACGATTAGAAGGAAAAGCATGCCTGATTTCAAGATCGATGATCTTGGCTTTAGAATTGGACTTACTAAACGATGAGAACATTTAATATTAAGAAAATACGCGGATGGAAGCGCAGAATCAAACAGATTGAACAATGGAAATTAGATTATATTCATTTGGATATTGAACAATTGAAGTCGAATCAGAGGGACTATGTGAAGTTATGGATTGATCCATTTTACAGGTTAACTAGACGCAATCCTCCGATGTGGTATTCTCGTTTACTGCTTGAGGCAATGATTGAAGTTTATCGATCTTGGTATCAGCAGATGAAGGGATTAAACGAACCATTTTATCTGAAAATATGGCTCTACAATCCTCATTTCATTCATTCACAGATTGTTGTCGCTTTTCGTGAATGCTTAAATTTCTACGATCATACATTCGATAAAAGCACCGATCACAAAGCATTTCCTGCAAATCTATACGGTGGAATACTCGGCCTTGAACAATTGAAATGGGAGCTTGCAGTAGATTCAGAGGATTACTGCCTTTCTGGTCTGCAAGAGGATATTGAACTGGGATTTAGAACAGCAAAGGATATGGAAGCAATACAAAGAAAAGCATATAAGTGCGAGACTGTAAAACTAAGTTTCGGTGAGGATACAGTTTATAATGTTAGGGTCGGAGATGTATGGTTAGGTGAAATGAAATAACAAACGATAAGTCCGTCTTATTGAAACTGCAGCGGATAGGACAGGATTTAACCAATCTTGAAGTGAAATCCAGAACTCTACATATCTTAGATGCTTCGTAAAAAATAGATGAGATGGTATACTATATCTGTATCTATAGTGAGAGGATTTGAGTATGTAGTGTCCAACAATTTTTGGCGGGATTTATCACGGCCATTTTTTATACTTGCACCGATGGAAGATGTGACGGATGTTGTTTTTCGGCATGTAGTAAGTAAAGCAGGCAAGCCCGATGTATTTTTTACAGAGTTTACAAATACGGAGAGCTACTGTCATCCTGAAGGGACTTACGGTGTACGAGGACGTCTAACCTTTACGGAAGATGAACAGCCAATCGTTGCACATATTTGGGGCGATAAGCCTCAATATTTTAAGGAAATGAGCATTGGTATGGCCAAGCTTGGCTTCAAAGGCGTGGATATTAACATGGGTTGTCCTGTCCACAATGTTGCCACGAAAGGCAAGGGAAGCGGCCTTATTCTACATCCCGATCTTGCGGCAGATATTATTCAAGCGGCCAAAGCGGGAGGATTGCCTGTCAGTGTGAAAACCAGGCTCGGCTACAACGATCTAGAGGAATGGCGGGATTGGTTAACCCATATTTTGAAGCAGGATATTGCAAATCTGTCTATTCATCTCCGTACAAGAAAGGAAATGAGCGTAGCAGATGCACATTGGGAGCTGATTCCGGAAATTAAGCAGCTTCGTGATCAAATAGCACCAGATACCCTATTGACCATTAATGGTGATATTCCTGATCGGCAAACGGGCTTAAAGCTTGCTGAGCAATATGGCGTGGATGGAATCATGATCGGGAGAGGTATTTTCCATAATCCCTTCGCCTTTGAACAAGAGCCAAGGGAGCATAGCAGTGATGAATTACTTGATCTGTTAAGATTGCATCTGGATCTTCATGACAAATATGCTGCAGAATTAACGCTGCGTCCGTTTAAAGCGCTTCTGCGATTTTTCAAGATCTATGTCAAAGGATTCCGAGGGGCGAGTGAGCTGCGCAATCAATTGATGCAGACGAAGTCAACAGCTGAAGTACGTGAGCTTCTTAGTACCTTTGAACAGAATGCTGATGCTGTGATTGAGGAGAATGTAATGAAGAACTAGTACGTTATTAAGGATTTAATAGATTTAGTTACAATAGAAGATGAACCTTCTTAAGGCGATATAGTTATTGATGACTTGATACAACTAAAAAATAGTATTCAGTTAAAAGAGTAAGCTAACGAGAGTTTTGTTTTTTTTCGTACCGTGCGCGCCTCCCGGCGCGTGAGTTCGGTCACATATCGGCAGTCAAACCTCGTACAATACTCATCTTTATTTATTTATGGAGGAACTGAACGGTTCCAGGGAGGATGGTCATATTCAAAAATGGGTAACAAACTTTACGACTGCTACGCTAATAGCCCTGAGCCGACAATTTAAAAAGCATTTACCTCTGTCAAGGCTCCTTGCGGTACAGTATATTATTTAGTGACAGTACGCCAGAGTGAAGAATTGTCCTTTCACTCAATGGGTACAGGACTTTCCGTTGTACAGACTATCGTAATTCTCAGGATGGAATGCTTCATTATGACATAGGATAGAGGAGCACAGCGTCCGAATTAACCTTAGCATCTACTTCGGGGAGTAGTTTCGTTGCCCATATGAATCAAAACGTGCCTAATTCCTATGGGCTCCATCAAATAATAAATGTACGCAGTCCTTTGGAGTGTGCTTTTTTTGTTTGGAAAGACTTAAGCTGATCGATCAGAGTGGGGTATTTCGCTGGACGAAGCCCAGGGCGGCGAAAGTGGAAGAGCTAGTTCGGAGACAAGAGGATTCCTCACACGGTAAGACATTATTCTATATACCATGTCGATGCTGGAAATGAAAATCGGGGAAGAAGCCAAGAAGACTCTTGAGGTGGATCTCACAAGAAATACTTTTGAAATAGGGTAAGGTTGGTTGCAATTTCGATAAAGGCGATTTTTGAAAGTACCGAGCATAGCTCGAATTGCGTCGAAGTCATAATGACCGAAGCTGAAGTGGTTAGTATCATTAAAATTCTTGTAATTATTAAAATTTATTGAAGTAGAAAGGGGGAGAAGCCCCCTCCCTACTTCCACTTTTTTTGCTTAAGAAGGTAACATTTTGAGCAAAGTTTGGGCATGTTTTAGATTACGTTTAGCTTCTAAATCTTGAGGATATCTAGAAAATACAGAAATACTCTTAATTAAATTTTGTCTGGATAGAGTAAAGTTTCTCAGCTTATAGTAGAGGAATCCTACCATAAAGTAACAGTATCCTGATCGGGGGTGGGAATCATTGGATATATTGAAAATTTTCAATGCTTTGTTGTAATAAGAAATAGCTTGCAGTGATTCTCCAATCTCCTCAAGCAAGGCTGCGTAATTATTATAATCAGCTGTTAGTTCTAAGTGATTATCGCCATAGTACCATTCATCAATTTGTATTCCTTTTTCATAATATTGTTTCGCTAGAGTGTAAAAATGTTTATCTCCCTTTCGCCCTTTTTTATAATAAACCATACCCAAATTATTATATCTAGAGGCGAGTGCAAGATTAGGTTCGGTTTTTGAAGATTCTTTTGTCATTTTTATTGCTCGTAGCAGGATCTTTTCTGCCTCATCCAATTCATCGAGCGCTTCATAAGACCATCCCAAATTATTAAGATAGTTTGCCTGCTCCGGATGAGCTTCTGAATAAATTGTTTCGCTTAGTTCAAAAGCTTTTTTAAAATAATCTCTTGCCAAATAATAATTTTTATTTTCCATGTATGCGAGTCCTAGATTACTATATGTTTTGCATGTACTTGGATGTTTTATTCCATAAATGCTATTAATACTATTTAATGCTTTATTAAACATAGTTAGTGCCTCGTTTACTTCTCCTTTTTCGCAATAGTATTAAACCAATATTATTTATGACCGTTTCTTCATAAGGGTTTTTATCTATGAATCTTTCACTAGACGCTACCAAAGAAAGATTATAATAAAAGATCGCATCATCATATTGTCCGAATTTCTCTATCAGTTCAGCATAATTATTGTATACCATGTATAAGCGGTAATTTCCTTTTTTATACTCCTGTTCACCAACTGTAATTGCTCTAGTAAGCATTTTTTTTGCTTCTTCGAAAGATCCCAATAAGGTCAATGTGGAACCTAAATTACTGTATAGGGTAATTAATCCTTTCTCTTCTGTACCAAAAGATTGATGAAGCTTCAAACATTTCTGAAAACTTTCAAATGCCTCACTATACTTACCCATGTTGCTATAGCAAGTAGCTAAATTGTTATATTTGTTAATCATTTCACGGGAGTTCACTCCATAAACTTCTTCACCTATTTGAATATTTTTCAAGTAATACTGTTGAGCTTCCAAAAATTCACCTTTTTGTTCGTATGCAAAGGCTAAATCATTAATGACAAGCAGAAGAAATTCAATATAATTGCTTGATCTTTGTTCCTTTAGCAACATCAATATGTATAGATTTACTTCTTCTAATAATTGGATTGCATTTGAGTACATTGCGTTTTCTCGAGCGAAAAACTTGCCGCATAAATATTGAAAATTAATTCTTTCGTACAATAACGTATTTTCACGCTTTTGATGTTCCACAATATGTAAATAATGCGGGGTTAGCAAACGAGCTATATTCCAAGAGCCAGTTTCATTCTTTGCATAGGGGCAACTGTTAAGTAAGTTATGTGATAAATTCTCTAATAGACCGTGACGAAGCTCCTTATTCATACTATCCCAAGTAACCAGTTGTACCAATCTGTGAACAGTTACCCCTGAATCGTAAATTTGAATCAATGAATAACTGGTAAGAAGTGCTAAAACCAGATCGGATGCTCCGACATTATCCTCTCCAGTCCACTTCTCAATAACTAGTCTTAAATGTTCTAAAGGAAATATAGCAGTGGATACAAAAGATAAACTTTGTAGTATTTCAGCCGCAAGTGATGATTGTGCTTGAATGACATCGAAGCTTTTTTGCCAGACTGTAGAAAGAACGAAACCATATTCTTTAGATATTTCTTTCTTCCCCATAGGATCGACAGATTTTAATAAAAAATGCCTTCGTTTTTCTGTTTTAAAGTCAGCAAGATAGTTTTTGATAGATGTTTTTGCAACTTTAATGTATGAACCTGCCTGAACAAGAGCAAGCGGGAAACAGTCTAGTTCAACAGCAAGTTCATCAATCAGATTATCGTCTTCATGGCTGCCTGAATATCGCTTTAATAATTGAATAGAGTCGCCTCTTGGTAGTTCACTCAACTCTATCTCTAAATCCGTAGAAAACCAGTTGTCATTCTGTGAGGTGATTAGTATATCCCCGCGCCCAAGCAGAGGCAGATAGTTTATGATGGAATCTTCATTGCTAGCATTATCAAATATTATTAACCATTTTTTCATTGAGTTAACGTTTGACTCAAGCAGCAGTTTAATTTGATCAATTTTAGCATCTACTTTTAAATCTTCCTGCGGAAAACCCATCCTACTGTATATTTCTGTGAAATCAAATGCAAGTGTTTCAATATTTTCGGCATTCAACCATAGAATTAGGTCGTAATCATGCATATGCTTAAAAGTGTAGGCCATGGTTGTTTGAGTCTTGCCTAATCCTCCCCTTCCTTTAATAACAATCTTAGTTATACCTGTCTTGGATTGAAAAAAGCTACTTAAACCTTCGATATATTCAGATCTGCCTATGAAGTTTTTGTTCTCGTGATATTGTATATACTTATATTTTGATTCATATATCAGCGGAAAAGGGTCCTTAAAATCTCCAATAATTGTTTTGATTTGATCAACGTCTAACTGAACGAACTTTTCCTCTAGGTCTTTCGTGAGAAATGGCCTGCATTTTATCTTATACTTTAATTCAAGTTCTTTCAGAGCGAATTCAATATCAGGATAGTTACCTTTGTACTTATCATTTAATACATAAAAGAATTCGTTGATGTTTTCCCAATTCGTAAACAAACCTTCAAAATCTTCTTTCAATTTTTTTATACTTGCTTGAATCTTTACCTCTAGATTTTCTGGAGCATATACTTGATAGTAGACACCATTAACATCATCGAACCCATCGTTTTTTCTATCGCCTTTTGCGCCCTGAGGGTTTACTGGTCTAAAATGAGGGTTAGAATAAGTCATTATTTGCCGAAATAAATCTTCAAATGCTTGTCCGTTTGCTAGTGCAACTTCGGTCTTAAATAGTTTTCTAATATACATTTTTTCAGAGCTATTCAAGTTTATCCCCACCTTTAGTAGTATATGTCTTAAAAATATATTACTAATATTTTCGGATTTTTACATCAATAATTTAAGGCAACAAAAATTTGTTAAGTCTAGACCTTTGGGATGTAGTCATATACAAAATAAGGGGTTACTTTAATGAAGTAGGAAGGCGAGTACATATGTCAGTATCTCTTGTTACCCTTGTCTCTCGCAGTGTAAATTGTTTTTTAACACTTTGAAAGTGGCTAGACGATTCGTCGCTCTAAATACTTCGATTTTTCCAGAAATCACCTGAAACCGCGTAATTGACTGAGGTGCCATTATCAAAATAAATTAGTGTTGTTAAGACACATCTAAAGGGCAGAAGAGGATTTTTCATGTACAGCTTTGCTATAGTGCTGGATACAAACTTTTCATGAGTTGGGCCAACTTATAGAGTTATCTTTTTTACTGACATACATTACGTGGCATTCTAAAGTGGAACACTCTTTAATAGAGGGTTTTAGATGAATGTCATGTAGTGTAAAAAGAAACATGGACGCAGTCGAAGATACACTTATTTTGATGAGCAAATTGCTTTGAATGGAAGTTAGCTTGAAAAGAATAAGTTAAATTGATTTTCCTTTCCTTAATTTTGCTATGAAATTAACCACAACAGGAGAGTACATTGCTGGTAGTAATGGGTCAGGTGTTTAATCCCTCAAGGCTGTTATGATAATACTAATGCATTTCAATTATTTATCTAATAATATCGAAGAGTAATAAAGAAATAATTATAACCATTTTGAGGTTTTGATCTAATCTAGTCACGTCTCATTTCTTCCTTGCGAACCATCAATAATAGATATTCCAAATGAATTGAGTAAATAAAAAAAATGACTACTCTACCATTTTACATATATGTTTAATTTGAATTCAATCTTAATTCCAACTATAGCTGTTTATTTCCTCCAATAGAACTCCGAAGCATTATTATCTACTATTGGATTAAATACGAAAAATAAAGCCCGAATTCAAGAGGATTCGGGCTTTACGGCTGCTGAGAAAGTCACGTCAGATTGCTTTTTGACTAAATCGTTAACACGTCGCCCATTAATGCATTAATGTCGTCTAGACCCTCGACTTCAAGCGTATAAACTGCCCGTATAGCGGGGCAGTGTTTTCATTAAAGTAATATTGCCCCCGTAAAGGATAAGACTGCCCCATTGGAACTCTACTTCAACACTCGTATGATAAGATTAAAGTCCACAATATACAGGTTATGTTCCGGGAGAGTATTACAGGGTTAAAAGAAGTAGTGAGATTACGTTATTCGCACGTACGCTTATCGCTCTTTGAATCCTGTTATTTTTTTGAACTTGTGAAAACGCTAACATTAAGTCGGTTGTGGACGAGTGCGCTTTTACAAGATTGGATATATGGAAGAGTAGAGGTGATGCGGCGGCGAGCATAAAAGAGGGAAGTGTTAAGGATTTTTTTTGTGCTACATAAATAACAGAAATTTCCGAAAATACAAATTTCTTTTATGCAACGCTACTGGAGGTTTGGTATTGAAGTGAAGATGGTTTTTTAAGAGTCAAATGATATCTTAATTGCCTAAATATATTAGATATGGAGGAAATGTGAGAATGATAAAAAGAAGATTTTTAGCACTTTTACTAGCGACGTCGATGCTGTTTACTTTGGCTTCTCCGCCTATGCTCGTCAGCGCGGCATGGGGAGATGCTGTAACTCCGTTGATCGTAAATGCAGGTACAGATGGCAATACGGCGACCAACGCCGATGCCCCTGACGGACAGACAGCGTGGAGTTTAAACACCGGAACCTCAAAGGGCGGCGGCCCTTGGGATAACCTCTTTACGCCGAGCGTGGCGCCTCTAAAAGATGTATCTGCTTATAGGGACGGCTACTTCGTTTTCGAGATGTATATTCCGAATGCCAGCTTTAAAAATATGCAAGGAAACAATTGGCTCGTCATCGTAAGTGACAGTAATCCCGCTGCGGATAAATTTAACAATAACTCCCGTCTCCAATTGGATACGAGCGGGGTTGCGAATGCAGCAGTGGGCACATGGGCGACAGTCTATACGAAGCTGTCTTCGTCAAGCTCGGCAGTCGGGAATAATTTCAATGATGCCTGGCTGGACAAAGTAACTCAACTGGCGATGCATCTGCAATGGGATCCTAATGTTCCTAGTACTGAAGTTTTCATTAAAAACCCGCGTTTCCAGAAAAGCACGTTGGGCGTTCCGGCTTCGCCGTCCACGGCTCCAACACTTGATGTAGGAACACGAACAGTAACGGCGAATGCACCGGCAAGCGGGCAAGCGGTGGAATTCGCAATTAGCGAAGACGGTAACGCTCCTGCATCGGGTTGGGTGGATGGAAGTGCAAATGGCGGTCTGTATTCGCATCAATTTGCCGCATTACCTTCTGTAGACACCTATTATGTATTCGCTCGAGCGAAAGCAGACAGCAATTACAACTTCACCGGCGCCTCTACAAGAACGACTATAACTTTTATTGATGAACAAACACTCGTCAATGATGTGGCAGCGTCTCTGACATGGAATATGATTAAAGGCAGTAATGCTTCGGAGAGCGATGTAAAATCACCGCTTAGCCTTCCGACAGCAATCGGAACAACAAACGTAGCATGGTCTTCGGACAATGCAGCAATAAGCACCAGCGGAAGCGTAAATCGTTTATTTAATAGAGAAGCAGAGAAAACCGTTGTACTCACGGCGACAATAACCAAGGGTAATGCAAGTGTTGTGAAAACCTTCACTGTGACGGTGAAAGCCGTTCCGGCGGCGGTAAACGCCCGGACTGCGACGTTTTTTCCTAATATCGAAGAGGGAACGATTGCCACGACTTCACCCGACGGAAACAGTGCAGTTAAGCTGGGCGCTGGCAAAATAGGCGCTGGCGCTGAACGGCTTTGGGATGCCCGCTTTATTAATGGCAGCGGCAATCAGGATTTAATAGGCTATGCAAATCAATATTTTGTTTTTGATATGTATGTTACGCATGCCGATCTTTTGAATTTCAACGGTAACAACTGGATTGCTGTGGTAGCTGGCGGCAACAACATTGATACCAATTCACGTATTAACTTTAATGTTAGTGAAATGAGAAATGGCAAGGTAAATGAATGGTTTACGGTGTATGCGCAATTATCGGCTGCAAATTCTCCGAATGGCTTCAATCCCGTCAGTTTGGATACGGTACAGGCAGCAAGACTGCAAATGCAATGGTCAGCTGTGCCTCAAGGCGATATCTATATTAAGAACCCGCGTTTCCAAAGCTCTGCGGATTCGCCGAAGCCTGTTCCGGCAGCAGTTGAAGCAGCCGGCAACGTTACGTTAACGTCAGCAGCACCGGCAAACGGTCAAGCTGTACAATTCGCGGTAAACACCACCGGCAGCGCTCCGGCAGAAGGAGATTGGACGACCGGTACTCTTAATGCAGGTGTTTATACTGCAACATTTGCAAAACCGGCAGGCAGCACTTATTATTCATTCGCACGCACAGCTCAAAATACGCAGTATCCTTTCGCAGGAACGTATACAAGAGTTAAAGCGGAGCATCTTGACGACAATCAAGCAGTAGCGGATGCAAAGACGAAGCTGACATGGGACACGATCAAAAAATCAAACACACTTCAATCTGAAGTAAGAACGGAGCTGACGCTTCCGGCAACGGGAGCGAATGATACGGCTATCGTATGGTCGGCAGCGCCGACAGGTATTATTAATACCACAACTGGCAGTGTAACTCGCGACCCTGACCAAGATAAAGCGGTAACTCTTACGGCGACAATATCTAAAGGTACTGCAGCACCTGTTACTAAAGCTTTTAATGTGACAGTACCTAGTGTTACTAACGAACTTGCTGAAGTGTTCATTGACTTCAACAATTCTGGAACATTCAATGCTGTTAATGCAATTGGAAGCGGATTCGGCGACGGTGGAGATCCGGCGGGGCCATTCCCAGGGCTTCAAGGTAACGGCATAGGCGTCAGCCTCACCGGAGACGGCGGCACTGCAGTGGAGAAAGTCACTGAAAGCACTGTAGGGGCTGTGAAGGTTGGCAACTTTATGTACGTAATTGTTGACAACGCTAAGCTTAAGCAAGCAAACAAGGTGGAACTGGCGGTCACATACTGGAGACCGAGTGCAGCTAGCGGAATCTCGTTACAGTACAACACCATTTATCCTGGCAACTTCTCTGGGTATGACGCGTATCGATCAGCCAGCCTTCCGGCTGCAGGTAGCGGCAACTCCTGGGTAACGTCAAAAGCTGTGCTTAACGGAGCTAATTTTGCGGTCGGAGCACAGAACCAAGGAGCGCATTTCCGTATCGGTACAGCCGGAGCCATTATTCAGAGCATTCGGATAACCGAAATTCCTCCAACGGATGAAGAAGCGGTACAGTTGGTCGCAAGTGCGCTGACATGGGACGCGATCAAGGGTACGAATACGAGACAGGATCTGGTGGAAACGGCTTTGACTCTGGCTAGCGCAGGCTCGTCGAATACGAGCATTGTATGGACATCTACTAATAACACGGTAATAAACAGCAGCACCGGTGCAGTAAACCGTCAAGAAGCCAACACGGCCGTAACACTGACGGCGACAATAAGCAAAGGTACGGCAACACCGGTTGTTAAAACATTTAATATAGTCGTTCGCGGAACAGGTATCGGAAACGACGAGGATGCGGTTAATAATATGTTGAGTAAACTGACATGGGATTTAATCAAAGGCGTGAATGCTTCTGAGAATAATGTGACGACGAACCTGGTTCTTCCGTCGATGGGCGAGAATATGACGGATATCACATGGACGACATCGGCCGCAACTCTCATAACTGCTGCAGGCATCATACCGACAAGCCGTCCGGATGGCGGCGGTAATGTAACGCTTACGGCAACGATAAAAAGAGGACCAGTATCGGCTCCTGTAATTAAGACGAAAACTTTTGATTTAACAGTACCGGATCGATATGATTACGCCAAGCATATGAGAACGGCAATTGCTCAGCAAAACGCTGCTAAAGACTGGGCGATATCTGACTTTAACGTGCTTGCTTTCGGGGCTAAGACAGTCGCGATGGCAGAAGCGGAGAACTTAGTTGATTTTGACAACAGAGAGGCTTTCCAAGCGGCAATTGACGCGGCTTATAATGATGGCGGAGGCGTAGTCTATATTCCGGCGGGAACGTATGCGTTCTATTCGGAAACTACTGGCTCAGTAAGCGTTAAAAGCACGACTGGCAATACAACCTACGAATATAAACAAGTGTTAAATTTACGGGCAGGCGTACAGCTTCGCGGTGAATGGGATAATCCGGATGCGAGCGGGTATGACGGTAAAATTGACGGAACGATTCTCGCCGTCTATGCCGGACATAATACGGCCAATTATGACACGTATGTTGATTCTGACGAGAGAGAGAATCAGACAGGCGGCAAAAAAGTAGCTAACGTGTCCGACAGATTTATCGACATGGAACAGGGCACAGGTGTAACTAACCTTTCCGTATGGTATCCGAATCAGGATATTAATGCTGAAACCGTCGTTGAGAAGAGAAACGAAGACGGTCAGAAAACAGGGGAATTTGAGACGATTAACGGGATTCCGTATCCGTGGACGTTCTATCAAAGAACCGGAAACAGCGCAACGCTGGACAACGTGACTCTAGTAAACGCTTGGGGCGGATTCATTTCCCTGCCGAGTGAAATGCATTATGTGGTGAACAGCAATATGACGGCGCTATACAAGGGCATTGTCGTCCACACTTGTACAGATATCGGACGTATCGAGAACGTTAATATTGATCCGAAATACTGGGCGAATTCAGGACTTGAGGGCGCACCGGCGCTTTCAGAGGTGAAAGCTTATACTAGAGCGAACGCTACCGGATTCATGATGCACCGTTCCGACTGGGAGTATGTAGCGGGTCTGTATGTTTCCGGCTATAAAACGGGGATGTGGATCGGAAGAGAGCCTGGCGGCGACGAAGCTCCAAACGCACAGTTCTATGGTTTGAAAATAGAGGATAGTGAAACAGGCATTTATATCGACAACGTTAACGGTTTTGGTCTGCTATTCTCGGGCTCGGAATTCGGAGGCGACACGGCCGTATATTTCAACGAACGTTTCAACACATCGGTTCAATTTAACGGAGTTAAATTCAATGGTCCGATTGTGAGCGACGCTAGGGGCGGAGTGATATCCTTTGAGGATAGCACGTTCGACCAATATGATGATTTTGCGCTGAACTTCCGGGGCAAAGGCAATGCATTAGTCAGCCAAAGCAACTTTAAGAAGGCAAGCAAGCACGTCAATCTCGGAGCAAACTTCGGAACGTTTAAATCGGTAAATTCCGGTTATAACCTGAACATCGAGAGCGCCAACCTTGCAGAGCACATCAATAACCTTAATCTTGACGTTCAAGGCGGCGGTACGAGCACCACCATACAGGCAGTTAATGATGTTGACTATCTGTTTGAGCCGATTCCGAAAGACGTAAAAACAGATATTGACGTACACCCGAGACCGGCATCAAGCGCAGTGCTTAGACTTGATTTCCCGCGCTCATTGACAGGCAACGCACCAACCGTGGATATATCTGTAAAACTGCAGGAAGCTCTTGATTATATTAAAGCGAACCACGGCGGCGGCACGATCTATTTACCTGGCGGAAGATACAGACTGAATAATCCTGTCATCATTCCTGAAGGTGTTGAGCTCCGAGGAACTTGGGATGTACAGCATCATACACAGGGCGGCGGCACGGCGATATTCACCGCTTACACCGGCGGTGCTCAGGGAGAAAACGGAAGCTCTCTCATCCAGCTTAAAGCAAATGCAGGTCTCCGAGGACTTAACCTTACGCAAGCGAATTTAACCAGCGTCAACCTGGATAATCCTAACCAAACGCTTAAAACTCCGTTCATGGTACAGGGCCAAGGTGCTGGCGTATATGCAATCAACTTAACGATCCCGATTGGGGATAAAGGTATAGACTTGGCTTCCTATAAAACGGATGGCCACTATGTCGATTACCTAGGCGGCACGCTCTTGAGAGCTGGCATCTGGGTCGGCGGCGGAGCGGAAGGCGGATTTATCCGAAATATGCAATTCAATCCGCATTACGCATTGAGACTTCCAGGAGGTCAAGGCTATACGGCGCCTAGCGGCGATTTGTACGGGTTCGTACAAAGGTACAGCAGTGCGCTCAAATTCTCTGACGTGGAAGATCAGACGATTTTCAACAATTTCGTGTTTGGTTCGGTATACGGCATACACTTCCTGAAGAGAGACTTGGGTAATGGCCAATTCGCATTTCCAGGAAAAATGACGATGATCGGTCACGGCTCGGACGGCACTACGTACGCGTTGCATGTGGAAGACGCGGACGAACATACCAAAATCATCGCGATCAACTCGGAATTGGTTAATACGAACATCGCAACGGAGCCGAACCGGGCGTATGTCAAAATGGGCGATGCAGCGAATCCTGCAAAAATTCACCCTGATGCTGAACTTGTATTGTACAACAGCGCGTTCTGGGGAAGCCCGACTGTAGCCGGTGCGGTCGTATACAACGGTAACGTTCGTTTCCAGCAAGCAAACTTCACTCAGCTGCCAGGAAATAATCCGGGTATAGACGTTCAAGGCGGAAAAGCGTATGTGTACTCCTCTTACTTCCAGCCGACGAAAAACGGCCAGAATAATAATGTGTACGCAATGCTTCGCGAGGGCGGCACATCGATCGAGCTTAGCAACAACTATTACGCATCTGGTTTGAGAAACAGTACGCCAGCGGGCAATCCGTACGGTATTTATGGCTCAGATTTATTGGCGGAACCGTTTGTATTTAACCTAACTAAAAACGGGGATAAGCAACAATTCAGCGTGAAGTATAATGTCGGAGGAAGAGTTTCTGCACCCGGAACATTAAAAATTATTTCTCCGGGGGCTTATGCTGAAGATCTCACGCCAATTAAATTTAACCCGCTTGCGGCAGGTGAGTCCGTAACCGTAGATTTACCGTATTATGTTGCAGGTCTGGTCACATTCGAGCTTAAGCTCGATGACGGAAAAGCATACACCTATACGGCAAAGTTTGACACGGCTTACGCGGAGAAGGTAAGCGCTGCCGGCACGGAGAATCCGGCAAAGACTGCCGCAACTCCGGCCTATGTAATGGATACAAAAGATTATGTCACTTCGGGCACGTGGGATGGTCCGCAAGACCTCAGCGCAGAATCACATTTCGCGTGGGATGACAGCAACTTATATGCTCATATTGTCGTTACAGACGACGTACAGTTCAATAACCAGTCTGGAGGCAATATATGGAGAGAGGACAGCCTGCAGTTTGGTATTGATTTACGCAATCCTGTAACCAACAGCACTACGCGGAATGAACTAGGATTTGCGCTCAACAATAACCACGAAGTAATAAAATGGGCTTGGACTCGTCCTGCAGGCGCTAATGCACCGACTGCTCCGATAACGGATATCGTGGCAGACATTACACGAGATGAAACTGCAAAAACGACAACTTACAGTTTGAAAATTCCGTTTAATACCGTTCTTAACAATCCTGCATCGGAGCTTGCGAATGGAAGAATCGGAATATCGATCATGCTCAATGAATCTGACGGCTCGCAAGAATCTGACGGCAGCAGAACTACTTTTGAAGTTGAAAGTGGTCAATTGAAAAATTCCAGTCTATTTACAGATCTATACCTGCTCAGTGCTGGCAAATACAATGAGATGCTTGAAACATCAGCAGAGGCTGCGGTTACAAAGGCGCTTACGTCTGGAGCAGCTGCCGATATCGCGATTGCTCGCAACTTCGTTGTTATTATGGCAGACGGACAAGTGAAGACGAATCTTCTTAACAGTCTGAGCGGTATCAATCCGTCTAGTGAAATCAGCCCAACTGCTGCTGGGTTTGATTTGAACTCTAGCAAGCAGGAAGAGGCTGTCATACAGCTGGATCTTAAAGGGAATACACTGACAGGAATCAAGAACGGCAGCACCCTGCTGCAAGCTGGAACCGATTATGTTGTGAATAACGGTCAAGTAACGATTAAGACGGCTTACTTGGCCCAATTACAAAAGGGTACAGCTCAACTGACATTTGAATTTAGTGCAGGACAGCCGCAGGTGCTGACGATTACAGTAGTGGATACAACACCTGGCAACAATGGTGGAAATAACGGTGGCAATGGTAACAACGGCGGTAACAATGGTGGGAATAACGGAGGTAATGGCAACGCCGGAGGTAACAACGGTGGGAATAACGGAAATAATGGCAACACCGGCGGAAATCAAGTTGAATTGAAGGATATTGCCGGACACTGGGCAGAGGAAGCCATTCGTAAGGCAGTGGAAAAAGGCTTTGTGCTTGGCTACAATGATCATACCTTCAAGCCAAATGCAGCGGTAACCCGTGCGGAATTCGCAGTGATGTTAACCCGTGCATTGACTGTACAAGGCGATGGAAAGCAGCATGCCTTTAAAGATGATTCAGCCATTGCTTCATGGTCGAAAGAAGCGCTTGCTCAGGCAGTAGAAGCGGGTGTCTTGAGCGGCTACTCGGATGGAACATTGCGTCCGAATAGCGGTTTGACGCGCGCCGAGCTTGCAGTAATGATTGCTCGTGCTTTGAAGCTGGAAGACCAGAAGGATAAATCAGCAAGCTTTACTGACCAAGACAAACTGCCAGAGTGGGCAAAAGGCGCGATTGGCGCAGTAGCTGACAAAGGGATTATGCAGGGTAAGGAAGGCGGCAAGTTTGACTTCAATGCCGTGGCAACCCGTGCGGAAGTCATTACAATTCTTCTCCGTGTTTTGGAGATGAATGAGAAATAAGAAGATCAGTCAGCGCAAGTATAGCTGACAGGTTGTAGTGTTTTAATCAAAAAAGGATGTCAGCGGCGATAAGCCAAAGCTGACATCCTTTTTATTTGCAATGGCTCAAGTACATTGCTCAAGTACAATGGTTTTTTGTGATTGTGTATACTTAAATTCTGTTATTAAGCTCTAGCGGGGGAAGAGTGCTGTGTTTAGGTTGCATTTCTTTTATGATTTCTATAAACGTATTGACATCCTCGGATGGATGCAAGGAATATAGCAAACCATAGGGTATCGTGAAGTTCAAATTGCTTGGGATATACATTAAGGACGTCCAATGCGACGACGTATAGCCTTTTCATAAGGCTTCCATTAAAATAATAATAAGTCATTGCAATTCTCTTATGGTCTGCTAGTCAACAACCATTTCGGAGATTAGAGATGGCTTTTTCTTTATGATTTCGTTATATACGAAAGCGGTGATGATATGAGTTATAAACAAAAACTGATTGATTTTTTAGGTGCTTATGCCAAGGCAACGGTAGGATTGTCTGATCTTGAACAGTTGTTTAGAGGGGATGCCATTGACTATGGTCTTTTTGCAAAATGGGTGTTGGAGCTTGAAAGTGAAGGTATTCTTGAGCCTGTAAAAGTACATGGGCGGAATGGGAGAATATATTCTCTAGCCTATCACTATCGTATTCAGAAACGGCTTATTCATGGGGAATATATACGGGAACTACATTTTTGGGGTTCAAAGTTGCATGCTACTATTCAATTAGATAGTTACTATCATCTTGGCCCTTATAAATGGCGTGAGGATCTTCCTTATATTCAAAAAATTGATACTTATTTGAAAAAGGGAACGCTACCGCAGTCCCACGCTCCTGCCCCAGAGCGCAGCTATGAGCTAGTTCGGGATGAGAAATGGCTGTCAGAGCAGGGTGGACAAGCTTTATTGGACCGAATAGGTGTAGCTGAGCTAATGAAGATTGTTCCGGTTAGTGATCCATTAATGCTGGCGGTTAATCCTTCAATTGGATTTAATAGTAACAAGCATTTGCATCTGATTGTAGAGAATAAGACGACCTTTCAAGGACTAGTGTCAGCATTGCCGAAACTACCATTTTCTACTTTAATCTTGGGTTATGGACGGAAAATTATTGGAAACCTGGATATGTTAAGATTACAGTACCCTATCCCACATGTAGAGCATGAACTGTTTTATTTTGGCGACCTGGATTTGGAGGGGATTTTAATTTGGCATGATCTTCAAACTAGATTTCCAGTAAATTTGGCTATGCCTTTTTATTGTGCATGTCTGAGAAAGGAAGCTACTGAGGGGAAACGGAATCATCGGTTGAATGAGGTTGCATTACAACTATTTACGGAGCAGTTTCCTGCCCATGAGGCGGAGAAAATAAATGCTATGCTGCGTGAAGGTTACTATATTCCTCAAGAAACACTGCGAAGTGAAGAGTTGATTGAAGTTGGGAGAGATACAATATGGGATCAATATACTCAGAGTCTGAAATAAATGATATGTTGGTTGGCTTTTCGGATCGTATGGCCAAGCTAGCATTATTTGATCCGTTATTTGAACTTGGGCGCCAAAGAAAGCTTGATCAAACGGGTAAACAAGTAGCGATGATGGAGCTTGGCCTGATAGCGTTGCTGTTTTTCTTTGAAAAGAAGTTAATGCGGAGTAGAAGGACGAGTGTAAAGGATTTAACGATATTTTTTGCAGCGGTCTTAGGTGATAATTATGTGCTGGATGAGCAAGATCTGGACGATATAGGGCGCAGAATTATTCATGTATTTCGACCAGCATCAGGGACTAAGCGAGGATTTGTCTATTATCATCCGGCTACTGGACAGGAGGGTGTGATCTATCCATCTATCTTGCGAACTGATACCTATGATGCCGCTAGCAATACGCAGTATTATGCATTAGATGAGGACGGACTGGAACTGGTTTTTGCTACAAAAGAATTTTATATGGAGTTTCAATTGTCGATTCATCAGTTGCTGTTGCGCAAACAGTTGGAAAAAGGAGAGTTCCAAAGCGCACTACGCCAAATTAATGAGATGCTAGTGGACGTGGAAGCTTTGCAAAATAGAATAAATACAGTCGAGCACGAAATCAAACGTAGTATCGTTTCGGAGGAAACGTTGCTACGATATCGCTCTCTGTTAGAAGATATATATTTACGATTAAAGCGTGAAAATGAAGAATTTAATGAGCTGAGAGGTTTTGTTAAGGAAACAAGGGACCGCATTTATGCGGAGAGGGAGCTAGTCAAAAATCAGAAGCCCTATGAATTTATTGTACGAATTGGGGTTGAACTAGAAAAGGTTCATAATGAGCATACACATTTACTACAGCAAAGTATGGAACTAGAGAGTACAGCACTGCGAGCAGCTAAGGAATCTCTATATTATACGGGGTTAAATGCGTTTAACTTTGATCAAGATATTGCTTCGTTTCTGTTTGGTACTCCGTTGCCGATGGAGGCTATGAAGGGCGTAATAGCACCATTTATGCCAATAGAGCAAAAAAAGATATGGTCACCTCTTACCGTATTTTCAAAGCAGCAGCTTGTAGCTAATGATGATGGGGAATTGGCAGAGAGTGCACTTCTGGACTTGGATGAAGAGTCCGAGGCATCCTCTTTTATTATCCAACGAAAGGAAAAGTTTGTGCGGATCATCGAAGAGCTTCTCCAATGTTTCATAAATTTGGGGCGTGAGGAGATGTTGTTAAGCGAGTTTGTAGCTTATTTAGAGCAACATGAAGCAAAAAATTGGATAGCAACACGAGATTTTTATGGTTGCTGGATAATATTGCATCAACGCAGCCCGATCGAAGCTGTTGCAGCAGAGGATGAAGATGAGCATGAAGACAGCAGTTTGTATGAAGCGATTCGAGTCTTACTAAGCGGAAGACGATTGATGGTTCGCGAAGTGGAAGGGATCTATCGTGTAAATGAACGTTATTCGATACAGGAGCTAATGATTAGCTTGGGAGGGGAATGGAATGAATTATAGCAATGATGAGGTGATGAAGGCCTTTCGCATCTATGCTCAGTTAGCAGGCAGCGGTGTAGCGGATAAGGAAAGCATGATGCAAGTAGAGGCGGATGATCGTGTTCGTGGACTGCTCGATCAATTTGCTTCTGAAGTAGATTGTGTTGTATTAGGAGCAGGAGATCATCTGATTTTAGTCCCTTTAGTCAGACTATCACCATTTCATATGACCAATGAATCATTAAAGCGAATGTATTTACGCAGTAATGCGGTTAATGCTGATCTTTACTTAATGTATGTTGCTATTATTGTATTTATTGGTGCGTTTTATAATAGTTATCAGACAGCCGAGCCTACCCGTAACTTTATTCAATTAGAAGAGTGGATGAGGTTAGTACAGCAAAGGATAGACGGGTTAAAGGAGCATTCTGAAGAAGAATTGCTGGCGCATAGTCAGGAGTATTCTTATCAATGGAGTAATATTATCGAAAAATGGGATGCCATGGACGATGTCAAAGAGACAGCCAAACGACAAAGTGGTGTGACCATTAGCCGCGTGAGCTTTATAGATACTGTTCGAAAGTTTTTGCTTGATCAAGGAATGGCCATACAGGTAGGACAAGATGAGCTGGATGTGACAGAAAGAACAAAAATTATTGTACAGCGGTATTTTATGGAGAGAGAATACAATCGAGGGATATTAGAGTTTCTCTATGGACTTGAACCGAAACAGATGGGGGAGGCTTAAATCCAATGCCAGTCATCTCAAAAATTAGATTTACTAATGTGGTTTATGAAGGCGGCGCCAAGCGATATAATGACGCTACTTTTTCTTTTGATGGTCATAATAGCGCAATTGTTCTGGAAAATGGTGGTGGCAAGACGGTCTTTATTCAGACGGCTATTCAAGCGGTATTGCCTCATAGTGATTTGGCAGGCAGAAGATTGAAGGATACGCTTTCGCTAGAAAATGGCCCTGCTCATATAGCAATTGAATGGCTGCTTGCTGAGAAGCCAAGACGTAGATATGCTATGACCTGTGTAAGCTTATTTATGAGTACAACTGGTTTGGATTCCTATCGTTATGTATATGAGTACTCAGAGCATGATGAGCATCGGCTAGGGAAGCTGCCTTTTACGAAAGAAGTGGGTGACGGGAAAGTAAGAGTAACTGAGAAAGGTGAAATTCACGAGTATTACCAAATGATGCATCAGAAAAATGCATTAATTGCTAAAACATTTGATACACTAACAAGCTTTCATCAATACATTGAAGAGCATTTTCATATTATTCAATCGGAGTGGCAAGCTATTGTCAAAATTAATTCAAGTGAAGGAGGAATAGAAGCTTTTTTGATGAATGCAAAACGTCCTCTCAGCTAGTTGATCGCTTGTTAATTCCGACGATTGAAGATGCAATGGAAGGATTTGAGCAAGGGACATTTGCTGATCTATTCCAGCTGCAAAGAGAAGGATTTAAGCAGTATAAGGAATTAAAAGAAAAAATCGAGGAAAATAAGCGGATTTTAGCTGAGCTTAATAAATATGTTACCGGATATGCAAAGCTGCATAATGAGCAAGTTCAGTATGAAGACCATCGGGGAAAAGCAAAAATATATCTCCAAGTAGCCAAGCAGGTAGAGTTGGAGCAACAGGCGGAGCAATCTAGACTTCTGACACAAATGGAAAAATTGGAAAGAAAAGTTTAGAAACTGGCAAAAAAGGAGAGTCATCCTTGCTAATTGCTGAAGAACAGCAAAAAGGCTGGGGCACTAGAGACAGTCCTACAGGAAGTTGAAGAAACGAAAGAACGGCTCGAGAAGCAAGAAAGCTCTGCAGAGAGCTATTATTACTCGCTAAAATATGCCGAGCATC